>JAVERV010000020.1:0-55885 GCA_034006945.1 Desulfobacterium sp. | reverse complement strand
CCGCCCTGGTCTGGTTCGATCTCTCCTGCCAGGATTTTTAAGAGGGTGGATTTGCCGGCTCCATTGGCACCAATCAAGCCGTAGCAGTTACCCGGTGTAAATTTTATGTTTACATCTTTGAACAAGACCCTTTTGCCGTAGGCAAGAGTTACGTTGGTTGTGCTTATCATTAACTATTCCTTTCATTACCATCGGTGAATTTGAACAAAATGATCGGGATTTCCTTGCCTTGGGATTTCATGGTCTGCTTTTTCATGGCAATGGTGTAGTGCTTTTCCATCTGTTTCACAAAGGCCATGGTGGTTTTTCTCAACCCTTCGGCCAGCAAAATGGTACCTTCGGGTTCGAGGTAACGCTTGAAAAGAAAGATAAGGCCCGGGATATCTTCCTCCTTGAACACAACTTCGGATCCTAGGATATAGTTAAATTTTCCTTCGATCAGGGGGGCGTTCCAGTCAAGTTTGCAAATCGTAACGTTGTGGATGTCGTTTAGAGCGGCGTTTGCCTTTGCAAATTCAATGGCGTCATCGTTGTATTCGGTGATGGTCATGTTATGGCCGAGTTTTGCGCCGACAAGGCCTGCCACACCCATGCCTGCACCTATTTCAAGAAAGCGTTGTCCAGGTTCAGGCACAATGGTGGAAAGATGAAAGGAGAGCACCGCAGTTGCCTCCCAGATCTTGCACCACAGGGGAAAATTTGTAAAAATATCATTCTGGTTGATAAATGGATCTATTTTTTTGGGAACAAAAAAAGAGAGGGAGTGACCGGCTACCCGGTAGGGAGTCTCATCCACATCATACTTTTGTCTGAATTTTTCAAGGGAAAACATGCCGTGGGTATATATCCTTTTTGGTAAAAAATGAATCGGGCCTGCACCCATAAGATGCAAGCCCGAACCTGATTATGATCAATTTTTTGTTCAAGGTTTGCTGATCTCTTGTGATCTCTTTGACCCTAATCAATCAACAAACCTTTGTCTTTTAATCTTAGTTACTGGATGGGAGTGAGCTCTACACGTCGGTTCAAGGCCCGTCCCTCTTTTGTATCATTGGTGGCAACGGGTTTTGACAAACCAAAAGCCTTGGTGGTGAGTTTGTCGCTTGAAATCCCCTTTCCTTCAAGGTATTTTTTCACAGCCATGGCCCGCCTTAGGGAGAGCTTTTCGTTGTAAAGTTTGGTACCCTTGTTGTCGGTGTGGCCCTGGAGTTCAATCTTCAATGCAGGGTTCTTTTTGAGAACGACAATCACATCGTCAAGTTCTTTAAAGCCTGCTGGTTTAATATCTGATTTGTCAAAGTCGAAGAGCAGATCTCCAAGTGCCCAGCAGCCAACTGCGTTTACCTTTGCGCCACGGGGAGTTCCTGGACACTGGTCTATGTCATCGGGGACACCATCGCCGTCGCTATCCAGGGGGGCTGCAACAGGGGCTGCAACCACAACAGGCTTTACTATTTTACGTTCCTTCAGGAAGACTTTTTCAACAAATTCTGCCATGGCAGGCCCCTGGATGAGGTCTTCAGCATTTGCTGAAAAACCGCAGGGAGTGACATTGGCAATTTCTTCCATAAGGGCCGCACCTTTTGCATCGTTCCCCACAAGAATGGTATAAATGCACAGGGAAGAACCCATTTTTGCATTGAGTTCTTTGGCTGCCTGAACGGATTTAGGCGGCAGGATCTTACCATCGCTCACGATAATCAGGGCTGTGTTGCTGAGAACGCCATCAAGATTCGTCGCTGCGGCAGTTAAAGCCTTGTCAAGAGGACTGGTTCCACCGGGGCCGGTAATGTTTTCTAATGAAGCGTTAAGCCCGGCAGTGGTGTAGTATTTTAAACCGTCATCAGCCAGGATCGGTTTTTTGGTGATCGAAGGATCGTGGCCAAAGGATATGAAACCAGAATTCTGGCCCATCTCCGGAAGGGTTTGATTCATCCGATCTACAAATGCCTTGGCAACAGTGAACTTTTCCTGTCCGTTGTTATATTCAGCCATGGAGCTTGAAGCATCAAAAACAACGATGAAATTATCAACATTAGTGGTGTATGCATTTGAGTCAAAGGTTTTTGGTTGAAATGCGGGTAACGGGGGTACAGGTCCTTTAGCAACGCAGGCTGCTATTGACAAAAACAGTGAAGCGACAATCAGCGTCTTTAAAACAGATTTTTTCACAACATCTCTCCTTCTTTTACAGGTGATCAAATTTTACCTCTATTAGACAGGTAATTTAACATCTTGGGTGAGGCCAACTTTGTTTCTTAAACTATTGTATCTGCTGAATATTTTGTGATTCCGATCATGGAAACTGTTGTCTGAATTATATGAAATAGATTTTTAATTTATTGTAATCTATCCATTAAGCAGCTTTCTGTCAAGTCCTAAGAGTTGCAAATTTATAAGCTCGGCGAAATTTCTTGTTGTTTCGAGCGTTTATTCCGTCACTCACCTTATCTTTGATTTGCGAAAGAGGCTTGACCATCGGTTCGGCCGTTACTCGTCGCAACTCTCTTTATATGTACAGCTCTTGTTGGGACACTTGAAAAACTTCCCCTCTTTTTTGGTCTTTTTTTCAATTAGAAATCGAGACTTGCATTCGGGGCAGGGTTTGTTCATAACCGGGTCCCAGGAGGCAAAGGTGCAGTCAGGATAGCGGTTGCAGCCAAAAAAGGTTTTTCCCCTGCGGGAACGCTTCTCAACAATCAGGCCTGTGCAGTCGGGTTCAGGGCATTTTGCCCCTGTTTCCCTGCCGCCTGTATCACCTGCCACAGATTCTGTGTGTTTGCAGTCAGGATACCCGGTGCAGGCAAGAAACTCGCCAAATCGTCCCTCTTTTTTTACCATGGGTTTACCGCATTTAACGCAGTCTTTTACCGGTGTGTTGTCTGTCTTGGTCTCTTGGATTTCTATGTTGCCTTTTTCGTCCCTTGCATAGTTGCTCGAAAAGGTGCACTCCGGGTATCCTGTGCAGGCGATGAAATGACCGTTTTTCCCCATCTTGACATTCAGAGGTTTTCCGCAAAGGGGACAGGATAGACCCGTAGCAATACCGACGCCCTTGACGCTGAGCATGTTTTCCTTGGCATGGTCTAGCTTTTCCTTGAAGGTCGAGTAAAAGGCCTTGAGTACTTCCAGTGACTGTTTTGTTCCACTTTCGATCTCATCCAGATCGTTTTCCATGCGGGCCGTAAAAGCTGTATCAAGGATCTCGGGAAAAGAGGTGACCAGAAGATCGTTCACGATAAAGCCAAGCTCGCTCGGTACAAAGTAACGGTTGATGAGATCCACATACCCCTTGTCCCGGATGATGGAAAGGATGGAAGCATAGGTGCTGGGCCGGCCAATGCCGTTTTCCTCGAGTTCTTTGACCAGGGACGCCTCCGAAAACCTGGGCGGAGGCTTGGTAAAGTGCTGCTTGGGAGTAATAGCCTTTCTTTCGAGTCCCATACCTTCTTGAAGGGGTGGGAGCTTTTGTTTGGCCTTGTCCGCTTTTTCATCGATGGTGTCGTACAGGGCCATGAATCCGGGAAATTTTACAGTTGTCCCGCCAACTGTAAAGGTGTAATTGAGCGCCTGGATTGATATGGTATTCTGGTCAATTATAGCCTGGGCCATCTGGGATGCCACAAAGCGGTTCCAGATAATCTCGTAGAGCTTGAACTGATCGTCGTTGAGAAAAGATTTCAATGACTGGGGTGTGTTTTGCACAGAGGTAGGACGAATGGCCTCGTGGGCGTCCTGTACCTTGTTCTTGTTTTTAAATTGTCGTGGGGATTCCAGGGCATATTCCGGCCCGAATGTCTTGCTGACATGGTCAAGGGCCTCATGGGCCGCTTCGTCTGCCACCCTTGTTGAATCGGTACGCATATAGGTTATCAGACCCTCTGGTCCATCTGTGCCGATCTCAATACCCTCGTAGAGTTGCTGCGCAACGACCATGGTCTTTTTTGCCGAAAACTTCAGACGATTGATCGAATCCTGCTGTAGTTTACTTGTGATAAATGGGGGCAGGGGGGTTCTACGGATGGTTCGTCCGGCAATTTTTTCAACCATAAAGGCTGCTTTTTCAAGGTTTTTTAGAATATTTTCGGCACTCTGCTGATCAGGGATCTTGGCCTTTTTGTTGTCGATCCTTGCAAGGTTGGCTGTAAACACCGGCGGGAGGTCTGCCCCGAGATCTGCGGTTATGGTCCAGTATTCTTCGGGTTCAAAGGCCCGGATAACCCTTTCCCGGTCACAGATGATTTTGACAGCAACGGATTGAACCCTTCCTGCGCTCAACCCACCCTGGACCCTGCGCCACAAAAGGGGGGAGATCTGATAACCCACGAGGCGGTCAAGGGATCTTCTTGTCTGTTGGGCTTCAAACCGGTCGTGGTTTAGCTCCAGGGGAGTCTTGAGGGCCTCGGTTATCCCTTTCTGGGTCAGCTCATGGAACAGAACCCGGTAGAAAGTCCTTCCCTTTTTTTTTAAAACTTCGGCGGCATGGAAGGCAATGGCCTCACCTTCACGGTCAGGGTCGGGGGCGAGATAGACGGTATCGGTATCTCCTGCCGCACGTTTCATGGCCTGGATTACCTTGGCCTTTCCTTCGATGGTTATGTATTTGGGCTTAAAGTTGTCGTCAATATCAATGCCAAGCTCCTTGGGTGGAAGATCTCTTATGTGGCCGACGGTTGCCGTCACATTGTAATCTTTGCCAACGTACTTTGTAAGGGTCTTCACCTTTGTGGGTGACTCGACAATGAGCAGGGGTTTTTTCACGTTTACTCCTCTTTGATGGAAAACAGCTTGCCTGGAAGCTGTTTGACCATGCCGTTTAGTTCCAGATCCAGGAGCGCAGCAGATACGGCGCCGATGTCAAGATCTGTTTGTTCAACAATTTTATCAATGTGTTGCGGGTAGGGTTCAAGAACGCTTACAATGGCCTGCTCCACTTTATTGAGCTTTTGCTCGATTTTATCCCCTGAAGGGGATGGAGGAAAGGCAGGCTCAAGGTGAACCATGTGATGCAGCTCCTGGATGATGTCCCCGTGGTTTTCAACAAGGGTTGCCCCCTGGCGTATCAGGGCATGGGTACCATGGCTTTTTTGGGAGGTGATGCTTCCTGGAACGGCAAATACCTCCCTTGAGAAATCTGCGGCAAGCCTTGCCGTTATTAAGGATCCGCTTCGGGCGGCAGCCTCTACAACAATAGTTCCCGTTGATATGCCGGCAATGATCCTGTTTCTGATGGGAAAGTTTCTGGGCTCGGGGCGGGTATAGGGTGGGAATTCAGAAATAACTGCTCCTGTCTGGCAGATTTCGTTGAAAAGAGGCAGGTTTCTTCGGGGATAGACCCAGTTAAGACCGCTTCCGAGGATGGCAACAGTTCTGCCCCTTGCGGCAAGCGCTCCCCTGTGTGCAGCTGTGTCTATCCCCGTTGCCATGCCGCTCACCACTTGAAATCCCCGGGTGGCAAGGTCATAGCCCAGGCGGTAAGCCGATTCAAGACCATAGGAGGTTGCATTCCTTGATCCAACTATGGAAATGCACGGTTGATCGGTATCAAGGGTTCCTTGAAAGGTGAAAAAGGGAGGCGGGTCTGGAATTTCCCTTAACAGCGGTGGATAGTTTACGTCATTCATGGTTGCAAATCCCAGGTTTGTCCGATTGATTGCATCAAGTTCAGCTCTTGCCTGGGCAATGACAGTACAATGGGTTATACCCTGAATCGCCTTTTGTGAGATTCCGGGAATGGTCGTTAATTCTTCCACCCCGGCTTTAAGAATTTTTTCGGGTGTTTTAAATCGATGGATAAGGCGCTTGTATAGATGATTGCCAATCCCGGGGATGGATTTTACGATAAACCAGGGGAGATATTTGTCGGTAGAGATCATTGATTATAGCCTTATTGAAAGGCTTTGAGTTTTTGTTCTGCCTTTTCACCTGCCTGTGTGAATGGATATCCCTTGACCACGAGTTTCAGATAGTGATGGGCCCTGTCCGAATCATCGAGAATGAGGTAGGAATAGGCTGTTTTTAAAAGTGCATCAGGAACCTTCTCCCTCTTGGGATAAAGCGTAACCACATCCTTGAAGATCTTGATTGCGGTTTGATATTCTCCCTGGGAATAGTGACATTCCCCAAGCCAGTAAAGGGCATTGTCTGCCAGCTCAGAATCTGGAAATTGCTTCACATACTCTTTAAACAACCCGGCAGCTCCCTGGAAGTTTTCTTCAAGGAGAAGACTCCTGGCTCTGTTGTAAAGCAGGACCGGATTCGTATACACAGGCTGGGGTTCCTGATTGAGAGTAGATTCTTCGTTATAGATTTTAGTTTTGACCGTTTTCTCAAGGGTCGTAACTCGTGTTTCAAGGCTTTCCAGGGCAGCGATGCGCTGGTCAAGGGTTGTAAGTTCTGTCTGGATCTCTTCAAGGGGTGTCCCAGGCTGCGGGGACTTTGAAACCGTCGCACATGAGGCAAGGAGCATCACCCCTGCGAACAGGAGTGATGCCGTAACCATCGATGTTGGTTCGTTCTTCATCAGGAGCGTTTACCCCATGCAAGAAGGATGGGACTTGCAACAAATATTGACGAGTAGGTACCGATGATGACCCCGAATATCATGGAAAAGGCAAAATCATGGATGATCTCTCCGCCCAGAAAATACAGGGAAAAAAGTACGATCAGGGTGGTAAGCGAGGTGAGTAAGGTGCGGCTTAAGGTCTCGTTGATGCTTCGGTTGATAATTGTTTCAAGGTCGGATTTGTGCATCTGTTTGATGTTTTCCCGGATACGGTCAAATACGATGATAGTATCATTTAGCGAGTACCCGATGATGGTCAAAAGTGCGGCAATGATCGTTAGTGAAAACTCAAGATTAAGAATTGAAAAAACACCAACAGTTATGATCACATCGTGGATCAGGGAAACAACCGCCCCCAAGGCGTATTTCAGTTTAAGATACCAGAACAGCACCAGGGTTACGGCAATGGCAACTGCTATGAGGATCACCATGCTCATGTTAAAGATCGACAAAAAGTAGACCGCCGTCATCAGAGCCCCTGCCGTTACCCCTGAAAGGATCCATTTCATCTCAAATCGTCCCGAGATGTAGATGGCAATAAAAAGCAGGGAGTAGAACACGGCAAGCAGGGCTTTTTTCCTTAAATCCTTGCCAACCTGGGGGCCGACCATCTCGATACGTCTGATATCGGGCTCAATGCCGGTGGCTTCCTTGAGGGCTTCTGAAATGGCGTTGGAAAAACCTTCACCAGCCATCTCAGATATGCTTGTTCGGATGAGAAAGTCGTTATGTTCGATGGGACCGAAGTTCTGGATCGATGAGTTGGTAAGCCCAATCTGGTTGAGGCCGTCACGGATATCCGATATCTCGGGCCTGTCTGAAAATTTGACCTGAACCAGCGTGCCGCCGGAAAAATCGATGCCGTAGTTCGGGCCCTTGTGGATGATGAGGGAGAGGATGCTGATAACGATCAGGGTGAGGGAAAAGGCAAAGGCAATGCCCCTCCTGCCCGTAATGTTTAAATTAATGTCATTGCTGATAAACTGCATTGAATTGCAAGCTCCTTTTAGATGCTTAAGGTAGACACCTTTTTTCTGGATATGAAAAAATCAAACATGCTCTTTGACAGCACAAGGGCCGTAAAAAGGCTTGCGATGATACCAAGACCGAGGGTGACAGCAAAACCCTTGATCGGTCCTGTTCCAAACTGAAAGAGAACCACAGCAACAATAAGGGTGGTCACGTTGGCATCGAGAACGGTGAGGGTGGCCCTTTCAAAGCCTGCCCTGACAGAAGCTGCGGGTGTTTTTCCAGAAAAGAGCTCCTCCCTGATTCGTTCAAAGATAATGACATTGGCATCAACAGCCATGCCTATGGTGAGAATTATGCCTGCAATTCCAGGAAGGGTCAGGGTCGCCTGAAAGGCTGCCAGCCCTCCTCCAATGAGAAGAATATTCACAATCAGCGCAAGGTCGGCTATGAGTCCTGCGCCCTTATAGTAGACGGCCATGAAAAGTATAACCAGGATGCCTCCGACTATCATGGATAAAATCCCCATGCGGATGGAGTCGGCCCCCAGGGTGGGGCCGACGGTGCGCTCTTCAAGGATTTTTACAGGGGCGGGCAGAGCCCCGGCCCTGAGGGCAATGGCAAGATCCCTTGCCTCTTCTGTGGTGAAGTTACCGGTAATTCTGGCCTTGCCCCCTGCAATCCTGTCCTGGATTACAGGTGCCGAATAAACGGTCTTGTCAAGGACAATGGCCAGCCGTTTCTTTATGTTTTCCCCTGTGATGCGCTCAAAGATCCTGGCTCCTTTTCGGTCAAACTCGATACCCACATAGGGTTCGTTGTACTGGGAGTCGATCATCACCCGGGCGTCGGTCAGGGAGCTTCCGTCAAGAAGCACCCTTTTTTTGATCAAAAAAGGAGTTTTTACGGTTTGTCCGGTCCGGGGGTCGATCTTGGTCTGGTAGAGGATTACATCTCCTGGAGGGGGCGTGCCCTTGAGGGCGCTTGCCACATCCCCTGTCTCATCCACGAGCTGGAAGTTTAGTCTTGCAGTTCGGCCGATGAGGTCCTTTGCCCGCTGGGTGTCTGTGACACCCGGCAGCTGGACCTGAATTCGGTTCTCTCCCTGGATTCTGATGTCAGGTTCGCTTACTCCAAACTCGTCTATCCGGTTTCGGATGGTCTCAAGGGCCTGCTGGGTGGCCATTTTTTTTATGGAATCCCTCTCCTGGTCCGGCAGTTTCAGGAGCATGGAGGTTGTTTCCCCCTGCTTTTGTGTGGAGACTATAATCAGGGTGTTGAAACTTTTTGAAAGGATCCGGTTAAATCCGTCAATATTATCCTTGCCCGTAACCACTGCCGTGATGCTGTTGTTGGAATCAAGGGAGATGCCGTTGTGTTTGATATTTCCTTCACGCAGTTCGTTTTTCAACTCGTGGATGGTTCGTTCCACGGTCGTTTCCACGGCTTCTTCGGTTTGAACCTCAAGAACCAGGTTCATTCCGCCCTGAAGGTCGAGTCCCAGGTTGATTTTCTTGTGGGGCCAGCTGTCCGGAAAGACGGTGGGAATAAGATATATCAGTGCCACCCCCAGTACCGCTGTGGTCAGGGTCCCTCTCCATGTAAGTATTTTCACTCTGATTGCTCCTGGAATCCGGTTTATTTATCTGTTTTTTTATCTTTTTTCTGGGGTGCTGCCCCTTGCATTGCCGCCCCCACATTGCCCCGGTTTATCTTGATTTTTACGCCGTCGGATATCTCAAGGTTGATGGTGGTCTCGTCAAGGGAGACGATGGTTCCGTGTATGCCGCCAGAGGTAATTATCCTGTCTCCTTTTTTCAGGCTGTCGACCATGTTCCGGTGTTCTTTGGCCTTTTTCTGCTGGGGCCTTATCAGCAGGAAATAAAAAATAACGAACATTAGAATCAAGGGTACAAAAGCGGTAAACCCGCCTGCCTGTCCACCCTCTGCCCCTGCCTGTCCCATTGCAAATGCTGTATTTATCAAAAAAAACCTCCTTGATTCATCGCCTTTTTATCGGGCTGTTATATGAAACACCCACTGAACCGCCATGGTTTGGGGAGTTTCAATGTTTGTTGTGGCCGGATGCCATCTATCTTTCCGGCCGTGCCGGTTGTGTGGGAATCCAGATGGTTTCTCCGTCAAACTGGATTTTGTCCACATTGTCATAATCAATCTCTTCTAAAAGAGAAAAAACCTCGTTCATGTTATAAACAACTATTTTGCTGAGGGGTTCCAGAAGATCGATCTCCTTTACAACGTTTTGCTCAAGTATGTTGTAAACTATCACCACGGTTTCTGAAAACTTCAGCAGCTTTCCAACGCCTGAACTATACCCCTCGTCATCCGGTTGATCCGCCGTGGTTGAAATGGAGATCCCCCGGGTTTTGTAGTACTCCTGAATGATTCCAAAATGGATGTTCCAGAGATTGTCTCCCCTCTGCACCACATGGACACCATATTCGTCTGAGGTTTCCGGAACGATCGCCCCTGATGGTTCAATTCTCTGCTCAAAGATCCGGTCTTTTTTAAGGAGGCTCTTTTTTAGAATGTCTCCCATATGCACGGTGGTCCTGCCCACCTTAAATGACTCATCGGATTTTATTATCAAATCAAGGCTCTCTCCAATGCCGAGCCTCTGCTTCCTTTGATCCATGAGCTGGGTGAGTCTGTTTTGTCGGTCAAGGTCTGCAAAGTCTATGTCTGGCGGCTGTTCAATGCTTTTTGTTACCACAGACGTATTGTTCCCTGGTTCAGGTGAACCCGGGATGCTCTGCTCGACCATGGTCGACTTTTTCGTCTCTGGAGCCTGCCTCTTTATGCCCCACAGGATCAGCCCCAGTATTAATAAAAGCACCACACCGGCAAGGATTGTAAAACGTCTGTTGCTTTTTTGGGGTCGCAGCATCACTTCTCCTTGAAAAATAAGCTTGCGACTGTCTGAGATACACAAAACTTAAATGTATGTCAAGCGTCACATATGATTCTGCTCTCGCCAAGGGCCAGGGAGGCGTCACTTTCTATCACCAGGGTAATGTTGCGCTTTGCCTCGATATTCATGATCTCTTCTCTTTTTTTGTTGAGAAGGTAGTAGGCTATTTTTTCAGGAACCAGAGCCTTGACCGTATTGTTGTCTGTTTTAATTGTTTCAAGGCTGAGCTTTCTCAAGAAGGCATGACCAAGGGTTTCGGTGTTGGGTACAAGGCCCCTTCCCTTGCAGTGGCAGCAAACCTCGAAGCTGCCAAAGGTGATTGCCGATCTTATCTTCTGGCGGGACATCTCAAGGAGCCCAAAGGCGGATATTCCGCCGACCTTTGTCTTGGCCTTGTCCGATTTCAAAAAACGTTTCAGGGTTTTGGTTACCTCGGACTTGTGTTTTCTTTCCTTCATATCGATGAAGTCAATCACGATCAGTCCACCCATGTCCCTCAGTCTCAACTGTCTTGCCACCTCTTCAGCGGCCTCGATGTTGGTGTGGAAGGCGGTCTGTTCAATGTTTTTCCGGCCCGTGGATTTGCCGGAGTTGACATCAATTGCCACAAGGGCCTCTGTCTGGTCTATGACAATGGCACCGCCTGATTTCAGCAATGCCTTTGTCTCAAAAATAGATGCAATCTGTTCTTCTATCTGGTGTTTGGTAAAGATCGGTTTCTCGCCCTTGAACTGTTTGACTACTTTAGCCTGCTTGGGAGCATTGACCTTCATGAACTCCCTAACCTCGTTAAAGACGTCGGGATCATCGATGAGAATTTCGGTAATATCTGCGGTAAAGTAGTCCCTGAGGGATCGAACGGCAAGGCTTTGCTCTTTGTAGAGTAAAGAAGGGGTCGGTTCGTTAACGGCCTTTTTATTTATTTCCTTCCAGGCCCGCATCAGGTAGCGGATATCATTGGTGAGCATGGTTTTTGTGGCATCAAGGCCTGCGGTCCTAACGATAAGCCCGAAGCCTTCGGGAAGTTTCAGGGTTTCGGTGATATCTTTGAGACGTCGTCTCTCTGCCTCATCTTCTATCTGGCGAGAGACCCCCCGGGTAGTACTTCCAGGCATGAGAACCGACAGTCTGCCGGGGAGGGAGATAAAGGTGGTGAGCATAGCACCCTTGTGCATGATGGGATCCTTGGTGACTTGAACAATGAGCTCCTGTCCCTTTTTAACCAGTTTGGCGAAGTTTCTGTCACCTGAATCATTGTCCTGATAATAGTCGCTATGTATCTCCTGCTTTTGAAGAAAACCGTTTTTTTCCGTGCCATAGTCGACAAAAACCGCCTGAAGGCTCGGTTCTACACGGGTTATGATCCCTTTGTAAATATTGCCCTGGGTCACTTGTCTGCTGGCTGTTTCAATGTGAAACCCTTCCAGTTTGTTATCTTTTATCTGAACGATTCTGCACTCGTCAGAACCCAGGGCGTTGATAAGTATCTTGGTAGTCATTAGGTGCGCCTTTAGCTTCCTCCTGCTGTTTAGGACCGCAGATTAATTCGGAGCTATTTCTGCCCAATTTGTTTAATCTTCGGTCTTTATCAATGAGAATGTTTTTTTAACTCTTTAAACTATTCGATCAAGCGCTTCAAGTCAATTTATTTTATCTTGGTCATGCAGGTACCAGCCTTGCTATTTATATGAGATTGTGCCATTTATGAATTCTTTTTAATCATTTAGAGAACCACTTCATCTATCGTTGTTAAGTGGGCTTTTTATTCAATATTAGACTGGACTCAGGGAATGGCGGCTTATCCGCATCCCCGTCCATTACTCGGAGGTTATCTAAGGACTATGGAGGAACGATACAACCCTGAAAAGGTTGAGCCGATCTGGCAGGCATACTGGAATCAGCACCAGACATTCAAGGCTGTCGAAGACAGTTCAAAGCCGAAATACTATCTGTTGGAGATGTTTCCCTATCCTTCGGGTAAGATTCACATGGGGCATGTAAGAAATTATACCATCGGAGATGTGGTTGTCCGTTACAAACGCATGAAGGGGTTTAATGTTCTCCATCCAATGGGTTGGGACGCCTTTGGCATGCCGGCTGAAAATGCAGCCATTGACAACAATACCCATCCTGCTGCCTGGACCTATGAGAACATTCGTTCCATGCGTCTTCAGCTTAAGAGAATGGGGTTTTCCTACGACTGGGACCGGGAGATTGCCACCTGCAGGCCAGAATATTATCGTTGGGAGCAGTGGTTGTTTTTAAAGATGCTCGAAAAAGAGATGGTTTACCGAAAAGAATCCTACGTCAACTGGTGTGAACACTGTCAGACGGTTCTTGCCAACGAACAGGTTGAACAGGACCAGTGCTGGCGGTGCGGCAAGGTAGTGCAGCAAAAAAAATTGTGGCAGTGGTTTTTCAGAATAACCGATTTTGCAGAGGATCTTCTGGTTTACTGTGATCGTCTTCCGGGCTGGCCGGATAATGTCACCATGATGCAGAAAAACTGGATAGGCAAGAGCCAGGGATCTGAGATCCGTTTTCCCCTGGAGGCTCCTTTTGATGGGGGCTTGGATGGAGATTCGGATGGGCCAGGGGATGAAATCGGGCAGACAATCCCCGTTTTTACCACCCGGCCCGACACACTTTTCGGCTCCACCTTCATGTGCCTTGCCCCTGAACATCCCCTTGTGGAGGTTCTGTCAAAGGGGAGTGACCAGGCCAAGGCCGTGGCGGAATTTACCGCACGTATTCTCAATCAGGAACGTTCGGTAAGCGCCCTTGAGAAATATGAAAAAGAAGGTGTCTTTACAGGGGCTTACTGTATCAACCCTGGGACCGGGCAAAGAATGCCGATCTATACGGCAAACTTTGCTCTGATGGAGTATGGAACGGGCGCTGTCATGTCTGTCCCTGCCCACGATCAGCGGGATTTTGACTTTGCACGGAAATATGGACTCCCCATCAAGGTGGTGATCCAACCCCAGGGGGAGGCGCTTGACCCTGCAACCATGGACGAGGCCTATACCGACCAGGGAGTTCTGGTTGACTCAGGCGAGTTCACAGGACTTGCCAACCTCGCAGCCATGGGAGCCGTCACACAGTGGCTTGAAAACCAGGGTATGGGCAAGACCACGGTGAGTTTCCGTTTAAGGGACTGGGGAATATCCCGCCAGCGCTATTGGGGAACGCCGATTCCGGTCATCCACTGTCCCGATTGCGGTATTGTCCCGGTCAACGAGGAAACCCTTCCGGTGGTTCTTCCAGAAGATGCCGCCCTTCTTGAAAATGGAGGTTCTCCCCTTGCGACCCTTGACTACTTTGCCCGGGCAACCTGTCCTGTGTGTAAACGTCAGGATGCAAGGCGTGAAACCGACACCATGGACACCTTTGTCGAGTCCTCCTGGTATTTTGCACGATATTGCAGCCCCAGGTATGAACAGGGCATGTTTCACCCTGGTGCCGTAGCCTACTGGATGCCGGTAGATCAGTACATCGGAGGGGTGGAACATGCAATTCTCCATCTCCTTTATTCCCGGTATTTCATGCGGGTCCTCAACACTTTGGGTCTGATCGACTTTAAGGAACCGTTTGAGCGGCTTCTAACCCAGGGGATGGTGTGCAAGGAGACCCTGACATGCCCTGAACATGGCTATATCTTTCCCGATGATGCAGAGGTCACGGCCGACGGGGTGGTCTGCAAGCGGTGCAATGGTGATGTTGAAGTTGGCCGGGTCATCAAGATGTCCAAATCAAAGAAGAACGTCATCGACCCCAATTCCCTGCTCGACCAATATGGGGCCGACATAACAAGGCTCTTCTGTCTTTTTGCCGCTCCTCCTGAAAAGGATCTTGAGTGGAATGACGACGGGGTGGAGGGGTGCCATCGTTTTGTCAACCGTGTGTGGCGGCTTGTGAATCGCTGTAAATCAACCTGCAAGGACCTTGGGCCTTATAAAGGGTCTGTGGCAGACCTTGAAGGCGAACCGAAAAAACTCTTTATCAAGGCCAATCAGACCATTAAAAAGGTGACCGATGACATCGAGGAGAGCTTTCACTTCAATACGGCCATTTCTGCCGTTATGGAGCTTGTCAATGCAATGTACTCGGTTGATTTTGATCCTGACAAAGCCGATCCCGGGACAACCCCCGGAGCAGAGATGGGTGAGGTTCTTCTCTTTTGTCTGGAAAACATTGTGCTGCTCCTGTCCCCCATTATTCCCCATTGCTGCGAAGAACTCTGGTCTATTCTGGGGCATGAACCCTCAATTGTCGATCAGCCATGGCCTGGCTTTGAAGAGGATGCCCTGAAGAGTGACGAGATTCTTATTGTTGTACAGGTGAACGGTAAGCTGCGGTCAAAGTTTTTTGTGGACGCCTCTGTGTCGGATGAATCGATCCGTGAAACAGCCCTTGCCGACGAACAGGTTGAACGGCACATCCGAGGCAAAAAGATTAAAAAGGTGATCGTTGTCAAGAAAAAACTTGTAAATATTGTGGTGTAGACAATGAAAAAAAGCTTGATCTCAGGGACTCTTGCGGCATTGGTGCTGTTGCTCACAGGTTGCGGCTACACCTTTTCAAACAGCGGGCCTCTTCCGGGCAATGTGTCACGGATCAGCGTGGTCATGTTTGAGAATCTCAGCTTTGAAACCGGGGCAGAAAGTATCTTTACATCTGCCTTGATCAGGGAACTTGTTCAAAAAAGCGATGCCATGGTTGTGGACAGAGACAAGGCTGAAGCGGTCATCACCGGCACCGTTCGCTCCATAACCGTTGGGGCCTTGACAAGGAGTGCAGACGATGCCGTTGTGGAACGCCAGGTGAGCGCAGTTATTGATCTTGATATGGTTGACTCAAGCGGCGAGGCGATCTGGTCGGTGCGCAGTTTTTCATTGAGCGAGGCTTTTACCGCAAGGAGTGACAATGCCCTGGACGAGGCAGGGAAGAGGGAGGCCATCGAAAAAATAGCCGCCCGGATTTCTGAACGGATCGTTGACCGGATGCGGGATAGGTTTTAGGGGCAGTGGGTCGTGGATGGAGGATTGTGGGGGCTCCCCTTGCGGGTGCCCTTTGCCTTGCAGGTGCCCTTTGTGGCTTCATCCTCGAGTGGGTGGTAAACAAAAACAGGATTTGTCACCTGAAAGTTGAACTTTCAGGTGTATGCAAATCCTGTTTTGTTGCAAAGAGTGAGGTATGTCTAAACGAGGCTTTTAGTGAGTCTTGAAATTTTACGTGCCGCTGTGTTCTGGTGAATAATGCCTTTTTTTGCCGCTTTTGCGATCAGAGATTTTGCCGAGTTCAGCAGATCTGTTGCATCGTCACTGCCTGCCTCTTTTGCCGCCCTGACTTTTTTGACTGCTGTATTCATGGATGTTCTGGTTGATTTGTTTCTGAGACGTCTTACTTCACTCTGTTTTGCACGTTTTATCGATGATTTGTGGTTAGCCAACTTTGATTTGCTCCTTAAGGTTTTAATCTGGTTTTAATTTGTATTGTGTATTGACTGAAAATTAATATAAATAGATGTTATAATAGTTTCAAATAGTGGCTTTTGTCAAGGGTTAATAATGTTCCGCTTTGTGTCGAAAAAGAGATCCCGGCTTTTAAGTCGATTCAGCCTTGTGGGGGGGCTTACCCTGGTCAGCCGAATTCTCGGATTTGCAAGGGATGCCGTGATTGCCTGGCTTCTGGGGGCAGGCCCTGGAAGTGATGCCTTTTTCCTTGCCTTCAGGTTCCCCGATCTGATGAGGAAGTTTTTTTCAGATGGGTTGCTCACCCTTTCGTTTGTTCCGGTCTTTACCCTCTGCCTGATCGAACAGGGACGCAAGTATGCCTTTGCCATGGCTCGATCCTGTTTCTTGTCGGTTGGGGCAGCAGGAGCCGTTCTGGTCATTGTCGGCATTGTTGCAGCGCCATTGATTGTAAGGGTTATTGCCCCTGGTTTCTCACCTGATCTGCCCACCTACACCCTGGCGGTTCAGCTGGTAAGGGTGATGATGCCCTATCTTGCCCTTGTCCCGCTTCTTGCAGTGTCCATGGGGGTGCTTAACTCCATGGGGCACTTTGCCGCTCCCGGTGCTGGCCCCATTGTGTTCAATGTATCAATTATTCTTGGAGCGTTCTCCTTTGGATCTTTGTTTCCATCTCCGGTCCTGGGGCTTGGCGTGGGGGTGGTCATGGGGGGGCTTGTTCAGCTTCTTTTGCAGATCCCCTTTCTCTGGGCAAAGGGGTTTGCCTTTTTTAAGCCAACATCTCTCTTTCATCCAGGGCAGTTTGAGGCAGGAAAAAAAATGGTTCCCTCCCTTGTGGGAGCAGCTGGATTTCAGATAAACCTTTTTGTTGCAACCATTTTGGCATCAACCCTCTCGTCTGGAAGCATCTCCTATCTATACTATGCCGAGCGACTGGTGCAGTTCCCCCTGGCGCTTTTTGCCGTTTCCTTTTCAACCGTTCTTCTGCCCGAACTTTCCAGGGAAAAAATCAGGGGTTCTGACCTAGGTGTCGCCCGCATTTTTGCACGATCGATTAAAATAGTCGTCACTGTGGTCCTGCCTGCCATGTTCGGATTAGCAGCTCTTTCTGTGCCCGTGGTCTCCCTTCTTTTTGAACGGGGAGCATTTGACCGGGTATGCGTTATTGAGACCGCATCTGTACTTTTGTTTTTCACCATGGGGCTATGGGCCTTTTCGGGAACCCGTATTTTCGTCAGTATGCTCCATGCCAGGGGAGACATTAAGACACCCTTACGGGCAAGTGTCATGGCAATGGGGTTTAACCTTGTGGCGGGCTTGTTTCTTGGGCAGGCAATGGGATACAGGGGGCTTGCCCTTTGCATATCAGCGGCTGGTGCCATAAATTGTCTGCTGCTGGTGCCGGGAGTTTGGGCATCCATTGATCGGACATCGAAAAAGAATATTGCTCTTTGGGCTTGCAGGTCTCTTTTAGCCTCTGCTATAATGCTTGGCTCAGTTGGATATGGAGTGTCGCTCATACCTGAAGGGATCTCAAAATCGGTGCTTATGGCTTGGGTTGCCGGTATTTTAATCCTTGGGGTTGTTGTTTATGCAGGTGTGTTTGTTTTAACCTTCAAGCGGGGACTTGGTCAGATCATGGAAGAATTAGGCGAGAACCAGGGCGATAATTTGAGCAGACAGGCAAGATAATGGGCAAAGCTTTCCTTCAACGTCTGGTGTTTTTTTCGACAATTACAGTCATGGTGGTGATCCTTTTTATGATTGTTTACAGCAAAAATGGGGTGAATGATTGGCAACACCTCAGCCGGGAACTTTCGGATATCCAGGAAAAAAATAAAAAACTCGATCTTGCCAACAGAGAACTAACAAGAACCATCGAGCGCCTCAAGACCGATATGGGTTATATTGAACATGTGGCACGCCATGAGCTTGGCATGACAGCCAGGAATGAAATTGTATTCAGGTTTAAGAAAAAATAGGGGATAAAATCATTGACTGACAGTGATATTCATACATTAGAGCTTGGCCGAGTTTATGAAGAACAGGGATATTTAAAAAAGGCGGCGGACCATTTTTCAGGGGCGTTGAAAAACGATCCTGAAAATTCGATCCTGATCAAATCCCTTGACCGGATCAATACCAAAAGATCCGATCCCACCGATCCCATTGATCGTTCATCCCTTTCTGGAATTATCGAACAATGGGTTTATCTGGTTGTCTTGAGGCAACGGGCAGCACGACTTTTTCACACATGGGAACGATAATCTCCCATGGCTCAGGAACGCAATGAAATTGTCCAAAACATGGTGCAGGATTTTAAAGGTGGAGCAGTTTTGCTCATTGTCTCCATCTGTTGCGCCCTGGCCTTTAATTCCTGGTCAGACTCAGGCATAGCCCTGAAGGGCCAGTGGGACCGGAGTCAGGGGGTTGTCTCACCAATGGAGAAAAACACGGTCGTGGACGGTTCCCGGGAGATCAATGACCTTGACACAATGGTGGAGCTTGTGAATTCTAAGCGGTGTACCCTGGTGGATGTCCGCTCAAACTCCCAATTTGATGCGGGTCATCTTCCTGGTGCTGTTTCATTGCCCATCGAGGCTTTTGACCAGATGATCGGGGATTTCTTTGTGGAGTATCCCCTCGATACCTGCCTTGTTGTCTATTGTGCCGGACGTGAGTGCCTTGACAGCCACAGGCTTGCCCATAGCCTGAAGACGTTTGGATTTTTTGACATCCGGATTTTTTCGGGTGGGTTTGCCGATTGGATGGAAGGGGGACTGTCCGTTGAAATACGATAAAAGGCCGTTGCTGGCCCTTGTGTTGAGGCTCGTCATCGGCATCACCTTTGTTGCTGCCTCCATCGATAAAATAGGCGATCCCGGGAGATTTGCCACCATCATTTATGGTTATTCTCTCTTCCCAGGCTGGATCATCAACCCCAGCGCCATTGTGCTGCCCTTTGTGGAGCTTTTTGCTGGAATGGCTCTTATTGTCGGAGTGGTCCCAAGATCGGCATTGATGATTATCAGCACGCTGCTATTTGTTTTTATAGTTGCAATAACCATTAATCTGCTGAGGGGTCACCAGTTTGACTGCGGCTGTTTTTCCCTTGCCCAAACCAGCAGGGCTTCGTCCGCATTCTGGTTGCTTGTCAGGGATCTTGTCCTGTTTGCCTGTGCAATTTGTCTGTTCCAGATAAAACGACCACACCGGTCATTGTAAAATCAATGACCGGTGTGGTGAATATTACCAGGCTGAACTGATTGTTGAATTGGGATGGGTGACAACAGGAATTGTTATGATTGTTCAAGAACCCGCTACTTATTATCTACCTGGGGAGACTTCAGGAGTTGCTAGGGTTGTTCAAGGGCCCTTTAATCGAAATTTCTAATCTGCGTTGATAAGGTCTCTGAGTTTTCCGGAACACTTAAAGGTGATTACCCGCCGTGCCGGAAGTATCATCTCCTCGTTTGTTGCTGGATTTCTTCCCTTTCTGGGTTTTTTTTCATTAACGCAGAATTTGCCAAAACCGCTGATCATGATATCTTCGCCCTGCTCCAGGGTCTCTTTAATTATTTCAAGCAGATCCTCCATTATTTCGTAGGATGAATTTCGGGAAATATTCAGAGCCTTTTGAAATTTTTCTGTTATCTCTGTTTTTGTTAACGCCATGTAAATTGTCTCCTGAAGCAAATGTGTTTAGGGGCTAGGAGATAAATAATTTAAATCCCAACCCCATATTGGTGTCTAATTTGTAAAATTGTAAAAACAGATCGAATTTACCTTAAAAACCGATTGTTTGTCAAGGAGTTTGAATTGTTGAATGGGTTTACAGGTTCATGGCATATCTCTCCACCATGGCAAGCACATGGGTCTCCCATACACGGTTGAATCTTTCCAGATCCTTTTGGGGCTTTTTGATCATGGCAAGGCTCATCTCCATCTGCTTTGGTGTGCTGCTCTCCTTGGAGTAGAGCTGGAGGGCGTATCTTGAGAAATCACGGACCATGAAGTCAAAGATCTGGTCGATGACATCATTTTCCACAACCCTCAGCCGTGCATTTTCAATGATCAACTGGCCATAGACCACAAGGGTAAAGAGTTCTCCCATGATCAGCAGAAAATCAATGTCTTTTAATTGACTCTTCTCCGGCGGAGCATTCAAAAGAAGGGCCTTGAGGGACTCTATCTGGCCCCTGAAAATTTTGATATTGGGAAGGTCAAGGCTCGAGTAGGCGATTTCAAAGTCGTGGAACACGATTTTTGAAAGCCCCCGGGTGGCTCCCTGATCAAAGAGAAATTCGTCGTTCCCAGGTTGATCCACAGCGGGAATTTCGGGCATGTCTGCAGGGGCAAAAAAATAGTTTGCCATGAACTTTACGATGAGTGCCATGTTAACATGGACGGTTCCCTCTAACTTTGGCAGGCCCCTTATTTCGATGGCAGCCATCTCAAAATAGGTGTCTTTTTCAAACCCCTTGGCGGCAATCACGTCCCAGATCAGGTTGATCACCTCTTCACCCTGGGTGGTCACCTTCATCTTTGTAAGGGGATTGTAGAGAAGATACCGGCGGTCGGTCTTTGAGGCGGTGCGCATGTAGTCGGCGTTTCTTCTTGCAAAGAGTTTCATGGCTAGGAGTCTTGACCAGGCATCGGTCATGAGATGCTTTACATGGGGGAAATCAGTTACGTATTTGCCGTAAAGAGTACGCTTAGATGCGTGGGTGATGGCTTCAAAAAAAGCGTGGGTGCATATGCCGATGGCAGCCCAGCCAAGGTTGTACTTGCCGACATTGATCGTATTAAGGGCCGAATCCCAGGCATGAGTGCCCCTTGAAAGGATGTCGGCCTCGGTTACCGGATAGGCACTGAGACCGAATTCCGCCACATAGGATTGGCTGCTCACAACATTTTTCACCAGGTCATAGTTCTTGTGTGTGGGGTCAGCCGTAAAGAAAACATACTCGTCCGTGTCTGAATCCTTTGCAAATACAGACACAAGGCCCGCCTCGTTGGCGTTGCCGATGTAGTATTTCCCGCCGTCTGCCATGTAGCTGCCTTCGCCCATGGGGGTGAGGCTCATTTCACTTGAGTAAAGGTCTGCCCCGTGTTCTTTTTCTGAAAGTCCAAAGGCAAAGATCTCGCCGTTTTCAAGGCGCTGGGCGGTTTCCCATTTTTTCCCCTCGTTGTCACCCATCCAGATGGGACCAAGGCCGAGTATGGTCACCTGCCAGGTGTACCAGTAGGGAAGGCCGTAAAAGCCAAGGATCTCATTGAAATCACAGATTCTAACGGTGTCCCAGCGGCATCCCTCTTTCCCATACTCCTGGGGGGTAAGGAGTCTTGCAAAGATCCTTTCTTTTTTTACGAACCCGATAAAATCTGCATACCACACCTTGGCGTGGTAGTCTTCTTTGAGTTTTGTCTTTCCCTTTGCCTCAAAAAAGGCAATGGTTTTTTTCATTATATCCTGTGATTCTTGATCAAGGTGGTCAAAGTTTTCCTCTTTAGGATTAAGAAGCTTCAATTTTACCTCCGTTCAAAAAATTTAATTAGCAATAAAAAAGACTGTTTAATCAGCTAGAACCACCATTCTATTATTGGGTGGAATTGTCAAGTCTTTTTTGTCAACAGGTCAATGGGATTGACTATTCATCCATCTTGAATTTATAATAAAAAATTTGGATTTCACTTTTTATCAGTTAATGTGTAAATAATTTGTAAGGAGATAACATTGGGGATCAAGGATCTTTCTGTTCTTGATGGCAGATACAAGGCGCTTACGGCAGAGCTTGGCGAGCTTTTTTCAGAGTTTGGACTGATCGAACATAGGGTTCATGTCGAGGTTCAATGGCTCAGGTTTATATTAAAGGATCTTGCCCTCACAGGGGTTGATCCATCTCTGCTTGAAAAGCTTGATGGGTTTTCCATCGATTTTACCGAGGCGGACGCAGCCAGGGTAAAAAAAATTGAGCAGACAACCAATCACGATGTCAAGGCTGTTGAATATTTTGTCAAGGAACGTCTTGAATCGGCAGGACTTTCAAGCCTCAAGGAGTGGGTCCATTTTGCCTGTACCTCCGATGACATCAACAATGTTTCCTATGCCCTGATGCTTAAAAAGGGTAAGGAGGTTGTTGCAGATCGTCTGGAAACTTTGCTTGGGATTATGGAAAAAACGGCCCTTGAGCACAAGAGCGTGCCCATGATGTCAAGGACCCATGGTCAGCCGGCAACTCCCACGACGGTGGGCAAAGAATTTGTCAATTTTGCCTGGCGCATTCAGCACGAGCTTTCCATTTTAAGGAGCGCAAAGATCCAGGCCAAGATTAACGGCGCAACGGGTAATTATAATGCCCATTATTTTGTCTATCCTCAAATCGACTGGGCCGGGGCGAGCGAGCGTTTTCTCTCCCAGAACCTGGGGCTTGAGCCCCTTTTGTTTACAACCCAGATCAATCCCAATGCATCGCTCTCCTTTATTCTCCACTCCCTTGTTCGTACAGCGGCCGTAATCATTGATTTTGACAGGGATATGTGGGGGTATATCTCCCTTGGCTATTTCCGTCAGCAGTTAAGCGAAGGAGAGACCGGGTCTTCGACCATGCCCCATAAGGTTAACCCAATTGACTTTGAGAACAGTGAGGGCAACATGGGGCTTGCCATTTCCATGATGGAACACCTTGCTGTAAAACTTCAGAAATCCAGGTTTCAGAGGGATTTGACAGACAGCACGGTTCTGAGGAGTCTTGGGTCTGCCCTGGGATATTATCTCATCGGTGTTAAAAACGCTGTGAGAGGAATGGGCAAGGTTGCCGTTGATCCCCGGGCAATGCTGCAGGATTTAGAGGCCAACCCTGAGCTTCTTGCCGAACCCTTTCAAACGGCCATGAGGGTCTTTGGTGAAGAGAACCCCTATGAACGTTTAAAGACTCTTACTCGGGGAAAGCGGATCGGACGGCAGGATATGAACCGGTTTGTTGACGGTCTTGAGAAAATTCCAGAAACTTTCCGGCTGAGGATGAAAGAGCTCACCGCCGCTCGGTACACAGGACTTGCAGAGCATCTGGTTGATCTCTATTTTCAGCGTAAAGTTACCTAGGCTATCCTTCTTAGAGCCCCATTTTTTTGATAAAAGACTCATCTGCCATGCCGGTGGTTGAGTCTTCCTTTTCCTGGTGCTGGCGTTTTGCCTTCATGAAAATTTCTTCAACATCCTCCTCTTCTTCCTTTTCATAGGGGAATAAAAGTTCAAATTCGGTATTTTCAATGCCGAGCTCCAGGAAAAAAGGGCGATGTTTTTCTGTTTCAAAGGAGACGCGCCTGTAAAGGGGGTCGTCAATCTGGGTATCTATGGAGATGGAGATGTCCTTGGTGATCACGAGCATTTTGGGCTGGTTCTGTTTGATGGTCACATGGAGTTCATTCCTAAGATCCGTTTGAAAGTGTCCCATGGCCTGGTTCATCAGTTCCCCCAGCACATTGGCCACATCGTCCGAGGTGTGGAGAATCGAGAGCTCGTCTTTGGGCATGCCCATGTGGATCATATAGCTTCTGTAAATATCCAGGGCCGCTTCTTTGGAAAAATTCATCACAAGAAGTCCTGAAATTCCACCTTCAAAAATGGTAAAACAGCCGATATCCGGTTTAAGGCAGGTTCTGTTGATCTTCTGGACAAACGGAGAAAAGGTTATCTCCTGGGCAGATGCTTTTTTTAATACTTTTTGAACGGTTTTGCAAAGTATCAGAAGAATTTCGTCGGTTGATTTGGTTAAATTGTCAATGACCATGGATTGCTCCTTGAATAGTTTTTTAATGTCAGATTCATTGTCTGAGAATATATGGAGGCGACTCTGGTGTCAAGAGGCTTGGAATGGTAAACAAAAATTGTTGTGTTTTTATTCTCCAGGTTGACCTGTTGTGTCTGTTTCGCTACTCTTGATTGAAACCGGGTTTGCTGAATTTAAAATTTACAGGTGAGGAAACTCAATGGAAAAGACAAAAACAGAATGTGGTTATTCAAAGGAACAGGGAAAGCTTCTTGTTCTCCTGGCCAGGGTCACAATTGGTGAACGACTCGGCATCAATTATGAGGATTCGGGGCTTGAAAGGTCAGGGTTGAGCAGCCTCAAGCATTCCGATCTTGATCTGCAGCTGAAACACGAGATCTTTGGCCGCAGGCAGGGAGTCTTTGTCACCCTTGAGATTGATGGGCGGTTGAGGGGGTGCATGGGCTCTCTTGCACCCCATGGGACGGTCAGGGAGGAGGTGGCAACAAACGCCTTGAATGCGGCCTTTAACGACCCGAGGTTCCCCGGACTTACGGTAGCTGAGTTCGATCGGGTGGATCTTTCGGTGAGCATTCTTACAAATCCTGAACCCCTGTCCTTTAAAACGCCGGAAGAGCTTGTTAAGAAACTTGTTCCGGCAAAGGACGGGGTGATCATTCAAAAGGGACGGGCAAGGGCCACCTTTCTGCCCCAGGTGTGGGATCAGCTTCCCGGGAAGACCGATTTCCTTGCCCATCTATGCACCAAGGCGGGCCTTGCCTCTGACGATTGGACCAGGCCCGGGCTTGATGTGAGGACCTACCGGGTTCAGCATTTTTCCTAAGATCAGGGAGTTGTAAATTTAGGGTCCTTATTCCTTTTGTTTGACTACAAGGGTCTTTAGCACGTCTTCTTTGCCGATTATCCCCACAAGCTTGTTCTGCTTATCCACAACCGGAATGGTGTGGAAGTGTTTTTCCACCATGAGAGCCGCCACCCGGCTGATGGGTGTATCAGGTTGGACCGTTACAGGATCATGAACCATGGCCTGTTCAACCGTGGTTGCGGCAATTTTCTTGAATTCTTTTTCGAGCCGTTTGGAGGATGATAGGGGGATTATACCGTCCAGAAATGTCAGTATCGGCGGCAGGGAAACATTTTTCTGCTGGAAGATAAGATCGCTCTGACAGATAATCCCCTTGAGGTCTCCATTCTTATCTACAACCGGTACGCCGTTGATGTGATTTGAGAGCAGAATATCGACGGCTCTTCCGATTTCCCAGTCTGCCTGAACAACAATAATCTCACGTGTCATGATATCTTCTGCTTTCATAATACTTTCTCCTGGGTTTAAAGGGTTATATTTTTGAGTGTTGTTTTAAGGATTATAACCTAGGGGGGTGAGAATCACAATCTTTAAGCAAGTGAAGGATGGCGGTGGACAATCGGGTTACAGCAAGGGGAATTTGCCAGAGGGAGTTGTCTCGATTCCCAACCCTGTTGGAACCTGCCCTTATCTCCATGAAATCAACCTTGTAAAGGGCAGCCACCTGGGCTGAGGCAGCCCCCTCCATGGCCTCCATGCAGGGTTGGTGAAAGTTGGAAAAGAGCCGTTGTGCTGAAGCATTGCTGGCCGTGACCGTGGATACAGTTATAATCCCGGCCTTCATGACCGTTAATTTTTCCCTGGAAAAGCCATGCTTTAAAACTTTAAGCGCATGTTCGGCATGTTCCTGGCTTACTGGGAATCGGCCCTGGCGGCTTTCAGGGCTGCCAGGTATAAGATCAAAGGGGAGGGGGGTGACTCCCTGGGTGATTTGCGGGTTTTCAACGCCCGTGTGGACGTAGGTTTCCCATTCTGCAATCCCAATGTCACCAGGTTCGAGTCCTGCCTGTTCAAACACACCTGCAATGCCCGTCTGAATGACAAGTCTCGGTTTGAATCTCTCAAGGGCCATGGTCAGGGCCTGGGCCGTATTGACCAGGCCGGGCCCTGTCACCATGACCAGAATCCTCTGCCGTGCAGCCGAAAGCTTGATCATGGGCATTCCCACAGGAGACAGAGTCTCTTTCTTGATGGTTGCAAGTCGGATAAAGGGGTCGATCTCCATCCTTGTTGCCGCAAGTATAATAACTTCAGGGTTCATTCCATAAGCTCTTTTAAGGCCCTCAAGGCGAGGCAATATCCCAGAGAACCAAGACCCGTGATCTGGCCGTTGACCACACTTGACACAAGGGAGGTATGTCTGAACTTTTCCCTCTTGTAAATATTTGAGAGGTGAACCTCGATCACGGGACAGGCCAGAAGTAGAAGGGCGTCCCTTATGGCAACGCTCGTATGGGTGTAGGCGGCGGGGTTTATGATCACGCCGTCGATATTTTCTTCAAACACCCTGTGTATGATAGAGACAATGGCACCTTCGGAGTTGGACTGAAAGGTTTCTACCTCGATGCCAAGATCTTTGCCAAGGGTTTTTATTCCCCGGTCGATCCCTTCAAGGGTTTCCCGACCATAGGTCTCAGGTTCCCGCCGGCCGAGCATGTTAAGGTTCGGGCCGTGGATGACGACGACCCTGGGGTGTTTGTTTTGAACGGTCATGTCATGCCCCAATGTCGATTTTGGCAAGATTGCGCAGTTTTCCAATGGCCTCCCCATAGTCAGGGGCTCCATAGATGGCCGATCCCGCCACAAATGAGGTGGCTCCCGCCTTTGCAACCCTGTCCATGGTGGTTTCAGAAACTCCGCCATCCACCTGGATGATAGCCCTTGAGCCTGTCTCCTCAATCAGGGATGCGAGCTGTTCTATCTTGTGAAGGGAAGATTCAATGAACTTTTGACCGCCAAAGCCCGGATTGACACTCATGATCAGGACAAAGTCAAGCTCTTCAATGATCCATTTAAGGCAGGTAAGGGGGGTGGCGGGATTCAGGGCCACCCCGGCTTTGACATCTGAGCTCTGGATCATCTGGATGGTTCTGTGAAGATGGGTGCATGCCTCGGCATGGACGGATATGAGGTCAGCCCCTGCCTTGATAAACTCGGGAATCAGGTGATCTGGACGTTCGATCATGAGATGCACGTCAAGGGGCAGGGAGGTGACCTTTTTGCAGGCTTTCACAATGATCGGACCGTAGCTTATGTTTGGCACAAACTGGCCGTCCATGACGTCGATGTGTATCCAGTCGGCTCCACCCTTTTCTACGGCGGAGATCTCTTGTCCTAATATTGTGAAATCCGCCGAAAGTATGGACGGTGCAATGATTGTCATGGAAATTCTCCTGAATTATATTCTTTAGCTTTTAGCTGTTAGCTTTCAGCTCTTAGCTAACTGCTAACAGCTAATAGCTAACGGCTATCGTGTTTCATTCTTCGTTGTGTCTATTCGTTGATACTTCTTTTCATGGTGGCAGAAAAAAAGCCGTCCATGCCAAGGGTTTGGGGGTAGGTCCTGAAAATTCCATCCTGGCCTGTCAAGGGATGGGTGTTGAAAACAGGGGAAAAATCTCTCCTGGTTTTTAAAAATTGGTCAATCACCTGTTCATTTTCCTCTGGCTCACACGAACAGACGGCATAGACCATTATTCCGCCGGGTTTAACAAGGTCTGCCAGGTTGTTGAGGATCTTTTTCTGGAGAGCTGCAAGACGGCTGATATCCTGTGGTGTGCGGCTCCATCTTGCGTCAGGGTTTCTTCTCAACACTCCAAGGCCGGTGCAGGGAGCGTCTACCAGAATTCTGTCAAAGGGTTTATCCTGTTCTTTTGGATTGATATTCAGAGCGTCCATTCTTTTTGTAGTGACATTAGAGATACCGAGGCGTTTCATCTCCCCTTCAAGAACCATAAGTTTTCTTTCATCAAGATCCCAGGCCTCGATTTCTCCCAGGTTTCCCATGATCTGGCCCATGTGGCCGGTTTTGCCGCCAAGGCCTGCGCAGGCGTCAAGGATTCTCTCTCCAGGCTTAGGGTCAACAAGGGTGGTGATGATCTGGGTCGCCTCATCCTGCACCTGAAACAGTCCCTGTTTAAACAAATCTGTAAGATGCAGAGGTGTCTTTGGGCGAGTAACGGACAGACCGTCAGGGGCGTGAACCGTTGGCAGAATGGTTTCAACCTCTTTTTTCAGGGCAGCTGCAAGGGTTGTCCTGTCGGTTTTCAGGGTGTTGGCCCTAAGCGTGATGGGGGGAATGGTATTAATGGAATCAAGGAGAGTTAGGCAGGCTTCAAGGCCGAACCTGGCTGTCCAGCGCCGGGCGAGCCACAGGGGGATGGAGTGGCTCTTTGAGACAAAAAGGGCCGGGTCTTTTCCTGGATCCGGCATGGCAACCTCCATATATCGGGTGGTTGCCTTTCTCAGTACGGCATTGACAAAGCCTCCGGCTCCGGTGTTTGCGATTGTCTTTGCCATATTTACCGCAGTATTCACAGCAGCCGAAACTGGAATCTTTTCCATGAAAACAGTCTGAAACAGACCCATGCGAAGGGTGTAAAGTATGCCTGGTTCGATTTCGTTTATTCCCCTTTTTGAAAAGGGTGTGATGAGCCAGTCAAGGTGCTCCCTCCATCTGAGTGTTCCGTAAACAATGGCATTGGCAAGGGCCCTGTCACGATGGGCCAGGGAATCAAGCTCAGTTGAATAACGTTCAAGGGTTCTGTCCAGGGGAAATTTTGAATCATGATTTTCAACCAGGATGGTCAAGGCCAGGAATCTAGGGTCATTGACCGGTGCAGGTTTCAATCTTGTCAGGGGTCGACCCTTTTTTTCACCCAAGTTTTTTTCACCCATGGAACACCTCCCCCGGCTTTACCGGATTTCCCCTGAGGAATTCAACGGCTGTCATTCGTCGCCCCGAGGCCCCCTGGAGCTCGACAATGGTGACGGCTCCATTGCCTGCTGCCACAAGGATGCCTTGATCGTCACAGCCGAGAACGGTTCCCGGATCAGCCGTTGAAGGTGTGGTGTGACAGGTCACCTTGAAGATCTTGAGGTGGTGATCGTTTAAAAGGGTAAAGGCCCCGGGCCACGGTGTCATGGCTCTGACATGGGCTGAAATCTTGTCCGGGGACTGGGTCCAGTCGATCCTGCCGTCGGACTTCTTTAACACGGGGGCAAAGGTGGCAAGGTCGTGATTCTGGGGGATCGGCGTGAGACCGTTCTCAGCCAGCAGATCCAGGGTCTTGACGATCAAATCCGCTCCCATCACGGCCAGTCGATCATGGAGATCCTGGGCCGTATCCGATCCATGGATGGTTGTCTCGGACTTAAGAAGCATGTCCCCTGTGTCGAGATTCTTGTCCATGAACATGGTGGTAACGCCGGTCTGTCTGTCCTGGTTGAGAATGGCTGCCTGGATCGGGGCTGCGCCCCTGTGGGCCGGGAGCAGGGATGCGTGTATGTTGATGGGGTTTATGGCCGGGATGTCAAGGAGTTCCTGGGATAGCTTATGACCAAAGGCCACCACCACAAACAGGTCTGGCTTTAGGGCAACGAGGGTTTCTTTGATTTCTGCCGAACGCATGTTTTCAGGCTGGATTACCCTTAGCCCCAGGTTCTGGGCCGCCACCTTGACCGGAGGCGGAACCATTTTTTTACCCCGTCCCTTTGGACGGTCCGGCTGGGTTATCACAAGGACAATCTCATGACCCTCTTCTGCCAGAGCCAGAAGAGGGGGCACGGAAAAATCAGGGGTTCCCATGAACACGATTCTAAATGGTTTTTTCAATGGTCAATCACCCCCTTTTTTATCTTTTTTTTGTACATGTTTCGTTTGAGGACGCTGATTCTATCAATGTAGAGAATGCCGTCCAGGTGATCGATCTCATGCTGCATGATCACGGCCAGAAGGCCATGGGCATCAAATTCAAGTTTTTTCCCCTCGATATTCAACCCCCGTACCGTGACAGTTTCAAATCTTTTAACATCGCAGCTGTAGTCGGGCACGCTCAGACATGCCTCGTTTTCTGATATTATGCAGCCAGAGGATGCTATGATTTCAGGGTTAATAAGGGTCCTGAATTCTCTTTGCTCCTCTTTTTTGTCCTCTTCCTGCTCCCCATCTTCTTCCCCATCTTTTTTATCGGGGTTTGCCGCATTGGGGTTGTATACGATGATTCTTTTGGGTTGCCCCACCTGGGGGGCAGCAAGCCCTACGCCAGGTGCATCGAACATGGTTTCACCCATATCCTTCACAAGCTGTTTTACATCATCATCTATGGTTTCAACCGGCAGTGCTTTTTTAAGAAGTACCTCTGCCGGGTATTTGTAAATTTCAAGTAAAGCCATAATGGTTAATATCCTTTAAATCAGGCCAGGATTTCCCTTGCCTGCTGAATATCGTTTCGAATTTGTTGGGAAAGTTCTTCAAGAGTCGAGAATTTTTTTTCATCTCTGAGTCTTTTTATCATGTTTACACGAATTCTTGTATTGTATAAATCCTGGGAGAAATCCAGAAGATGAACTTCAATGGTAAAAATATGGTCATCAAAGGTGGGGCTGTAACCTATGTTTGCCACCGCCTTGAACTTGCCCTTTTCGGTTTCCACGGTGACGGCGTAAACCCCATTCTTGGGGCAAAGTTCATCGTGGAGCTTTATGTTTGCCGTGGGAAATCCAAGCTTACTGCCTCCCCGGGCACGACCTTTTACCACCTTGCCCCTGATCTGGTAGAATCTGCCGAGAAATTTTGGAGTTTCATCCACCCGGCCTTCCATTACAAGTTCTCTGATCCTTGTGCTGCTTATCCTCTCCCGTCCATTTTCCGTATCGTTGATCCAGTCGGCAGTGAGGACTTCAAAACCAATATCCTTGCCCGCCTTTTGCATCACATTCAGGTCTCCCTCCCTGTTTCGGCCGAACGTGTAATCCGATCCAACAACAATTGCCTTCATCCCCAGCTGATCCACAAGGAGGTCCTTTATAAAGCTTTGGGCTGAAATGGCTGCAAACTCACGAGTAAACGGAAGGCAGAGAATTTTGTCAATGCCGGTTGCCGAGATTAGCTCTATCTTCTGATCCTTTCTTGTGATCAGGGGAGGCCCATTCTTGCCAAGCACCTTTAGGGGATGGGGTTCAAAGGTGATGACCACCGATGTCCCGTTGATCTCCCCTGCCTTTTCTATCACCTGGTGGAAAAGTGCCTGGTGCCCCTTATGAACCCCGTCAAAATTTCCAATGGTAATAACAGCATTGTTAAAGGGGGTTTTTATTAGTTTAAGGTCTTCAATCAGTTCCATATTTCCCTTTTTTATTAAAAGCATAAATGGGCTTGACAAGGCCCATAAATCTCTATATATAGAACACCTGCTGTTGCAAATCAATCCTTTTTTGGACTGAATTTGTTTGAGACAAAGATTGGAATAAAGCCTCAGCCGAAGTGGCGGAATTGGTAGACGCGCTTGTTTCAGGGACAAGTGGACGTACGTTCGTGGGAGTTCGAGTCTCCCCTTCGGCACCAACTTTTATTTTGATCTTTATTTGTTTTAAAAGCATTAGCCGAAGTGGTGGAATTGGTAGACACGCTAGACTTAGGATCTAGTGCCGCGAGGCGTGAAGGTTCAAGCCCTTTCTTCGGTACCATCCAATAAATAAAGGCCTTTCAGGAGTTTAGATTATACTCAGGAAAGGCCTTTGGTTTTGTTGGGGGTATACATAAAAGATACCCCATTGATTGTTTGGCACCCTTCATGTATCTCAACCCCTTTTTTGAGTGGTCAGCGAGTTAAAGGTGAGCTTTTCCCTTCACGGAAAAGCTATGACGTTTTATATGAAACTCCCGCCGAAGGGTTGTTATTGGCGGTGTTTCAATATTCGTTGTGGCCGGATGCCTCTCTCGCTCCGGCCGTGCCGGTTATAAAGAATTATAAGTTGATAATGAAAAATTTCGTGAATTCAGTTGCGCTCATTCTAATCGTTTCATCAATATCCTGCACACATCAAAAAAAAATAGATAGAGCGGTTCCTGTTAAAGAATGGCACCAGATCAGTATCCTCATGATAGGCGACTCCATTACCGAGGGGGTGCAAAGCAGTCCTTCCGCAGAGCCCTATACGGCCGTTGCAGCCAAGGTGCTGGGTAAAAGATTCACAGTCACTCAGATAGGGTGTGGTGGGGCCACAACGTGGGATTGGTCGTTGTTCGGCGGAGTAACATTTTGCGGTGGCCGGTTCTGGGAGTTGAATGTCTATGAGGCGCGCGCTCGGCCCAATCTTCCCGTCGATGTGGTGACTGTCATGCTCGGTACCAACGATGCCACCGGTTTCTACGAGCCCGCACCAATTACTCCAGATGAGTACCGTGACAACCTCGCCAATCTGGTGACTAATCTGCTCAACGATGGCGCAGGAAAAGTCATGTTGATGCCGCCACCCCCCATGTGCGAATCGGCCACTGCAGATGTTGTTATGCCTTTGAAAGCATATCGTACCATTGTGAGGGAGATGTGCACCACGCGGGATGGTCTGGTGTGTGGACCTGACGTTTACACCCTGTTGAAGGAAGAGCATTTTCAGGGCTGGGATGTACACCCGAACGGCTTAGGCCATCTGACCCTTGGCATTGCCATTGCAAAAATGATCCTGGGGCAATAATGGGTTAAAACGCCGCAGATCCCATGGGCAAAAAATCCCAATCCCTGTTCACAAAAACAACTCCCGGAAGCACTTAACAGCACAGATATTTATGATTGCCACTGGATCATACACGTCGGACACTACTAAATCCTCTTGACAAAAAAAAATAGTATACCCTAAGCTATTCATCCCTCTCAAAGTTAACAGCCTCTATCTGGTAGAAAGGATTTTATTTTTTGCGTTTAACCTTTAAAATTAAGGATGCATTCATATGGAACATAACCCTAGTGCAGCACATCGCTGGCGATTCTGTCGTCTCGGCGGATTTAATCAGGTGTGTTTGGAAAGAGCTGAAGATCTTCGGCACCTGGTGGAGCTTGACCAAAAACTTTGGGCTGGGCTCAGTTGCCCGGTGAATGGTCTGGAATTCGATTCAAGTACCCTGGCTATGCTTAACCGCGATTCCGATGGACGGGTGCGTGTTCAGGAGGTTCTGGCCGCGGTGATCCGGACCTGTTCGGTACTCAATAGCCTGGATTCTGTAATGCCTGGCTCCAATATTAAGGTTGTAAAACCAATGCATTCCAACCGTGATCTCTACCGTTTACTGAACAACTTTGTCACTTTTCGCGATTTTTATGCCCAGGACAGTAAGGCGGTTTTTCAGTCTGGGACACTGTTGTCAGAATGACAGGCCAGGCGAGGAACGTTCAAATGGAGCCTGCGCCAGCGCCGCCCCAGGAACAGAACCCCGATCCTACGGTGGAATAATTCAGTGATTCCATGTCAGCCGTTTTAGATGGCCCCGGAGATAATAAGGGCATTGGAGGGTATTCCGGTGGACCCAGGTAATTTTTTCACTGGTGGAAACGATGACCAAGACCTCAATATCCATGCTGCTCTCGTTTAAACTTCTAAATGAGCCTCTAATTCTGCTCTGGATTTTCCAGCACCAGCCCTTTTGAGGATAGATTTTGTTCAAATCCCTGAAATCATGCCCTCATACAACCGTTCGGCATCCTCCCTTCGACATAGTTCCGTTCCCGGCGTCATGACCGCTGCCGTACCGGCGGCAACGCCGAAAAGGACAGATTCCCTGAGCGGGTTTCCCCTGGCAAGACTCAAAACGATACCGGCCACCATGCTGTCCCCGGCCCCTACCTTGCTGATAATCGGCACGGTGGGCGACAGGATGTGTTCAGCGAGTTTTTCCGAAACCACCAGGACGCCAGCTGCACCAAGGGAGATCACCAGCACTTCGCACCGGCCGCTTTGGATGATCTTCCGGGCGGCGGCCTTGATTTGGGATTCCTCTTTGACCTCCTCTCCGACCAGCTCCCTGAATTCTCGGACATTGGGCTTTAGTAAAAATACCCCTTCCCGAAGAGCTGCATCCAACGCTTCACCCGAAACGTCGACGATAACTTTTGCGCCTCTCTTCTTTCCGACACGTGCAACCTGTGCATAAAAGTCCTCAGGCACACCCGGCGGCAGGCTGCCGCTGGCAACCACATAATCAGGCGAAGGTTCCATGGTTGCCAGTTCATGAATAAATGGATCCCACTCTTCTTTGCAAAGCTGCGGTCCCGGCATCCCAAAACGATACTGCTGGCCGGTGGCCTCCTCTAAAATGACGAGACTTTCCCGGTTCACTCCTTGAATGGGAAACGGCCTGTGGGTCAAACCTTCTTCGTTCAGGAGTTCCTGGAGTCTCCTTCCCGTGAGGCCGCCTGCAGCATAAAGGAGCAGGGACTTGCCCCCCAGTTTTTTAACGGCCCGGGCGACATTCACCCCGCCTCCTCCGGGCTCGAAACGAGGCGTTTTGCAGTATAGTTTTCGCTCGGCCACGACATGGGCAACACTTGAATTTTTGTCGATTGCCGGATTTAAAGTTATGGTCACAATGGTTTTCATGGGAAGCTCTCCTTGTGAAAATCTCTGCCAGTAATGTTTTAAATAAAATTGATCTGTCAGGGTTATGCCTGTTCAATCATTTGCATTGCCGTCCTAATCATCTTTATGAAACAAAAACAAATAGTGTCGGGTGAGATTTTTCATGCTATCAAGTATTGATTCTTAATACAAGCAAGGTAGAAAAACACTCCCAAGGGCGGTTTTCACCGTGCCAAACTACATTAAATGGACCTTTCTTTACACGAAACCAGGGGGTAGCTCTTTATGGTACAAAAAATATTTTTTGTGACGTGTCCATATTTAAAACAATGGCGAACCAGCCGCTGTTCTTGAAATATAAACTTATTGATAGTCTTGAATAGAAGCATGCCTTGTGTCATACTTTGTTTTATCATGTGATGATAAGTTTTTGATTTCACAAACTCTCTATCTTGAACCATCAAGCGCAATGTATTTTTTCTTTTTTCAGGTGGAGGCTTGGGGTAAGATAGCTAAACTTCAAGGAGAAATAAGAGAATGGATAAAATGAAAATAAGTGAATTAATGCGTCCCATTGACACGTTTCCCGCTATTCCCAGCGATTCTACTTTTTTGGATGGGGTGATGGCTTTGGAGAGTGCCGACGAGCAATTTAAATCGGGAAATGCTCCTGAAAGAATTTTACTTGTCCATGATATGAAGGGAAAGGTCATCGGGAAAATATCACCCATGGACATTGTCCAAGGTTTGGAGCCAAAATATGACGACATTGATCACTTTAAATCCAACCAGTATTCTCAAATGATTCGGAGTTCACTCCTAGCAATGAAGGACGAATTCAGATTGTGGCACAGACCCCTCGGAGAACTATGTGAAAAGGCAAATTCCATTAAAATCCATAATTTTATCAAGATGCCAACGCCTGACCACATGGTAATGATCGACGATAATGTGGACATCGCTTTTCATCTTTTTGTTGTCAGGCGCCATGGTTCTCTTTTCGTTAAAGACGGGCAAAACATTGTGGGTCTTATTCTATTCTCGGACATATACAAAAAAATTCGAGAGACTATGAAGAGTTGTCCGGTTTCGACGTAAACGCACAGTAAGGATTTTCCCATGACAGAAAAACCTTCAAGACGATCCTTCATTAAATTCGGAGCTGTTGCTGCCTGTTCTTTTGTTGCTGCAGGTTTGCCGACGCAAGGCCTTGCGTCGGGAAGGGAGGAACATATCGCAACCATGATTGATATCAGTAAGTGTATAGGTTGCGGGGAATGTGTTGATGCATGTTCTGAAGTTAATGGCAGTAGATATCCGGATCCGAAAAAACCTTTCCCGAAAATGTATCCTCCAAGGGCGAAGGTTGAGGACTGGTCAGACAAAATATATTGTCCCCTATCTTTGGCTATGCTAATGAATAAAGCTTGAATTGTGTTCCTGTCAGCACTTTTGTTGCAGATAACCTGAACCGGGGGGATTGATAATGGCAGCCTATCTATGGAAGGGGAAAAACCCAAAAAACAGGGTGGTGAAGGGGGAGATGGAGGCCGAGAGTGTTGAACAGGTGAGGTCGAGTCTTGTTCGCCGAAAGATAACCCCGGTCAAGATCAAGCCCAAACCCAAGGATCTGTTTGAGAATGTTTCGTTTTTGCAGCCCAGGGTCAAGGAATCGGATGTCATTATTTTTTCAAGGCAGTTTTCCACCATGATCGATGCAGGTCTTCCCCTTCTTCAATGCCTTGACATCCTCCATGCCCAGCAGGAGAATCCAACGTTCAAAAAAATTTTGAAAAAGATCAAGGAATCGGTGGAGTCTGGGGAGACCTTTGCCGATGCCCTTGCCAAATTTCCAGATGTTTTTAACGAACTTTTTACCAACATGGTGGCGGCAGGAGAGGCAGGCGGTATCCTTGATATTATTTTGAGAAGACTTTCCGCCTATATGGAAAAAATGGCAAAGTTGAAGAAACAGGTAAAGGGTGCCATGACCTATCCAGCCATCACCCTTGCAGTTGCCGTTATTGTCGTGGGCATTATCCTGGTTTTTGTCATTCCGGTTTTTGCCGAGATGTTTGCAGATTTTGGTTCCACACTCCCCGCCCCGACTCTTTTAGTAGTGTTTATGAGTGAATTTGTCATTGACAATATTTTTTATATTCTAGGTGGTTTTGTGGTTTTCACCTTTATCCTTCGAAGAATCTATGCTTCAGAAAAGGGTCGTATCATCATGGACGACTTGTCTTTAAAGCTGCCTGTCTTTGGTATGCTTATTCGAAAGGTTGCGGTGGCCAAGTTCACAAGGACCATGGGCACAATGATGTCCAGTGGGGTTTCCATTCTTGAGGCCCTTGATATCGTGGGAAAAACAGCGGGAAACAAGACGGTTGAGTTTGCCATCCAAGACGTAAAACAGGGCATTTCAGAGGGGCGGTCCATGGCCGACCCCCTCCTTGAAAGTGGGGTTTTCCCCTCCATGGTCTGCTCGATGATTGCAGTTGGAGAATCTACAGGCGCCCTTGATAACATGCTCGGCAAAATAGCCGATTTTTATGATGATGAGGTGGACCAGGCTGTAAAGACCCTTACTGACATGATCGAGCCCTTCATGCTCGTGTTCCTTGGGGTGGTCATTGGCGGGCTTGTGATAGCCATGTATCTACCCATATTTAAGATGGCTGCGGCCGTGGGATAATTTTAAAAATTGAAAAATGTCTCAGGAGCAGACTCGACCTACACGGTTGATATGGTTAAAAAGCTTGGCTGGCTCATCTGGTTCAGGGTGGTATTTGCAATTGTTGTGGCTTTTTCAACCTTTGTTTACAGCAAAGGGGAGCATCTTCCCACAACCGGTCAGCCCTTTGTTTCCCTTTATTCTGTTGCAGCCCTTCTTGTTGTTTTTTCCCTTATGTCAGCCGCTGTTCTACCACGGGTAAAAACAAAGGTTCTGTTTGCCTATGGGCAAGTTATGGTTGACACACTCTTTATAACTGCCATTATCTTTGTTACGGGTAAATCAGAGAGTATTTTTACCTTTTTGTACCTTGTAGGCATCATGGGGGCGAGTATGCTTCTCCCAAGGGGTGGGAGCATCGTTATTGCGGCTTTTTCCAGTGTGTTGTACGCCGTTCTTGTCTTTTTTGAAAATCAGTATTTGCTTGATTTCCATGGGACTGGTTCCGGCCTTTCCATAATGGCGGCCTGGTCCCAGATGGTTTACCGGGTTGTCATCATTGCATTGGCCTGTTTTGCCGTCGCCTTTTTGAGTGGTATCCTGGCCTTCCAGGCAAGACGTGCCCGCCGGGATTTAGGGGTTGTGGAGCGCCACCTTAAAAGGGTGGAACGTATGGCTGCCATGGGTGAGATGGTTGCCGGCATGGCCCATGAGATAAAAAACCCCCTTGCATCCATATCTGGCTCCATTCAGCTTATGGCCGAGAATACGGAGCCTGGTTCGTCCAATCTGCGGCTCATGAAGATTGTCCTCAGGGAAACCCAGCGGTTGAACGCTATTGTGACGGATTTCCTCCTGTTTGCAAAACCAAAGAGCGGCACGGTGAAAGAGATGAGGCTGGATCTTGCCATAGGGGAAATTGTATCGCTTTTCCGGCAGGATCCCCTGTGTGCAGACCGCATCGAGATAACGGTCAAGCTTGACTCCCCGGTGTTGATTGCCATGGACCCCGGCCACTTGAAACAGGTACTGTGGAATCTTTTAAAAAACAGCGCCGAGGCAATTGAGCGAACAGGTATAATCTCAATTCGTTTGAAGGCCTGCCGGACCGATGGAATTTATCTTACAGTTTCTGATACCGGCTGCGGCATTATAGAAGAGGTGCAGGAGATTGCATTTGATCCTTTCTTTACCACCAAACGATTTGGTTCCGGTCTGGGACTCTCGATTGTCCACCGAATCATTGACAGCTACCAGGGTGTGATTGATTTTGAAACATTTCCTGGGAAAGGGACGACATTTACCCTTATTTTCAAGGATGTCTCCCCAAGTAGATCTTGACACCAGGTTATGGAATAGGGTAGTTTATTCAATTTTATTGACCAAGACATATAATACTATACTAAGACCAAAGAATAGGGTCATAGAGTAAGACCATAGATTAAAATAAGATCAACAACTTAACCATATATGAAAGATACTTAAAAATGGATGATTCAAACGCATTACTTGTGGCAAGAAAAGAGAAAATAGATGAGATTCGGGATATCGGTATTCCTCTTTATCCCAATGATTTTAAAGTCTCCCACACCGTGGAAGAGTTAAAAAAGCTCATCAAGGAAAACAGCGACGGGCTTGGCGTGGAAGGACCTCGATTTTTCGTTGCAGGAAGAATGATGGCGGTCAACAAGTTCGGCAAATCATCGTTTATCCGCTTTAAGGACAGAACCGGTCAAATCCAGGCATATGTTCAGAAGAACACGCTCGGGGACGAGGTGTACAACCTGTTCAAAAAGCTTGATATCGGTGACTTTGTAGGAATTTCCGGCACCCTGTTTCAGACAAAGACCGGGGAGTGGACCATTTTGGCCGAAACATTTCGGCTTTTATCTAAATCCATGCGACCCCTGCCTGAAAAATTCCACGGAATCAAGGACCCGGAAAAGAGATATCGTCAGCGCTACCTTGACCTGATCATGAATAAAGAGGCAAGGGATATTTTTATCCGGCGCAGTAAAACCATCAGCCTGATGCGCTCTTTCTTAGAGCAAAGGGACTTCATGGAGGTTGAAACCCCCATGATGCAGCCCATTCCAGGAGGGGCCGAGGCAATGCCTTTTAAGACCTGGCACAACGCCCTTGGCATGGAACTTTTTTTGAGGATCGCACCTGAGCTTTACCTCAAACGACTGATTGTTGGTGGCTTTGAACGGGTCTTTGAGATCAACCGAAATTTCAGGAACGAGGGGGTTTCTACCCGGCACAATCCTGAGTTTACCATGGTTGAGTTTTACCAGGCCTACGCTACCTATGAGGACCTCATGGATCTCACCGAAGTGATGTTCCGTGAAATCGCAGAAAAGGTTACAGGCTCCCAGGTCATTGAGTACCAGGGAGACACCATAGATTTTTCAAAAACCTGGAAACGTCTTTCCATGATCGACTCCCTGGTCGAAATAGGCGGGATCGAACGTTCAATCCTCGAAGATAGTTCGCTCATTCGCGCCTTTGCAAACGATAAGGGCGTCAAGATCACAGACCAGGACCGCCATGGAAAAGTTCTCACCAAGCTCTTCGATCTCCTTGTTGAACCAAAGTTGATCCAACCCACCTTTATCACAGGCTATCCCGTGGAGGTGTCACCTCTTTCCCGAAAAAGTGAGTCTGACCCCGAACTGACCGACCGGTTTGAGCTCTTTATTGCCGGCCGGGAAATTGCCAACGGCTTTTCAGAGATTAATGATCCCATTGACCAGTATGAGCGGTTTCTTGGCCAGGCAGCCAAGCGAAGCAAGGGAGACGTAGAGGCCCATGTCATGGATAACGACTATGTTGAAGCCCTTGAGTACGGCATGCCCCCCACGGCCGGAGAAGGCATCGGTATCGACCGGCTGGTCATGCTTTTAACCGACTCTGCGTCAATCCGTGAGGTAATACTGTTTCCCCACATGAAGAACCTTGCCTGAAAGATGCCCCTAGAATTTTTCATAGCGGCAAGATACCTCAGGGCAAAGCAGCGGGAGGGGTTTATTTCTCTTATTACCCTTTTATCGGTTGCAGGGGTGACCGTCGGTGTCATGGCCCTTGTGATCGTCATTGCGGTGATGAGCGGGGCTGAATCTGAATTCAGGCGGAGGATTCTGGGTGTTGAACCCCACGTCCTTGTGATGAATCATTCTGCAAAACCCTATGACGTGGATGATACCGTCAGGAGAGCCATGGCTGTTCCAGGTGTTACAGCTGTCTCCCCCATGGTTTTTGCCCAGACAATGATTCGAACCAGCCATTCCCTGTCCGGCGCCGTTGTCCGGGGAATCGACCATCGTTCCTCCCTCAGTCTGGTCAAGGGATTTAGCCCATCGGAACTTGAGGTGTGCCTTGCCCGTGACGGCAAAGGTCTAATCCTGCCGGGCATCGTTCTAGGCAAAGAGCTTGCAAAGAACCTTGCCGTTGCTGTTGACGATAAAATAGTTCTAATCTCCCCGGGTGGAATGATCTCTCCTGTCGGTCATGTTCCGGCCCTCAAGCGGTTCAGGGTGACGGGCATATTTGAATCGGGTATGTATGAGTATGACAGCTCTCTTGCCTATGTTCACCTTGTGGAAGCGCAGAAACTCATGGGTATGGGTGACAGAATCTCGGCCCTCGGCGTATGGGTCAACGATATTTTCAAGGCTGACAGGATCAAGACAGCCCTTGTAGCGGAACTCGACTATCCCTTTTATGCCAGGGACTGGATGGAGATCAACAAGAGCCTTTTTGCCGCCTTAAAGCTTGAAAAAACGGCCATGTTCGTCATTCTCACTCTGATAGTTCTGGTTGCCGCCTTTAACATTGCCTCTGCCCTGATCATGATGGTGATGGAGAAAACCCGGGACATTGCCGTGTTAAAGGCCATGGGTGCCACGGATGCCCTGGTTCGAAGGGTGTTCATGGTTCAGGGAATGGTGGTCGGCCTGTTTGGCACCTTTCTGGGAACTGTCTCAGGAGTTGGTGTCTGCCTGCTGCTTGAACGGTATAAGTTCATCGAACTTCCTCCAGCCTATCCTTTTTCAACAATTCCTGTGCAGCTTGAAACCATGGATGTTTTATTTATTGTGGTCTCTGCGGTTCTTATCTGTTTTGTTTCGACCATCTATCCGGCCCACAAGGCATCGAGAATGAACCCTGTTACCGCCCTGCGCTATGGGTAGAGAGTAGACAGTAGGTAGTAGGTAGTAGGTAGTAGGTAGTAGGCAGTGAGTAGTAGGTGGCGGCCTTAGGTTCGGAGAGAGTTTTATAATAAAACAAACAGTGTGGACAAACGATATTGTCAAACAATTTGGATAATCGATATGGATGAAAATCAGGTAAAACCCTGCCTGGTGCTTGAAGGCATCTCCAAGGGGTTTGCCACAAAAGCCGCCAGGATAGAAATTCTGAACAAGGTGAACTTCACCATTTTGCAGGGGGATACCATCGCAGTTGTGGGTGCCTCTGGCATCGGTAAATCCACCCTGCTTCACATCATCGGGACCCTTGACCGACCGGACCAGGGACGGCTCTTTCTTGGAGATCAGGACCTGTTCGGCCTTGATTCTGTCGCCCTTGCAGGATTCCGGAACAGATCCATCGGCTTTGTATTCCAGTTTCATCATCTGTTAAGGGGGTTCACGGCAATGGAAAACGTCATGATTCCCTGCCTGATCGACCGGATTAAAAGAGCTGTTGCCGCTAAAAAGGCCTCTGCCATTCTTCAAAGGGTGGGGCTTGCCCATCGCCTTGACCATCGGGTGGAGGATCTCTCCGGCGGGGAACAGCAACGGGTCGCCCTTGCAAGGGCCCTTGTGATGGAGCCCATGCTGCTTCTGGCAGATGAGCCTACCGGAAACCTTGACAGTAAGAACTCTGAAGCCATTCATGCGCTGCTTATCGAACTGAATAGAGAGCTTGGCATGACAGTTATAGTGGTGACCCATAATCCCGGCCTGGCAGGGCTCATGAACCAGAGGTTGACCCTTAAACAAAGTGAAATAGTGGCCGTAGAATGAACAATAAACCAATGCAACCCAACAAGTTGAGACCGATTCTATGAATATAGGTATTTTAAAACAGATATCCTTGATGGTGATTCTTTTTGTTCTTTTTTCATGTCCAACGGCCTTTGGCAAGGATAAGATTACCATAGGAATTCTTCCCTTTGCCGTTCATGCCGACAAGGCACTCAGCCAACTTGAAAACAGCCTGCCCCGGATGCTATCGGAAAAATTCCAGGCTGACGGAGCTGAAACGATACTGATCGATACGGTCGCCCAGGAAGGCGTTTTAGACTACGGCAAAATCAAGGAACTGGCTATTCAACACGGGGTGGATCATCTGATATGGGGCTCTTTGTTCATGGCAGGAGATCGATTGAGCGTCGATGCCCGCATGGCCGCAGCCTTTGATACGCGCCCCCCGGTCGCTTTTTTTGTGGAGGCAGACGGGGTTGAAAACATTTTTTCAGCGGTCAATCGCCTCTCCCGGGAGATCTCCAGTGTGATTTTCAAACGCGAGTTTATCACAGGGGTCAAGCTTGAGGGAAACCGCAGAATCGAGTCCGATGCCGTTTTGAGGATCTTGACGGTCAAATCCGGTGATATCTTTACCCCTGCCATTCTTTCAGACGATATAAAAAAAATCTACTCCATGGGATACTTTGACGATGTTCGAGTTGAGAGTCACCCAAGGGACAAGGGGGTTGAGCTGGTTTTTACGGTTGTGGAAAAACCCAGTGTCCGACGTCTGAAAATCAAGGGAAACCGTGTGTACGATGAAAAGGGAATTACAGAAGTTACAAGGACCAGCACAGGTTCCATTGTCAATATCTTTAAGCTCGATGCCGACGTGGCAAGGATCAAGGCTCTTTATACGGAAAAGAACTACCATAATTGTGCGGTCCATTACGAGATTTCCCCCCTTGACAACAACCAGGCTGACATTGAATTCATCATTGACGAGGGAAACAAGCTCAGGATAGAGTCCATTCTATTTGAAGGGAACAGCTATTTCTCAGACAAAAAACTCAAAAAAATTATGAAAACAAAGGAAAAAGGTTTCTTCTTCTGGCTCACCTCTTCGGGTGACCTTTCCCAGAACGAACTTGACCAGGATGTGTTCAGATTAGAGTCCCATTATAAGGATCAGGGGTTTGTGGATGCAAGAATTTCCGACCCTGAGATTCAATATGAAAAAGAGAGCATCTCTGTTACATTCAAGATAGAAGAAGGAATTCAGTATCGAATTGGCAAGGTTGATTTTACGGGAGATATCATCGTTCCGGTTGAAACCCTTGCCGGAAAAATTAAATCCCTGACAGGCGAGCTTTATTCAAGGAAACAGCTCAGAAGCGATGTGATTTCCCTTACAGACATCTATTCGGACAAGGGATATGCTAATGCCGAGATCTCGCCTGTAATTGAAAGAGATTCCGAAAAAACACTGGTTAACATAACCTTTAATCTTGAAAAAAAATCTCCAGTCTATTTTGAGCGCATCCTTATCAGCGGCAACACCAAAACCCGGGACAAGGTTATCAGAAGACAGATCAAGGTGTATGAGCAGGAACTCTACTCCATGTCAAAGCTCCAGTCGAGCGTGAACAACCTAAAGAGAATCGACTATTTTCAAAATGTCGAGGTCAGCACCTCCAGGGGCAGCCGGGAGGATCTTCTCAATGTCCATATGGAAATAACGGAAAAACCCACGGGTGCATTCAGCTTTGGCGGTGGGTATTCCAGCGAAGACTCCATGTTTGGAATGGTTTCTGTAACTGAACGAAATCTTTTCGGCAAGGGTCAGATTGTTTCGGTAAAGGCTGAAATTTCGGGTAAATCCAACCGTTACACCTTAAGCTTTACAGAGCCGTGGCTCTTTGATATTCCCCTTAGTGCAGGGTTTGACCTTTATAACTGGGACAAGGAGTATAACTACTATGACAAGGAGAGCCGGGGCGGAGCCCTGAGGCTTGGGTACATGATATTTGATTATACCAGCATTGGCTTAAGGTACCGTTTCGAAGATTTTGAAATTTCCAATGTCCAGGATATTTACACCTCGGTTGATGCTGGAAATTATATCACAAGTTCTTTGACCGCATCTCTTAAGTACGATTCAAGGAATAAAAGATTCAACGCCACCGAAGGAATGGTTCATTCCCTTTCCGTGGAGTACGCAGGTGGGCCTCTGGGCGGTGAGATCGAATTCACCAAATATATCGCTGAGTCAGGGGTTCATTTCCCACTCTTTTGGAAGCTGACCGGACTTGTTCATGGAAAGACAGGTTTTCTGCAAGACAGGTCAAGCGATGACATTGAAATTGACTATGAGAAGTTTTACCTTGGCGGCATTAACTCTGTTCGTGGGTATGACTGGCAGGATATCCATGCTGGCAGAAACAGTGAGGGTAAGATCAGGGGCGGTGAAAAGTTTATTCAGTTCAACGCCGAGCTCAACTTCCCGCTCCTGGAGGATGTGGGGCTTGCCGGTGTGGTATTCTTTGATTCAGGAGATGTGTTTGCATCGGGTCAAGAGATCAAATTCAACGAACTTAAATCAAGCTATGGGGCCGGTATCCGATGGTATTCCCCCATGGGACCCATCAGAATTGAGTACGGCATCACCCTGGATGACACGGAAGAGTCAACGGCAGGAGACAGCCGGTGGGAATTTTCCATGGGCAGCTCATTTTAACCGGCATAACCGGAGCTGGAGGTGCTTCACGGCCTGAACAAACAATAAAACTTCGCCAGGGGTGACACTCTGACGAGACTTTGCTGTAAAACGATTTTAATAAAATAAAGGAGTGCATTATGAAATTCATGACTAAAGCGGCTTTGATAACGGCAGGGTTATTTCTCTTGTGTACTGTCTCGGCAGTTGCGGCCGGTAAGCAGGAGAATCCAAAGATAGGCATCTTTAACTTTCAGAAAATTCTTGTAACCTCAGCCCCTGGAAAGGTTGCAAAGGAAGAGATCAATAAAAAGGGAAAGGAGATGGAAGAGTCCCTTAAAGGCAAAGGACAGGAGCTTGAGGAACTGAAAAAAACAATTGAGCGTGAAGCCCTTGTGATGAGCAAGGAAAAACGTGATGAAAAGGAGCGTGAATTCCGAATCAAGGTAAATGATTTTAAGACTCTCCAGGCACAGTACCAGGATGAGTTTAAGACTTTTGAGGCAGGATTTATTAAAGAGATCAACAATGACGTGTTGAACCTTGTCCAGGACATGGCCAAAGAAGAGGGGTATACCCTTGTATTTGAGCAGAACGCAGCAGGTGTGGTCTATTCTCTGGACGCCCTTGACATGACCGACAGGATCATTTCCAGGTTCAATAAGAGCAGCGTGGATAAGGCCCAATAGACCACAGCGATGACATCTACTCTTAACATCAATCGCAACACTACTCTTAAATTTGAGTTAAAAGACCTTGCAGCGATGATCGACTGTGAGGTGGTGGGCAACGGGCACCTTTTGGTCCTGGGAGTCTCCTCATTTGAAGGGGCAACAGGTCAGGATATCACCTTTGCCGATGGTTCCAAATTTTTAAACCGTCTTAATCAGACCCGGGCCGGGGCCGTTATGGTGCCTTGGGATTTCACCGGTTTTGACCGGGAGACCCTTGCCTGCTCGCTTGTTCGATCAAAGAATCCAAGGCTTGATTTTTTCAGGATAGTTGAGTTGTTCCATCCGGTCAAAAAACCTGAACCCGGGATTTCCACCATGGCTGCAATCGGTTCAGATTTTATCAGCGGCAAGGGTGTCACGGTTTGCGCCGGTGCAACCATTGGTGATAATGTCATCCTTGGGGATCATGTTCACATAATGCCGGGAGTTTTTGTGGGTGATGATGTTACCATTGGCAGCAACACCGTTGTCAAACCCAATGTCACCATTATGGAGAAGACAAGGATTGGTCAGGGGGTTATCATACATCCGGGAACGGTCATAGGCAGTGACGGGTTCGGGTTTACACCGGGCTCCGAGGGCCATGAAAAGCTTGTCCATGCAGGATTTGTTCAGATCGATGACCAGGTTGAAATCGGTGCCTGCAACACCATCGACCGGGGAACCCTTGGCCGGACCTGGATACAGAGGGGGGTCAAGACCGACAATCTGGTTCATATCGCCCACAACGTCATTATTGGTGAAAACTGCCTTATCGTTGCCCAGGTGGGCATTGCAGGGTCTTCGGTTCTTGGCAAAAGTGTCATTATTGCCGGCAAGGCCGGAATTTCAGGCCACCTCACCATTGGTGACAACGCCATAGTAGGGCCGGGGGCAGGCGTTTTATCGGACGTTTCCCCTGGCGAGGTCGTCTCAGGCATTCCCCAGATGCCCCATGGGCTCTGGCTCAAAGTCGGCCGAATTATTCCAAGACTTCCCGATCTAAGAAAGCGGCTTCTGGCCCTTGAAAAGCGGGTCAACACCAAGGAGAATACCCCATGAGTGTTCCAACTCTGATTCATCCAACGGCAATCATTGATTCCGGAGCCGAAATCGATGCAAATGTCACAATCGGTCCCTATGCCATAATCAAAGGGGATGTGCATATAGGTTCAGGCACCGAGATAGGTCCTTACACAACCATTGATCAATATGTGACCGTCGGGGAAGATTGCCGTATATTTCAGTACTCATCCATTGGTGCGGCTCCCCAGGACCTGAAATACCACGGTGAGAAAACCTGCCTCAAGATCGGCCGGGGCACGGTTATCCGGGAATTTGTGACCATCAACCGGGGGACTGAATTCGGTGGGGGGTACACAGAGGTTGGTGAGGAAAACTATCTCATGGCCTATACCCATATTGCCCATGACTGCAAAACCGGTAAGCAGGTTATTCTTGCCAACAATTCCACCCTTGCCGGGCATATTGAGATTGGGGACAATGTCACTGTGGGAGGGCTTGTCGCAGTTCACCAATTTGTCAAAATCGGTGATTTTGCATATATCGGCGGAAAATCGGCCGTTGTAAAGGATATTCCTCCCTATGTGATTGCCGCAGGTGACAGGGCAACCCTCCATGGGTTGAATAACGTTGGTTTGAAGCGCCACAATTTTTCCAAGTCAACCCTTCATGAGCTTAAAAAAACCTACAGGATTGTCTTCCGCATCGGACTTACCGTGAAACAGGCAACGGAAAGGGTCAAGGCCGAGGTCGAGCAGATTCCGGAGGTGGTCAACTTCATGACCTTTATCCAGGACTCCAACCGTGGAGTTACCCGGTAAAGCCATGAAGATAGGACTCATTGCAGGAGGCGGTCAGTTCCCCCTGCTTTTTGCCAGAAAGGCGAAATTCAAGGGGTACGAGGTCCATGCCGCAGCCTATGCGAACGAGGCAGATCCTGCGCTGGCTGACCATGTGGACTCCATCCAGTTTATGCACCTGGGACAGGTTGGACGACTTTTAACATTTTTTAAACGCCGGGGCATTACCGAGGCTGTAATGCTTGGAACCATCCAGAAGACCAGGATTTTTACCGATATCAAGCCGGATTTAAAGGCCCTGGCCTTTATTGCAAGGATGGGCCATACCCACGATGATTCGGTTTTGCGGGCCTTTGCTGACCTCGTTGAGAGTAATGGCATCATTATAAGGCCCTCAACCTTTCTTTTTCCCGAGCTTGTTTCCCCAAAGGGGTGCTGGACAAGGCGTGGGCCTGACAAGGCGGAAATGAAGGATATTAGAGCGGGCTGGCCCATTGCAAGGCAGATAGGCAAGCTTGATGTGGGTCAGGCCGTCGTTATTGGAAACGGTACCGTGCTTGCCGTTGAAGCGGCTGACGGAACCGATGCTACCATTCGAAGGGGGGGCAGCCTTGGAAAGGGGAAAAGCGTTCTTGTGAAGCTTTGCAAACCCATTCAGGATCGGCGGTTTGATCTGCCCGCAACCGGGGCAGAAACCATAGGAATAATGGCTGAATCAGGTTTGTCTGCACTGGCCCTTGAGGCGGGAAAGAGTATCTCCTTTGACAGGGAACGAATGATAGCCCTGGCAGATGAACATGGGATCTCAATTGTTGCCATGGACGAGGCAGAATTTAAATGACCGTCGGGAGCGACTCCAAACCTCCGCCCTATCATGTGATGATTGTAGCCGGAGAACCCTCGGGAGATCTTCATGGGGCAAATCTTGTACGTTCTCTCCTGGAGATCGATTCCTCTCTTTTGATCACCGGCCTTGGCGGTGACCTGATGGAGGCCCAGGGCATGGATTTGTTCTTTCATATCAAGAACCTATCCGTCATGGGTGTGACCGAGGTGATCGCACAGTTCAGGGTCATCAACAGGGCGTTTCGCCGTTTCAGGCAGATGGTCAAGATCACCCGACCCGATCTTGTCATTCTTATCGATTACCCCGGGTTTAACCTCAGGGCTGCCGCCTTTGCCCGGCGAGCCGGGGTTCCCGTGCTCTACTACATCACCCCAAAGGTATGGGCCTGGAAACGATCGCGTCTTAAGACGATACAAAGGGTGGTCGACCATGCTGCATTGATCTTCCCCTTTGAGGTGCCCCTGTTTCAAAGGGCCGGTGTTCCTGCAACCTTTGTGGGTCATCCCCTTCTGGACTGTTATCCCGAAGTCAGGGTACAGCGCAACTCTTCGCCAGAAGCAGGGTTTGTCATCGGGCTTCTTCCCGGTTCCAGGGAGACAGAAATTTCAACCCTTTTGGACCCCATGCTCCAGGCAGCCCTGTTAATCCGCAAAAAAGATGAAAATGTTAAATTCCTTGTTTCCCTGGCAGGGTCGGTGGACCATGGAAGGATCATTGGGACAATTGATTTTTACAACGCTAAATTTCCCGATACCCCTCCTCTTTTTGTTCCGGTAAAAGGACCCTGCCAGGTTCTTTTTGATCAATGCGATATCCTCATTGCAGCCTCTGGAACGGTAACTCTCGAAGCCGCCATCTGTGGTGTTCCCATGATTATTGTTTATCGTCTTTCTAAGCTGAGCTATCTTATTGCCAGAACCTTTGTCAGGTTAAAGCATGTTGGTCTTGCAAACATAATTGCAAAAGAGGAGATTGTGCCAGAACTTCTCCAGGACGATGCAACCCCTGAAAAGATTGCCCTCAAGGTCTTGTCACTCTTAAACAGAGAATCACTTGATCGCATTCACAAAAGACTTATGATGATTCGAAAGCTTCTGGGAGGGCAGGGTGCATCCCGGAGAACTGCCAGGCTTGCCATGGAGCTTCTCAGGGACCGGAGTCTGCCCGGCAGCAGAAAATGAGAAGTCTGACATTTCAAAGGCATTGTTTTTTTTCATTGGTTTTTGGTATAATCTTTTAGCTGGGGCCGGGTGCCAGAAAAAGACCGTAACACTAAGGGCTGCATTTGTAGTTCTAGGCCCGTTTAAAATAAATAGGAACAGTTAACCCCATGTCCATCCAGTTGTTTTTACTTGTATTTGCTCTTTTTTTGTCCGCTTTTTTTTCATCTTCGGAAACTGCGCTCTTTTCCATTTCCAGGGTAAGGGCGCTTCATCTTGCCAAGGAAGGCACCAGGATCGATCAGCTGATTCTTCGCATGAAAAAGGACCCCCACAGTCTCTTGACAACCATCCTTATTGGAAACAACCTTGTCAATATCGGCGGTTCAGCCCTTGCCACGGCGCTGATGATGGAGAGGTTCGATTCGAATGCCGTGGGGATTGCAACCGGTATCATGACCTTCCTGATCGTTGTGTTTGGGGAGATTTTCCCCAAATCCTTTGCTACCCATAATAATGTGCTGGTAGCCAGGATTGTTATTTATCCGATATTCTGGCTTTCAAAATTTTTTTTCCCTGTCATTGTTGTATTAAACTTCATCCCAAAGGTGTTGGGTCCCTTTGCAAGTAAATCTGCGGTAACAGAGGATGAACTCATGACCATGGTGGAGGTTGTTGAGGAGGGGGGGGAGATCAAGGAGGGGGAGCGCCAGCTTATCTCAAACATCTTTGAGTTTGACGATACCTGCGCCTCGGAGATAATGACTCCCAGGGCTGATATGTATACGATCAATCTCAACGACCCGGTTGACATAAAGGAAATTTTGAAAACGGGTTTTTCGCGGTTCCCTGTCATTGAAGATAGTATTGACAATGTTGTGGGGACTCTCAATGTCAAGGACCTTTTTGCAAAATACCATGAGTGTTGTGCATCAGATACAGATTCCATCGTTGATGTGAAGGAGATCATGAGGGAACCGTTTTTTGTTCCTGAGTCCAAAAAAATCGATTCCCTGCTCCACGAGTTCAAGCAGATGAAAAATCACATCGGCATCGTTATTGACGAGCACGGGGGAGTGGAGGGGCTTGTGACCATGGAGGATGTTCTGGAAGAACTTGTGGGTGAAATCATTGATGAAAGTGACCGGCTTGACCCCCATGTGGTGAAGCTCAAGGATAAACGCTGGGTGGTTCTTGGCAAGGCAGATATTGATGAGGTGAACAAGAAACTTGGCCTCACCATTCAAGATTCCAATAATTATGATACCTTTTCAGGTTATATCCTTGAGCAGATAGGGAAAATCCCAGAGGTTGGGGAGAGCATCCAGATCGGTTCCTATACGGTAACGGTAAAGGAGAGGGACGGTAATCGTATCAAGACCTTTGTATTTAAAAAAGAACCGCCAGATCCGAAGTGAGGAATAAAGATTTGATCTTCGATTTATAGGAGGAACCATGTCGGACATTGAAGGATCAGCAGACCCTGGCTCTCCAGGGGGTAAAAAAGAACTTGCACAATTTAGGGTCGAGATCGATATCCTGGACGAAGAGATGGTTTCTCTGATAAACCGCCGCCTTGAAATTGGGAAAAAAATAGGTGTAATAAAGCAGAAATTAGGAGCTCAGGTCGTTGATCAGCAACGGGAAAACAGGGTTTTGGAACGTCTTTGCCAGATAAATCAAGGACCCTGCGATGACGATCTTCTCTGTCACATCTTCAGCGTAATCATGACGGCAACCTGTCAAATTCAAAAGACCCGGCGGATATCCTATCTTGGTCCTGAGGCAAGCTATACCCACCTTGCCTCGCTCAATCATTTCAACCATTCAGGACAGTTTGTTCATGAGACAACCATAAGGGATGTTTTCGAGCAGGTGGAGAAACGAGAAAGTAATTACGGGGTTGTTCCGGTTGAAAATTCCATTGAAGGTGCGGTTAATCACACCCTGGATCTTTTCTACGAGTTTGATCTGACCGTTGTTGCCGAGCATTATGAACCCATATCCCACGACCTTCTCTCCCTCACAGGCGATCTTGACGGTACCAAAACCGTTTATTCCCATCCCCAGGCCCTTGCCCAGTGCCGGAACTGGCTCCAGAAGAATTTACCGGGGGTGAGCCTGGTGGAAACAACCTCCACCTCCTTTGCCGCAACAATAGCCGCTGGGGAAAAGGGGGCTGCCGCCATTGCAAATTCCAGGGCTGCCCACCTCTATAAGCTCCAGGTGGTGGAGTCCAGGATCGAGGACCGCATCGGTAATGTGACCCGTTTCCTTGTTATCGGCAGGGATCAAAGGGAAAAAACGGGCAGGGATAAAACCTCGATAATGTTTGCAACCTCCCATGTACCGGGTGCTCTTTTTAAGGTTCTTGAGCCTGTGAACCTTGCTGGGCTCAACATGGTAAAGCTTGAATCAAGACCCAGCCGCCACCAGAATTGGAGCTACTATTTTTTCATGGACATAGAGGGTCATATGGATGATCCTCCTGTTAAGAGAGCGGTTGAAGGGATGAAGGCAAACTGCCTTTATTTGAAGTTCCTAGGGTCATATCCAGCTGTTAGTTGTTAGCTATTAGCTGTTAATCGATTCTCAAGTTTTTTGGTTTGTTTTTGGGACAATTCGGTTGGTTGTCCACAAGGGCACCCCCAAGGGGAGCCCCAACAGAAAGGATGTAATCAGTTTATAGGTCAAGATTAAAAGCTATGAATGCAATTTTTAAGTTCAATTCAGCGACACGTCTGTACGCCCTTTTTGGCGATCCTGTGGCCCATTCTCTAGGCCCTGTGATGCACAATGCAGCCTTTCGGGAAGAAAGGATCAATGCCGTATACCTTGCCTTTAATGTGCCAAGTGTAGATAAGGCAATCGCAGCCATCAAGACCCTCGATATTGCCGGGGCATCGATAACCATTCCCCACAAGGAGACGGTGATTCCCCTGCTCGACGGGGTTGATTCCCTTGCCCTTTCAATGGGGGCGGTGAATACCGTTGTCAATCGGGAGGGTAAGCTCTTTGGCTATAATACAGATTGTATGGGGGCGGTTGATCCCCTTGAAGGGGTGTGTGATCTCAACGGTCGGCGGGTGGTGGTTTTTGGTGCTGGCGGGGCAGCCAGGGCTGTTGTCTTCGGGGTTAAACAGCGGGGGGCTATCCCCTTTATCGTGAACCGTTCAAAGGAGCGGGGGGAAAAACTTGCACACGAGTTGGGGGCAACTTTTATTTCAAGCGATGATGTTGAAAACGTTGATCCTGAAATTATAGTGAATGCAACAGCCCTTGGCATGACACCGGCCACGGACACAATTCCCCTTGATCCTGAAATTCTCAAATCGTCCATGGTAGTCATGGACATTGTATACACGCCTTTAGAAACAGCATTAATTCATGCGGCCCGTAAAAAGGGATGCACCGTCATCGACGGGACCGCGATGTTTGTCAACCAGGGGGCCTTGCAATTTGAGCTTTTTACCGGTAAACCAGCACCGGTAAAAACAATGAAATCTGCCTTGCTTAAGGCTTTGGAGAAAAGATGATACAGATAGAAAAGAGAAAGCTCAACTCCTGTACTGTAGCGGTTCCAGGTTCTAAAAGCATCTCCCACAGGATGGTTGTGTGTGCGGCCCTTGCCGCGGGAAAATCCACAATCGACAACCTTTTAAGCTGCGAGGATACCGAATTAACCATGGAGGCTCTCACCAGTATGGGTGCCTCATTTAATAAGATGAATAACGAAAATTCCCGTCCTGTTCATTCGGTGGGTGGATTCAACGGTACACCCGCTCCATTTCAAGGCGAGATTTATCTCGGAAATTCAGGCACATCCATGCGCCTTGTGGCAGGTGTCGCAGCTCTTGGCGATTCTCCCTACTACCTCTGCGGAGATGAACGCATGGCCCAGAGGCCCATGGATGCGCTTTTGTCCTCGCTGAAAATGATCGGGATTGCTGCAGATTCCCTTTATGGGAACGGCTGTCCACCGGTGATCATCAAAGGTGGACAGCGAAGAGGTGGTCAGGTCACCCTGGATTGTTCAACCAGCAGCCAATATCTCTCAGCCTTGATGATGATAGCTCCATTTTTAAGCAACGGACTCGATATTACCCTTATTTCACCTCCCGTGTCGTCACCTTATATTGACCTTACCATGGATGTGATGGCAAAGTTTCAGGTTGTGGCCCGGCGGATCACCCCTACCCGATTTCAGGTCAAAGGGGGCCAGACCTATCTGCCCGGACATTTTTCGGTAGAACCTGATCTTTCTAATGCCAGCTATTTCTGGGCGGCAGGTGCCGTCACTGGAGCCCCTGTAACGGTAGCAGGGGCGAGGCTCGATTCCCTGCAGGGGGATCTTGAGTTTGTCCATATCCTGGAGCGCATGGGATGCAGGGTGATGGCAACTGACATGGGGATCACGGTTCAGGGCGGAGATCTGAGGGGAATTGAGGTGGACATGGGTGACTGCCCTGATGTGGTTCCAACCCTTGCCGTTGTTGCCGCCTTTGCAAGGGGCACCACCCGGATTGTCAACATTGCCCATTTACGGGAGAAGGAGTGTGACCGAATTGGGGCGGTTGTGTCTCAACTCATTAAAATGGGTGTTCAAGCCGATCAGGGCGCTGACTGGCTTTCGGTGACAGGCGTTGATATCGAGGAAGGGTCAAGGCTCAAGGGTTCTCATCACGGCACATCGGGTGGTAAGAACTGTATCCGTGGCGCTTCCATAGAGACCTTTAACGACCACAGGATCGCCATGGCCTTCAGCGTTGCAGGTCTCGTGGTCGACAATATGATCATTGAAAATCAATCCTGCGTTAATAAATCCTTTCCAACTTACTGGGAAGTGTTCGAGACCCTGAAATGAATGTGATTCTGGTTGGTTATCGGTGTACGGGAAAGAGTACCACGGGGGAGATTCTTGCCCGTGTCATGTCCCTTCCTTTTGTGGATACGGACCGTGTCATTGAAGCTACCATGGGTTCAGACGTTGCATCCATCGTTGCCGACCTCGGCTGGGACGGGTTCAGGAAAATAGAATCCCAGGTGCTTAAACAGGTGTTGACCTCCGATGACATGGTCATTGCAACGGGGGGCGGCGTTGTTCTTGACAGGAAAAACTTGGTTGTCATGGAATTTGCCGGGACGGTGGTCTGGCTCAGGGCTTCGGCTGATACGATATTGAGACGGATCTCCGGGGATACCGCAACCCCTGGTTTGCGGCCTTCCCTCACCGGGAAAAGCCTAGAGCAAGAGGTGGTGGAAACTCTGGCGGTAAGGGAGCCCCTTTATCAAGCGGCGGCCGACCTGGTGGTGGATACCGATCAACACGATCCGGCGGAAACAGCCGCAACCATACAAAGGATACTTGATAAGAGGAGCATAGACTATGGCGGGTAGCAGTTTTGGAACTTGTTTCAGGGTTACCACCTGGGGGGAGTCCCACGGCAGGGCACTGGGTGTTGTAGTGGACGGCTCTCCTCCCGGGATTCCCCTTGACGAGGCCATTATCCAGAGGGCGCTTGATCGTCGAAGGCCCGGCCTTACATCCGCGAGTACTTCAAGAAGAGAGTCTGACATTCCGGTTATCCTTTCAGGTGTTTTCGAGGGGGTTACAACCGGCACCCCCATCATGATTGAAATCAAGAACCAGGATGCTGATTCAAGGGCCTACTCAGGCATTGCAGAGGTGTTCCGGCCGGGTCACGGGGACGTTACCTACCAGGCAAAATATGGTATTCGTGATTTTCGGGGCGGTGGCAGGGCCTCGGCCCGGGAAACCGTATCAAGGGTTGCGGCAGGTGCCGTGGCCCAGGCGATCCTGGACGAGTACGGTATCAGAATCGAAACCTGTACCCTGGAGCTTGGCGGAGTAAGGGCAGAAAAAATCGACTGGAATGAAACCCGCAACAACCGTTTTCAATCTCCTGATCCGGCCATTGTCCCAGCAATGGAGGCCAGGGTAAAAGAGGTGAAAGGGCAGGGCGATTCCATCGGGGGGGTGGTGGAGATAAGGGTGGTCAATGTTCCTCCGGGGCTTGGAGAACCGGTGTTTGAAAAGCTTGACGCCATGCTTGCAGGGGCACTCATGGGTATTGGAGCCGTCAAGGCAGTTGAAATAGGTGCAGGTTTCAAGGCGGCACAGATGACGGGATTCCAGAACAACGACCAGATTCTGGAGCAGTCGCCGCAATCTAAGGCTCATGGAGTAAAACAACGCCCCAAAAACCTCAATTCACCCCTTGCAGAACGGTTTGAAACAAACAACAGCGGCGGCATCCTTGCCGGTATCTCCAATGGAGATGAGATCGTTGCCAGGGTGCATGTCAAACCCATTCCTTCCATCTCAAGGGAGCAGAAAAGCATTGATCAAGAGGGAAGGGCGACTATTATTTCCATCCGTGGCCGTCATGATGTATCGGCCATCCCCAGGATTAATTCCGTGTGTAAAGCAATGGTGGCGATTGTTCTAACGGATCTTCTCCTAAGGCAGAAGGCGGTTCGATGAGGTTTTGCTTAAGGTTTTATCTCATTTATTTCAGGTAGATATAGAATTGTATCGTTTTCCGATTAAAAAAGAGTTGACAGGACAAACGAATCCATGTAGATTTGCAGAGTCTTTGGGGAACAGGGCTTCCGCAAAGGCATTTTTAATTTTTTGTTTTGCCCTGATCTGTTGAACCTGATCTATTGAACCCGATCTATTGATCTTTGAAAACTGGTTAGTGACAAAAAGAGATGAAGCGTATTTTTTGAGTGCTGTGAAAGCACACAAAAGATATTCAAAAGAATTTAACTGGAGAGTTTGATT
>JAVERV010000112.1:0-10305 GCA_034006945.1 Desulfobacterium sp. | reverse complement strand
GACACGCTAAAGAGGCAGAGGAAAAGGCTGAAAAGGAAAGACTCGCTAAAGAGGCAGAGGAAAAGGCTGAAAAGGAAAGACTCGCCAAAGAGGCAGAGGAAAAAGCTGAAAAAGAAAGACTCGCCAAAGAGGCAGAGGAAAAGGCTGAAAAGGAAAGACTCGCCAAAGAGGCAGAGGAAAAGGCTGAAAAAGAAAGACTCGCTAAAGAGGCAGAGGAAAAGGCTGAAAAGGAAAGACTCGCTAAAGAGGCAGAGGAAAAGGCTGAAAAGGAAAGACTCGCCAAAGAGGCAGAGGAAAAGGCTGAAAAGGAAAGACTCGCCAAAGAGGCAGAGGAAAAGGCTGCACAACGAGCTATTGAGATTAAAAGAGTTATCAGGGAGATCGCTGAAAAAGAGGCAAAAGAGGCTGAAGCCAATGAAAGTCACATTCAGGGGGCTGACAATACTTCAGCGGCCAGAACAAAATACATCCCTGCTATTCTTGCAGGTATTTGCTTTGTCCTGCTGCTTTTAATGGTAGTGGGTACAAGTATCAGCAACTCCAAAAAATTCTATATCAAGCACACCAATGCTGGCGTGGAAATATGGAAGGGACAATTTGCACCCATAAGTACCCAAAAAATTGTTTTTCTAAAAAACATAAAGCTGCCGAAAATGACACAAAAGGTCTATTCAAAACAAGACATCTTTCCCATTCCCTTTAATTACTACCTTGGCATGGCAGACAACCTGATCAAAGAACAGGGACTTCCCGATTTTCAACCGCTCATTGATCTTGTGGGTAAAGCCTCTGATTTTGCAACAACAACAGAGGAAAAAGAGACGATCGCCCGATACAAATCTACCATCCACGACGCACTGATGAATATCAAGTCAACCGAAATAGTCCTGCCCATTCAAGCTGCGGAACAGGAAAGCGCTCCAGCTGCAGCAGAACCAAACAGGGAAGGTGAAAACGCTTTACCAGCATTGGAAACACAAGAATAACAACCGTAAAACTTTAAACAAATATCCTATTGACTCAAAGCGCGTCATGGGATATAAAGTCTCTATTAAATTCATTGGGTGATCGTCCAATGGCAGGACTACGGACTCTGACTCCGTCAATTAAGGTTCGAATCCTTATCACCCAGCCATAAGACACAAGCCTTTCAGCATTTCCCGTTGAAAGGCTTTTTACTCGGCTATAATCCTGCGCACATCAGAAAATGCAAATCCTGCTCGTCCCCGAATTTTATGTCTTCGGTCTGGTGCTTTTTCCAACCTATCAGCATAGATCCATGTCAGCGTTGTGGCCATCATGCAGAAGTTAAGGTGATTCAGTACTGATTCCGCATTCCGAACTTGTGCTTTTGAGCTACCAACTTCCTGCTTTATCTCCTTAAAACCGGATTCTATTTTCCAGCGTGCGCCATAATATTCTATTGTTGATTTGAATTTTATGCTGTTTGTAACTGAACCCATAATTTTGACCAATGTTTGTTGCAACACGCTATTTATTATCAAAAGCACATATGAATTTACGAATTTTTAACAAGAATATATTGACCGATGACCAGCGTTTTATTTTGGACTCGCTACGCTCGTCCGCAGTGGGTTTTTAAGGCATAGGCAGGAAAGCTTGAATAATACGGAAAGGGGAAGCAGGATTTTCCTACTTCCCCCCGGTGCATTACTCAATGCTACCTGCTTCCGGCCATCCCTTGTCAGGTTGCTCCCCAGCAGAGCCTGACTCCGTTTCACCGAAACTGTTAATTTTTATTCATGTCGTCTGTGGTTTTAATTCTCAGTATCATGTCCGCATCCACTGTTTTTTGATCGCAGAACATGGCATAGGTCAGGGCCTCCTCACAGATATTACCGATCAGTCTTGGAAAACCATATGAATATTCCCGTATTGCCGATAAAGCATCCTCTTTGAAGATGGGTGCTGTACACCCGGCCCATTTAAGACGTTCAGTAATATAATTAGCGGTGTCTTGTTCCGATAGCCCAGTCATGTGATATCGCATTCTAATCCTTTGATTTAGTGGTTCCATGACTGCAAAGTTCATCATACGTTTTAAATCGGATTGACCCGACAAAATAAGCAAGAACGGATCAAAGGAATCCATCTTAAAATTTGTCAGCAGGCGGATTTCTTCGAGAGGGCCAGGCTTCAGCAGATGGGCTTCGTCAATAATGAGAACCACTGTCCGGCCCCTATGTTCTTTGGAATCGAGAAGTTCTTTCTGGATTTGTTGATAGTTTCCGCTTTTGGTAAATCGGTTCTGCAATCCCAACAAAGCATTGATATGCCTGAGAATGTCCGTCCGGTTGAGCGTGCTTAAGGGCGTATAAACAACATTGAAAAGGTTTTCATTAAGAGTATCTGCAAACCGTCTGGTGACAGTTGTTTTTCCCACACCTGGGTCCCCTGTCAGTAACATGATGCCACCCCTGCGCTTCATATAATCTAAACGTGCAAGGGCTTCTGTAAAGATCAGCGTATCAACAACATCAGCAGTTTTGATTTCTTTGTCAAACGGGTAGTGTTTAAAGCCGAACCAGGCCAGGAGATCTTTCATTTCTGAACCTTTCCCCTGGCATAAGAGATATTTGTTTCAGCCTGATGAGGTTTGAAAGTTCTGGCGTTCTGACGTTTATCAACGAATTTGAGACGACAGACCCGGATATCTTTATCATAGAGATACAGTTCCTGCTCCGCATCCACTGGATGGCGAACATCAATACGCTGCCTGATATAAGCGGTGGGGACTTCAAAAATATTACCTTTAAAACTGATGGTTGCATCGTTGTTGACTACCCGCTCATGTCGAACAAGAAATATTTCATCCAACTCCGACTTAGTCGGCCGGGTGATATTGGTGTGGTTTACAGACCTGTGATAACGGTCAATGGGCCGTTCGTCTATGCCGGTATGCAGTTTATGATGATAATCATCATGCAGCCAGATGGCGAATGCTGCATTGAGTTCTTCTAATGTTATTTTTTCGGTTAGGGTTGATAGAAAACGATCCCGAACCGTGCGGAAAAACCGCTCAATTTTTCCACGGGAAGGTGAATCATAGGGTTTGGAATGGATCAGTGATATACCGGATAATGCACAGGCTTTGGCCAAGAAATCAGAACTAAAAGACGCTCCATTATCGACGTAGAGGCGTTTCGGAAATCCAAAGGCAAGAAAAGAATTTTTCAGTACCAGGGTCAGGGAGAGGACTGTTTCTGTAGGCGTAAATGCATGCCCCACGATCATCCGGCTGTGGTCATCTATGATGGCACACAATATGGCTTTATGCGTTTTTCGATTTAGGGTTACCAGGGGACCATGCATAAAATCGCCCATCCAAAGGCAGTTTACATGATCGGTTTCAAAGCTGGTCCGTTCATCCCGGCGTTTGTTTCCAAAAATTAACAACTGCTCTTCTTTAATAATTCGCAACAGAGTATTGTAATGAATGGGGGGATCTCCGATATGACCTTTTTCCGTAAGCATTTCGTGGAGCCGCTTCACGGTAATATAAGGGTACGCCTTACATTGAACCCTGATAGCATCCATTAGTTGCGGGCCAGCTTTCCTAGGCCTGCCTTTATCGCTTCTTATTTTGGGTTTCAAGCCTTCAAAACCACGCCTTTTGTATGATTTGAGCCAGGATTTCAAGGTGGATACTTTGACCTTTCGGCTGCCATAGCGTGGAAATTCATGACGTTTGGCGGCTTGGGTGCGGAAGTACTCATTTTGTACTCTCCCTGGTTCTACCAAAACAGGACTGATCAATTTATAGCGGATCAAAGCAATTTGTTCACGAGCTTCATTGTCCATAACATCTCCTATAATGATATTGTCGTCAAAAAAATGTTGTCATAGTCGACAATATAACCTGCTGAAAAGAAAGATGTTATCAATCTTGTGTCAGAATATGCCCAAAAACATCATTCCCGTTACCGGGAGCTATCCTGGTCAACAGAGTAATGGACCTTTCCATCCCGGGATTTTATTTTTAAGGTGGGCGAATACGGTCACAGGATGCCCTTCCAAATAAGCATTTCCCGGTTCGTTTGAAATAATATCGTATAGCTGGCTTCACATGGCAGGGTTTGGGACTGGCGACCCCGGTGATATTTTGAAGGTACAGATAAATCCTTGTGATCATTTGCCTTGAATCAAATTTCTTACTACCAGGTAAAGAAACTTTTTCATGGAAAATGTGATGTCCGCGAAGAAAACCGGCCTGTATCAATACAGCCCAGGTCTCTATAAGATACGGTGTTACTAAACAATCTGGAGAAAGTTCAAGGCTGGCACCATAATAGCCTTTCTGTCCTATTTGTTGAAAATCATATACCTTGACCAAGGTGCCGATGACGGCATCAACAGTATATTGGCAATAAGGAATCAGCTGGCTGGGCAACAAGGAAAATGTTTTACCTGTTTTATCGCATAAAAACCTGGGAACCGGAACTCTTTCCTTTTTAAATGGAAACAGGTCTACGGCGTAACGATGGTATTCTTTGATGGGTTTATGACAGTCTTTTTCTCCGCAAATAAGGCATTTGCTACCGACATAATCCTGAAAACATATGTTTGAAAAGTCAACTTTGTATTCCCATATGTTCGAATATGTGTTAATGAATTGGTATTGGATATTTTATATCCTCTGGAAGTTGGGAAGGAGGCTATTGGTGTAGACACATCCTTCCCAACTTTTTCATTATTATCGGTCCCAGTCAAAAGATTATTGTGAATTCCATACATTAAAAAACTGACTTTTTATATATCAGCGGTCAAAATAATTTGCAATTGTTGGGCGAAAACCTGAATAAATAATATTGTAATCAACACTTGGTAGCAAGCCTAAAGATATACAACAGGGGCAGGAGTTTGTTCAGCTATGGTGCGATATATAAAAAGGGAAAGGAAGTACAACGGAGGAAGGATGGTAGGAGGGAAGGTTTTAAGGAGTAAGGCTTCTATGGCAGTTGGAGCACGCAGGCAGAGAACAGATCTACTATAGGAAAAGCCAGCATCCGTTACGCTACCCACTGCCAGAACCCATCATGTTATTTCAGCAGGGCAAGAATCTCCGAAACATCTTTTGCTGTTTTTATAGCATCTCTGCTTGTTGTGAGTTTTTTCAAGTCATCAATTTTGTCCACCTCTGACATGACAGCATCAATGTGTTCCGGGAACTTGAGGGCTATGCCCAACTCAATGCCTTCTCTGAGGCCTTTCAACTCACCTTCCAGCTTACCTTCCAACCTACCCCGCTCTTCACCTTCTTGCCTAAGTTTCTCTGCAATTGTCATAACATATCCTCCCATATCTTTAGAGATAGCCTGCTCAACCATCTTTTTTATTTCATCCAATGACAGACCATCATCGTCACCCACCACAGATACCAGGTACCGGAGCATCATCTCTAAATATTGCATCCCGGTTTCTTTTTCCATCAATGTTCCAAACAAGGAAAATATTTCGGGCAATCTATGCCGCAACTCCTGCTTATACATATATTTGAACAGCAGCATCATCACCCGACCCATGACCGTCCCTTTTATCTGATCATCAGAGAACCGGTTCAGGTCATAAAGCTCAAACCCAAAGTCTGGGATGTACCCTAGAAGTTCATCCACCGGGCCGGATAACATCGATGTCAGCCGCATGGTACCTTCTGGCCACTCCTGCCTTCCATGGCAAATCAGCAACGGTATCACAATGGGTAAGCTTATAGGTTCGCCCTTGTGCTGTTTTATATGCAGCCGCCAGATCTTGACCATGTATTCCAGCAGCTGGAGGTGAACATACCTGTCATGATAGCTTTTGTGTTCAAACAGCAGGTATATGGACCCTGCGCTTCCATCACTAAGTGTAACTTGATAAAGTATGTCGGAATAATAGTCAGCCAGCTCTTTTTCAATGAAGCTGTCCTTGCTGATCTCCAGGGTGGACATATCCACCAGATCCAGAACCTTATCCGGCAGGTGGTTGATTAAGAAGCTGTGGGCATTCTCCCGATCACTGTAGACTTCCCGGAATAGTTTGTCATGGGGATTAATTACCCCTGGGGTGTCGTTTTTATTTTTATCTGTCATGGTGGAATTTTACCCTGCCGGGGCTGGTTGGGTGAAGGGATATATTTTAGTTTGTACTGGCCTACTGGTTGTAATAACGGAAGATCAGTTTTAATTTGCTGCATAGATCCAGCACAAATATGACATTTCATCAATTATGTCTCCTTTTCAGGTTGTCCATCCATCTATCAGGATCAGGCTTATATGCTGTAACCACCCTAACATTACCCTCGTTCACATCAACGGCAAAAAGAATATGAAAGATTATACCCTTTATCGTCGACCAGATAAGATAGCTTGGAAGATATTTATCTGCAGGATACGATTCTATCAACACAAAATTATCAACAGAGTCTAAAATCAAAGAAAGTACGAGAAATTGACCGTTTCATAAGTCGCATATTGACATGATATGTCCAATATACTTGTTTTGTGTGAATACAATCCTGAATAAAATCGACAGGATTTTCTGGGATATTTATGGGTTGGGTCAAACCGCAGTATCTCCCTGTTTTCAGATCATCTTTCAGTGATACAGGATTAGGCAGACCAAATTTTCTAAACATTATAACCATGCCAAAAAAAAGACACAAGCACAAAAAACTGGCAGAGCAAAGAGATATGTATTGAACCAGTCTTTTCATGGAATATATTCCATCAAGCCCGTTGATTGCCTTGGGCTGCTTTTCATTGTTGTTTCCATTGAGAAACCCGGCTCAAATGACATTATAGGCAAGCACCCGGTCAAGCATTATCTACCTGCCCCCATTCAGCCCCTTCTCTAGCCCGAGCTCCTTCAGATTATCGCAGATTTATCATACAAAGTTTCAGGAGCAATATCGATATTACCTGGCCATACAACTGTTCCATATTCAACTTTTGCCGCCATAAAAAGAGAACCTTTCAGCCGATTAAAAGGTCTCTTATCAATAATAGAAGCCATATCGAACAAACGCTTTTCACCATTTTCAAATTCAAGCAACAAATGATAGTTTGCGTAGGGCTTAACTTTAATAATATCCAATAATTCTTTCATTGCTATTCCTTATCGTACTTATCTTAATGGTTCTATACGGAAAGGTTCCTCACCACAAACTGCAAGCTCCCAATTAGAATTAGAACTGCCAGCAAGAACAGCTCCATCATTAATAGAAACGGAAGCTTTCTTACCCTGATAACGAGCATGAATATGAGGTAAATGATGTCGCACATTATCTTCAAAAAAAATCGACACCAAAATCTCGTAAAACATGCTTATAGTGGGCATAACTTTTCAATCTCCATATTATTCCATTAGCGCCTACCATCTATCTTTTCTTTAAAAAAATACCATAACCGCAAAACTCGTCAAGCACTATCTTTTTTGTAGTTCCTGCTTCACAAAACAGTTAAGGAAAGAAAAAGTTAACATAAGATCGCTTTCCCATAGCAGCCAGAAACCAAGAAAAACAGGCGGGTCAAAAACCAACCAACATCAAACATCACAGCAGCAACAAAAACCCAGCGTGCATTATCTACCTGTCCCCATTCCCCCCACTCGCAAACAACAAAGCCCCCACCACCGAAGTGATGAGGGCCTTGTTTGAGGTCAGGTTATGGGATTAGGATATGTGCATTATTTACCTGTCCCCATTTACTTCCTACAAAAGATTAGAAGGATGAAGCAGCCAACATGGGGAAGACAGCAAGGAAGAAGACTCGGAAACAAAAAAAACCAGCACCACCGAAGTAATGAGGGCCTTAAATTCCTTAGAAGGCCCATTTAGGGGTCAAAATGAACCAGATCGCTTTATATCTCCACATCCCTTTATGCGGTTTCTTGCTCTTTCGTTACTATATACCCATTAGCTTTGAGAACATCTTGAAGAGCGAGGTGAATTACATCTTGATTTCCATCATTCAAAGCTTCCTTCAGATAGATTGAAGCATATTCAGGGTCTTTAAGTTTTTTGATTAACCATTCTTCGTGACTAACTGATTTCATGCTCACCTCTTCTTATAATCTGCCCAATAAACTTTGGCTTTTTGGATATCTTGTTTTTGAGTTTTTTTGTCGCCACCACAAAGCAAAATGACAATGGTATTTCCCTCATTAGCAAAATAGACTCTATAGCCTGGGCCATAATCAACTTTAAGCTCATGAACGCCTTCACCAATACGGTTGATATCACCGAATAAGCCCAGACGCAATCTATTGAGACGCATGTTTGTTCTATTCTGAGCATTTACATCTTTTAAAGAATTAAACCATTCTTGAAAAGGAACCATTCCCTCTTCTGTAATGTAATGGCGTATATCTCTAAGTTTTGCTTCCATCGTATATCTCTAAGTTTTGCTTCCATTATGGAAAGTTTATCATCAATGTCTTATCTCGTCAATTTTAAACGAAAAAAAGCCAATGGCTAAATAATCATATTCAAGATTTGACACCTGCTTCCACACAAACTCACTCTACCAGTCTTTTCAGGAAATATATTCCATCAAGCCCGTTGATTGCCTTGGGGCTCTTTTCATTTTTGGATTGAAACAGGTGCTTTATGCGTTGATAGTTTTCTTGTACAAAGGCTTTTGTTCCGATGATTCCCGAATCAGAAAAATACCGTGATCTTGATTTAAAACGATCAACCCTGGTGACCTCGAACTCTTTATCTCTCTCTTTTTCCAACACTTTCTGTTTAATCTGTCGACCTTTCGCTGTATCCATTGCACCGGTTTCATACAAAAACCTTCTGTAATCTCTGAACCGCTCATCTGGATCTGAAACACCAAATGTTTTAAGTCCAAAATCAAGGGATAAGAATTCATCCTTGTCACCATTTCCGCTTCTCTGCTACTATCCCCATTCTGTCCCCTCGCAAACAACAAAGCCCCCACCACCGAAGTGATGAGGGCCTTGTTTGAGGTCAGGTTATGGGATTAAGGCATGTGCATTATTTACCTGTCCCTGTCCCCATTGCTTCATTCCCATTGCTTTTTTTCAGAGCTCCATAGCTATCAAGATACAAAGTGTCTGATGCTACATCAATACCACCTGGCCAGACAACAGTGCCATACTCGACATATGCTTTCATAAAAACAGCAGAGGATGCAATACGATTCCAAGGAGTCACAGCAATAAGTGGACGCATGTCAAAAAAACGAAATTCTCCATTAGCAAACTCCAACTCCAATTGAAAATCCAAGTATGGCTTTACATGAACGACATCAATCAACACGGCAGCACCTCATTGAAGGGGAGGAATACGAAAAGGCTCTTCTCCGCTAACTGCCAGCTCCCAGTTAACTTCCAAAGCTTCTCTATGAATTTCTATCCATGCCTGAACAAGCTTGAGTTGTTTTGGAGGAATCCAGCCCCCCAGAACCGATCCATCCTCATATAGAAACAACGACTTCTGCTCCCTGATATCGGACATGAATATGAGGCAAATGATGCTGGCGGTTATCACGGAAAAACATCAAAATTAAAATTCCATAGAACATGCTTATCGTGAGCATTAAATTTCCTTTATACTCATCACAAACATTGTATATGTCATTATCAGCAGAATAATAAACAATAGTATTAAACCGGTCAAGAGCAAAATCAAAATATTAATATAATACCGTCAAAGTTCTCCTTTGACAAAACAGTTAAAAAAATATCAGCCATAAATTGTTTACTATCCTCATGCCTCCCATGCCTTGTTAAGCAAAGTTGACATAACATCGCTTCCCATAGCAGTCACAAACCAATAAAAAACGGGTCCCAAGCCAACCAACATCACAGATGCAGCAACAAAAACCCAACGTGCATTATCGAGCATGTGGCAGTCAGAAAGCAAGAAGAAGAACAGGCAGGTCAGGCAACCGGCAAATGGCTGAAATGGCTGGATCAAGATTTGACCGGTGACACCAGCCAGAAACCAAGCAAGCAAGAACGAAAACAGACAAGAGCCAGGAAACAAGAGGGTCACAAACCAGCCAAACACCAAAATTCAGCAAAAAATCCCGTGTGCATTATCTACCTGTCCCCATTCCCCTATGGCAGTTGGAATACGCAGGCAGGCAACAGATCTACTCTACGAAAAACCAGCATCCGTTACGCTGCCCACTGCCAGTACCCCATTATATTATTTCAGCAAGACCAGGATCTCCGAAACATCCTTTGCTGTTTTTATGGCATCTCTGCTTATTGTGAGTTTCTCCAGGTCATCATTTTTGTTAACCTCGGACATGACAGCATCGATGTGTTCAG
>JAVERV010000111.1:0-10440 GCA_034006945.1 Desulfobacterium sp. | reverse complement strand
CAATACCAAAAATAACCTTGTTGACGGATATTTTGAATGTGTAATTAAAATATACCCTATTTGACGAAGACTATAAGAAGGAGGGGGGGGGAGTGTAGCATCAAGCTTGCCAAAGATAATCTTGACAATTTAGGTACCGAGAAGGGTTAAGAATAGGATAATAAACCTTGACCACAAAAAAGTTGAGTATGTTAAAAATCATTTAAACCCTGTAAGAATTTTTCATTGCAACACATACCAGATATAGTGGCTCATGAACTTTTGGAATATGTGGAATTTTCAGTTTAAAAATATTCTATCATTTTGATCTGGCCCCCCACTATTTGTTTTGGAAGTGCTCGCTCAATTTAAATTTTTACTCGTGCGTATAAATACCATATATACGCACGAGTAATTCAATTTAAAACGGATATCTTTTTTACCTGTCTTGACTACAAGCAAGTTCCTATCTATTCCATTACTCCTACCCCACCATCATAGCTCCGTGCACCCGGTGTCCGGCAGGAAGATCTAAATATGAAGATAAGGATTTCCATGCCTTGATTGCCATCAAAAACAACACTGGCCCAGCAGCATCCAAGTCCCATGTTAATGGAAATCAATTCCAGATATGACATTGCAGCGATCGTATCGATGGGTTCGGTAGCCGTCATTATCCGGTCCGACCGCACCGCATCCGCACGCAAACATCATACAAGACAATAGCGCCAATGTTCTCACAATCTGTTCCAATTGAATCATCATCCCTGGGCCGGTAACTGTACGCGAATGGTATATGTCTTCATCACCCACCCTTGTGTCCCGTCTTCAAGTTCAACATATAACCAGCTCGGGGCGCTGCCCTTTACCGTGAGGATGGTGCCTTGTGATATCGACCGGACCACACCGTGGTGCATCCCGGGGCCGGAACGTATGTTCAACAAAAGGGTCGTCACCTGGACTCTTTCTCCTGCCCCGGGAATTGTGGCTGTTGTGGTTGCTGGGGCTACCACCTCAACCACTTCATAACCGGCAGGTACTTTCCTGTAATAGATCCCCTCATATAAATAGTAGGGGCTTCCGGAAACAGTGACAAGAATTGCAGTCGCCGCTAAACCTACAACCACAGCACCGATTGGTGGCCGGACCACGATCCAGTGACGCCCTTTCGCCTGGTAAAAAATCCCGTTGCCATAGTGATATTTGACTTTTCCTAGGCTGACCACACGGTGACCGACGGGCAGTACTTTGACCACTTTTCCGTATTGTTTAGTGGGGCCAGCCTTTTTAGGCGTATATTTTCGTTGTGCCCATGCGCTGCCGGGAGGGAAAATTGTGAAAAAGAACATTAAACCCGCCAATGACCAACTTACCCATTTAAATCTAAAACCATATAATTTATTCATTTTCTAATCCTATTTTTTTGTGTTAAGACCGACTTCGCCCGGTACGTCCTGTCCGCCCACTTCTTTGAGGCTTTTTAGGAAGTTTTTGCTCGTAAAGTGTCTTGAATTCTTCCAATTGCTCATCTGTTAGAAACGGGCCGACACTGGCTTCGGTCGATTTTTGCAGGTTCTGCAACTCAGCTTTGAGGGCATCTCGATTTTCCCGGTCTTTTCCAAGGTCTGCCATGATTTTTTCCCGTTGTTTAAAATCAGATTCTATTCCCGGCCGAATCTGTGTTTCCTGGTCCTCTGTCAAATTGAGCTGGGTCCTCAGGAGTGACATAAACTGATCGCAAGTCAAACTTTTAGACGCATCACTCCTGCTTCTGGCCATTGTTGATGGACATGCAATACTTAACATCAGCACCAACAAACAGGTCGTTGTGATTAGAATATTATTTCTGAAATTATGTTTTTTTGAGTTATTAACCCTGATGATTCCTTTTGCATTCATTTTCAACTCCTTTTATTTTTAAGATTTTTGTCCTGCTCTATCCATTTACTCGTATCGCATCGCCTCTATTGGGTTAAGTGCTGAAGCCTTCCTTGCAGGATAAAACCCAAAGAAAATTCCAACGGCTGCAGTAAATCCAACACTCATGATGATCATGGATGGTTCCACAATCACCTGGGTACCCATGCTTTTGCCCAATCCAAAGGCGATCCCGATCCCGGTTACGACCCCGATGATACCGCCTGAAAGACTGAGGATGACCGCTTCGATCAAGAACTGAATCAGGATATCAGAGCTCCGGGCGCCAACGGCAATAAGGATACCTATTTCCCGGGTCCTTTCGGTTACGGAAACCAGCATGATATTCATAATACCGATCCCACCGACCAGCAGGCTCTCATCAGCTGGACAGCGATCAATGATGGCATCGGGCAGAGCGGCCGTATGGCTCTGATGGGCGCGTACAAGCGCGGTGCGGGGTGGTTTATGCATATTGATTTTCCTTGTGTATGTAGTCGTCATCGGTAAAATCGGAGTAGAAATATTCTGACTCATCTTTTTCAGAAGTGGCTCTGCGGCGGCTGCACAGCAAATAATATAATTACACTTTTTTTAAGTTTAACATTTGTATCAATTTTCCCATCCCCCACCCATTGCCTTATAGAGTCCAACAGCCGCAGTGATCTTTGCAAGACGTGCTTGCGCATATGTATCTTCTGCGGATAGTAGTGAGATTTGTGTATCAAGCAGGGTTTGAAAATCAATAGCCCCCGCATCATAACTTTCTTTTGAAAGCGCATAGGCGCGGCGAGATTGATCCATTACAGTTTTAAGAAATAGTTCACGTGACTGAGCAGATTGGACGGCGGCAAGCGCGTCCTCAACATCTTGAAAGGCGGTATAAACTGCACCACGATAATTCTCGGCTAGCTCTAACTGTTTTGCTGTGGCTTGCTCCAACCCGCCTTCAAGGCGGCCTCCCTGAAATATAGGGGAAGTAATATTGGAAGCCAGCGTCAATATACTTGTACTAGGATCACTGAAGCCAGCAATTGAAAAGGTGTCATCCATACCCAATGAAATAGAAGGGTAAAAGGCCGCCTTTGCTGCGCCGATATTCGCATTAGCAACAAGTAGATCGGCCTCAGCTGCTTTGAGATCAGGTCTGCGTTCTAGCAATTCCGAAGGTTGGCCAACAGCGATATCGGGCATTTTAATCGTATCAATTGATACGGTTTGCACGTCAAACCCTTGAGGTAGGCGGCCTAATAAAACAGCCAGAGCATTTTTGGCATTTTTAGTTAATTCAATAATCTGAGTGCGTGAGGCTTCGGCGCTTGCCACGAGTGACTTTTGTTGTGATAATTCCAGATCGGAATCCGCACCCTCATTGACGCGTATTTGAATGATGCGCAACACTTCACGCCGGCTTTCAAGGTTTTTATCTGCGATCTTCTTACGCTCACGTAAATTTAAAAGCGTAAAATAAGTCTGCGCGACATCTCCCATTACAACCAATTTAAGTGCATCTTGTCCATAAATGCTGGAGAGTAAATCAGCTTGTGCTGCATTTTTGTTTGCACGATTGGCACCAAACAAATCAAGTTCATAGGATGCGCTTAGCCCTGCACTGAAACGCTTTGATTCAAAGCTGCTAGCGCTTTCAGGGTTAGTATATGTATTTGACCCACCTGCACTCCCGCTTAAAGATGGCCATAAATCTGCGCCCGCTATTTTGAAGGCCGCGCGTGATTGATTAACAACCTGCACACCAGCAGTAATATCGGTATTATTTGATAATGCCTTCGCCATTAAATCATTGAGCGTTTCATCGCCAAAGCTTTCCCACCATGTGTAAGCAATATCGGCGCTGTCTTCTATATCATCTCCATCCCATGTAATAGGTGTTTCGATATTTGGACGAACATAATCTGGTGTTAGGGTACAGGCAGAAAGACTTAAAATTACCACTATATTCAATATTATTTTTCTCATAATTTATGCTTTCCTATTCCGAACTTAAAGCTACAACGGGGTCAAGATGAGCGGCTTTTCTTGCGGGTAAATAACCAAATAATACGCCTGTACTGACGGCGCAGGTAAAAGCAATAACAGGCGGCATCACAGAAAACACAATATCGACATCAAACAGGGACAAAATGTATCCTGCACCGAAACCTAAGATCACGCCTATAATGCCTCCAATAGTGCAAACTACTGCGGCTTCAATATTAAACTGCATCATGATATCACGTCTTCGCGCCCCTGTTGCCATACGCACGCCTATTTCGCGGGTACGCTCTACGACACTAACCAACATGATATTCATAACGCCAATCCCCCCTACTAACAGAGAAATAGCGGCAACCGCACCCAATAAAACCGTCAGAGTGTTTTGTGTGGCGGTCGCCATTTCCAAGAAAGAGGCAGAATTGCGGACACTAAAGTCTTCAGTCTGGTGACGGCTCAATAACAGCGCAGTAATATCGACTTCTGTTTGACTGATTTGATCAACATCATCCACCTTAATCACAATACCATTGAGGTAATTGGAGCCAAATAACCGTCCAATGGCTGTTGTATATGGAACCCATACAGTATCATCCTGATCATTCCCACGCGGGTCTGAGCCTTTGGTTTCCATGACACCTATAATTTCAAAGGGAACATTCCCAAGCAGAATAAACTGGCCAATCGGATTTTGCCCATCAGGAAAAAAGATATCGGCAACTGTTGTTCCCAGAACTGCAATGGCCGCATAAGAACTTACATCTTTCTGTGTGAAAAAAGCGCCTTTCTCTATAGCCCAATCCCGAGCATCGGGAAATCCTTCGCTAACGCCCTCTACACTGCCGGAATAGTCAATATTACCCATACGCAAGGTTTTTTTGCCGTTACGTTGTGGCACGACAACACTGATGTTATCAATCTGCTCCTCAATGGCTTTAGCATCTGCCGGTATCAGAGTGGCAATATTCGCAGACCGAATACCCGGAGCACCTGGTATAACACTCAAAATATTTGTGCCCATAGAGCTAATCTGATCCAAGACATTTTGTTTACTGCCATTTCCAACAGCCAACATGGTAATGACCGCCGCCACACCAATTACTATTCCGAGAAGGGTTAACGCTGTTCGAAATAAATTAACACGCAATGCACGTATAGCAGTTTTAACAGCCTCGCTTGTTTCGGCAATTATATTGTTAGAATTTTCACGTGTTTGTTTTGTGTCTGCTTGCCCCCTAGCCTTTGCAATACCCTTTTCATCAACACCGCTATCGGATTCAATTCTCCCATCAGTAATACGGATCATGCGGCGCGCATGTTTTGCAACCTCTTCTTCATGTGTAATTAAAATTACAGTGCGCCCCTGTTCGTTTAATTCCTCCATAAGTTTCATCACATCCGCGCTACTATGGCTATCAAGTGCACCAGTTGGCTCATCTGCTAAAATAACAGGGGGATCATTAACAAGAGCACGAGCAATAGCAACGCGTTGTTGTTGGCCTCCGGAAAGTTCAGAGGGAATGTGATGACCCCGACCCCCTATACCAAGATCACTCAATAATTTTTTAGATCGCTCTTTACGTTGTAACGCAGACAGACCCGCATAAATGGCTGGAATTTCGACATTTTCTTCAGCGGTAGCAGTATTTAGCAAATTATAGCGTTGAAAAATAAATCCAAATGTGTCACGGCGTAAAGCTGCAAGTTCGTCAGCATCCAAATTTTCTACATTGTGACCTTGCACGGCATACATACCGTTAGTAGAACGATCAAGACACCCGAGAATATTCATCAAGGTGGATTTGCCGGAACCAGATTGTCCCATAATGGCGACAAATTCTCCTGAATAAATTTCCACATCAACCTCATCAAGAGCTTTCACAACGGTTTCACCCGTTTGATAGTGTCGAGAGAGTTTGCTTACTTTTATAAGTGGTTGGGAGTTTGGAGCTGTCATTAGAGTCCTCTCCTTCCCGAAGGACCGCCAGGCCCCATATTCTTACTTTTCTCTTTTTCTGACTTTGCTCTTTTTTTATTCGCAGGTGGTGTTGTTATAATTTTCTCACCAACTTGTAGCCCCTCTGTGATCGCTGCGTGCGTACGGTCAGCAACACTTACAATAATAACGCGCGGTTTTGGGCCATCACTTTCCTCAACAACCACGCGATAGGCTTGACCTTGTGCTGTATCTTTTTCCTCTACACGGTGTTTTAGAACGCTAACTGGAATGACAGGCACGTCTTTGGCGCTCGCGAGCACGAAAAACATTTGTGTTGTCATCCCGCTCATCAATACGCCGTCTTCATTATCAACATCAACCAAGACGTTATAAAGAACGACATCATTCACAATTTCAGGTGTTGGCTCAATTTGACGAACGATCCCGTTCCATTTACGCTCCCCTGATCCTAATGTGCTGAAATATACGTCCATATCCGGCTTTAACTTCATGACATCTGCTTCGGCCACTTCGGCCACAACGGTCATTGTGTCTAAATTGGCCACTTGTACAATCGTTGGTGTTGTTTGCGATGCATTGATCGTTTGCCCTTCTTGAACCTCTTGAGAAACAACTGTGCCGTTCATAGAGCTGTATATTTTTGTGAATTTTAAATTTGTTTCAGAGGCACTTAAAGTAGATTGCGCTTTCTCAATTTGGGCATCAACCGCCATGATATTGGCTTTTGTGATATCAAGCGTGTTTTCTGAGTCTTGTAAAACTTCCTGACTGACGGCTTTAGATTTGTACAAACGCACATTGCGATCATATTTTTGCTGCGCTTGTTTCAGATAGGCTTGTTTTTCTGCTTTTTGTGCTTGCAGGTTTTTAAGTTCAGCTTGATTGGCAAGAACACTGGCTTCATAAACATCAGGGTCAATTTCTGCAATAAGATCGCCGTTTTTGACATGATCCCCTATTTCAATATGCATTTTTAATATCATACCAGAGACTTGCGCACCGATATCTACATAATTTTTAGGCTCTAAAGTCCCTTGAGAGGTGACGACGGACTCAATATCGCCTAATTCTACCGTAGTGAGGGCACTCGCTTTATTTTCAACAGCTTCATTTTGGGATGTATATAGTTTCCATCCCAACCCCGAAAATAAAGTTGCTATCACTATTATTGAAATCAGTTTTATCTTCATTTTCTGAGTCTCCTTGTATATGTGGTCGTCATCGGTAAAATCGAAGTAGAGGAAGATTATAGAGAGCGGCTCTTTGCTCAAAATCATTGTTCAGCGCCGTATTCACGGTGCCGGTGACCTGGGGCAGATAATCATTCTTTTCCTTTTCCAGGGTAAATTTTGAGTATTGAACACTGTTTTTCGCAAGTTTCAAATCCTGGTTGTATTTTAACGCCAGCTCAACCGCCTCGACCAGACTCATTTTTTGAGTTTCAGAGGCTTCTGCCATCCCCCGGGAAAAAACATGAAGGAACAGAACAATCAGTATCAAAAAAACGATTTGGTTGTTCGACATCCATGGAAGGCTCGCAGATCCTCGTATCATCCGAATTTTTTCTTTTTTTAAATCTTTTATCATTATTGTTCGCCTGCCTTCTATTCTTTGGTTAAAATTTTTGATCATGATCTCTTTTCATCTTGAACAATGATCTGAATATAACCCATTTTTTTCTCTCTTGCTGTAAAGTTACAGTTAAGCAGGGTTAAGAATTGTAAAGTTTGATCCAGATCACTTTACATTTCTTTACATGCAAAATAATCGTATTTGTGTATAATGAAAGCTGGATAGAAAAATAATCATATAGCTGTATTTATTGTATTTTTAATAGTTAAGAGAAAGCCATGAACCGTATTCTTGTGATTGATGATGATGAAGAACTCTGTGAACTGTTAAGCGATTATCTGACCCCTGAGGGATTTGATATCAAGGCGGTTCAGACCCCGGAAGAGGGTCTTTCGCTTGCCCTCAGCCAAGACCATGATCTGGTGGTTTTAGATGTAATGCTGCCGGGGATGAGCGGGTTCGACACCCTGCGCCATATTCGTGCCAAATCTCAAATTCCCGTTATTATGCTGACGGCAAGAGGGGATGATGTCGATCGGATTGTAGGCCTCGAGATGGGAGCAGACGACTATCTACCCAAGCCGTTTAATCCCAGAGAGCTTGTGGCAAGGATCCGTGCTGTACAGCGGCGGTTTGAGACAAGATCAGACGCTGAAGATATACCCCGGCAGAGTCCCGTTCTTGAGATAGGAGATGTTATCCTCAATCCTGGACCAAGGACTGTGAATATAGGTGAAAAACCCGTTTCGTTAACAGCCGTTGAATTCATACTTCTTTATGAACTCATGAAAAATGCCGGTAATGTGGTCAATCGCGATGTTCTTTCTGAAACTGTTCTGGGCAGGAAACTGGATATTTTTGACAGAAGCATTGATGTTCATGTCAGCAGTCTCAGGAAAAAACTGGGACCCAGATATCAGGGTATTGAGCGAATTCAAAGTATCCGTGGCGTAGGATATATTTACTCACTGCCGGAATAAGGGGTATAAGGAGACCTGTACAAATGATGAGCACTCAAACAAAGAAATTTTGGTTTGATCTTTTCCTGAACAACTACCTTTCCAGCATAATAAGAAAAAATCTTTTTTTAAAGATTCTCCTTTTTACCTGCAGTATCAATTTTTTATCTGTGGGAATCGCCCTGCTGGTAGCATTTACTTCCAGCACCGGACCTGCTGCAAGGATGAAGGTCCGGGAGGAAAATCGTCAACAGAATCTTGCTCAAATCCTTTATCTTTATTCAACCCCCTTGATTGAAAAGTGGATTTCAGATGGAAAATCCGCCTCAATATCCTACGCCGATAAACTGGAAAATATCCTTGATTTCGAACCGTATCTGTTCGATCCAGAGGGGAATTCATTGATCAGCAGAAAAATATCCCCGGAATTTGAGGCACTGCTGAAACGATTTAGAAAAGATGATAATCCAGTCATAAAAGTAACAACCGCCAATAGCATCGTTGTGATATGCCGAATCGTTGGATCGGATGGAAAAACTTACACAGCAGCAGGGCGCCAGGGGCGAACGAGAAAATTTTCCATTTTTCCTCGTGACTTTAGAATGAGAATCACCATCTCTATTCTTATGCTCACCCTTCTCAGCTTTCTGCTTGCACGCCACATTACAGACCCCATTACCAAACTTCGCAAAGCCACCCGGGAATTTGCCACAGGGAACCTGGGGGCAAGGGTTAGTGAAACCCTTGGGAAACGACAGGATGAGATTGCCCAATTGGGTTTGGATTTTGACCAAATGACATCTCAGATTCAGAATCTGATCAAAGACCGTCAGCAGCTTTTGAGAGACGTTTCCCATGAGCTCCGTTCCCCTCTTGCAAGACTATTCGTTGCACTTGAAATATCAAAAAACAAGGCATCGGAAGACGTCATGCCGAACCTGCAACGTATTGCCCTTGAAGCAGAAAGACTCAATACGCTTATCGGGGAAATTCTACTGTTGAACAAGCTCGAAACAGGACCCAATTTAAGGAGTTGCAAATTGGTTAATTTGTCCGAGTTGATCCATCGCATAGGAGAAGATGCAAACTTCGAAGCACACAGTAGAAACGTTTCTGTGATCATTGCCCCTTTCCCTGTTATTCATGTTAACGGTTATCCAGAGATGATCCATCGGGCCATTGAAAATGTCGTTCGAAATGCAATTCGATATACGGATAAAGGTACAACCGTGAACATCAGTATTGAAGCCAAACGCTCAGAAAAAGATCCTGTTCTCCTGACCATTGAAGACAACGGCCCAGGAGTTCCTTCGATAAATTTGCCCCATCTTTTCAAGCCATTTTACAGGGTAGAAGGAGACAGGGGAAGAAAAACAGGTGGAACTGGTGTGGGCCTTACCATTGCTTACAGAGCCATTAAACTTCATGATGGAGAAATTTGGGCTGAAAACTCAAAAGATGGCGGCCTGAAAATCATCATCACTATTCCCAAAAAAATGATTGCAACCTAAATTCCAGGGTATAGATATTCTGATTTTTTATTAAATAATCGCTCATGGATTCAAGGAGTATCTCTTTTTTCACTTTGTTCGTAGTCAAATAGAAAGTCAAATGACAGTGGTGACTGCAATTAAAACCAGACAGGTGAGCACTTGTATCCAAAGTATCTGTCCGATATTTCTTATTTTAATGAATTTTTGAATTAGGAATTGAGCGACACATGTGTCTATTATCAACCGCTATGAGCGATTATTAAAAGAGCGTTGACTTCATCTCCCAGTAGTGGCGACAACTATCCTGCCACAGGGGGATTCGTAGAGTTGTTTTTTTCCAAATAAAACCTGACACATTATGTAGTGGTTGGAGAAAAACCTATTATGAGAAATATTTAGCGTACAGTGTCGATTTTCTAATGAGACCAACAGTTATGACAACTTGCATTATGTTGCGAGTTGCTTCTGAGCCTTGATAGACGAGCTTTAGCCTGTTTTATCGTGGAAGTCAAAGAAGCTATAAGAAAACAGCAACTTACTGGGAATATAGCAAATTTGTATAAAAAGA
>JAVERV010000019.1:0-56514 GCA_034006945.1 Desulfobacterium sp. | reverse complement strand
TAATACCCATAGCAGCCATTTCCATAACAGTACGATAATAAATGGTATCATCTTGCTGCATTTGAAATTCCACTACAAAATAAGGATTGTCCGGGTTGTCAGGTTTCATTAACCCATCCATACTGCGGGAAAATTCTTTAACCGTTTCAGAGGTTAATGTGTATTGGGTAGAATAATGAATTCCTGTTAGATCAAAGAAATACTCAGGCAATTCTGAAAAAAGCCTATATAATTGTGTGTCTGTCTTTATAGTAACTCCTTAGATATGGGGACATCGGATGTTTCAATTAACGTTGGGTTTCGCGACGCTCAACCCAACCTACATTGTTTACCCAACGATTATGACGAGGGAGTAGTCATTTTTTGTTTCAAGCGCTTTCAAATGAGCCATCACCACTATAAAATGAGTAAGTGAGGGTCTGACCCCAATAAGTTGCTGTTATTAAAGTTTAATCGCTTTGCAAAAGCCCTGTTTTACCTCTTAAAGCTCACTTTTAGGTGGTAAAAACAGCACTCTAAGGCTCAATGATCAAATTTTTCGGGCTGTTCTCAGGAGAATTGCGTCAGGGCTATCATAATTACGGGGCATAAAGATACCGCAGTAGACACTACAAGGGAATTCATTAATGGCCCCTATGTGGCTTGTTTTGCAGGGCAATTTTTTAATTGCCCCTACACCTCTGCACATGAAAATGAGACCGTCGTATGATATTTTTCAAATAAGGGGGAATCTCCACATGGGCCGGGATATGAAGGCACCATCAAAACAGAAGCCTTTAGGGATGATGAGGAGCTAAATTTTCATTCGCAGTTTTTCTTTTTGAACTTCCTCTAAGGATATTCCTGTAAGCTCGCATATTGTATTAAGCTCAAAACCTTTTTTAAGCATTCTCAGGGCAATTTCAGTTTGAGTGTTTTTCTCTCCTCTTTTCTCTCCTCTTTTCTCTCCTCTTTTCTCTCCTTCTTCCCTTCCTTTTCTTTCACCTATTCTTTCAGCACTCGTAATATAAGACATATTTTTCTCCTTTTCATAGGCTTTTAACTCTTCAACATAAAGCTCTTCAAGCGCTTCGGGTAATGTCAATACCCAGTCAATAAAACGGTACAGGTTTATAACTCCTGTTTCAGAGTACCCCTTCTCATATAAAAGCTTTGTCAATTCAGTTTTCCATTGTTTTCTCAAGGAATGGTCATTTTTTGTTTCAAGCGCTTTCAAATGAGCCATCACCACTATAGCAAAGGGATTATCCTGTTCACTAAGATACTGCCATCTGTCTTGATATTCAAGGAGTTTTGTTTTCAGATAGTCAAGCCCCATGGAGGAACCCCACATTCCGTAGTGAAATGGGGCAGGGTCCCAGGAATATGAGTCATCCGCAAGAATAGCAATACTTGTTACCGGTGTTTTGTACCTATCATAAATTCGGTAATTGTACACAAACATCCGTTCCGGAAAATCCGAGTTGCGCTGGGATTGAACCTCAACATGTATCAAGATCCATTTTTTTATATCTTGTTTAAGAGTAACCTCAATAAGTTTATCTGTATTCTTTTGACCAACAACCGATTCTTTTGTCAGTTGCTGCAGTTCTTTATCAAGAAACTTGAACTTTTTACCCCAATCAATATCATCCTCTGAACCGGGAACAAAAAAGGCCATGAACTGAGGAAAAAAGAATTCTATAATCTCTTTCCAGGGTGTGTCGTAAGTATCTTTCTTTTTACTCATTTTGTCTCTTATCAAGCTATTGGGGTCATATGGTCAATGACAATCACCTCATACTGCTCCCGGGGGAAGCGTTGGGCGAAAATGGAGTCCAGACATCGGCCGATGTGCCGGGTTTCGTTGAATGCGGGTATGATTATGGAGAAAATTGGGGTCATTGTTTTAAATTCTCCCACAACCCAAGCATCATCAATCCCCACAAAAAAACACTATGATCACGATGCCCTTTCTGATGCTGGTGCCAGATCCGTTCCAGACTCTTTTTGTTCAGGCGGCTTTTGATCAGAGGGCTGTTAAATATAGTCCCATGGGCCTGGTCTTTCAGCTCTTGTCTCAACCATTGGGCAGCTGGGATGGAAAATCCCATTTTGGGGAGATTCTGTATGGATTGCGGCAATCTTCTGGATGCCAGATGGCGCAGCAGAACCTTTCCTCTATTTTTATTTAGCTTTAACTCCAGGGGAAGCGTGGCGGCGAACTCAAGGATTCTGTGATCCAGAAGAGGGTTTCTCACCTCCAGGGAATGGGCCATGCTCATGCGGTCTGCCTTTACCAACACATCATCGGTCATGTAAAACTGCATGTCTGTGTGCTGGGCCTTTGCCACTGCGTCCGGTGCCGGGCTCCCATTGTACAGGGGTAACACCATCTCCATGGGGGTAAATCCCTTGAGTTCTTCCAGAAAAGCCCTTGAATAGAGAGAGGCTCTGGTATCTGGTCTCAAAAATACAAGGTCCTGATAAAATGCTTCAGCATCACTGACCGAGAGATTTTCAAAGATGGTCTTCAACCTCAGATACTTTGGCAGCTTTGATGATGCCGGGTATATGGAACCTATTATTGAAAGAAAAGAGCTTCTCAATGCTGTTGGAATGGCTGATTTCACGGTGGATTCCATCAGATGGGGAATATAGCGGAAGGTATAGCCTCCAAATGCCTCGTCCCCGCCGTCTCCGGAAAGCGCCACTGTCACATTTTGCCTGGCCATTTTGCACACATGCCATGTGGGAAGAGCACTCGAGTCTGCAAGGGGCTCGTCAAAAAAGGCTGCCATCTCTTTAATGGTGTTTGAGGCATCGGGTTGAACAATGAACTCCCTGTGGTCGGTATTGAGATGGTGTGCTATCTGCCTTGATGCAGGAAGCTCACTGAACCTCGGATCGCCAAACCCAATGGTGTTGGTCAACACCGGTTTGTCCATAATTTCGGCCATAAACGAGACAACAAGGGACGAGTCAAGGCCGGAGGAGAGAAATGCACCAAGGGGAACTTCACTCATAAGACGGCATCTAACAGCTTCCCTCAGAAGCTGCTCAAGCTCTTCTGCAGCCTCATCCATGGTTTTTACGAGGTGAGGAGCAGTATAGTCAAGCTTCCAGTATCTCTTTTGCCTGATACCCTCTTCGGTGACGGTAAGGGTGTGGGCCGCAGGCAATTTTGATATATCATCGTAAATGGAAAATGGGACCGGAATATAACCAAACGAGAAATAACAATCAAGGGCACGAGGGTTGAGGTTTTTATGTGAGAATCCCCCGGCAAGGAGAGCTTTAATCTCGGACCCAAAGGAGAAAGTCTCTCCATCCCAATGATAATAGAGGGGTTTTTTACCCACCCTGTCCCTGGCAAGGAACAGTTTTTTTGCGTTGCTATCCCAAATGGCAAAGGCAAACATCCCATTTAGTTTTTCCACACAGAGCTCCCCCCACTCCGTGTAGGCGTTGAGGATCACCTCTGTGTCGCTCTCTGTCCTGAAGCTATACCCTCGCTTCACAAGCTCTTTTTTCAGCTCAGGAAAATTGTAGATCTCACCGTTGAACACGATCTGCATGGTATCATCGTCATTGCCCATGGGCTGGCTGCCTGAAGAGATGGCAATGATATTCAAACGCCTGTGCCCCAGGGCTGCATGGTCATCCACAAAAAAGCCTTCGGCATCCGGGCCTCGATGGTTCAGCGTGTCTGCCATCCTCTTTATCTGAGGGGATACAGACTCTCGGTCATGGCCTTTGAAATTTACAAATCCGGTTATGCCGCACATATTACGCCCCGTTTTCCATCAGTTCGTCGTAGATAGCGCAATACTGCTCTATCATTCTGGTGAATGTAAACCTGTCACAAAAGAGCCTCTGGGCTGCCGTTCCCATTCGGGATCTCTTTTCAACATCCAGGAGAGCGCCATGAAGGGCCTTGTCAAAGGCATCTTGATCATCCGAGGGGATTATCCAGCCGGTCTCTCCATTGGTGACTATTTCAGGATTCCCCCCGACATCTGTGACAACTGAGGGAATTCCAACGGACATGGATTCCAGCAGTGCCATGGAGGTGCCTTCACTGAAACTCACAAGAATAAAGATATCCATGAGGTTCATAAGTGCTGCGGCATCGGAACGGTACCCTGTTAACACGATATCCTTCTCAAGCCCAAGTGAACGAAGCATTTCAGCTATCTCGGGAAAGAGAGGCCCGTCTCCAATGATTATACCTCGCAGATCAGGCACCTCAGCCTTGATCCTTTTAAAGCCCCTGATAAATAGCGGGAGGTTTTTTATGGAATCAAGGCGGCCTACTGTTCCCACGACCATCTCATGTTCTTTAAAACCAAACTGCTCCCGAAGTGTTTTTATCTGACCTTCACCCATCCTCTCTGTGGGCTTTGCACCATTGTAAACAACACTTATTCGCTCAAGATCCACTCCCTCATAAAGATCCAGACGTTTTTTTACATCCCTTGACACAGCCACGGCCCGGGTTGTGAGATGCTGAAGCAGGAGCTTATTAAACACTATTCGTTTTCGATTCATAACTTCCGGATAGAGCCTGCCATGCTCCTCAAAGAGCAACTTGACCCAGGGGCAAAAGATACGGGCAAGTCCGGCATAGAACCAGGATGTACACTGGTGGGCATGGAAAAGATCGATCTTGTTTTTACGGGCAAAGCCTGCAATCTTAATGGGGAGTCTCAAGTCCAGCCCGGGCTGCCTGTAAAACCCATGGACAGGGATGCCCTTTTCCCTCACAGAATCCGCCCAAAGACCTGGCTCATCAAGGCAGATAACTGAGATGTCAAACTTTTCTGACAATGCGGTGCTCATGTCAGCTGCAAGTCGTTCAGTACCGCCCGGATTAAGGCTGTGTACAATGTAGGCAATCTTTTTTCTCATATTATAAAAGCTCTTCAAGTTTTTTCAGACAGGCGTCCCAGGCGAACTTTTTTTTCACAAATGCCCTTGCCGCAGTTCCAATGCCTTTTGCCCTTACGGGATCACGGAGAAGTCCTATTACTTCAGATGCAAAGGCGTCAGCATCGTCGGCCATTATGAAATGTGCCGCATGATCTGCGCCGATTCCATCAAGGGCTGCCGGGGTTGCAACAACAGGCTTTGCCATGGACATGGCCTCAAGCACCTTGTTCTGGATGCCCCTTGCGATTCTTAACGGAACTACGCATAAATCTGCCCTCTGGTAGTAGGGTCTGATATCCTCGACAAATCCTGTTACTATGACATTTTCGATCTCTTCAAGCTGCCTGACCGTAGGAAGAGGGTTGCTGCCTGCGATTATGAACTGAACCTCTGGGAAGGCATCTTTTATTCCTGGAAGAATTTTTTCACAGAACCAGGTCACCCCTTCTACATTGGCATGGTAATCCATGGCCCCGGCAAATAGCAGCACAGGCGCTGGGGAATTTTTCTCCCTCCCATCCGCAATCTCAGCATCGCCATGTTCCTGGGGAACAGGAGAAAAATAGTCAAAATCAACCCCGTTGGTGATGGCCACCACCTGTTTTGAACCAGGTACTAAAGTCTTGAAAAGCTCTGCCTCGTTTTTCGAAACAAAGATCGAGGTGTCAAAGAGCGTATTCACTTTTTTTTCAAACTTTAAAAGTCTTCCGGCTTCAACGGCATAGATGAGCTTCATGGGGAAAAATGCATTTTTTGAATACTGTGCCCATTTCTGCGAATCAACGTCACAAAAATCCATTATCAGGCGAGGAGGGTTTGTTTTTTTATTTAATTCGGGCAAAAGTTTCAGGACATACTGAGCCATGGGGGAAGAGAAGCAAACGATGGCAAGGTAGTCTCTTCCGGAGATAAACTCATTGATCTTTCTGAGCATTTTCCGGTCAAAAAAATAACCTTCGGAGATGGACCGGCCTGAACAGAGGGCTGCAATACCCTTGATCTTCGCCCAAAAGGGATGAAGCAAAATGATGTGGACACTTTGACAGTATCTTTCAAGGTGAGACTTGTAGCGCAGGTCATCCGGGTCGTCTGCAAAAGCCACAAGATCAATGGAGCAGGAGCGTGAAAGATGCTTGATCTCATTGAAGGTCCTTATTTTGTCGCCTTTATTGGGCGGATACGGGATTCTGTGGGCTAGGTAGAGAATATTTCGGGTCATGGTCATGTAAAATCACAGGGATATGTTGCGTCTGAGCAACGGTCCAACTGCCTTTGAGAACGAAATCGGCAGGTTTACAAAAAAAGACTCCCCTGCCCTCCTTAGATGCCCCATTGGTTCGATTGGTCCGGTTGACCTGGTTGATTCAGAAGACGGTGAAAAGGGTTTCGCAACCGGCATGGGGGATTCACAGCCATCCTCAACATCCCCTCCCATAACGTTCAGCCCGGAGAAATCCGCCCAATGCAGAGAAAAAGGCTCTGCACCCCACTGCTTTTTAAACCGGAAGGTCCCTTCACCAGGTGTTGAGCGCCCGAAGTCAAAGGTTTGATATCCGTTATCCGAAGCAAATTTTAAAAACGACCAGTAAAGCAGCATATTGGGATTCCACCTGTTGAAACGGCCTAGCGACGAAGCCCAGGGCACAGATACCGTGCGATCGTGGCAAAGGAGGACTCCTCCGGCAGCCGGTGTTTTATCCGGCAGCCTTACAAGCACGAGCTGGGCCCTGTTTCCATAGGCTTGAAATATGCTTTGAATCCATTTTCTGGAGTGAACCGGAGAGCCAAGATCCCTCATGTTTTCGGCAAACAAGGGGTAGAACAGATGGAGAAGCTCTTTACCGCCGATTTGAGCTGTTAATCCATCCCGTTCCGGTTTTCTGGCCTGGCTCCTTACTTTGGCCTTTAAAGACTTGAGCAGAGAGATGGAACTGTCAGGAAGATCAAGCACCATTCTTACCTTGTCTCTTTTCAATGTCAGGTCAGGGTCGATGCCTGCAAAGGATTGGGTCGAACGGATGGTTACCATGCCGTTATTTTTTGGTGAATGCCTTGAAACATCAAGGGCCTTGAGGAGAAGCTGTTTTTCTATCTCCACGGAATCTGCCAAGGGGCCGCCGGCATCGCAGTAGGGCAGGGAAATCAAGGTGGTCCCCTTGAGCGGAAGATGAAAACAGATTAAGGGCAGTATCCCCTTTATGCTGTGGTTTTCCTCGGCAATGAGATAAACGGCATTGAACCCATAGGCCCTTTTTACGGCATCCTTCCATGCAAAAAGCTGATAGGCAATTCCCAGGGGATGATTTAAGACATAGGCATCCCAGGCGTTGCGGTCACCTGTATTAGCTGTCCGTATATTCAAAGGTTTACCAGAATCCCCACTGACCTGTCCCAAACACAAAAATCGCCAGCACGATATTGGTGGTTCCGTGGGCAACTATGCAGGAGAGAAGGTCCCCCCTCTTGACCCAGAGCCAGGAGATAAGCAGGCTGTAGGCAAAGGCTGCCAGCCATTCAGGAGATGTGTGGCCAAGGGTGAAGGCAATGGAGGATATCAATACGGCAGGCCATGTCCATGCACCGTCTTTTACATCCAGAAGATTGGATCGATCAAGCGCAGTCTGCAAGGGTTCCGGGGATCTGGCCTTCCTGGCATGATCCCATTGAAGGGCAACCCGGAACACATATCCCCGGATGGTGATCTCTTCAAAGATTGGAACCAGCAGCCCTGCCGCAACGAGCCGCAAAAAAAAGCCCTGGGGCTTCCAGGCGTCCCCTTCAAATGAATCAATAAAAGGGGCCAGCAGCAGGCACCACAGGGCAAAACCAACAAGGCCCGTTCCGATTCCCCACAGAACAGACATAAACTTTTTTTCCGGAGAGGAGAGGGGCATGAACCACTTCCAGGCCCACACAATCAGGGGAGCGACCACCAGAATTCTCAACAGGTAGTTGAGCTCCATGGATATCTTGCCGCCCAAAAGCGACGCAATCCCCACATAGGCAAAATAGGGTAAGAAATAGGGTAAAGCCAGGTTTCTATTTGTCATTTTCTGTTATTTGAATTTTGGTCTGTGGGTTCGGTATTTTAAAAATATGATAACCGCCTGTTTTGGGAGACCCTTGAAAGGTGATTTTGTTTTCTTCACGCAATTTTTTGACCCAGCGTTCAAGGGTTTTAATTGGAACATTTAGGGTTTTTGAATACTCCGGAATTCTCAGGCCTGGGGTCTTGCGGATGCAGTCGTATAGAGCATTTACTCCCTCATTTACTCCCTCACTTACTCCCTCACTTACTCCCTCACTTGGCCTTTTTCGTCGTGAAAATATTATCAGGATGCCGCCGCCGATCTCTTGGATAGTAAAGGTAAGCTCAGGGTAATTTTCAAGTTCTTTGCGAATACGGATCATGCCGCTGCCGTACTTTTCTATGTTTTTGGTCAGGTAGAAGGCCTCGGCAATCAGCTTGTTGCGCAGTTGAGACGGGTAAACATCTGTTGAAAGTTCTTCTATAGTAAGACCCCCATAGAGTTTCCCTGGACTGAAAATGGTGAGATGATCATCATAAATCTTGATCTGAATATCTGAAGAATTCCTGTAATCCCTATGAACCACAGCGTTGAGCAATGCTTCCCGCAGTGCCGGCAAGGGATATGCAAAACGTTCTTTCCGCTGCAGGCCGCCGTCAAATTCAAAGGCAACACTGACATGGGAAACAATAAATGTCATGGCCTGTTCAACGGCTTCAAAAATCGTTTCTGTGATTTGTCGATCATCAATTATGGTCACAGGTGTTTTAAACCGACCAATATGAATGTGATGACGCAGGGGATGACGAGAAAAGAGGAGCAGTGCAGCCCAGGTCGGGTTATCGCCTGCAATCATCTTTAGCTTTTGAAGCGCCTGCAATGGTTCAAGGTCCAGGCTGAAACGCCCACAATTGTTGACTATCTCAATAAATTTTTCGATTTTAGCAACATCCAGTTCATCAAGGGAATAGTCTGCAGGAGCATGGGCATCCCACGACACTTGAAGGGACTGCATATAAAAATCGTTGATCTCTGTTAAGGTAAGCTGCTGATTGGAACTTGAAACCCGTTTGAAATAACGGCCACGTGTACTCACAGGTTTAACCGGGTATTCGCTGATATGGATAGAAACGATTGTCTTTCCTGATTCGTGATGTTTTTTTATATCCGGAATAATTGACGGGCTGGTTGCGGACTTGATCTGTCCCAGCCATTGGTTAAGTGTTTCCTTGCCGATGGACACACCGCAAAGTTCTGCGTTGTCATGGACCCCGACAAGTATAATCCCGCCGTTTGTATTGGAGAAAGCAACCAGTGTTTCAATGGTTTCCCGGCCAAAGGACGCTTTAAACTCGATGGTTTCAGACTCACCGATTTTCAGCAAATCAGATACGTTAAATTTTCTTTTCACAAAAACCTCTCACAAAAACACCGTTGTTTTAATCTTGGTCGGTTGATTTGGTGTTGCGGGCTTTTCTGATCTTGAAAAAATCATAAACGCCCCAGGGCAGCAGAACGATGCTCAATACCCGGTTAAAAAGGGCATGTTCCTGCATCTCTGGATCACTTGTCAACCAACCGTCGTAGAAACACCAGAGACCGAAAAAAAGCAAAAGAGCCGTAAAAATATAGGGGTTCATGGGGGGTGGGGGTGGGGGTGCTTTTTTTTGTGAACTCATTAAAACTCCTGATTTGGGTCGCTGCGGTCCTTAATTAACTATCGCTCAACCGATATAATTCCTGCAGGTTGAAAACTCACATTGGCTAAAGGTGTCTATCAATGAATAGAGCTTTTTACGGGTTCTTTTGAGGTTGGTATAATGCCTGAACTTAAAACCCTTGGAGGCCTGTTTTACCCGGGGTTGATCCGGATCAAACTCCCAGGGGTGGGAATAAAAGATAAAGGCACCGTCCTTGCTTAAAACGGACTTCATGCCCTGCTTGAACAGTTGAAACGGTATAAGCCTGAAATAGCCGCCCCCTCCCAGGGGAAAAATCCTCGTTCCGATACTAAGATTGCTCACAGGCAACTCAAAAAAATCATCGAAAAGCTTAAATGCTGAGCCCTGTTTTTCTGCCTGGGAGAGATCAAGGCTGCCGTATCTTCCATGCATGGCAAACGAGTTGTAGCTTGAATCGTAGAGATATCCAGCCTTATGGATCAGCTTTAAAATATCGTTGTCTAGTGCAAAACTAGGAGCTCGGTAGCCGTAAACCTGCGCTCCTGTGAGATCTTCAAGATGCTTTTTGCTCGCCCAAAGATCCTCTAACAATTCTGCTGACAAAAGTTGGGTGCACAGATGGTGAGATGTTCCGTGGGAGGCTACTTCATGGCCCCTGTCATGAATCTCCCTAACAAGATCGGGAACCCTTTTGGCTATCCAACCCAGAATAAAAAAAGTTGCTTTTGGTTTAAAGCTAAATGAATCGAGGAGATCAAGAATTATGTGGGTATTTGATTCCACCCGCAAATCAAAGGATGACCAGGATGAAAAAGGGATATAACCCTTGAAGTTTTCCACCTGGAACCACTCTTCCACGTCAAAGGTCAGAAGGATAGATTTGTTTGAAGTTTTACTTTTCAATTCAGGATCTATGGAAAAAGTTATTTTGATTAGACAAGAATAAGCCCCTTTACAAATGAAAACTGGACATCTTTTGTAAACAATTTCAGTCCATGCTGAAAGGCAATTGAAGCGATCCAGATATCATTTGTTGGAATTGGAGTTCCTGCTTTTTTCAAACTCATGACGATCTCAGAGTAATAGTCAGCGGTGTTGATATCTACTGGATAGAGCGCGACCCTTGGCGAATCCAAAAAGAGTTCAAGCTCTTCTCGATTCTCACGTTCCCGTGTTCCCCCTTTAAAACCTGAATAGAGTTCACCAACACTGATCACAGAAATACCAATTTCATCCACCTTCCTCAACAAATCTGTTACCTCATGATCTGCACGCATTGCATGGGAATAAATATTGGTATCGATCAGCATTTTTTTCAATCCCATATCTCCGGATCAATCACCCTTTCACATTCAATCTTTTTTTGAATCATGTCAAATTCCTTGTCTGACCATTTCCCAAACAAAAAATCCAAATCATCATAAGTACGGGTAAATTTTTTCTCTTTTTTTATTCCAACCCTTATTTGAATCAAATCAAGCAGCAACTGATTTAAACTCTTATTCTCTTTTGATGCAATTTCTTTTAATTTTATGGCTACCTGAGGTTCTATTCCCCGAACTGTAATTACTTTCATTTTGCACCTCATTTGCGATGGCAACATTTGACTTCATATTAACAGCAGATATTAGCATCAAACAGAAAAATGTCAAGAATCCGATGAACCGTCTGGATTATTTTTCAATCTTCAACTCAACCATATAAACGAGGTATACAAGGGCCAGGGCAACGGCAAATACGAGAATGCCGGACATGTCGTGCAAGAAACCCTGGGCTGCCTCGGCACCCCAATAGGTTGCCATGACGGCAGTGATGGTGAGGCGCACGATATTGACGACAACTGCAATGGGAACGGCGGATAAAAACAGTATCCATTTCTTTATGCTGCCCAGCGGCGCAATATAGGCAAATGCCCCTGACAGGGCCAGAAGGGATGTGAGGGATCTAAGGCCTGAGCAGGCATCAACAACTTCAAGGGAGGTGTTGGCAAGATGGAGGATGTTTCCGTCCCGTAAAACGGGAATGCCGAGCAAACGCACCATATCCGCCGACAAACTGGCCGCAAACAGCTGGAGGGGAAAGGCTATCTTGTTCCAGAGGATGGCCGGAATGGGGATCATGATAATGAGGTAAAGAATGGGAATCATGACAGCCTTGAAAATCTGGAACCCGAAAAGATAGATGACCATACCGGCAATGGTGATGATCATGGACGAACGCATCACAAAGAGCTCTGACCCGATGTTGCCGGCAAGAAAGCAGAGCATGCCAAAGACAATAACGCCAAGGCCGGCTTGGGAGGGTTTAACCTCAATGGTTTTAAGTGTCTCTTTCTTATGCCACACCATGTAGGATGCCACAAAGGGAATTAAAAAACCGTGGGAAAAGTTAGGGTCCCCGGACCAGTCAGATATCAGGGTAGCAATGGCGTGACTGTAAAGGGCGGCAAACACCCCTGTGAGAACAAGGAGTTGGATAGCCAGGTGTTTTTCAATTTTAAGACTCATAATTTACACTCTGTTTTTTAACCACGTCAAGATTTGGTTCACGATGGAATATACTCATTCAGGTAAGGATAAACAGCTCTTGTAAAGTCTTTGAGAACCTCCAGGGCTTCATCTTCGTTTTCAACAACGGGAGAGATAAGGCGCACAAACGAACCATCGGTTCTATGTTTGGTAATGGAATCAACTACCAGCCATACTTTCTGCATGTATTCCGAAGAGATGATCCGGCCCCTTGAATGGAACCAGTAGAGAGCCACCTGTTTTTGAGAGCCTTTGACCAGGGTCAGTTTTATTACATCGATGTTTTTTTCACTTCCGATCTTGCCGACATCCACGGTTTCGATGGAGGTTTCTGCAATATTCCACCCTGAACCCGGCATGCAGTTTTTCGGTGAATGGATCTGCTCCCCCTCTTTCTGACTCTGGTAAAACCCCACATAGACCTGAACAAACCGGCCATCGGTCGTTTGATAAGTGGCAAGGATGGAATCATCAACCCCAAGGATATCGTACACCTTTTGATCAAAGGCTGATGTAACTCCGGCCCAGGGACCAATGACCATGGGAAAGGTATCAAAGGGCTTGTTCTGCTTAATCGTTTCAGAATGAGTGGACAAGCCCAGAACGATCATGGTCAGAACCATGATGCCGGCAAGAACAAATGTATTTTTATAGGTCATGGTAAAAGGCTCAATTCTTGAAAATACGGTCGTTGAAATCATCCCTTGAGATCAACCCCTTTACCTGGGGAGATCGCAGGGGATAAAGGGTAACCATAACGGTTCCCTTATTTTCAGTGTAATCCTCTACAGTATCTTCGTCTGAACTATAATCCTTAAAGTTATAGGCAAGGCTTACATTCATCCAACGAAGGGGCATCCAGGTCAGGGTGAGCCCGAAATTAGCGGTGTCGTCAGCCCGGTTGATACCGGGTTCGTCGTATTCGTCCCTGATATAGAAACCGTCAAGATCGGCCGAAAGTCTCTTTGTAAGCTCGTAGCTGTACAAAAAGCCGCCCTGGTAAAAAACATGAAAACCAAGGCTTGCAGCATCATCGCTTGAAGCGTCATACCCACTTGATGCCGACAGGGTAAACGATCCCCTTCTGCTGAAATCAAAGGTTTTAAATGCGTCAAAATCGACAAAGAGGCCCTTGTCCGTGGTGGTTTCCCACTCCTGAACCATGTAACCAACCCCGAGGCTGAGACCCGAATCTTCGGTGATGCTCCAGTCAAACCCCACCGATGGATGGTACACCATCTCATCGCCTGAATCGGTATCCGTGTGTGTATGTTTATACTTGAGGTAGGTCTGGAAATGACGGGTTATTTTTTTAATAAACCGAACATCACCCGTATAAATTTTCTCGTCTTCACTGAAATCATAGGTTTTATCTTCAAACGAAATATTTGAATCAAAACCCAGCAGGGGGGTAAACCAGAAGGCGACAAAGGCCGATGGTTTATGACTTTCATATTCGTCAGGGTTGGCGTCAGCATAATTAGTAAACGAGTAGGTATAATCAAGGGATAGGGAGTTCATGGCACCAAACTGATGGTTGATGCCGGTTGTGAACGATGTGGTCTCACTTTCATTCCAGGTGCCTGTTCTTGCCTGACGATCGTAGGACTTGCTGTAATCCCCGGACAGGTTAAGATCGGTATACTTTCCCATCTGGATGGCAGTACCGAGATATGCACCGTGCTCCCAGGAATCACCCTGACGGTCGTCCCTGTGACCGTCATAGTTGAAATTAAAGTCAACAACCATGTATTTGCTCGGATTTAAGTTTCCGGCAAACGAAGCATTATGCTCCCAGCCGTCATCTCCATAGTTGTTCTTGTAATTCTTGTATTCTGGTTTGTAACTCAGAACAGCCTCGCCCATCCGCTCCAGAAACTCCAGGGATAGACCTACCCCGTAGGTGGTATAAAACTCCTCCTTTTTATCGGTGTCTGTCTGAAAGTGATTATCCGTGTAATCTTCTGAAATGGAAAGGCTTGGAACAAATTTCACATTCATTGCAAGGGTTTGAACAGCGTAGAATAAAACCATAATACAGGTCATTATACAGATCGAAGCCTGTGTCTTTGTTGAACTTTTAAAAACACCTGTCATTTTTCAGATCTCCTTTCACGTTACGTGTCAAGGGACAACAATGGTATCGTCTGCCTGGATAAACACATTGTTGGAAAAATCACCCTTGGTGATATCCTTGTAGTTGACCCGGATTATTCGCTCCTGGCCGTTTTCCCGTCGAAAAAGGATAATCTCCTTTTTTGAAGCCCACTCGGTAAATCCCTTTGCAATGGCAAAGGCCTGTAAAATGGTAAGTTTTTTTTCAATGGGGTATTCACCGGTGCTGTTAACCTCCCCCAGAATATAATACCGCTGGCTGCCCGGGTTGATCAGGGTAACTGTCACCTGGGGGGCTTCAACAAAATCGGAAAGACGTTTTTCAATAACGCCCTTAAGCTCCATGGTGGTAAGACCTGAGGCCTGGATATCATCCAGAAGGGGAAAGGTGATCTTGCCGTCAATTCTGACAACGGAAGCCTCAAGGGATAGTTCCGGCTCCTTCCACACGTCGATTTTAAAAACATCACCCGCCCCTATTTTGTAGTCTTGCATGGTTTCCGGCATTTCTCCACGGGAAATTGCAGGCTTACCTAAAGAGCAGGTCACCATAAAAATAAGAGTTAATGCAAAAATACCCCGATTAATAGACATAGCTCCGCTTCCTCGATTACAATGTTATTTTTTACAACCATACCCTAGGCCCTGGAAAAGAGACAATTATCAAGTCCCTTAACAGAAACCAGCGATTTTACTGTTGAATACTACCTTGATCCACGCCCGAACACCACAGTTTTTATGGTACGAAGCACTATCATTATATCAAACATGGTGGACATGTTTTTGATATAAAAAAGATCATAATTCAATTTTTCAATGGCATCTTCCACACTGGCACCATAGTCGTAGGAAACCTGGGCCCAGCCTGATATACCGGGTTTTACCACAAAACGTTCCCCATAGTAGGGGATCTTTTCTTCAAGATCATCGGTAAAGTGTTTCCTTTCAGGCCTTGGACCTACAAAACTCATGTCTCCCTTAAGCACGTTCCAGAGTTGAGGGAGTTCATCTATGCGAAACTTCCGGATAATTCTTCCCACCCGGGTGATTCTGGAATCATTGTCCAAAGCCCATACAGGTCCGCTCTTTTTTTCGGCATCTTGAACCATGGATCGAAACTTATACATCATATATTTTTTCCGGTGTTGCCCTACCCGGTCCTGGGAAAAGAGCACAGGCCCCTTTGAATCAATCCTGATTAAAAACGCCACTATCAGCAGGGGGAGAAAGAGAAGCACGATAAGGATGACGGAAAAAACGATATCCCCCAGGCGCTTAATGGCCATTCCCATTGAGGAACGTCTGAAACCGTCGGAAAAAATCAACCAGGAGGGATTAATCCGAGTTACAAGAAGCTTTCCCGTTAAAAGTTCATAAAACGAATTACCCTCCAGCACATCTATTCCGGCTGTTTTACAGGTCAGCAGCTCCTTGGCCGGGAAGTTGCCCCGGCTTTCCCTAAGGGCAACAATAACCTTTTTAACCCCCAGGTCAAAAATGGTCTCACACAGATGGGACATTTCGGTTTTGACTATCAACGCTTCGGGGATATTGTCAGGGAGACTATCCTCGGATTTAAAAGGAACAATGGCCGCAACCGTGTACCCGCAGTCAATTTTGTCCTGGATCTCATTATAAATATCCACGGCAAGATTGCTGGAACCCAGGATCAATACTTTTTCATTGTAAATCCCCTGGTTCAGCACATGGATGTAAATGATCCGCCACCCAATGATCAGCACCATAAGAAGGAGTATACTCAGGATGAAAATCCAACGATCAATGATCACAATGGGGAAAAAATAATAGATAAAGGCAAGAACAATTGCCGTTATTCCAAGGGAATGTAAAAGTCTGATGGAAATTTCAGAAACCGTGGATGCCACCTGGAAATCATAGAGATCATTGTAGTATAAGGATATCTGACAGACAAGGGTTACAAGCGCTATTCTAAGCACAAGGGTAAGGTCAAACAAAAAGGAAGTTGAACGGGTCAAAATAATAGAGGCGATCAAAACAGAACTAAAGATCACGGCTCCTTCAACCATGAAAAAGAGAATGTTTCTGAGGGGATAGTATTGTTTGAAAAACCTCAGCATTGTTTGTCACACCTTTGGTTTTGCCTGAAAAGAACGGTTATTTATAAACGTATTGCTTATAGCCATGTTTTTGCTCTGAAAAATTCTTCACAACCCCTAAAATCTTATCCTTTCCATAGGTGTCGATGAGATCCCTCATATGGGAACGCTTGGTCTTGCCTTTTTTCACCACAATGACAATACCGTCCACCTGTCTTGCAAGGGCGTTGGCTTCGGCAGTAAGATAGGGAGGAGGTGAATCGATTATAATGTATCGGTCATGGTATCTGTCTTTTACCTCCTGGAGAAGAAACCGCATCTCTTCGGACGAAATAAGTTCGGACGGGTTGGCAGGCGGTTTTCCCGCTGGGAGTAAGGAAAGCTTGTCAACGGCTGTTTTAAGGATAATTGAGCCAAGGGATTTTTCCCCCCTGTGGGCAAGGTGATCACTCAAACCGAAAACATTGGAAAACCCAAATCTTGAGTGCTGGGACGGTCTTCTCAGGTCGCAATCCATCAGCAGCACATACTCATCTATACTCTGGGCAATGCTTATGGCTATATTGCTTGCAACAAAGGACTTTCCCTCCCCGGGAACCGTGCTCGTAACCATTATCGTTCGGGGAGGTATTCCTGTCTGGGGAAAAAGAATCGCTGTTTTTAATATCCGAAACTGTTCCGCCTCAACAGAATGGGGCTTTAAATGGGTGATTAAACTTTTGTCCAGATTTTGTTGGGAAGGGACCAATTGGGAAGGGACAGGTGCCTTAGGCCCTACGTGGGGCTCTGTCTGTTCCCGGGCAAGGTCCTTATACTTGTCTGCATCTGTGTAACTGCCGGGAGCTTTGTAATCATCTGGATCAGATTGTGACTGTACATAGGGCTGTGCTTCTGCTACCCGGAGGTTGTCTAATCCGAAGCTTTCAACCGGATCATCCAAAACAGGAGGAGATTCAACCGCCAGGTCTTCACCAGGGCTGCTTTCTTTAACGGCAGCCGTGTTTCCCCTGTCCACATCTTTGAATTTTTCCAATGCCCTGAAAATTTTTCCCAAAATGAAAGCCCCTATATCTCTTTTTTAACCGATAATTGATTTAGTAAAATTAACAACCCTGTCAATACCCTTTTCGTTTAAAATGACAAAGCATGCAAGCATTACAAAGGCATAGGCTGTCATCAAAGCGAGAAAAGCTATCTCCACCCGTTTTTTGAACCGAGACTTAGAGTCTTTGATGGTTGGAATGGATGCAAGAATGGCAAGTCCAAGCTGGTCCTCAATATCTTCATCCCGCCTGATGGAAGAATCAAACAGCTCAAGCAGGAAAATAATACCACCGGAAACGCCCAGGCCGCCGATGATGGAAAAAACAAGCATTTTCCTTACATCCGGGGATATGGGCTTTTCTGGAATCCGGGCATGGTCAAGGATTCTGAACTGCTCGCCCTTCTGCTTTTTTTCCATGTTAACGGAAAGCTCCGCCTCAAGCTTTCTATCCAGAAGGGAGTTGTACACATTTTGGATGTTACCATAGTCGCGCCTCAGGGAAAGCAGGTCCTGCTCCCTTTTAGGAGTATCCTCCACCCTTTTCTGGTAAACAACCATTTTTTCCTGGATGGTTCTGATTTCGGACTCAAGGGTCTGAATCTCACGGTACATCTGGGTCATCTGTCTCTTTTGCTGCATGGCGGCGAGACTCATTCCAGGATCAACCACCTCAAAAGCATCTCCTTGGGAAGGATCGGGTAGGGAACCAGATAGACCTTCTTGTTTTGCAACCTCAATCTTACTCCGAAGCTTTTCAAGTATGCCCTCAAGTCTTCGTACATCAGGATGCTGGCTGGTGTAACGCAGGAGAACAGCCTCAAGATTTTTCTCTGCAATTGCAAGTTTTTCTTCATCCCCACCTCCAGACCCCACATCTTCTCCAGAATCCAAAGAATTTAATTGCCCTCCCTGGGCAGCCATTTCTTGGGCCTGGGCAAATTGTGCATTAAGCACATTCACGGCATTTTTTGCCTCCCGGAGCATGGACTGCTTGTCTGTGAGCTGCTGCTGCAACCGGTCAAGGGTTCTGAGGTTGGATTCCAGCTCATCTGGAAGGCCGCCCAGATTCTGTGATCGGTAGGATGAGAGCTGCTGTTCGCGTTCAACGAGTTTTTTTCGGGTTTTTTCAAGCTCAGAATCCAGGAACTCGCTCGTTCCAATGGCCTGGGCTTCACGGAGTTTAAGGTTTTCATCCATGAAAAAACTGGTCAGCGTGTTGGTAATCCGCATGACCCTTTCGGGGTCCTTCCCCTTGTAGGAGATGGTAAAGGCGTCGGCACCGGATCTTGCACGGGAAAGATTGACCGTGATTCGTTTGCGCATGGCCTCGATTTTGTCTTCGAGATACATGTTCCTGGCCCCTTCTTCTTCAAAAAGGCCGAACTGGTCGATGATCTTTTCAAGATTGCTCAGGCTCAGAATCTGCTGAGAAATGGTGCTGATCCTTGAATCAATGCCGCTGGACACAATGGATCGGACATAGCTCCCCGGCACGGTCTGGGCCTGGACCAGGATGGAAGTTTGCGCCATATAGGTCCTGGGCAGGGTCAGTGCCTGGTATAATCCCACCGTCAGAGTGATACATATCGGTATAACAATAATCCATCTCCACCGGACAAGGATATCCATTACCTGGGCAGGTGTTATGGGCAGCTGATTTTGTTGAATTTTTGGCATCGCTAATTTCCTGTCCACTGTAAAGTTAAGGAAAAATTTTTTTACTTTTTCTACCCTTGAACCGCTGAGTTGTCAACATATATCCGTTTTTCAAGCAGATTGAACCATAACATGCAAATCACAGGCCAACATCACGGTTCCCGAAGAAAAACCCTATACATAAAGGGAGACGGCAAGGGAGCCCCTACACTGGCACCGGCTTATTTTATCTAAATTTTATGCTTTGTTGTCTCCCCTGGGAGATGTGGATTGTATGGATCCTAAGCTGGATTGGATATTTGTTGAGTGAAAAAGTTCTTAATAAAACAAAAAACATAACATCCATTACATAATTAACCCTTAATTGGCATCAATCCAATACTGGGTCCAGGCACAACGCTCCTTGTAAGGGTAGCCCATGAGTTCAGTTGCAAGAATCGTGAAGTCCTGTTTTCGGACAACAAAATAGTTGACCTTTGCCAGACCCATGAGTCTCCTGACTCCCACGGCAGCATAAAGGGTAATGTGTCTGTCCTGCACAAAGCAGTCAACAGCACCTGTGACAATCAGGAGCTCCCCCTCCTGAACGGCGTCAAACAGGCTGATCATGGTGATTTCAAATGGCTTTCCTTTGAAGTGATCCGTGGCATTGGTTCGGGTCAACTCGCACCGCATAAAATTGGTAAAACTCATGCGCACACGCTCATACTCCGAAGACTCTGCACATAAGAGAGGGGAAGCCATGGAAGCAGCAGCCATTAAAGCAACGACCATGGCCGGGAAAATTCGCCTGAAAAGTGGTCCATAGACATGGAACCGTGAAGCCCCCAAAAAGCTCATACCTGCTCCTTTAGCAGTGCCCGGATTGTCTTGGGCAGCTCCTTGAGAACAACGGGTTTTATCACCACGGAATCAGCTCCTGCAAAGCTTGCCTCCGCATTTTTCTCCATATTTTTATCACCATAGGATGTTCCAAGGATAACTGGAAGATCGGGTGCTGTGTAAATGAGATTCTTTACAAGCTGGGCTCCGCTTATGCCGGGAAGGGTGCTGTCGGTTATGACCATGCGGAACTTGCCAGGCTTACTGCGAAACATGAACAGAGCATCCGTGCCGTTGGCAGCAACGGTAACAGGGTATCCGAGATTCCTGACAATGAGATCGATGAGACCCCTTCTTTTTTCGTTGGCATCTACAATCAGCACATGGGGTTCCCCGGTGAATGCAGGGACCGGAACAGCACCGACCTCAGGAGCCTGCCACTTCTCCTGATTAACGGGGTATATCAGGGTCACATCAATGCCATGGGCCTTTGACACCCTGAAGGCATCGTCCTCCATGTCCGGCACGCGTACGATCAGTCGCTTGTTTTGCCTTAAATAAGACCTTAACCAGTCTCTGTATTGAAAATCATCGCCTGTAAGGATCAACAGCCTGGACCCGAGTGACGAGTTGACCTGAATCGTATGAAATACCCGTGGGGCATTTCCGTGGTCCGCAACCCCTTCCCGGTAATTTTCCGAAACAAAATCCACCATGTAATCCCGGGCCATGGCTCTGGCACCAAGGGGGGGAAAAGTGACAACAAGAAAAATTGCGATGACAGCAACAACCCGGACACAGTCCCGGAGATCGCTCCAGGCATCACTCCAAAAATCAGCCTTAATAAAAATCCTCTTCATGTTAATCCCCCCGGGTTTGTAATCTTTCAAACCCATCGACAAATTCCAGGCCTAACTTGAATCAAGAAAAACCAATGTAGAAAAAAATAATTATACAGAAACAGACAACAGAGAAAATGCCCATGATAACGAGTCCGAACCGACTTGAGTCTTCCCGCCTGCGTGCCCGGAAGAGACTCAGGGCAACACCGGCACTACTGACAATAACGCCGATCATTGTTACCCACAAAAGATAGTGGACAAACTCTATATCCCAGCTGCGCCTGATATTGAGGTTATAGAACCTGTCAAAAAAACTCTCAAACTGCGGTTTGGCCCGTTCTGCAAGAACCAGAATAAGCGCCATCATAACCCAGGCAGCGAGGTTAAAGAACGCCAGAACCCTAGACAGGAAATCCCTGCTTAGTCGACGATCCTTGAAGCTGCCGTTGCCTGTCCGGCGCTCTTTTATGTTATTGGCCAATCGCTGCTCTTTCATTGAAGCTCCAACCCTACCCAGGGTTTATCTCTTGTGGGCCTCTGACTTGAACCGTCGTGTGATCATCTCAATAATCTCTTCGGCGCTCGTCTCAATGGGTTTGTTGCTTACATCTACCATGGAGTAACCATGGGTGAGGTAATATCGTCTGGCGTGTTCGATCTCCCTTGCAATATCCTTTTTTGAAGTGTAGGCGTACATGTCTGATGCGCCAAGGCTCTCCTGGCGCATTTTTCGGTGGGCACTGAGCTGTTCGAGATTGATGTTAAGGGCAATGATGCGCCTGCGATCAATGTGCTTGAGTATTTCAGGCATGGGCACACCGATTACCAGGGGAACATTGGCAACCTTCCAGCCCATGACCGCCATATACATTGCAAGGGGGGTTTTCCCGGCCCTGGATAGACCAACCATGACAATCTCGGCTTCGGTCAAGTCCTCATAGTTCATGCCGTCATCATGGGCCAGGGCAAATTCGATGGCAGTTACCTGGGCAAGATCCACATAATGAATCTTGCGATAGAGGCCGGGCTGCTCAAGGGGCTCATTCTCCAGAAAGTTTTCGATTTTGGAGAGAAGAGGCCCCATCAAATCAATGGTTTCCACCTTATGTTCGGTTCCCTTAAGAATCAAAAGCTGCCTCAGATCCCGGTTAACAATGGTATGGACTATCAGACTGCCGGTTGACTTGGCCTTTTCAATAATATCTTCCACCTGGAACTCTGTACGGATATGGGGAACCTTTACAACGGTAATATCGTTATTAGGAAACTGAACAAGGACGCTCTGGAGCAGATGAAAGGCGTTGATTCCCTCCCCGCAGGAGGCAATGTAGATCATATGAAATTTACCCTTAAAAACTTCTCCGTACAGGCCCATTGTTTTTCCTTTTTTAAAAACTCATTCAATGTTAGATAGTAGCTTAGGTTATACTCTATATTGGAAATTTAAATCAACCATGGGAAATACAAATGACACATTTAGACCGAGGAAACTACGCAAAGAAGCATCCAGACGCCGGTATAAATCCCGAGGCTGAAACTTTGCTGAAAGCCGAAACTGAGGATGGAAAGATAACCTGTGCCGCTGTTCACAGGGTTGCAAAACAGCTGAAAATCACGCCGGCCGATGCGGGCGTTCAGGCGGACCTTCTGGAACTCAGGCTGATCCGCTGTTCACTTGGACTTTTCGGCTATGGCAAGGGAGTCAAGATGATACAGCCTGTTGACTCCATTGCCCAGGATCTTGAAGATTTGATAGATAAGGCATCAGAAGACGGAAGGATCTCCTGCAAGGATTGCTGGCGGATCGCAAAAGAACTCAAGGTTAGCCGCATAGATGTCTCATCTGCCTGTGAATTCAAGGATCTCAGAATCAAGCCCTGCCAGCTTGGAGCCTTTTGACCTGAGGCGGAGTTTCATTGTTCGTTGAGGTGGCCATAGAGGGCGACCGCAAGGGATCGCCCCTACATTTTATATAGTTTCATGGTTCGTTGTGTCCGTCAGGAGAAGTGGGTTTTAAGCCGTGCTTTTTGCTGGATCGTTTTTTTCGTTTCTGCTTCTGTTTTATACGGCGCTGGATATCAGGCTCTTTATCTTTTTTGCCGGTTATGCCTGCCTCAATCTTGTCAATCAGGCGGCGAAGGGCAAGGAAACGGTTCAGGTGCTGGGATCTTTCTGACCCGCATTTCACCGTGATTCCGGTTGGAATATGGCGCAGAAAAACAGCCACAGAGGTCTTGTTCACCTTCTGACCACCCCTGCCGGAGCCCTTGACAAACTTCTCCTCGATCTCATCTTTTTTTATGCCAAGGGCCTTGATCCGAATCTCAAGCGCCTTTATTTTTTCGATGCCGGGTCCCAAGAACTTATCTCCTTTCACGTTGACTTGATCACCTGTCCCATATTATATTTAGCGTCTACATACAAGTGGAGAAGAAATGGCTTCAAACAAATATACATGCAACGAGTACCGTCAGGAGATGATCCTCATGGCCCTGAAAAAACGTCTTGCAGCATCACCCCTTACTCCAGAGGAAGAACAGACGATCAAGGCTGAAATTAAACAATTACAAGAATCCATGGGTATGGATTAAGACAAAGACCATGGACAAACTTGTCAACAGTATTGATCTTCCCCTCTTCCTCATCAATGGCATGGGAACAATCCTCAAGGCGAACCTTGCCGCCATGGAACGATTCAGCCTTGAACAAAGGGATATTGGCTCCACAACCATATGGGAAAAAATCCCCTTTACCCTTGCCTCAGAGTGGAAGAAAGAAATCAGCAAGGTGATTCAAAAACTATCCTTCCAAAGATTCCAGTTCGACCATGACGGCAGGGTTAAAGAGCTTTTTATCTGGCCCGCCTTTGGTCATGACAAAAGGCTCGATTCCTTTGCCCTGATGGAAAAGGATATTACGGACAACATCCAGGCCCTTGAGCTTCACCGCAGATTTCAGGACAATAATGAGTGTATAGACCACCAGATGCTCCACGCTTCAACCCTGATCAACCTCGGGACCCTGGTCGCCGGCATGGCCCATGAGATAAGCAACCCCAACGCATTTATCACGACCAATGCCCCCCTTCTCGAACGTCTCTGGGGGGATCTTCTCGTAACCATTGACAATCACATGGACGACCAAATGGGCGACCGGTTGAAAAACCCGGACCTCATGGTCGGGGGGTTAACCGTCCAGGAGATTAGAGAAACCGTTCCCAAGCTGCTGCGGGGAATCACGGAAGGAGCCCTGAGAATCGACACCATTGTAAAAAGCCTCCGGTCATTTTCCCGTCCCGACCCCCATGCCGCCTTTGTGCCGGTTTGCCTTAACAGCGTCATTCGAACCGCCCTCCTCTTTCTGAACAATGAGATCCCAAAGGCCACACACCACTTTTACACCCGTCTGGACAACTCCCTGCCGAGGATTGCAGCCATTCCCCAGCGCCTCGAACAGGTTGTGATCAATCTGGTTTTAAACGCCTGCCAGGCACTTACCCATTTGGACCAGACCATCATCCTTGAGACAAAAACAAGGCTTGAGAAAAAAACCGAACCTGGAGACGAATCCGAACTTAAAGCCGGAACCTCCAGGGCAACGGTTGTTTTAAAGATCACAGACCAGGGAAGCGGCATTGACCGCCAGACCCTTGGAAAAATTTTTGACCCGTTTTTCACTACAAAGCCAGAAATCAAGGGCACAGGCCTCGGGCTCACCATCACCCGGAAAATCGTAAAAGAGCACCACGGCCGGATATCGTTTGAATCACGGCCAGGAGCCGGCACCTCTGTTACCGTTGAATTTCCTGCCATGGAAGGAGGTTGATTTGACAAAACCCGTTCTCATTGTGGATGATGAAGCCCATATCCTGACAGGTTTTTCAGCTGAACTCAAGTACAACGGCATCCGAAATATCATTACCTGCGACTCGGCCGGTAAGGTGATGGATATCCTGGCCGGGAACCAGGTGGGAATGGTCTTTCTGGATCTCATGATGCCGGAAATTTCAGGCCGTGAGATTCTTGCCCGGATTACCGAACTATATCCCCATATACCGGTGGTGGTGGTCACAGCCCTGATAGATGTTGATACGGCTGTTGAATGCATGAGGATGGGGGCCCATGACTTTGTCTCAAAACCTGTGGAGCCAGGGCGCCTTGCCTCCATATGCCGTCACGCCCTGGAATATGCAGAGATGAAGCTTGAGATCAACAGCCTCAGCACCACACTGCTCAACGATGAAAAAGATATTTCAAAGGCCTTTGACCCCATAATTACCCGCAACAAAGCCATGCGATCCATATTCAGGTATATTGAATCCATAGCCACAACCTCCCAGCCACTTTTTATCACCGGCGAAACCGGCACGGGCAAGGATATGATCGCAAAGGCGGCCCACATGATAAGCCGGCGCAAGGGTGAATTTGTGAAGATCAACACCGCAGGCCTTGACGATGCCATGTTTACAGACACCCTGTTCGGCCATGCAAAAGGCGCATACACCGGGGCTGACACCCTACGCCCGGGCCTTGTGGAAAAGGCGGGCGGAGGCACCCTGTTCCTTGACGAAATAGGGGACCTCGCCTTTACCTCCCAGGTAAAGCTTCTGGGTCTTATACAGGATAGGGAATACCGGAGAACCGGAGACGACAGGACCCGGTACTCGGATGCCAGGATCATCGCGGCAACCAACCTTGATACCGCCGATCTCAACGACGGCAAAAAATTCAGGCGTGATCTATACTTCAGGCTCATGACCCACCACGTCCATCTTCCACCCTTGAGGAAAAGGCCCGAAGACATCATGCCCCTGATCACCCATTTTATCCAAAAGGCCAGCCTGAACCTGGGCTGTGCTCCGCCAGCCGTGAAGGATGACAGCTTTAAACGAATCAGGACCTATCCCTTTCCGGGAAACGTAAGGGAACTTGAGTCCATGGTGTTCGACGGGGTATCTACCTGCAAGGGCACCATTCTTGAAGGTGACATTTTTGATCGCCACATGGGATCTACAATTGAAACCACACCCCTGGAGACAGATTTAAACTCCCCAGCTCCTGCCCGTTCATCCATGGTCGATCTTTCAAAAGTGTCGCCCCTTCCGACCCTGAAAGAGATTGGCGAGATCCTGATAAAAGAGGCCCTTGAAAGATCAGGAGGGAACCAGGCCATGGCCGCAAGAACCCTCGGCATCTCACGCCAGGCCCTGAACAGGCGCATCAAAGGAGAAGGGACCCTGTGATACCAGTACGATACCCGCATAATACCGAGAACACACCGGCAAAAAGGATTTATCCATGCACAAAAATTTAATCGACCATAGTTTTATAGTTAAACAGAGCCTTGTTCTGATCAAGCTGACCCTGGTATATGTTATGGTCTGTTTTTATTTCACCGGATGCACCACGGACTCTAACACAAAGGCAGAGAAATTCATCCAAAGAGCCAGAACCCTGATCGCCCAGAAGAAACCCGAAACGGCGGTCATCGAGTACCAAAACGCCATCCAGGCCAATCCTAAAAATGATGTGGCTCTATTCGAACTTGCCGAAACATATATTCTGTTGAAAAAGGTTAATTCCGCCATCAGATATTACAACCTGGCTGCCCAGGCAAAGCCCAACATCACGATTGCCCATATCAGGCTTGCCCAGGTCTATCTCCTGACCGAACAGCTGATGGATGCAAGGGAGGAGATATCTAAGATTCTTGAGATTACGCCTGATTCCATTGAAGCCCTGCATCTTCTGGCAGCCATTCAGATCAAGGAACGGGACTTTAAATCCGCCATTGACACCCTTACCAAGGCGTCAACCATTGACGATAAAAACGTAAAAACATTTACAAACCTTGCCCATCTCTACCTTCAAAACCAGCAAACAGCCGAGGCAGAAAAAACATACCAAAAAGCCATCTCAATTGACTCTGCATCAAGGGAAGCCTATCTGGGTCTTGCAAGGTTTTATGCCATTCAAGGGGACTCTCACAAGGTTGAGACCCTGCTCAAAACGGTCCTTGACACCCCTGGTAACAAAGCTGAAAAGCATACAGATCTTGCCAGGTTCTATGGGAGTAAACAAGAGTACAGCCTTGCTGAAGAGCACTACCAGCTGGCAGTTGTGGAGTCTTCTGAGGCCATTTTTTCCCTTGTCAATCTTGCAGAATATTATGCCCAGAGAAGGATGAAGGAGAAGGCTGTTTTGACCATGGAAAAAGCCCTTGGCAAGGGGAAAGATCAGCTCTCCGTGCTCACCGGCCTGTCACAGATTTATCTTCACTTTGAAATGATAGAAAAGGCGTCTGAAACCGTGGAACGGGCATTGCTCCTGGACGGCAGCGCCGTTGAGGCCATTTTTCAAAAGGGACGGATCCTGATGGCCTCAAAAGACTTTAAACAGGCCTTGGACATGTTTGAACGGGTAATCGCCCTGGACAGAATAAACGCAAAGGCCTACTACAATCGGGCCATATGCATCCAGGAAAAGGGGGCTACAGACAGGCCCGAGCAGAAGATTTTCAGGGCTGCTGCAGGCCTTGCCGATAACCCGGATGAATTTGAAAGGGAGCAGGTCAGGGACAATCTCCTTGCCGCCATCACGATTAATCCAGACCTCATGGATGCCAGGATAAAACTCACAGAAATTTACCTTGTTGAAAAAAATCTTGTCCGGGCAAAAGAGCAAATTGAAGAAATTTTCAAATACCAGGCCCCGGACCTTAAAACCATGACCCTTTTAACCGGGCTCCACATGCTTGAAGGAAACCTGACCGAAGCTGAAAACATTCTCAAGAAGATAATTGAGGAAAAACCCAATTATATCCCGGCCCGCATCAACCTGGGTCTTTTGTATCAAACCATGAAAAAAAACGATAATGCGATCGGTAGCTTCCAGGCTGCCTATGGAAAAGACCCTAGTCAGATTGGCCTTGTAGGAAGAATAGCTGACATCCTTACACAACAGAATGAATATGAAAAAGCCCTTGACCTTGTGGACAGTCTCGCCCTTCAGGGTTCACATCAAAACGAAAATACTCTGGCGTTTTTTGAAAACCTCAAAGCAGAAATTTTTTTAAAAAGACAAGATCTGGACAAGGCTCGGGTCCATCTTGAAAGGGCCATTAAAATCGAACCTGACTACATAACACCCCACAATCATCTGGCAAACATCTTTGCTGTAAACAAGGATAAATCAAAGGCACTTGAGCAGTTTAGAATTGTTGAAAAGCTCAACCCCCGCTATCTTCCCACTCTCATGGCCATCGCCTCAATCCTGGATCTTGAAGGGAACTACGACGAGGCGGAAACCTATTACCGAAAGGTGCTGGCGCTTAATCCCAACCATCCCGATGCGGCAAACAACCTGGCATTTATCCTTGCTGAAAAACAAGGCGGTATTGAAGAGGGGTTCAGACTCGCAACCATAGCAAGAAAAGCAATACCAGGTAATCCCGATGTTATGGACACCATGGGCTGGCTCTACTTTCAAAAGGGAATCTATCTTTCCGCTCGGTCAGAACTTGAGGAGAGCTTGAAAATAAATCCAGAAAGCGCTCTTGCCAACTTTCACTACGCCATGACTCTCTACCAGATGAGGGAGTATGAAAAGGCAAGGCGCATCTTTGAAAAAGCCCTGGAAATCGATCCTGAATTCAAAGGTGCCGACATAGCGAGAAAGTTCCTGAATTAACGCCGTTGAGTGCCAAGGAGTACAGGCTCTTTTAATGTTCTCCATGGCAAAAAGGAAAACGATGGCAGTTCAGCCATCAGGATGCCCGCCAGAATCATGACCGCACCAAGGCCGGCAGCGGCCGGCAGCTGCTCTTTCAATACCAGATAAGCTGTCAGGGAGGCGAACACAGGCTCCAGGGTAAAAACAAGGGCGACTCTCGTGGGGTTAAGAAGGGTTTGGGCCAGGGTCTGAACCATGATGGCAAGACCAGTACCCAGAATAGAAGAGACAAGTATGGCAGAAAGGACCGTGGGGTTTCCAAGAACAGCCATGTTCACCAGCTGATGCCAGTCTTCAGCCACCAGGGCCGAACCGAGACTGAGCACAGAGACAACCGTCAGCTGTACCAGGGTCAACCACAGGACATCAAAGTTCCGGCTGTATTTACCGGTATAGACGATGTGCAGGGCAAACATCCCGGCCCCCACCAGGGGTAAAAAATCCCCCAGATTCAAAGGCAGATCACCTGCGACGGTGAGGAAATAAAGCCCTGCCGCTGCAATGCTGACTCCAACAATTGTTGTCCGCCGAAGTTGATCGCCCAGGGCAAAGAAAGCTATGATGGGAACCAGGACCACACTCAGGCTGGTGATAAATGCGCAGTTGGATACGGTCGTATATAGGAGCCCGAAAGTCTCGAAGGTAAATCCAAAGTATAGCAGCAGCCCCAGGAAGCACCCACGCTTGATCAACCGCAGATTCAGCCCTGTACGCCAAGTTCCACGCCCCATGCAAAGCCCGATAAAGAGGCTGGCGATGCCAAATCGGAAAAAATTGAAACTGTGGGGATCAAGTACGGCGATTGCATTGTGGACCAGAACAAATTCAACTCCCCAGACAAAACAGACAAACAAAATACCAATGGTGGCAGATTGGGTTTTACTCATGGAACAATTCCCCTTAATAAAAAACCGGACGCCTCAACTGGCTATACGATCATTCAGTTAAAATACTTTTTGACTATACATCCGTTCAGTGATACTGTCAAGGGGCATGCGGATTGCTGTGAATTGATTGTTTTTTAAAGGAATCGGAGAATAACCATTGTCATCAAACACCCAGAATACCATACGTTCCGAGCAAAAAAGAATCACCCGTCAAAAGCTTCTGGATACCACCATTGAAATCATTGCAGGCGAAGGGCTTGCAGGGCTGACCATGGCCAAGGTCGCAGAACGAACCGGTTTGTCCAGGGGGATTTGCAATTTCCACTTTGAAACAAAAGAGCAGCTCATGCTAGAGGTGTTCACAGCATTGTACCGGGAACATGAAAAGGCATGGCGCAAAATAACCTCGGACGAAAGCCTGAACCCTGGGGCCCGATTAAAGATGCTCATCACGACCATGCTCAGCCTGCCCATCGCCGATTCCAAAAAATTAGCCGTGTGGATGGCGTTCTGGGGGGTCACACCCCACCGAAAGATTTATCTCGAAATATGTGCCAGTGTCGATCGGGAGTATGAGGCCGAAATGGAAGGGTTGCTACGCCGATTGTCAGATGGGAAGGATACTATTAACGGAATGAGCCTCAGAGCCATTGCAGTTGCTCTGTCGTCCATGATTGACGGTTTCTGGATCAACCACCTGATATCTCCGGGTTGTATTACTCGGAAAAATTCAATCAAGGCGTGCCTTGCATTTTTATCGAGCTTTTTCCCTGAAAATCGCAACTTTTAAAAAAACACGATGGGGGTACAGGTTGACATTCCAGGTTGAATAGACTGCAGTTAACCATATTGTTTCGGGCACCCTCAAGGGGTTGGTTTATCCGCAAAAGCACCCGCAAGGGAGCCCCTACACTACCACGTAGAAACACCGCCACCTCCCACCGCCTGCTGACTACCGCCTACTGACTTACCCACGTCGACCGAATGGCATGACAGATGCTCTGGCAGTATTCGTGGGTCTCTTCAAAGTCAGGTCCCTCGACCATAACACGTAAAAGAGGCTGGGTTCCGGAATACCTTACAAGCACTCGACCTGAATCGTTCAACGCCTGCTCCACCCGTTTTATCTCCCGGGCAATGGTTTGGTTTTCCATGAAGTCGGGCCTTGACGCATCAACCTCAACGTTCATGAGCACCTGGGGATAAACGGTCATGATTGAAGAAAGCCTGGAGAGTGCCTGGTTTGTGTCGACCATCACCCGAATGAGACACAGGGCCGAAAGGATGCCGTCTCCCGTGGTGTGGAACTCGGAAAAGATCATGTGGCCGGAATCCTCACCGCCCATGACAGCCCCCGTGGCCCACATCTGCTGCAATACCTCCCTGTCTCCAACCCCTGTCTTAATGTGGTCGATGCCAAGGCTCTCCAGGGCCTTTGAAAGGCCGATGTTGCTCATGACCGTGCTGACCACAAGATTGTTGGTTAACCTGCCCTGAAATTTCGCATGGCTTGCGCAGATGGCAAGAATTTTATCCCCGGTCAGCTTATTTCCCTTTTCATCCACCGCAATCAATCGATCGGCATCACCGTCAAGGGCAAGTCCTATATCTGCACCCGATGAAACCACAAGTTCGGCAAGGGTTTCTGTATGCTGGGACCCGCAGTTGTGATTGATGTTTTTACCGTCCGGGGTGTTTGATATAAATTGAGCATCAAACCCGAGCTTTGAAAACACCATGGGAGCCACCCGGTAGGAGGCACCATTTGAACAATCCACAACGATCTTGAGATTTTGGTTGTTGAAACTTCGGTGGGAGTTGTTTTTATCAAGGTTGCGTTCATAACAGGCTTTAAGAAAATCAGCATATCGCTCTTGGGCATCATCGAGAGTGGAGATGGTTCCGGGTTCTAGGGGAAGGTCAGGCGGGGAATCGGGCTTCCCGGAATCAACACCGGCAAAATCTTCTGATCCGCAATCACAATCAAGGATATAGGCCTCCATCTCCTCCTCTTCGGGATCGGAGAGCTTCAGCCCCCCTGCCTTAAAGACTTTTATGCCGTTATCGTGATAAGGATTGTGGGAGGCTGAGATAACAACACCTGCTCCTGCGCCCTTCACCGTGGAGGCCAGCAGGGCCACTGCCGGGGTTGGGATCACACCGGCAATGAGGGCATCTATCCCCATGGATGTAATTCCTGCCGCAAGGGCCGCCTCAAACATATCTCCCGACAGCCGGGTGTCCTTGCCGATGACGACGACTGCTCCTCCACGTTTTTTTGCAAACCGCGCAACTGCCTGGCCTGTCTTCAGGGCCACCTCAACCGTCATGGGGTAAGTGTTGGCAAACCCCCTGATGCCGTCAGTACCAAATAGTTTTCCCATTCCTATACCTGTTGTTTGCGGATATTAAGACCTACCTTATCCATGATTGATAGTTCAATAGCCTCAAGCCAGTTGCTTCCAGTCAAAGCCATGTCAGGATCAAGATTCTGAATCGCCTCTATATAACCGCTCTTTTTTGTGAGAGACTTTAAAAAATCTTCGGGCAAAGCCCCGGAATTGTCCCTGTCGGCTTCTGCAGCAAGGATTTCTTCGGTCCGGGGCCACTTCTCCATGATGAGGTGGTGAATGCGGACAAGTTCGGTGGTTTCACCCTTTGACATGGAAAGCAGGATTTTTTTTGAATCTTTCAGCCGTGCGCTGAACGCCCCCAGGCGGTGAATCCGTTCATCGATGCAGAGTTTCAGGGTCCCTCGCATTCCGAGGAAAAGGGACTTGGAAAGGTTGTCTGACACAAAAAGGGATCTGACGGTTCCATACCAGTTCATAAGGCCGATCAGCCCTGCTATGTAGAGACAATTGGCGTTATAAATCTTTCCTGCACCGGTATAGACCCCTTCCGTTCTTGGGATGGAGCCCTCCTTTAATGCATTGCCAAATATTATCCGATCCTGTCTCAACTCATCCCGCCTGCAGATGGTACCCGCCGCCGTGACCGTTCCAAAGGCAAGCCTGCAAGGGCCGACAAGCCCCCCCTGTCCGCCAAGAAACACGGGACGCTGGTTCAGCATCACCCCCTGGTGAACATTTCCGAGCATGGAGGGAGTGGCCTTGTCCTGGTTGGGGGTGTAATTAAAATGGACGAACGAGCTTCCCACCTCTCCGTGATCTTTTCGGCTGGTGCCGCCGGCCATGAGGATGTCGCAGAAATTAATCAGGCTTCCCAGGGTCACAAAGGGAAACAGGATGGTCTGCTTGAGCCCAACAGCATGGGCGGCCGACGCCTCTTCTTCAAGGATGGTCCCCTGGCGAACATGGGCACCTGATCCAAAGCTGTTTTTACCTGCAAAAACAGCCCCCTGGAAAAAACCGCCCTTGAGTTTGGTGCCGGGGCCGACAAGGGTGTTGTCCAGAGTCACCGCTCCTTCAGATCCGATAGAAGCTCCGTCCATGATAAGGGTCTTTTCCCCGTCAATCCGGGTGCCGGGATAAAGGGTGACCCCCCTTCCCGAGATTCTGGCAAGATCCACATCCTGTCCGATGAAGACCGATTCAGGCCGGGGAATATCAACCCCTTTTTCCATCAAAAGAGCTGTTGCTGTTCTGGAGTTCATATCAGGCAAACCGGTATAGAACCCCTCCCCAGGTGAGACCGGCACCAAGACCTAGAAAAAGAACCGTATCGTTTTTCCTGCCGATCAGATTCTGCTCCATGGCCTCGTCAAGGGCAATGGGGATGCTTGCGGCCGTGGTGTTGCCGTAACGCTGGATATTATTAAAGATCTTTGCCTCGTCAATGTTCATGGTCTGCTGATAGGCCTGGTTGATTCTCAGGTTTGCCTGGTGGGGAAAGAACATGTCAATCTCTTCAAGGGAGGTGTTTGACTTTTCAAGCACCTCACGGGTCACCTCGGGCAGTTTTCTAAGGGCCTTTTTAAAGACCTTCTTGCCGTCCATCACAGGGAAATAGCGGGCATCATCCACGGGAACGCCCATGGGCATCCTTTCCGGAAGCCGGGAGGCGGGCAGCTCCACCATAAGTGAGTCGGCCCCGGAGCCGTCGGAATGAAGACAGGATGCAAGCACCCCTACGTTTTCATCGGTTTCAACACCCTCCACACACACGGCACCGGCACCGTCGCCAAAGATAACGGTAACGTCCCTGCCCCTGGTGCTCTTGTCAAGCCCTGTACTGTGAACCTCGGCACCGACCACCAGTATTTTCTTTGCAAGGCCGCTCTTGATGTAGGCGTCGGCCGTTGCAAGAGCGTAAAGAAATCCCGTGCATTGCTGGCGGATATCAAGGGTGGGGGTGGAAGTAAGACCAAGTTTTGCCTGGAGAAGGCAGCCTGATCCCGGGAAAAAAATATCGGGGCTCAGGGTGGCAAAGATTATAAAATCAAGATCCTCGGGAGTCCACCCGGCACGTTCAAGGGCGATTTTTGAAGCATCAAGACCGAGATCCGAAACCCCCATCTCTTCCCCTTCAGGAATCCAGTAACGCTGCTCGATTCCGGTTCTCTGGCGGATCCACTCATCCGATGTGTCCATCATTTTTGTGAGATCTTCGTTGGTTACAAGGCGTGAGGGTAATGCGCGACCAGTTCCCCTTATCACTGTTTTTTTCATATATTGTTTCCTTTACGGCTTGAATTTGATATTAATAACTCTTTTTTGTGAAAATTAAAACATACAACAAATTGCACCCCAAGGCAATAAGGATCTATAGTGCTGATTGAAGTTGGAATATTGTTTTTAGGTTTGGCCCTTCTCTATGCAGGATCTGAATTTCTTGTAAGGGGAGCTGCCTCAACCGCCCTGATCCTCGCCATCCGGCCCGTTGTTGTCGGGTTGACAGTGGTGGCCCTTGCCACCTCAGCTCCCGAGCTTCTTGTGAGCATAATGGCCTCGATCAAGGGGGCAGGCGGCATCTCAGTCGGAAACATCCTTGGCAGCAATGTGATCAATATCGCCCTTGTTCTTGGCATAAGTGCAATGATTAAACCCATCTCCATTGATGGGCAGATTGTCCGGTTTGACCTGCCATATATGCTCGGCATCAGTATTGTGTTCTGGATTCTCTGCATGGACGGTCATATAGGCTTTGGTGACGGGATTCTTCTTCTTGTTTTGCTGGGTCTGTTTCTATTGGTCGGCATCAAAAACTCAAGGAAAACAAACGGAGAAAAGCCCGTCGTAAAAGCTTCGCCAAGGATCATAGCTATTAACTCTGCCTTCATGCTTGTGGGACTCGTGGGGTTGGCCAAGGGAGCCCAGATGGTAGTTCAATCCGCCATTATCATGGCAAGGGGGATTGGACTCACCGAGGCTTTTATCGGCATCTCGGTAGTTGCTCTTGGAACATCCCTTCCAGAGCTTGCCACCTCTGCCGTTGCAGCATCCAGGGGGGAAAGCGACCTGTCCGTCGGAAATGTTATCGGCAGCAACATCTTCAATATTTGCCTTGTCATGGGGGCGGTTGGAGTTCTGAACCCCATGATTGTAGAAAAAAACCTCCTGACTTTTGAATTTCCTCTTATGGTTTTCATTGCCGTAATTCTTGCCCTTATTGCCCTTGGCAAAGGCAGGATGGGGCGAAAGACCGGGCTCGGATTTATCCTTTTCTTTATCTTCTACATCCTTATCGCCTACTTCAAGTAAGTTTAATATTACTTGCCAAGTCAAATTTATATGTATAAAAGGTAACAGATATTATAATACTATAAGGAGAGGCTTTCATGGCTCAACCATACAGGTTACTGATAGTCGATGATGACGAGGTCATCCTTAATTCGTTTAAAGAGTTTTTTACGGCACAGCCCTGGTATGATGTAAAAACAGCCACAAATGGCCTTGATGCCCTAAAAATACTTAAACAATACCCAAACAAAATTCATGGCCTTATTACGGACCTTGTGATGCCGAACATAAGCGGCGTAGGGTTGATCTCCATTACCCGGAAAATGTCGCCTGACACCCGAATAATAGCCATCACCGGCTGGGGCAACCATCCCGGAGCCCTTGCCTCGGAGGCGGACGCAGATATGGTCCTGAATAAACCGATTAATCTGTTTGAAATAGAACGTACAATGATGACTCTGCTCACTAACCCCAAAGAACCCAGGCAAACCAAGACATGAATCCACCAATTATCGGAGTAAGCAGGCAAATACAAAAAATAAGGGATTTGATCGGTCACGTTGCCGACACCTGTCTCAACATCGTCATTACTGGTGAAACAGGCGTTGGCAAGGAGGTCGTAGCCCAGGCTTTGTTCCGCAAATCCCCCCGGGTCAACAACGCCTTTGTAACCGTCAACTGCGCAGCCCTTCCAGAAACCCTTCTTGAAAGCGAACTGTATGGCTTTGAAAAAGGAGCCTTTACCGGCGCCCAGAAGAAAAGGAGGGGAAAATTTGAGATGGCTCACAAGGGTGTTCTCTTCCTTGATGAAATCGGAGATATGCCCCTGGCCCTCCAGTCCAAGATACTCCACGTACTCCAGAGCGGAGAATTCTCTCCCCTTGGATCTGAACAGGACATTACCACCGATGCCTGGGTCATTGCCGCCACCAACTGCAATCTTGAAGAAAAGATAAAAAACAAGGAATTCCGGGAGGATCTGTTCTATCGGCTCAACATCATCAAGATCGAAATTCCGCCCCTGCGGGAGAGACCCGACGATATCCCCCCTCTGCTCGAGTACTATCTTGATCGTTATGCGGCTCAATATCCCGACCGAACCATAGATCGGCCCGACCGCAAAACAATGGAGCAACTTTGCTCCTTTCAATGGCCCGGCAATGTGCGGCAACTCCAGAACAGCATAAAAAAACAGGTGGTCCTCAACGACTGGAACCTCGTCATACAAGAGCTGACCCAAACCAACCCTGCAGTTCCATCATCCAAGTCGGCCGGAAATGTCTACAAACCAGCCTCTCCTTTTTCCATGATATCCGAATTCCTGGATATTTCAAAGAGCGCCGAGAGCATCTTTGAAGACCTATCCCTTAAAAAAGTAAAGAAAAAGGCCGTAGACCGGGTAGAAAAAGAGATCATCGGCTATGTGCTCGACAAAACCGCCTGGAACCGGTCTAAGGCCTCGAAAATTCTTAAAATCAGCTACAAGACCCTCCTGTATAAAATCAGCGACCTGGGGCTTGTGCCTCCCCCAAAAAATCCATAGAACCTAGCTGTTAGCTAACTGCTAAGAGCTAACCGCTGACAACTAATCTTTGTTTATCAGGGTCAAGGGTAAAGTGAACCTTGTCTCCCTCCATGATAGTTCCCTTGAGAATTTCCAGGGAAAGGGGATTTTCAATCTCCTGCTGGATCACCCGCTTAAGGGGCCTTGCACCGAATACGGGATCAAACCCCTTTTCTGCAATGAATCTTTTTGCCTCTTCATCCAGGGTTATTACTATTTTTTTCTCCTCTAACCTCTGGTTTAAATTCTTGATCTGGAGATCAGCGATGGTCTTGATATGATCAAGCTCAAGTCCATGGAAGACGATGATTTCATCGATCCTGTTCAAGAATTCCGGCTTAAAGGTCTGGGACAGGGCCTGGCTTATCCTGTCATCGATTTCCTTTCCTCCAGACTCCTGGATCATGCGGGAGCCCACGTTTGAAGTCATAATGAGAATTGTGTTGGTAAAGTCAACGGTCCGGCCATGGCCGTCTGTCATCCGCCCATCGTCCAGCACCTGGAGCAGCACGTTGAATACGTCTGGATGGGCCTTTTCAATTTCGTCGAACAAAACAACCGAATAGGGCTGACGCCGCACAGCCTCGGTGAGATACCCGCCCTCCTCATACCCCACATAACCCGGGGGCGCACCGATCAGCCTTGCCACGGAATGCTTTTCCATGTATTCGGACATGTCAACCCTGACCATTGCATCCTTTGTGTTAAAGATAAATTCGGCAACGGCCTTGGTAAGTTCGGTTTTACCCACACCCGTAGGCCCCATGAAGATAAAGGTCCCAATGGGTCGATCCTGGGGTTTCAACCCTGAGCGTGCCCGGCGCACGGCGTCGGAAACCGCCTTGATTGCATCTTTTTGACCGATAACCCGCTGTTCCAGGGTCTCTTCCATGTTAACCAGCTTTTCCCGTTCACCCCTCAGCATTGTGGCAACCGGGATATGGGTCCACGATGAGACTACCTCGGCAATGTCTGATTCATCCACGTCCTCCTTGAGCATTCTACTTTCGGTCTGGAGATGGTTTAACTCATTATTTTTCTCGTCAAGCTCAGCCTGGAACTTAGCAAGGGTTGAATAGCGGATCTTTGCCACAAGGGCAAGGTCCCCCTCCCGTTCAGCCTTTTTAGCCTCGGTCAATGCCCTGTCCGTCTCTTCCCGGATCCTGGTGATCTCCTGGATCAGGCGCTTCTCGTTGGACCAGTGGAGCCGCATGGGCTGAATTTCCTCTTTAATCTCGGCAAGATCCCTATCAAGCTCTTCCATCCGGGCCTTTGAAGAGGGATCAGTCTCCTTTTTAAGAGCCTGACGTTCGATCTCGATCTGAACCATCCGACGCTCAAGCTCGTCAATGGCCCGGGGCATGCTGTCTATCTCAATCCTGAGCCTTGAGGCACATTCATCGATGAGATCTATGGCCTTGTCCGGCAGAAACCGGTCAGTGATATAACGCTTTGACAGGGTGGCAGCAGCCACAAGGGCTGAATCCTTTATTCTTACCCCGTGGTGAACCTCGTATTTTTCCTTTAAACCCCTTAGAATGGAAATTGTGTCTTCCACAGAGGGTTCTTTTACCAGGACTGGCTGGAACCGCCGCTCCAGAGCCGCATCCTTTTCAATGTAGCGCCGGTATTCGTTGATGGTGGTGGCACCTACGCATCTCAGGGTTCCCCTGGCAAGGGGAGGTTTCAGCATATTCGAGGCATCCATGGACCCTTCAGAGGCACCGGCTCCCACCACGGTGTGAAGCTCATCGATGAAGAGGACCACCCTGCCCTCGGCACGCTCCACCTCTTTCAATACGGCCTTGAGCCGTTCTTCAAACTCACCTCTAAATTTGGCACCTGCAACAAGCGACCCCATGTCAAGGGCTATTACCTGGCGGTTCCTCAAGGATTCAGACACGTCTCCTGCAACGATGCGCTGGGCAAGACCTTCGATGATTGCGGTTTTTCCAACGCCGGGCTCTCCAATGAGCACGGGGTTGTTCTTCCGTCGTCTTGAAAGCACCTGGACCACCCGCCTTATCTCATCGTCCCTTCCGATAACCGGGTCAAGCTTTCCCAATCTGGCAAGCTCGGTCAGATCCCTGCCGTACTTTTCAAGGGCCTGGAAGGTATCTTCAGGATTGGGAGAATCAATGGTCTGTCCCCCGCGCATCTCCTTTAATACCGTTAAAATCTTATCCTTTGTGACCCCTTCACCGGTTAAAATATCCCGGGGCTTTTCCTTTTGCGAGCACATGGCAAGGAGTATATGTTCCTGACTCACATACTTGTCCTTCATGGAATCTGCCTCTAGAAAGGCACTATCCAGCAGCTTTTTGGAAGGAACAGACAAAAAAAGATCCCCTCCCCCCTCCACCTTTGCAAGGGAATCAATTGCCCTGTCAGTTTGCGCCATCAAGCTTTCCCTGGAAGCTCCGACCTTGTTGAGGATGGCGTTGGAAACCCCCTGTTCGTCCAGCAGGATTGCCTTCAAAAAATGCACGGGATCAATAACCTGGTTGTTTTTTCTAAGGGCCAGATTATGGGCAGCCTGGATCAATTCCTGGGACTTTATTGTCAGCTTGTCAAAATTCATTGCGCCTCCAATTTTTTATGGTTGATCTTACCTATATTACCATATGTAATGTTTTACATATGGTAATACCATTCATGCAGGTGTCAATCAACAGTAACGGTAATGCGGCCGACACTGTTGGGACAATTTAAGAATTGCTGAGAAGGGCTGATTTTCCTTTATTTAATCGCCTGGATGGGGTATACAGTCAGAAAATAGCAAAAGATAATTTTGGAGAGATTTCCCCCATGATCTGTTTTCATTGACATCACCTTTGCGAGGATTTTAAAATGTACTATCAAGCCTTCTATACACCCAAAGAGACTAAAGGCCTGGGCGATAAAGCATTGGCATTCGTTGGAAAATCCATTGCCCTTCAGGACGGTGGACAGGAAGAGTTGACACCGGGTAAATCAACCGTGGTTTATATCGCATCCCCCAACATAGGCCTCATACCCAACCACGACCTTAAAGAAATAACCTCCATTCCCCTGAACAAATGGAACGCCCTAGCAGAGAAGAACAGGCTGTTTTTAACATCCCCTTGAAACCATTCTTTTAGCCGTGCTTATCTCGATGTAGGACGCTCCATGGTCCGACCCGAAATGACCTGCAAGAACCGTGATCAGGGTGTCATTTTTAAGGATGCCCTGGTCGATGAGCCGCAGGATTGAATTTCTAATGGGAATGGTGGTTGCATCCTCCCTTCCTATTGTATCGGCATAAACCCCGAAACTTAAGGCAAGCACCCTCATAACCCTGGCATCGTATGCCTGGGCATAGATGGGGTTGTCACCCCGATAGGCTGCAATGGCCCGGATGGTGGTGCCGGAGATGGTGTCGGCAACTATGGCCTCGGTGTTGAGCCGCATGGATGCCTTGACTGCGGCCTTGGCAAGGTAACCCGTTATTTTATTTTCAGTAGCATAGGGCGTATCGATAAAGGTGCTTCGGTTGGATTCGACCTCGGTGGCTATCCTTGCCATGGTCTGAACAGCCATGATAGGATAATTTCCGCTTGCCGTTTCCCCCGAAAGCATGAGGGCGTCAGTGGAGTCAAGGCAGGCGTTGGCCACATCCGAAACCTCGGCCCTTGTAGGTCTGGGCGATGTCATCATCGAATGAAGCATCTGGGTTGCCACAATCACGGGTGCCCGTCGTTCAATGCAGCGTCTGACCAGGGATTTTTGCACCATGGGGATTTTTTCGGCAGGAATTTCCACGGCAAGATCTCCCCTGGCGATCATCACCCCGTAGGCCACATCCAATATCTCATCTATATTCTCAACCCCTGCGCTGTTCTCAATTTTTGCAATGATTTTTATCGGACTATTATGTTCATCCAGAATTTTCTGAACGGCAAGCACATCCTCTTTGTTCCTGACAAACGAATGGGCAATAAAATCAACGTCGTTTTCGGCGGCAAACCTGATAAAACCCTTGTCTTTCTCGCTCAACGCAGGAAGCTTGACGTGGACCGAAGGGATGTTAACGCTCTTTCTTCCGTAGATTACCCCGTCATTTTCCACAAAGCAGACGAGGAATTCATCCTCCTTCTCCATAACGGAAAGTGCAATCGAACCGTCATCAATCAGGATTGAACTTCCCACCGGAACATCCTTCACAAAGTCCTTGTGGGAGACACAGATGACATTACCAGTGGATCTTGCCCCAGGTGCTCCCTTGATCAAAACCTTATCCCCGTAGGCCACGGTCAGGGGAATATCTGCACCGCAGGTCCTGATTTCAGGCCCCTTGGTGTCGATGAGAATGGCGATCTTGTCCGAGATTTTTCTGACATTTTCAATCACCTTTAAAGCATCGTCATGGGACTGGTGGGCCGTGTTGAGCCGAACAACATCCATGCCTGCATTGTAAAGGTTTTTTAAGAATTCAGGTTCACAGTTCCGGTCCGATACAGTGGCAACAATTTTTGTCTTTCTACGCATGGTTCTCTCCTTTTGTGCATAATCTAAGGATCAGGTTGTCAAGCACAACTTTCGGGTCATTTGCCGAAATTTTCATCTTTAGATCCACTTCGCTGAGCCAGATTACCGCCTGTTTGAGCTCTTGTGAGGAAAAGTTATCGGTCTTTAAAAAGGTGTGAAACACAGGATAGGTGTTTTTTTGATCAGGGGCAATTAAAAGATCGGTCATACTTTTCTTTTTTTGGGGTCTGGCGGCCCTTTCCGGTCCTTTTAAATCTGTAGGGGCGGTAAGTCTCCTCTCCCAATCTTCAACCGTTGCAGAGAGTTCTGCATCTGCCTGTTCAACCATGGGCATGGTATGCTGTCTGAACCAGTTATAGCTGCTGCCCGGCTGCCAGCAGGGTCTCCCCATTTTTTGGAAGTTTTGAACGAGAAACTTCACCCGGACAAGCTTCCTGAACTGATTTGAGAGGGCCATAACTATTTGAAGAGGATGAAATCCCGCATTTAAAAGGGACTTCAAATAGAAGAGGGAAGTAGCACCATTACGATCGCAAACGGCATTGGTCAGTTCAAATATGGCGTCCTTGCGGGTTCTTTTCACCATGGTGGCAACATCTGCCGCCGTTATGACCGCCCGTTGACCGATGAACGATACAAGCTTTTCAAGGTTGTCGCTCAGGGTCGCCGGATCAAAGCCTGTTCGGTCCATCAGCATATTAACGGCGTCCCCGTCAATGCCCTTACCTGAGGTGTCGAGGACACTCTCCATAGCCTGTCTTAAAATGGCATCCTGCCGGTTCTTATCGTCCTGGCGGCTTCCCTTTGGAACGGTGCAGTCAACCACCAGACCGACCTCTTTCACCACCTTGAAAAACGAACGACGGCGGTCGGCATTTTCGGTTGTGACCACAAGGAAATGGCCCTCTGGAAAGGGCTTTTTTATAAATTTCTGAAAGGCGTCTATATCTTCTTTTGAAAACCCAGGCATCTTTGGGGTTGCAGGTGCAGGAAAAAGAGGGGCGTTTTTGAGGCCCAGAACCACAAGATCCTCAAACGAATAGGTGGAGATACGCTCCTTGACATTTGCAAGGGTTGCGTCACTTCCCTCAAGCAACCCATAGGCGAGCTCCCGCCTCTGTTCGGGTACAAGCTTTGCAATTATCCGGTCAAAGGCCTTTCTGGTCAGAAACTCCTCGCCAAAGGCAAGAAAGAGGTTCGGCAGGGGTTCTGAATCAAGAAACTTGGAAAGCTCGTTGTAATTAATTTCAGCCATGCAGCTGCCGCCTTGACAGGAAAAAAAGAACAAAAGCCGCAATTACTGACATTGCTATTCCGATCGCCTGGGACACAGAAAGGACGTCCATGAAAAAGTCACCTCTGAAATCCCCCCTGAAAGTCTCGATAACACTTCTGAACAGACCGTAGAGCATGATGTAGGTCCAGAATATCATGCCCCTGGTTCTGATTTTTTCCCCGGCCTTTTCTTTCCCCGCCTTTGGACCAGCCTTTTGATCTGTCCTTTGACCCGATTTCTGACCCGATTTCTGACCCGCCTTTGGATCTGTTCTCCCCTCCATTATTCTTTCCATAAGAATCAGGAGCGAAAAAATCACCAGGTTGGAAATGATGGAATAGATCTGAGTGGGGTGCATGGGCAGGTTAAGCGGGGCCAGGGAGTCTGGATTGTGAAACTCAATGGCCCAGGGAAGATCACAGCTCCTGCCGTAACAGCACCCGGCAAACAGACACCCCATCCTTCCCAGGGCGTGGCCAAGGGCGATGGGAGGAGCCAGGACATCGGCCGTTGTCCAAAGGTCAACACCCTGACGCCGGACAAAGACAAGGGCCCCTGCAAGGGCAAACAGGAACCCGCCATAAAAGACAAGTCCGCCGTTCCAGATCTTGAACATTCCCACGAAATCATGCCTAAACTCCGAATAGTTAAGGATCACATAAAAAAAACGTGCGCCAATCAATGAGGAGGCAAGGATCACAAAAAACAGGTCGGATATGAACTCCGGCCGAATGTTCTGCTGTTGGGCCCGCCGATTGGCAAGCCACAGGGCCGCCATGAACCCAAGAGCCACAAAAAGGCCGTAGGAGTAAAGGGTAATGTTTCCGATTTTAAAGAGCACTGGATGCATGGACCCTCCCAAAAAGCTTGCTTGATAAGAAACAGCTATTAGCTTTTAGCTAATCACTAACAGCTAACGGTTAACGGCTAACAGCTAAAAATCTGGGATCTTGTTTAAGGCGACATGGTACACAAACACGACCATACCCAGGGTAATGGCTGAATCGGCAACGTTAAAGGCCGGCCAGTGATAGGCACCAAGATAGAAATCAAGAAAATCCACCACCTTTCCAAACCGGAACCGATCGATCAGGTTGCCCACGGCTCCTGCGAAAATTCCGGCAAGGCCAAAGGATAGAAGCCTGTGTGTGCGGGCCACCTTTCGGTATAACCAGAGGATCATGAGGGCCACCAGGGAACTGACAAACAAAAAGAAAAATTTCCGTATCTCAGGGGAATGTTCGGCAAACAGCCCGAACGCTCCCCCGGGATTCATGATGTGGGTCAGGTTGAAAAACCCGTTGATCACTGGTATGCTCTCGTGAAGGGCCAGGTTTGTTAAGACAATGGCCTTGGAAACCTGGTCCAGTACCACAATAACGGCGCTTATCACTCCGAGTCTTTTCAGGGAACCTTTGCCGGCGGAACTAATCTTCATCACTGACCGCTATCCGCTCAAGGGCATTGGAGCAGCGCCTGCAGGCACCCTCACTGCACGACGCATCGCCCACTGTCAGGTCGTATTTCCAGCATCTCGCGCACTTATCCCCCTCGGCCTTGGTCACCTTTACGGAAACGCCTTTGATCTCACCGCTCACGAAGAGGTCACCGTCCTTAGCAGGATCAGCGTCAAGGGTGTCAACAAGGGCGGCTGCGGAAACGATGAAAATATCCCTTAAATCCTCGCCAAATCCCCTTAACAGCTCCTTTAGCTCACCGTCCGGCACCTTGATCAAAATGGCCGCATCAAGGGAATGGCCGATGATCTTTGCCGCTCTTGCCTCCTCAAGGGCCTTGGTAACCTCGGCCCTGAGTTCCCTGATCTTTTCCCACTCATCTGCAAGGGTGTGATCCGTCCATGCTGGGTTGGCAACGGGTCGGGTGGAAAGATGAACGCTTTCCGGTCGTCCCTCAACAATGGGCATATAGGCCCACACCTCTTCCGCCGTGAACGGCAGGATCGGTGCCATGAGCCTTGTAATGCTGTCAAGGACCAGATACATGGCCGTCTGGGCATTGCGCCTTTCCGTCTCCGTTGCAGGCGTGGTGTAGACCCTGTCCTTGATGATGTCAAGATAAAAGGCGGACAGATCCACCGCACAGAAGTTGTGAAGGCTGTGATGGATGGTATGGAACTCGTAGGCGTCATAGGCCGCAAGGCAGCGTTCAAGCACCAGGTTCAACCTGTGGAGGATGAACCTATCAAGGCCCTCCATGGTTTCAACCGGTCGCAGGTCCGTTGCAGGATCAAAGTCCGAAAGGTTGCCGAGCATGAACCGGCAGGTGTTTCTGATGCGCCGGTAGGCATCTGAGAGCTGCTGCACGATGTTGTCCGAGATCCTCACATCGTCCCTGTAATCGGCCGAGGCAACCCAAAGGCGCAGAATGTCTGCCCCGTGGGCCTTGATGATCTTCTCGGGAGCCACCACATTGCCGATGGACTTGGACATTTTTTTCCCCTGGGAGTCAACCACAAACCCATGGGTGAGAACCGATTTGTAGGGAGCCTTTCCCGTCCGTCCAACCGCCGTTAAAAGTGAGCTGTGGAACCATCCCCGATGCTGATCACTGCCTTCAAGGTAGAGATCGGCCGGCCGTTGAAGGCCTTCTCTCTCCTCAAGAACCGCAGCATGGCTGACGCCGGAATCAAACCATACGTCAAGGATGTTGTGGTCTTTGGTAAAACGATCTTTGCCGCACCCTTTACACACGGCCCCTTCGGGCATGAGATCCTTTGCCTCCCACTCAAACCAGATGTCTGAACTGTGGAGGGTAAAGAGCTCGTGTATCCTGTCCACGGATTGTCTGGTCACATAAGTTTCACCGCAGCCCTCACAGTGGAATATAGGAATGGGAACTCCCCACGCCCGCTGGCGTGAAAGACACCAGTCAGGACGGTTTTCTATCATCGAGTAGATCCTGGCCTTTCCCCAGGCAGGAATCCAGCAGACGTTGTCTATCTCGGCAAGGGTCTTTTTTCGAAGACCGAACTTGTCCATGGAGATGAACCACTGGGGTGTGGCCCTGAAAATCACGGGTTTCTTGCACCGCCAGCAGTGGGGATAGGAGTGGTTGACCTCCCCCTGCTTGATCAGAGCACCAACGGTGTCAAGCCGCTCTATAATCCCCTTGTTTGCCTTGAGGATGAACTGCCCCTTGAACTCTTCAACCTCATCTGAGAAACAGCCGTTGTCAAGAACAGGGGAATAGGGCTCAAGGCCGTATCTCAGACCGACGATATGGTCGTCGGCACCATGACCGGGAGCCGTATGCACACACCCCGTACCAGCCTCCAGGGTGACGTGATCCCCAAGGAGAACCAGGGAATCCCGTCCGTACATGGGGTGGCTGCAGCGTTTATTTTCAAGTTCTTTTGGATCAAGATCCCCAAGGATCGTGTAGGGGTGAATGTTAAAATCATTCATCACCCGATCCACAAGATCCTTTGCCAGGATGATGACCCCATGGTCCTTGGTTTCAACGGCCGCGTATACAAACTCAGGATTGAGACATACACCGAGGTTGGCAGGTATTGTCCAGGGGGTGGTGGTCCAGATGACAAACGAGGTCTCTTTCCCCTTGAGGGCCGGCAATATCTTTGAAAGGTCGTCCCTGACGGCAAATTTTACATAGATGGACGGTGATCCCACATCCTTGTATTCGATCTCGGCCTCGGCCAGGGCCGTCTGGCAGGAACAGCACCAGTAGATGGGCTTTTTGCCAAGGAACATGTCCCCCTTGAGGGCAAACTCACCGCATTCCTTGGCAATTCTGGCCTCATAGGCGTTGTTCATGGTTAGGTATGGTTCGTCCCATTCACCTGCAACCCCGAACCGCTTGAACTCGTTGCGCTGGATATCGACAAACTCCCTGGCATACTCCCGGCAGGCCTGTCTCACCTGAACCGGCGTCATCTCAGCTTTTTTTGAACCAAGTTTTTTGTCCACATTGTGCTCGATGGGCAGCCCGTGGCAGTCCCAGCCCGGCACATAGGGAGCGTCAAATCCTGCCATCTGTTTCGACCGGACAATGATATCCTTCAAAATTTTATTGATGGCGTGGCCGATGTGAAGATGGCCGTTGGCGTAAGGAGGGCCGTCATGGAGGATGAACTTGGGTTTCCCCTTTGAGGATTGTCTTATTTTCTGGTAAAGTCCGGACGCCTCCCACTCTGCAAGCTGGGCAGGTTCACGATTGGCCAGGTTCGCCTTCATGGCAAACTTGGTTGATGGCAGGTTCAGCGTCTTCTTATAATCCATGTATCCTCCAGGAGTCGTAATGTAACGGCATATAGCATCATATATTTGAAAGGCATCTTAAAAAGCTTAAATAATAAATTTAAGCCAATACCCATTTAAAAGTCAAGATCAAACTGGTTTCACTAGAACAATGGTTCGTTCGTGCTCCTCCAGGGGAAGAAGATAGGATGTGGTGGAAATGAAAAATTCAGATGTTGATATCCCTTGAATTTCGCCCGTGTCCGCCCTGCCCTTCATGGCGAGAATAAACCCATTGGGAGCGACAAAGGGAGCAGCCAGGACTACAAACCGATCAAGGGAGGTAAAGGCCCTGGATGTGACCACATGGAATCTGCCTGCAAAAGCCGTATCACGGGCAAGGTCCTCGGCCCTGGCATGGATGGCTGAAATTGACTTGAGCCCGGCGAGATTAATAATCCGGTTGAGAAAGGATACCCGCTTTCTTGATGCATCCATTAGCACAACCTCGAGGTCGGGCCGGACCACCTTGAGGGGAAAACCTGGGAAACCTCCCCCGGAGCCCATGTCTAGCACCCTTGCATTTTCCGGAATATGGGAGGCAATGGCGAGGCTGTCTATGAAATGTTTTGTGGCCATCCCACGGGGGTCTGTGATCGAGGTTATGTTGATTTTTTTGTTCCACTTTAAAAGCTGCATACCTTGCAGGGCCATGGCATCAAGATGATTCGGCCCAAGATCCTGGCCAAAGCATTCGCCACCCCTCTTGATTGTCTCCTTCCACGCATCACCAAAAGGGTTATAGGATGGAGAATCAACCTGACTGGCAGATGGATGTTCAGCCATATGCCCTGGCAAATGTCTGGATAGATGTTTGGGGGGATGTTCAGGGTTCTGTTTTTTACTTGACATTATCCGCTTAATTGTTTAGTTTGTTGGAATTTTTTTAAACAGGCATACCACCTTAATCAAAACACTGATAGTAACAGAGCTGACACCTATTTTCAATATTAAAAAGTTGGCTACATTAATCCATTATCCACTGGTAATGGGGTGTGCACTAATTTCAGTCAAAGGACAGTTTTATCATGCTTAAGGACTTAGAACGGGTAAGAAATATCGGAATCAGCGCCCATATCGATTCGGGTAAAACAACACTTACAGAGAGGATTCTGTTTTATACGGACAAAATCCACCAGACCCATGAGGTCAAGGGCAAGGACGGCGCAGGAGCCGTAATGGACTCCATGGAGCTTGAACGTGAGCGCGGCATAACCATTGCCTCTGCCGCCACCCATTGCGAGTGGAAACAAAATGCCATCAACATCATCGACACCCCGGGCCATGTGGATTTTACCGTGGAGGTGGAACGATCACTCAGAGTGCTTGACGGCGTTGTGCTTGTCCTCTGTTCCGTAGCAGGAGTTCAATCCCAGTCCATCACCGTTGACCAGCAGATGAAACGATACCAGGTTCCCTGCATGGCTTTTGTAAACAAATGCGACAGAAGCGGTGCCAACCCCTACAGGGTGGCAAAACAGCTGAGGGAAAAACTCGGTCACAACCCGGTCCTCATGCAGATTCCCATTGGACTTGAAGACAAGCTAAAGGGTGTTGTGGACCTTGTTGCAATGAAGGCTTACTATTTTGAGGGTGAAAACGGCCAGGAGGTCGTTGTCAAAGAAATTCCAGCCGAGCTTTTAGAAGAGGCCGCAGAGCAACGGGAAATTATGATAGATGCGGTTTCCGCATTTTCAGATGAGCTCACTGACGCCATCCTCGAAGAGAAAGAGATCTCAGAAGATATGATCAAGGATGCCGTGCGCAAGGGAACCATCTCAAGGGAGATGACACCGGTATTCATGGGCTCAGCCTACAAGAACACGGCCATTCAGCCCCTCCTTGACGCCGTACTCGCCTACCTTCCCTCCCCCCTTGACATTGAAAACGTCGCCATCAACCTTGACAAAGATGATGAAACCGTCACCCTTGAAAGTGTCTTTGACAAGCCCACGGTTGCCCTTGCCTTCAAGCTCGAGGACGGCCAGTACGGTCAGCTCACCTATGTGCGTGTTTACCAGGGGAGTTTAAAAAAGGGCGACACCATCATCAACTCCAGGGACGGCAAAAAGACAAAGGTGGGCAGGCTCATCAGCATGCATTCGTCTGAAATGGAAGATGTGGTTGAAATCCCGGCAGGCCATATCGGTGCCATGTTCGGTATTGACTGCGCATCCGGCGACACATTTGTGAGCCCAGGCATCAACTATTCGCTCATCGCCATGCACGTCATGGACCCAGTCATCTCCCTGTCACTTCACCCGGTTGACAATAAGTCCCAGATCAACATGTCCAAGGCCCTGAACCGATTCACCAAAGAGGATCCCACCTTCAAGACCTTTGTGGACAAAGAGACCAACGAGACAATCATCCAGGGCATGGGCGAACTTCACCTCGAAGTATATGTAGAGCGGATGAAACGCGAATACCAGGCCGATGTAATCACCGGTAAACCCAGGGTTGCCTACCGTGAGACCATCACCCGAAAGGCCGAGTTCAACTACACCCACAAAAAACAGACCGGAGGTTCAGGTCAGTTCGGACGGGTCATGGGCTATGTGGAGCCGTGTGAAGAAGAGTTTGAATTTGTCAACAAGGTAACCGGTGGAAGAATCCCCTCCCAGTTCATCTCTTCCTGTGAAAAAGGGTTTCACGGCTCCATGGTCAAGGGGCCCAAAATGGAGTTTCCCATCACCGGGGTCAGGGTGGTCCTTGAAGATGGAGCCTACCATGCGGTGGATTCGTCTGAGATGGCTTTCCAGGCAGCTGCCAGGGGTGGATTCAAGGAAGGTTACCTCAAGGCAAAACCTGTTATCCACGAGCCCATCATGAAGGTGGTAATCGAAACTCCCAACGAATTCCAGGGATCGTGCATGGGTCTCATCAACCAGCGCCGGGGAATTATCCAGGGCTCCCAGGAAGAGGGTGTCATGTCGGTGATCGAATCCATCGTTCCCCTTTCTGAGATGTTTGGTTTCTCAACAATTCTTCGATCCGCAACCCAGGGTAAGGCCCAGTTTTCCATGGAGTTTTCAACCTACAAACAGGTCCCCCAGTCGGTCGCCGATGAGCTTGTAAAGGCAAAAGAAGAAGAAGACAAGAAGAAAAACTAAGCGTCCAATAAAAAAACAACCGGAACGGCCGGATTGAGCGACCAGGTAATCAATCAATCACGGCCGCAACGATCAAAGAAGCTCCCCGGGCCCTAACGGCCCGGAAGGGGTTTTCCATAAAAGAGAGGGAAATATGCTGAAAAACGATCTCATTCAAAGAAGCCCGGCAGTTATTATCATGGGCCGAGAGAATCTTCACCAGGGCAGATTCGGTGCCGTGCTTTCAAGGGCCGGTGTTGGAAAGACACAATTTCTTGTCCAAATAGCGATTTCAAGGCTGCTCGAAGGTCAAAACACCCTGCACATCAGCCTCACTGATCCCATGGACAAAATAAATGTCCGCTACAAAGAGGCGTTTACGAGTCTTGTGGAAAGTATCGGCTATGTTGATCCCCTCAAGGCCAACCGACTGTGGGAGGACATCGAGCCCTGTAAAACAGGAATCAGCTACAATGAGCTAACCTTTACCGCCAAAAAACTGAGGGACTACCTCAAGACCCTGAGAAAGGGAGATATTAAAATCCCGTCAATGGTAATTGTTGATGATTTGGATTTTGACACGGATCTAACCGATTTCATGGATGATCTCAAGAAAATTTCAGAAGACTTTGAAACGTCATTCTGGTTCTCCATGCGGAGCCACAGGGAAGAGCCCCTGAGTGCCGAAGGATATCCCAAGCAGCTTGAACGATTGAAAGACCGGTTTGACAAGGCCCTTTTTCTTCAGCCCAGGAATGAGCAAATTGAGGCCGTGGTTCTTAAGGACGGAGACAGGGTTAAACAGCGTTACGCACTTGATCCTTCGACCCTTATGCCTCTGCCTGAATAGCCTTACACCTCTGAACCGCCCTTTGTTTTTTTAAGGGCGGTTCACACGAAACGCCTCTACACGGTCATCCATCCCACCTTAGAATTTCCGTTCCTTACGAATGGCGTCGTAGGCTTCCTTAATTTCTATAAACTTGTCATTGGCAAGTTTGATGAACTCTTCGGGTAGCCCCTTTGCCTCGATCTTATCAGGATGATAATCGGAAACCATGGCTCGATACTGCCGCTTTATCTCCTCGTTGGTGGCAGTATCGTCAATCTTCAGGACCGAATAAAAACGGTTGACCGCCTTGACATAGCGGGATTTTAGCCGTGCATAATCCCTATCCGAAAGGTTGAACGTCCTTGCTGCCGAAGCGAGCAGAGCCTCCTCTTTGTCATTTATGGCACCGTCGGCTGTGGAAACCCTGAAAAGGACATCCATCATCAACTCTATGATTCTGGGCTGATTTCGAAATGCAGCATAGAATTGAAACGCAAAGGCCTCAAAGCTTTCGTGGGAATTCAAGGCTTGCCTGAAGATATTAACGGCCGAACTTCTACTCTCAGGGTTGAGGTTGAGGTCATGGGTCATGAAGCCTTCAATCGTAGCTATTTCCTTGTCGCTGACTCGCCCGTCGACCTTTGCTATCTTTGCCAGCATTGAAAATGCGGCCACAAAAAAGGTGAGCTGGGACTCTTCATCCGTTGAAAGCCGTTGTTGGTGTGACTCCTCCTGTGCCAGATAAAGGGCCTCTTTTCGATCAAAGCTGTGGCCAAAAGCCGCTCCTGCAACGGCCCCTATGGGACCACCAAGGGCAAAACCAATGGTGCCCCCAACCACTTTTCCAAGCCAACCCATAATTCTTCCTTTTCAGTCTTGTGTAAAATTGGATAAATCATTATATATAAACACACCATGGGCCATTAAGTCAATTTTTTAAACCTTCAAACAGGATATCTGCCCTAATGACTGCTAAAGGTATAGCCGGAATTATTATTTTAGCCCTCAACCTTACCGGGGTATGTTTTATGACCATCATGATTTTAATCGGTTTAAGAAAAAAATCAGCGAAAAACTTCCCGCTTCAGGATGGAGCCATGGAAAGAAAAGAGCCAAAAACGAAGAAAAAACGAATAGTGGAACCCATACTTTTCAACAAGGCCGACTATCTTCTGGATGATCTTGATTTAAGTGAATTCGATGACCTTGATCTCGATTTCGACCAGAATCAGAATCAGAACCAAAAACGATGATGGAGAAAGACTCAACAAGTAACGCAAAACAATTCTCATTTTGATTTTACTATATAGCCCACATGTCCTTTTGGACACAACGAACGATGAAACTCGATAAAATAAGCCGGGGGCAGTGTAGGGGCGATCCCTTGCGGTCGCCCTTTGTGGCTGTTTTTCACGATAGCTGGATCTAGTTATCCCCAAGGGCACCCACAAGGGGAGCCCCTACATGGCGGCAAGCTCGGTGGGAGTTTCATATATAAAAGCGGCGGCCAGTATTTCTTTACGCCTTTTTGTTGTTATTCCACCGCTTCTTTCGCTCCCGCTGCTTTACCGGGGCGCAGCGTGTCTCAATGGTGTTTTTTCCCAAAAGCAGCTCAACCTCTGAGAACAAAAGAGGGTCTGGGGCGACAAGTTCATCCTCGGAGAGCTGGATAACAACCGAAGCCCCGTTTTCGACAATGATCTCAAGAAATACACTGCAGGTTCCTGGGAACCTGTGAAAAAGGCCCTTAAGGCGTTCCAGCAGATCTATATCGCCCGTTCCCGCATCCATGGTTACCACGATGCTTGCCGTCCATTCGGCTTCGGCCCTGTCAATGGGCACAATCTGTTCGGCAAGGAGCTTTACGCTGTTTTCCCGTTTTTGCACCTCGGCCTGGAGAATCACAGGAGCATCATCCTCCAGAAGATAGTACACCTCCTGGTACAGATCGGGAAAGATCACCACCTCTACGCTGCCCTTTTTATCCTCAAGGGCGGCAAAGGCCATCATATCCCCCTTTTTGGTCTTTAAAATTTTAAGTGGCCTCAAGGCACCGCCCATTCGTATACTCTGGCCTTCAGGGGCCTCGGCAAGGGTCTCTGAGTTGACATTGGTATATTTATTGATCAACGACTCATACCTGTCCAGGGGATGACCTGTAATGTAGAACCCCAGGGTCTCCTTTTCCATGGCCAGAAGCTCGTTCTCGTCGAGTTCCGGGGTATCGGGCATCACAGGGGCGCTCACCCGCATGGCTTCGCCGCCTTCGGTGTCGGCAAACAGATCCATCTGGCGGTCGGCCTTTTCCCTCTGGATGCGGCTGCCATGGTCCAGGGCGTCCTCCAGCACGGCCAGCATCTGGCTCCGCCTGTGGCCTGTGATGTCGAAGGCTCCGCATTTGATCAACACCTCCAGCACCCTTTTGTTCACCCTGCTGAGATTGACCCGCTTGCAAAAATCATACACCGAGGTAAAGGGCCCCTCCTGGTTTCTGATTTCCACGATGGAATCAATTGCAGCAGCCCCGAGTCCCTTGACTGCGGCAAGGCCGAAACGAATGGCGTCCGGCGCCACGGTAAAGACCGATTCACTCTCGTTCACATCCGGCGGCAGGATGCTGATCCCATGGCTTCTGCACTCATCGATGAACTTGACCACGCTGTCGAGGTTGCCCATGTCGCTTGTCATCAAAGCGGCCATATACTCAAGGGGGTAGTGGGCCTTGAGAAAAGCCGTTTGAAAGCAGATCATGGCATAGGCGGCACTGTGGGATTTATTGAAGCCGTACCCGCCGAACTTTTCCATGAGATCGAAGAGCTCTGCGGCCTTTGCCTCGTCCAGGTTGTTTTCCTTTGCTCCCTTGAGAAAAAGCCCCCTGTGCTCTTCCATCATGGCGGGAATTTTCTTGCCCATGGCCTTTCTGAGCCCATCGGCATCGGCCATGGTATAACGGGCAAGAACACCGGCAATCTTCATCACCTGTTCCTGGTAGAGAATGACCCCATAGGTCTCCTTGAGAATGGGTTCAAGCTCAGGGAAAAGATAGACCACCTCCTCCCGGCCGTGCTTTCTCTCCACGTAGGAGTCGGCCATGCCGCTGTCCAGGGGGCCGGGGCGATACAGGGCCACAAGGGCGACGATATCGCTGAAGCAGGCGGGCTGAAGCCTTGCGATCAGCTCCTTCATACCGGAACTCTCCAGCTGAAATACGCCGGTGGTATCGGCCCTTGCCAGAAGCTCGTAGGTGAGTGGATCATCCATATCCACCTCGAGGAGATCCGGCACCTCCTTGGACTGCTTCTTCAAGAGATCCAGGGTGTTCTTGATAACGGTGAGGTTACGCAACCCGAGAAAATCAAACTTCACAAGCCCCAGTTTTTCCACAAAATTCATGTCAAACTGGGTGACGACCTCCCCCTCTTTTCCCTTGTAGGTGGGCAGGTATTCCACCAGGGGTTTATCAGAGATAACAACGCCGCAGGCATGGGTTGATGCCTGACGAGGCAGCCCCTCCAGGAGAAGGGCAATATCGATGAGTTCCTTCTTAACGGGGTCCTGGTTGACAATCTCCATGATCCCGGGCACATCCTCCATGGCCTGGCTGAGATTCTTTGCATTGTCGGGAATGAGCTTTGCCAGAACATCAACCTCGGGCAGAGGAACGCCCAAAGCTCTGCCAACGTCCCTTACAACAGCCTTGGCCTTGAGCTTGCCAAAGGTGATGATCTGGGAGACATATTCTGATCCGCCATAACGATCGATCACATATTTATAAACCTCGTCCCGGCCCTCAATACAGAAATCCACATCAATATCCGGCATGGAGATCCTGGATGGGTTGAGAAACCGTTCAAATATCAGCCCATGCTCGATGGGGTCAAGGGCCGTGATCTCCATTGCATAGGCCACCATGCTTCCTGCGGCAGATCCCCGCCCGGGGCCCACTGGAATGTTGTGTTCCCTTGAGTAGCGGATGAAGTCGGCCACGATCAGGAAATATCCGGGAAACCCCATATTGAGGATCACGCCGATCTCATACTCCAGGCGTTCCCGATACATTTTTTCATCGAGGTTTGGATTTTTCCGCTTGAGCATGGTAAGGCGCCGCTCAAACCCTTTCCAGGCCTGAGTCTTGAAGATCTCGCCTGCGTTGTCGACATCATCCTTTCCCGGGACTTCCCCCTCTTTACTTGTATACCTTGGAAAATGATACACCTTCTCGCCAAACTCCACGTCGCACCTGTCTGCAATGCGCCAAGTGTTTTCAATGGCATCTGGATAGGATTTAAAATCTGCAGCCATCTCCTCGACCGATTTAAAGTAGAGTTGGTCGGAATCAAACTTGAACCGGTTGGGGTCGTTCAGGGTGTTGCCCGTCTGTATGCACAAGAGCGCCTCGTGGGCCCGGACATGATCCCTTGAAAGATAGTGACAGTCGTTTGTGGCAACCAGGGGAATCGAGAGCTCTTTTGAGACCTCCACCAGACCCTGGTTGACCTTCTCCTGGATGGCCATTCCATTCTTCTGGATTTCCAGGAAAAAGTTATCTTGGCCAAAGGTTTCAAGGTGATACCGGGCCGAATCAAGGGCCTGGTCCATGCGATTGGCGATGATCCTCTGGGGAACATCCCCCTTGAGGCAGGCAGACAGGGCGATCAGGCCCTTGCTGTACCTGGTCAGAAGCTCCCGGTCAACCCTTGGCTTATAGTAAAAGCCTTGAAACTGGGCGATGGATACGAGCTTACAGAGGTTGGAATATCCTTCCCGGTTCTTGGCCAGAAGAACAAGATGGTTGAGCCCCTTGTTGTCCTCGGCCGTCTTCTCTCTTATGGTTCTTGGTGCTACATACACCTCACACCCAAGTATTGGCCGGATACCCGCCTTTCTCGCCTTTTCGTTGAACGGAGCCGTACCGAACATGGTACCGTGGTCGGTGACGGCCACGGAATCCATGTTGAACTCCCTGCATTTTTTAAGCAAAGCATCCAGGCGGATGGCACCGTCCAGCAGAGAATATTCAGTGTGAACGTGGAGGTGACAAAAGGAAGTAGAGGAGTGCATTATTGTCTCATACTGTCAACGCTGTAATTGGGAGCCTCTTTGGTGATGATGACATCATGGACATGACTTTCCCTGAGACCCGCTGCCGTGATCTTGACAAAGCGCGCCTTTTCCCTTAATTCCTGAATGGTTGACGCACCAAGGTATCCCATGCCGGCTTTCAACCCGCCGATCATCTGGAAAATATTCTCCATCACCGTTCCCCTGTAGGGTATCCTGCCAACAATCCCCTCTGGTACCAGGGTTTCATCCTCCTTGGAGTCCCGCTGATAATATCGGTCGGAACTTCCTTTTCTCATGGCTTCCACCGAACCCATTCCCCGGTAGGCCTTGTAACTTCTTCCCTGGAATATAACGATTTCACCCGGGCTCTCGATTGTACCGGCAAGAAGACTTCCGAGCATCACGGTGTGGGCACCGGCACCAATGGCCTTTGTAACGTCACCGGAAAACTTGATGCCGCCGTCTGCGATGATGGGGACCCCGGTTGCGTCGGAAACCTCCCTGCAATTCTGGATGGCGGTGAGCTGGGGAACCCCCACGCCTGCAACAATTCGGGTGGTGCAGATGGACCCCGGGCCGATACCTATCTTGACCCCGTCTGAACCCGCATCCATCAATGCCTTGGCACCCTTTGCCGTGGCTACGTTGCCCGAGATGATCTGGCACTCTGGAAAGGCGTGTTTGATGGACTGTACTGCTGAGATGACATTCTGGGAATGACCGTGGGAAGTATCAATGACAAGGACATCGACTCCGGCCCTTAAAAGAGCCTCGGTTCTATCCATCATGTCCGACCCGACACCGATGGCTGCACCTGCCCTTAACCGTCCCATGGAGTCCTTGCAGGCATTAGGGTATTTGCGGATTTTTTCGATATCCTTGATGGTGATCAAACCTTTTAATTTGCCCTGGTTGTCCACCACCAGGAGCTTT
>JAVERV010000110.1:0-10481 GCA_034006945.1 Desulfobacterium sp. | reverse complement strand
TCACCAAGGGCATCACTATCTTTAGCTTTAACCAGCAGCCCTGTTTCACCATCATCTATTAAAGTTGGAACTCCACCAACCTCTGTAGCCAAAACACATTTCCCCATCAACATTGCTTCAATAATACTACGGGGGCGTGCCTCAGAAAGTGACGGCAAAACAAAAACATCACAGTCATTCATAATAGCGATGGCATCTTCTCTGTGGTTTAAGCAAAGGATTCTTTCTGCCAAACCACAGTTTTTTATCATTTTTTTAATTTTTTGGGGGTAACCAGGATTACTCCAATCACCACCAACCAGGAGCAGATCACTGTTTTCCGGCACTTTACTAAATGCTTCCACAAGAAATTCTATCCCTTTTCTTTCAACCAACTGACCAAGAAACAAGAACCTTACAAAACCATCTACTTTAGGCGGATAGGGATCCAAAGGCTTACCGATAGATTTAAATCTTTCCAAGTTGACTAAATCACCAACCACGGAAACCTTGTCTGCAACCACGGATTTTAAAAGATTATCCCCCTGCTGAATACAGTTTGCTAAATATCTCATCACCCATTTATGGGTTAGGTTGCGTGAATTATAAGCCCCCCCTGCTCTGGCAACAACAGGTACTCCACAAAGATAGGCTGCCAGTCCCAAAGAAGGCCCCCACGAGACATAGTTAAGATGTACTATGTCTGGCCGAATCCTTTTTATTATAAAAACCCATTTGAAAACATTCAAAGAATACGACAAAAAATGCCGCTTTGATACTTGTCTGCTATAAAACGGAATGAGACTCATGCCACAATACTTAGCGGCTTCACTTAGTTCATTCCCGGATGGGCCAGCAAGAAAAAACTTTACATCCAGATTTTTTGAGTATCTTGCCAAATCCAAAACATCGTTCACAGCGCCTATTTTAATGTCGTTCGAATCTAACTCTATTAAAACCTTCACGATTTTCCTATTAATTTGCTTTAATAATTGAAATTGATTTTAAATTATTCCAGTGTTGTCCGGTAGGTCTTGTTTGCATAATCGGCACAGTCGAAACAAGAGTTTCGACTTACGGCCAGAACGGATTACATATTAGAAGCGAGTCCTCAAGGAAATATCTAATTTAAATGGAACGCTTGTTGAAACCTATAAATTTAAAAATGTGCAGCTCTTTTGTCAGTAAATACTTTATCCAGGGTTAATATTGACAAGCTTCCGGCCTGTGTTCTGACCGACAGAACTAATCCTTAAGTATCCTACTTTTTCCATCGTTTCTTTTCGTCTTAGTTAATCCCTGAGTAGATATTTCTTTGATTAACAGTTGTAAAGATTCCTCTCTACCAGTAGCAATATTAATGGTAGCACTATAAATCATTATACTCCTTTTGGGCCAATGGTGGTGAGATTAGGGGTGCCGCCCAACAGCCATCAGATGAGTCGTTCCGGTTCACCACGTCCTCTCGACCAACCTTGTGTGCAATATTGAAGAATAAAATTATAAAACAATTGAATAAAATACGACAGGGTAATAATTATAGGGATTCCTACAACTATAACAAAAAACCATTGTGCAAAAGATCCTTTAGGCCAAAGCAAAGCCATTGAACCCCAAATTGATCGATGAAATAAAAACACACAAAACGACGCATATGAATACTTTGAAAGCAACTTAATAATTCTCTTGGAAGGTGGAGGTGATAGGCTTAATAATACAAACAACAAATATAAAAAACTTGTACAGAATGAAACTGTAAAAAATGAAGAAACAATGTATTCAAACCAAGTGTTTATATAAATCATATTGTGAAGAAGAAGCATTAATGCTGCGCTGAGCACAACATTTGCCAAATGTAGGTATTTGTTTTTTATTAATCTTAAAAAAGATGCGGGAAAATACTTGAATAATGAATCTTTATTCATAGCTACAAGATTGTTCTTGTGTAACAAAACACAAAGTAGATACAACAAGCTCATATTGGTAGACAATACTAACAAACAATAAACAGCATATTCGTACCAGGTATTAATATAAACAGCCTTATAAATAATAAGAAGCAAAAGAGACCCAAGTATTCCATTTCCTATGTGTAAACAATTATAATCTTCTGTTAGTTGGACTTTAGAACAAAACATTCCTGCGGTAAAAAACAATAGATAGATAGAGAAATCTTTCATGAATATTTTTAATGAGTTTTCGAATGTATACAAATAACAGGAGGAGATAAAGATTACTACAACGGACAACTTACTAAAAAAAACGATTGGTTTATAAATATCTTTTCGGGAAAACACAAAAAAACCATAACAAAAAAACAAAATTGATACAAACCATATGGTCAAATAGATTTCACCAAACATCCCTGGAAAAACTGTTTGCCCACAAAAAACATGCAAGAAAAAATTAACAATACTCGGATACTCTCCGTTATTGGCAAAAGGATAGAATGTAAAAGACCCTAAGATTAAAGCAAAAAAATATAAAACATATACTCTGAGAAATCTTTTTTTTAAAAAAACAAATGTTGAGTAATTGATATTGGAAATTGTTAATTTTAAACCGGAAAAGAAAAAAAACCTCCAACGGCAAATTTTTGAAGCAATAGATTTACGCCAAGGTCACTAAAAACTAAAAAATAATTATTCACATAACTTCCATGATGCAAATACAAAATAATAGATATAAACAACGAATTGATTATTGGTATAAAATTTATTTGTGAGTCGTTAGGTTTCAAGAAGACCTTCATTAATTGACTCCAATCTGCTTCAATAGCGTACGGTTAGTTAGATCTTTGCTTGTTGACCTAAAAGCCCTTGATCTTTGACAATACGTGATTTTTTAAAACTCTCAGAGGCTCAAAGTTCATTGCCAAACAATTCTCTATTTGCCATCTTAGCAGCAATTTGTTTGGCTGACAGATTCCTGTGATCGGCTACGATCCAGTAATCTACTCAACATGATAACCGACCACAATTCTTATACTGTATTAAATCTTTCAATTATCAATTGGTGAGTTTTACCCCAAATATACCAAAACTTAATACCCTTTTGAACTTTTCTTCTTTCACTTCCTGAAATCGTTGCCCATAGATATTCAAGATAAAATTCAACGACCTGTCGAAAAAGGTATTTAGGTATCCCCCAAATTAAAGTGCAGTTGCTTACATCAGTATTAAGCACAGCATTAGATTTACCATTCTTATAAGCCCTGCTTGTTAACCACTTCCGGGTTAATTGATCTTCTCGAATCTGATGATAAACAAGAGCATTGGGGAGCCAAACAGCATTGTTTCCTTCTCTTTCCATTCGCAAAAGAAACTCTGTTTCACTGCCCATAACATATTGTTTGCCTGCCTCAGGGCCAATCTTAGGGTTGAACTTAATACCAGGCTTAAAAAGCTGTGACCTCACCGTCATATTAGGTCCATAAACATTTCTGGCAGTATAACACCCCTCAGGAATACTCCAATCTGCTATAGAATATGCCCCTCCGAAGAACACATCATTTTCATGAATGATATTTGGCTTTTCTCCCCCAGGCCAGGCAGGCAAAATACGCCCGCCAAACATATTATGATTTGGCCACCGAAGTGCTCCCTTCCAAATTTCCTGAAGCCATTGATGGTCAGCAATAACATCATCATCGGTAAATACATACAACGAACCCGAAGCATGGGGAAGCGCTGTATTCAATGCATTGTTTTTACCCTTTTTGTTTTCGGTCAAAAAAATTATTGGCAAACGTCTTTCATAATCATTAACAACATTGCGTGTAGCTTGGTCATCAGCATTATCAACAATTATTAATTCCCACTTAAGTTTTTCACAAATTAGGCCACAAAAACTTTCTAAGGTTTTTGTCAAAATCTCACTACGCTCATAAGTTGCTACAATAACAGAAATATCCATATTTTATAACCATTTCATGTCTGCTTAAATTTGTTTGCATAAAACTCATATCTAAAAATTATTTCTGACGAGTTTCATTATTTATTACAACTATATACTATTTTTTACTTTGGTTACGTCGTTTATAGGAAACAACCAAAACCACAGTCTAAAACAATACTGAGGGGAATTAGAATTTGCTATTCTTGTTGGAACCATCATCAACAACTATTATTTCAGTCCGTTTATAAGTTTGCTTGATTACGGATTCAACTGCTAAAGCGATTGTATCTTCAGAATTATATGCAGGAATGATTACCGAGACTATATCCAATCTGTCATACATCCTTGTGAGTCATAGAACCTGTTTAAAAATTGATGAATCAGCTTCAATATGTACCTATACATTTTTCATCTCTGCAACCTGTTGGTGGGAATGGGAACGGCACAAAACACTGTCAATTTTTACAGCACCTTTTTCTAATAGCATATATTCTGATGTAAGGTTGTCATGTTCTTCAACCCATTTTTTTACCATCCACTTTTCGTCGTCCCTTGCAGCATCGTCCAGGAAGATACTGCAATTTGGTGAAAATCTGTCTTTAAGCATTGGTATGGATGGATACCGAGCACATTTGCAGGTATCCCAGGGCGGTCCGTCAATAACCAGCATGTCAATATCTTGAAAACGATCGATCTGGTCAGTTGAATACCAAATTTGATCCGGCATATCGTCCAGTTGTTGCAATGGAGCATCAATGACTGTAGCCCATTCTGAAAGGTTGCAAAAAGATAGATGACTGCGGGTCTTCAGTGCAAATTCTGGATCATGTTCAAAACTGTAGACATGGCCTTTTCCATTCATCTGCATGCACCTGGCAAGGACAACAGTGGTAGCACCACTACTGCATTCAACAACGCTCTTTGGGGCTTTTTCGAGAACATGCCGAGCGATAAGTAAAAGGAAATCAGGTGAAGCGGCCCAACCCCGAAGTGTTGGTAAGGGATGGTTCATTTTTAAGAGGTCTCTTAAATCAATATATGATTGAATCTGTGAAAAAAGATGTTGTGTCTCTGTATGAGTGACTCTTGTTTTTTCCATTAATTCAAAACTCAAGAGATGGATTTTCCAAATTTTGTAAAGAGCAAGACCAGTCGCACCAAGAGTTGAGAGTGAAATGATCAGAATAATTGTATTTATCATAATATACCTTATTTTTTTGCAATACGGCTACGGATGCTTTCAGGAAATATTGGGTCGTAAAGCGAGGGGTGATTTGTTAACCGGAGAGCCGAGATCCAGACTATCAGCGTCAAAAAAGCCAGACAAGGCACTAGGAAGTATTCACTGACTTGGATTTCTCGCACACTCAGGACGAGCTGGACTATTACTGCGGGCAGGAGGGTGATCATGGTGAGAAACCCACTTATTCGAAGTCCTTTAAAAAGAGACCCCCATTCGGTAGGCAGTGTTTTCTGCTTATGCCAGTAAAAATTGAACAAATGCAGCGAATAAATGATCAGTAAAGCAAGGGCAAACGGCATCAGGGTATCAAAAAAGAAAGCACACACAACCAGCAACAAAATCCTGAAGGGCTGGATAATGATTTCTGTTCGTGTGATCAGATCCACCCGCCCCTTGGCAACAATCAGGTTCGGGCCCAAACTCCAGATTGCAGCGATCGCTCCGGCAAAACAGAACACCGGCACCAGTGGTGCTGCAGCATCCCACTGGGGGCCGAAAAGCAGGCGAAGGCTTTCCAGAGGGAACAATGCAAAAAAACCATAAAAAGGCCAGGCCACCGCAGTCAATGCTGTAACGCTTCGGGTGTGGATGGATTCAAGATCCCCGCCATTTCGGTATGCCTGGGAAAATCCCGGATAGGCCACATTACGGATTGCTGTCATGATATCCCGATGAAATATGTTCATTACGCCTTGGGCACGGCTGAGTATCCCCACTGCGGAAAATCCCAGAACGCGGCCGACTACCAAGTCGTTAATATTGACGGCAACATGAGTCAACACACTGGTAAATGCGATCTGCGAGCCAAATTTTACTACATGCTGCCATCCTGCCAGCGAAGGGCGTAGAAAAAACTCACGACGTCGAAATAAAGCTCCGGCCATCACGATGGTCAGGGTGGATGCAATGCTGGAATAAACCAAGGCATTATATCCTGCCCCTGATGCGGCAAAAATCAAAGCAGTCGCAGTTCCTGTCACGGCCGATGAAATGTTGAACCCGGCCAGAATTCCAAACTGCATGTTTCTCTTCAATATTGCAATAGTGGTGGTATTGAAGGGAATAAATAGAAAATTAATGGATAACAAACGCAATACACCGGCCAAACGTTCGTCTTTGTAATACATTGCCACTGGATTGGCTGACAGCAACATCAATAGAAACAGCCCTGTAGAAAAAATCAAGGTAATTGTAAAGGCCGTTCTTATACGTTCCTGAGTAAGTTCCTTTTCCTGTATCAGATAGCTGCCGATTCCAAAGTCCCGTAGTATCTGTGCAATACCGATCACGGCAACAGCAACTGAAAACAATCCTATTTCCTTGGGGGTCAAAAGCCTAGCAAGGATGAAAAAAGACACCACCTGAAGCCCTATGATGATATAGCGCTCCAATAAAGATATGGTGAGGGATCGAGCAATACCAGCCACTATAAACCAGACCCATGAAGACGAGATGTGCTTTCCAGTCCCATGCACGGTTTAACAAATTTTGAAAATTTAAGATTTTGTTGTTGTTCTTTCCCCAACTGTTGTGCTCTCATATAATCCCAGCCCCTGTGTTTCTCAATGACGTTTCTTTTGCTACATGCATCAAATTTTTAAAATGTACTATCCCAGACCACCTACCCGCTATAAGATAGACATTAGACCACCACATGGAAACTGTTTCAAAACCAGGGAGTTTAAGGATCTGACCATAATTATGGGGATATGGAAGTAATCGTTTTCATAACCCGAACAGGAGAGCACCGACTTTATTGCGAAACCTGTAATGTTAATTTTTTCGTGTCAAATCATTTGGAACGGCATCAATCGAACAAGGAGCATATGACTTCTTTAAAATTAAAGCAGAAACTAAATTTTCAATCCTTGGCACAGTTGCAGCAAAAGAACCATATTTTATAAATTTATATCGTGCGTTTCTGCCCAACAATTGTCTTTTATCTTGATCTTCAAGCAAATCATTAATCGCCCGAGCCAAAGAGTCGCTATCATCTGGTGGTACAACAATTCCTGCATCACAAGAGAGCCACATTGGTATATCATTCACTTCAGTAGAAATGATTGCCCTGCCTGCCGCCATGGCATCTATTAATTTAGCAGGTAATTGCCCGACTGAAGCTTTTTCAAGTTTTTGAGGAATAACAATAATTGATGCAGAAGATAAAATAGCAGGAATTTCATTCATAGAAACTGTACCGCATACTTCAATACTGGAATTACCGCGCCTAGAAATGTATTCATACAAATCTGATTCCGGTGAAACTCCAATTATATATAATTTAGCATTTGCACTATTTACTTTAGACCAAGCAGCTATCAAAACATCCAACCCTTTATGTAATCTTGGAGTTCCTAAAAAAACAACTTTCATTTGATCTAATGATTTATTAAAACAATCAAATTGATCAATACTTATATGTTTTTCGTTGCGAGCGTGGGGTATCCAAACCCCACCATACTTCTCTTGTAAGAAACTATTACTTACCGTCACAAAATCTGCACACCAGCACAATTTGTCTAAAATTCTTGTATAAAAAGGGCTGCTTAAATTATTTACATAATATTTCAAGCCATTTTGTAACTCCCAATGCCATTTCTTTAACAAAAACCCGATTTCCCAATCGTCAACATCTAAAATCAATGGTACTTTTAACTTTCTTTTAGCAATAAGCCCCAATCCATAACTTGATAACAATGGTTTTATTGAGTAAATAAGATCACTGTCTATCATACATTTATCAATTATATCGTTTGCCTTTAAAAACAAGTCTACGACACTATCACATTTAAATAATTTGTAATTGATCGTCTTATCATTTTTTACAGGCCTCCAAATATTTTCAATAGAACCATTACCAACTATAGTTACACTATATTTAGGCTGAAGTAGTTTAGCAATTAGATATGCTCTGCCCATTGCATTTTCTGATATTGTAGGAGTAAGGATAGATATTTTTTTCTTCATCTAAGATTTTCTCTCAAAAAGAGTAAAAAAACAATTCTATTGTTTACGCAATTTTGCATCTGTTATTATGAAAAAACAGCTTCATTCGGTCTTATGGATATTTTTAAGCCGACATACTACTATATACTGAAATGTAAACAAGTTTGGAAAAACCTTTTTTAAAACACCACCGTAACGTGGAAAAGAACTACCTATTTCATCTCTAAACCTAAATTTTCTTTCAATAGTTATAATCTTTAAATTTGCAAACTCAATTAATTCTTCAATGTTTTTTTTTGTAAACATTCTTAAATGAGTTTTGTCATATAGACCTCTTTTGTTATAAGGCCAATACCCTTTTAAAAACAAATGAATGAAAGTATCAATGTGTTGAATGTTTGGAATAGATATTATAATTTTTCCGTTTTTTTTAATTGCCTTTGAAAGATGTAATAAAATTTCCCAAGGATTTACCAAGTGTTCCAAAACATCACCAAGTAATATATAGTCAAAAAACCCCAGTGGAATTTTTTTTAATAATTCTGGATCCTCAAGGTTTCCGATTAAAACCTCGTCATAATTTTTCTTAGCTATACTCCCCATTTCTTTATCTATTTCAACACCTAACAAGTAAGAAGCAATACCATTTTTTTTTAGGAATACGCCATTAGTCCCAGTTGAACAACCAACATCAAAGACTCTCAAATTTTTACCTTCGATATACTTTATCAGATCATCCCTTATGGATGTATACGAAGCATTAAATGGCTTATGATTCATTTTTGGGGTTCCAAACAGTTAAAAAAACATTCTATGTTGTCTTGCGATGCAACTATTCAGCCCGAGAAATGAGATGTCTTATGATTTTACAGTAAACCATAAGCTTTCGGAACGGCCAAATCACTCAATCAAGAGATCTTAAAATTTCCCTTCAAACAAAAACACGTAATGCTTGCCATCACACCATGTTTTTTACATGTTGAGAGATAGTTCCGTGTTCTACAAAAGACAGCCGCTCCTGTCATGGATTGAAAACATTCCAATATCTTTTTCTGTAGGTCAAAGCCTTATCTGCTGTTAAATTTCCACCGACATCATCAATGGATTTATTTTTTCCCTGCAAGAGGTTTATATTTCTTGCAAGCAAAAAAATGACCCTTAATGCATTTTTTTTATTTGATTAGAATTAATTATTTGTTTTCTACACCCTAAAAGATGACGATAGGCGAGATAGTCCTTATACCAGCTTTTAAAAAACAGTTTTTTAATTTGAATTTTTAACCAGTATTCAAACAGTTGCCTATAAATCCAGCGAGGGACGCCAAAAAAATAACCAGATGTGATTTCTAATTCCTTATCAACCAAATAACGCCCACTAGCCTCAGTGCGTGATGCAATATGTTCTAAAGTCATTTTTGACTTAGGTACAAAATGTTTAATAGATGCTTCCGGCAAATAAAAAGGAGTTAATCCTTTAGATATTAGACGCTCCATTAAATCAGTCTCTTCACCAACTGAGACTTTATCAGTAGAGGCATTCAATCCCATTTCTGTATTAAATCCTCCAATTTCCTTCACAACCTCAGATGGTGCTGCCCAGTTTGCACTGACAAAAAACTCATCTGTCTCTAGTTCTTTTTTTATTTTACCATAGTTTAACCCTTTAACAGAAGCAGGCCCCAAACGGATTAGGTCCATATCCAAAGGAGTTACTTCAAAATCACTTACAATTGGCCCCCCAAAAAAATATCCTTTTGGATTTCTCTGATACTCTTGCCAATAAAGCTGGATCCAATTCTTGCATGGTTTGACATCATCATCCGTAAATATTATCAATTCCCCAGAACTATTTCGTAATCCTGTATTTTTTGCTATGCTGATCCCTTGTTCCAGTTCTTCAACATATTTAATCCGTAGCTTATCAGTAAAACTACAAACAACTTCTTTTGTAGAATCATTTGAATTATTATTTACAACAATCAATTCCCATAAAATATCAGACAAGGTCTCAAGCTTTGTAAACGCTTCTAAAGTTATGTTTAGCCGATTACAATTATTATAAGTTGGAATAATTACTGATACATCCATTTTGATCTCCAAACACTATTGTTTTTTTATTCCTTTTCCTTTCTATATATCAACCCCACATACGAATAATATTCACGTAATTCGTTACCTCCACCAGGAAAAACAGCAAATGCCAGCAAATATATAATCGAAGAAGCAAGAAAAAGGATTACCAGAAGAAGCACTACATTCATGTCGCCTGAAATCCATAAAGGCAGAAAAGAACACCCCATACCCATTATGACGCTTGCACACACTGGTTTATAAACAGCGGACAAAACATCACCGATACTGATCGAAGTGTTTTTGAACGTGTAAAAAAAAATGGGAAACAAAAGAATATAGTTTG
>JAVERV010000109.1:0-10527 GCA_034006945.1 Desulfobacterium sp. | reverse complement strand
AAAAATTTAGAAAACTGTTAAAAATTTGACTCATAAATTACTAACCCGAATATTTACCAGTCATTGATGCTCCATTGCAACAACTGGACGATATGCCGGATCAAATTTGGTATTCAACTGATCAGATCGATCGTTTTCAAGATATTGACATGCTGGTTATTGACGGACCGCCCTGGGACACCTGCAAATGTGCTCGGTATCCATCCATACCAATGCTTAAAGACAGATTTGCACCAAATTGCAGTGTTTTCCTGGATGATGCTGCCAGGGACGACGAGAGGTGGATGGTGGAAAAATGGGTTGAATCATACGACGGCCTCAAGTCAGAATATACACCATTAGAAAAAGGTGCTGTAAAACTTGAGTCCTGATAATATCTTTTTTATGGTATAACTCAAATTCAAATTGTCGCTGTAGTATTAAGTGTGAGAAATATTGTTTATCATGATTTTTCATCGTCGTTAAATCATTCCGGAAATAGATGGTTTTCCATTCTCCAGTGTGCTTCTGTTACGGTTAATATTTTGTTTTCCTTTGTTTAGCTTTGAAAATGTCCAAACCCCAAGTTAAAGGCTATCTTTCATGAGAATTTTATTCGCAACAAATCATAATTATTTACCCCAGATGACAGGTGGGTCTGAGTCGTCAACTAATGATCTTTGTAATGAGTTAATTAAGTTAAATTATGATGTTGCAGTGATAAGCTCTATAAAAGAACACAACAAAATTTGGTTGAAGAATAGAGTTTTATCTAAAATAAAAAAAAAAAAATTTGTTGCAGACCGATTACTTGGTTATCCGGTTTACCGTGGATGGAATGTTAAACAGGGAATTAAAGAGGTCGTTAATGATTTCCATCCTGATGTTGCTATTGTTCAGGCTGGTCATCCATTTGAGCTTGTAAATGAATTTTCACGTATAGAAATACCAGTAGTTTTATATGTCAGAGATATAGAGTTTGATAAGAACAATGAAAAAATGTTGATCAATAAGTTTGTTGGTTTTATTGCAAATTCTAAATTTACAGCACAAAAGATAAAAGATTTTTTGGGAGTTGATGCACTGGTGATCCCGCCTCTTGTAGACCCTGAAAAATACATTGTTAGTGAAAAGGGGGGGGCTGTTGTTCATGTTGGGCTCGTCGAAAAAAAAGGGGTCGAAATTAGTTTTCAATTAGCGATGCGTCGTCCTGATATCCCTTTTGTTTTTGTTGAGTCTTGGGTTCTGTCGAATGATGATTATTTAAATAATAAAAGAAAATTTGAAAAATTAAAAAACGTGACACTGTTACGTCGTTTTTCTGATATGCGAAAGGTTTATGAAATGGCAAAAATACTGTTGGTTCCAAGTATTTGCGAAGAGGCATGGGGAAGAGTGGTTACTGAGGCGCAATTTAGCGGGATACCAGTTATTTCGTCTGATCGTGGTGGTTTGCCGGAATCTGTTGGTACTGGTGGGCTTGTTGTTTCATATAATGCTCATATTGACATATGGGAAGAAACTCTTTCTAATGTTTGGGATAGTCCAAAGTTATATTCAGAGCTTTCTTCTGCTGCATTATTACGTAGCCAAGAAAAAGACATATCTAAAAGTTTTTTAATAAATACCTTAGTTAATTACCTTAATAATCATATTGGCTCTTAGTTGCACGTTTTCACAATCAATTTGATTTTTCAATAGTAAAAAACGGAAGAAAATCTCAATAACTTTAATATACATTTAATTAATTAGGAAAATCGTGAAGGTTCTAATAGAGTTAGATTCGAACGACATTAAAATAGGCGCTGTGAACGATGTTTTGGATTTGGCAAGATACTCAAAAAATCTGGATGTTAAGTTTTATCTTGCTGGCCCATCCGGGGATGAACTAAGTGAAGCCGCTAAGTCTTGTGGCATGAGTCTAATTCCGTTTTTTAGCAGACAAGTTTCAAAGCGCCATTTTTTGTCGTATTCTTTGAATGTTTTCAAATGGGTTTTTATAATAAAAAGGATTAGGCCAGACATAGTACATCTTAACTATGTCTCGTGGGGGCCTTCTTTGGGATTGGCGGCTTATCTTTGTGGAGTACCTGTTGTTGCCAGAGCAGGAGGGTGCTATAATTCACGCAACTTAACCCATAGATGGGTAACGAGATATTTCGCAAACTGTATTCAGCAGGGGGATAATCTTTTAAAATCCGTGGTTGCAGACAAGGTTTCCGTGGTTGGTGATTTAGTTAATTTGGAAAGATTTAAATCCATCGGTAAGCCTTTGGATCCCTATCCGCCTAAAGTAGATGGTTTTATAAGGTTCTTGTTTGTTGGTCAGTTGGTTGAAAGAAAAGGGATAGATTTTCTTGTGAAAGCATTTAGTAAATTGCCGGAAAACAGTGATTTGCTCCTGGTTGGTGGTGATTGGAGTAATCCTGGTTACCCTCAAAAAATTAAAGAAATGATAAAAAACTGTGGTTTGACAGAAAGAATCCATTGCTTAAACCACAGAGAAGATGCCATCGCTATTATGAATGAATGTGATGTTTTTGTTTTGCCGTCACTTTCAGAGGCACGCCCCCGTAGTATTATTGAAGCAATGTTGATGGGTAAATGTGTTTTGGCTACAGAGGTTGGTGGAGTTCCAACTTTAATAGATGATGGTGAAACAGGGCTGCTGGTTAAAGCTAAAGATAGTGATGCCCTTGGTGAATCTATGGAAAGATTAATTGTTGATGATGGTTTGCGTTTTAATTTGTCTGTTAATGCAAAAAAAATCGCCAAGAGAACATTTGATCCAGTCAAAACAGCAGGAAACTATTATAAAGTATATGCCGATGTCATAAAATAAATCCGTTGAGATTTTTTAATGGTTTTTTTAAAGGATAGTAAAATGTACGTTACAATTGCCATTTGTACTTACAATAGGGCAAATCTATTGGCTCAGACCTTGGAGTCTTTTATTAATATTAAAATCCCAGAAAACATTGAATATCATTTCTTGATTATTAATAACAACTCTTCCGATAACACTGAAGAAATAATAAAAACCTACTCTAAAAAACTTCCACTGGAAACATATAGTGAAACAAAACCCGGCTCTGCAAACGCTAGAAATGCGGTTTTAGAATATGCACGTGGTGATTACGTTCTTTGTACCGATGATGATGTTCAGGTCGATAAAAATTTTTTATTGTCATTTGTTGATTGTGTTAAAAAATATCCTGATCATGTTGTTTTCAGCGGATTGATAGAACCTTGGTTTGAGGTTGTTCCTGATCCCGATTTAGCCAGAGCTTTTCCCTTGCTATCCACTGGGTTTACCCCACAGGATATAAACATCCAACCTGGGCCTTGTTTTAAAGATGTGATTGTTTACGGCGTAAATATGGGGTTTAACTTGTCTGCTGCAGAAGGAGTTAAGTATGATACCAATCTGGGAGTTTCTGGAAAAAATTTTGGATGTATGGAAGACAGCGATTTTGTTGACAGAGTAAATAAAAAAAATAGAAGTAAAAGTGTGTGGTGTCCAGATATGAAAATTAAACATTTTATACCTGTTGAACGAACAACCAAGAAATATCTGACAAAGCTATATACTGATAGAACCGCAAGCCTTTTTCGTAAAAAAGGATTGCCTGATGGCAGGAAAATATTTGGCTTTCCAATTTGGGCGTTGCGATCACTTGTTGTTAATTATTCTAAATATGTTTTATACAATGTTTCTTTTTCGAAATATAAATCGCTTTACCATTTAGCTGAATACTCAAAGGCTTTGGGTGTTTTAAAATCAACAAACGATCCAAACTACTAATTCTAACCTAACCTGGACGAGCCAGAACCAAAATTTTTCTGATTCTCTTGCCAAAATAACACGAAAATCAGAGATAAGAATCTAATCAGTTGTTTTATTAATTCATATGGAACAGAAGAATATCCAAACGCAACTTAACATCTTATCTACTTTCTTTCTAACAGAAGAGAAGACAGTCAAGGTTCAATTCTTTTATTTGTTTAACAAAAATAAAAATGTGACTGTTCAAGAGGATAATGGAGTACTAAAGAACGATTTAAGCTCAAATGTATTTGAATCGAAAACTATTGTGGCAATAGATAACCAGGCAGGTCACCTGGGGTATCATCAAATAAAAGAAATTATTCATAAGTCAGATGTGGATCCTCTTTTCGGGCTGGCTGTTTTTTGTAACAAAGAAGAATTAAAATCAGTTTCTAAATTCATAAAAAGCCTCAATAGATTGACATTCAGTGTTTTTGGAATTAATCCAGATTATTTTTTTTCCCTAGTTCCTCTTGATGGGCAAAACAGGCGAAACATAGAAAAATACATATTCAACCTGACTTCAGAAGCTTCGTTAAAGGGGAAAATAAAAAAAACAATTAAGCAGGCTATGATTTATCTGGGCCTTTCAAACAGATTGTATGAACGTTTTGTAATCATAGCTGTTCCTGAAAAGAAATGAGTTGAGATGTATATCAAACAATATTTGAAAAAAAACTGGGCAGCTATTTTTAAAGAAGAGGTGCCGGATAATTTTGATTGCGTGGTATTGTCGTCCTGTCTTGAAGACTATGGCAACAATTTGGTATTGATTTTTCCAGATCGGTTTTGTTATCCAAAGTATATCATGAAAATGAGTAGAACTAAGAGGTATGGGTTTAAAATTGAGCGAGAATATCAAGGTTTGTTAAGTGTATCAAAAAATCCCGACCTGAAAAAATACATACCCTTCCCGCACAAATCTGGAACATTAAATGGCTTGCCCTTTGTGATTCAAGGGGGCATTCCGGGAGAAAGCCTGCATGAAATACTTAGACAAAAAGGGTACATATCCCACACTAAAAAACTTATAGATCAAGCCATTGATTTGCTGGTAGAAATCAATACGACAAATGTTATTAGTGAAGTAGATAAGAACATTGAAACGTATAATGTTGTTGATGCTTTAAAAAATCAACCTGAGTTGATCTGCAATGCTGGATTGTCCTGTTCAGAGCTCGAACCATTTGTCGAACAGTATAATACCGTTGTTGATAGAGTTTTTTTTGTCCACGGAGATTTTTGGGGTGCTAACATTTTAATTGATCCCATATCAAATAAAGTCTCGGGTATAATTGACTGGGAATTTTCCAATAGCAATTCAAGGACCCTGCCTGATATCATGTGGTTTGTTTTAAACCTGCTTTTTGCGTTTAATTTTAAAAAAATACGCGATGGTTCTTTTAGCAATATAATAATAAGTTCGTTGTCTATACCAGCATCCATTGATTTGATAAGGGACTGTTTTAAACGATATTCAAGTAAAATGGGGATTAAAGATTTAAACTGTGGTCAATTGTTAATATGTACTCTTTTTGAAATGAGCTTTAGAGAAATGTCAGCATATGGGAGTTCTAATAAAATGGACTCGGAATGCCTTTCACTATTAAAGTTTCTTACTGCAAACAAGCAGATTATGGATGCAATTAATGGTCATTAAAATTATTTGTGATAGAGAAAACAAAATCGTTTTAAGGTTGAATACAATTAGAAATAAGCAGACAAATTATATCCAGGACAGGCAATAATCTATGGGTAAATTATTGCTTGTAGCTCTTATTCTTTTTGCCGGTGCAGCTGCTCTGGCACGTCCATGGATTGGGATTGTTTCATACTATCTGCTTTCCACGCTGGGGCCTCAATATATCTGGTGGTGGGTTTTTGAAGGCCTCCGTGTCTCTTTGATTGTTGCATTGAGCACTTTGTTCGGTATTAGCCTTTCTGCTATGAGACACAATTATGATTTTAATTTTTTGCTTAATAAACAGAACTTTTGGTTGGGGTTTTTGTGGTTTTGCATTCTCGTCTCTTATATTTTTGGCCCTTATGTTGCCTCATTTTCTTCTTCAGGGCTCAATCCTTCGCAACTATTCTCATTAACCAATACAATTTTCCTTTTTTATTTCTGTGCTGCTCTGGAAATGAATGAGGTTCGTAAGTTGAGGTACCTTGTCATTGTGTTTGCAGTATCTACGATTTACCTGATCTATTGGGCAAATGCTCAGTACTTTTCCGGCAATTGGTCTCAGTTTAATATGGGGCGGCTCATGGGACCACGCAGTATTCACGGAGGAACAATATATAATGACGAAAACGCCTTTGCCATGCTGTTTGTTACCGGGCTGCCATTTATCTACTACCTTGGTTTTGCTTCAAAGAATTGGTTTGTGCGACTGGGTTTGTGGGCGATTATTCCCTTGGGCTGGCATGCTGTTTTTTTGACCGGCTCCCGTGGGGGGCTTGTCGGTCTGATTGTGGTTATGGGTTCAGTCATCATGACGTCCAAAAGGCGGATGTTGATGATACCGTTGCTATTGATGTTCGTTTTTTTCTACCAGTGGCAGTCCGGTGACATCATGGACGATAGAAGCCAGATGATAGCAGGCTACGAAGGCGACAAGTCTGCAGAAGATCGTCTCAATGCCTGGGCCGGTGGATTTAAAATGCTGGAAGCACATCCCATTACCGGGGTAGGGTTAGGGTCTTTTATTACGGCATTGCCCCTTTACCATGAAAGCCGCCCAATGGTTGCACATAATACTTTTGTTCAGTTTGCGGCAGAATCCGGTGCGGGTGCAGGGCTGGCATATTTAATGTCCATCTGGATTTTTTTTCGTCATTATAAAAAAATAAAGGATTGGTGTCTTGCCTTCCCCGATGAAAAAGAGATGCATCAGATTGATATGTACAACCATGCCAGTGCAACTTCCTTTGTCGGTCTATTTGTTTGTTCCATGTTTCTAAGTTTGAATGTTTATGAGGTGTTTTTTCTTTTAATTCTTTTCAACAATGCCCTGTATCAAATATGTTTACGTAAAGAGATGGAGGCTGCTTAAATGATGAGGCGATCTTTCAAAGTTTTTATAAGTCTGGCAATCGTTTGCTGTATGTTTTTCTCTCCCTTTTCCATACATGCCAAAACCCTTACGATTTCTAATACAGCAGAGCTTGAGCACGCTTCAAAATTAAGTGCTGGCAATGATCTTATCGTATTGATCAAAGACGGAACTTATGTTTTAAAACGGGCAATTCTCATTTCTGGAAATAATATTTCCTATAAGGGCGTCTCAGGTTCTAGTGACAAAGTTGTTATCAAGGGCAACGGCCACAACGGAAGTATAGACAGTGTCTTTAAAATAAGCGGTAAAAATATTGCCATTGAAAACTTAAAGATAGGAGAGGTTAAAAGGCATGCCATTCAGATACATGGAGAGAAAAGCTCTGGCAGTATAGTTGTTCGAAATGTCCATTTCTATGATACTGGCGAACAGATGCTGAAAGGCTCCTATGATAAGAACAAACCTGAAAGTTTTATCTCCAATGTTCTTATTGAAGATTGTCTTTTTGAGTTTACCAGGGGAAAGGCATTTCAGTATTACACAGCTGGAATAGATGTCCACCATGGGGAAAATTGGGAGGTAAAGAACAGTGTGTTTAAAAACATCAACAACCCCCAAGGGCAGCTGACAGAAGGTGCAATCCATTTCTGGAATCATTCAAGAAACATTACTGTCACCGGTAACAAAATTATCAATTGCGATCGGGGGGTTTTATTTGGGCTTGATAACTCACCGCTCTATTCCGGTCTTATTACGAATAATTTTATCCATACCGTTGCTGATACTGGTATCTATCTTTGTAATGCCTCGGGTGTAAAAGTTCTAAACAACACTGTTTTTATCGACTCCGGATATCCAAATGCCATTGAATACCGGTTTAAAGACACCATAAACAATTTGATTGCCAACAATCTGTCAAATAAAGAGATTCGATCCAGGGATGGGGGAAGCGCCAAGGTAGAGAATAACGTTGTCTCTGCCCGGAAAGATTGGTTTGTCAATGCGGCAAAAGGCGATCTACATCTGGATGATCGAATTGCATCTGTTCATGGGAAAGGGCTCAGTTTTCCCGAGGTTGAAAAAGATATTGATGGTCAAGATCGGGAAAGCAAGAAAATCGATATCGGGGCCGATCAAAATGACAATATCCTGCCAAAAACTATCCAAAAGATCTCCTTAACGGTTGATAAATCTCTTCTTTGGAATGATGGTATTGATATTGCTCAATTTGACGTACAAGGAACATACAAAGATGGAAAGATCAAATCTGTTGAGGTAGATCAAATAGCGTGTGTAAATGAGAAGAATCACTCCATTGATACAGCACCTTTGAGCTTTTTGTCCGATCGGTCTGGTATATACCGGTTCCAGGCAAAATTAAACGATCTTTCAAGCAATATTATTGAGGTTGAAGTTCGGGATATTCTTTCCAAACAGGTCACCGGGCTTGAGGTTTCCCACCGCCAGGGACAAACCTTTTTGACCTTTGATATGATTACCAATTATTTCCCGGAATCCGATGTCACCTATGCGAAATATTTTGAGAAGAAAAAACAGCTGGATAAACATATCTATTACAAAATATATCGTTCAACTCAACCGATTGAAGATCTCGACATGATAGACTCCATAGCAACAATCAACTCTTTTTCAGGCTGGAACGAATCGTTTTATGGAAAAGATATGTGGTCTGACAGATATTCGCGGAAAAAAGCAATCCGCTATGTGGTCAAGCCAGATGGCAAGCCCTTGGAGGCAGACAAAGGACTTTTTGTTTACTCCCCTTTAGAAGAAGGTGAGTTTTTCTATGCAGTAACAGCAGTCGTTAATGACCGGGAAAACAATGCGCTTGTCATGTCCAGAAACACTTTAAAAGGTCCTGTTCATGAGACAATCGGTCAGGGGGTTCCTGTGCTTCAGCGGGTGGAAACACCTGAACTGTTTCAATATATAAAAAAGGCAAAGCTCTATTTTTATACGCGCTGGGAATCTCCTCCAAATACAGGTTTAAAGAACAAACCGTTTGACTACCTGGTGGCGGTTCCGGAAAATGTAAAAAAGCCGGCACCCGTCGGGATTCATCTCCATGGCTGGGGGGGCAATTTGCTGGGAGACTATGCCTGGTGGAACAATGCGGAAAAAGGCTCCATACTCCTTTCCTCCACCCAGGATCCCTATGACTGGTGGACCGGGTATGAAGAGAACTTTTATTCGAGAAAGAAAGAGCCCGGGAAAAAAAATAATCGAGTCGAAAAGGTGGTTGATAATATCATCAATCGAATCCCCTCTTTTTCGGATTCTAAGGATGGTTCCAAGGATCGTGAAACAAGAACGGTAAGGCCCTATACCATCAATCGTCTCTTTTCATTCCTTGATTTTCTTGCAAATGAGTCCCAATGGCCCATTGATCTCACGCAGACATTTACCGCAGGATCTTCCATGGGTGGTTCCGGAAGCCTTATGATCGCCATCCGCTATCCGGACCGAATCGCATGGGCAAGGTCCTGGGTTGGCGTTCATATCCCTGGGAAAAGCCCGCAATTTAAGAGTTCCTATATTCATGTTTGGGGAAATCCCGAAGAGAATGTGAAATTTGAGGACGGAACACCGGTTTGGGATTACTTTAACGACGCAAAATACCTCTACGCCCATCCTGAAAAGGAGGTTGGTTTTCTCACCTTTTCCAACGGTAAAAATGATGGCGCGATTGGGTGGGCCCAGGCGGTCGAATTCTTAAAGGCGTTGCAGGATACGCGAAGACCCCATCTGTTTATATGGGGCCAGGAGGGACATGGCCAACGTACGGTTATGCCGGAAAATGGAAGTCAACAGGTCATGCCCATTGATATTCGAACGGATGTTTCGCTTCCGGCATTCACAAATTGCAGCCTGGACAACAATCCAGGAAATGGGGATCCAAGTGACGGAGATCCCAACGGTCAAATCAACCGGTGGCTCTATTGGCATGAAAAGGACATCACGGATAGTGAAGATAATTATCAGATCACCGTGGCCCTAATGGATAGTGCTCCAGAATCAACATGCAGTGTTGATGTTACCCCCCGCAAAGTACAGCGTTTCAAACCTGAACCCGGGGAAAAACTTTACTGGGCCAGTAAAACCCTTTTGGGTGGGAAGATGGTCCAGGCCGGTGAGATGACAGCGGATAAGAATGGACTTTTTACCCTTGCGAGTGTGGTCGTTTCCAAGAAAAAAAATCGGCTTGTTGTGTCACGTAATGCTTTTTAACAATAATGGAGCGAAAGTCCGCTTATGGGAAAAGCAAATGTTCTGGAAATGGTTGTCGATTGTTTGGAAAGATTGAATCAATCCCTGATTGTTGAGGAGAGAGTCTCAACGATGCCTGATGATGTGCTTTTCGGTGAGGGTAGTTTCCTGGATTCCATGGGGCTGCTCAACCTGCTTATTGATGTGGAAGAGCATTTGGAGGAACATGATATATTCATTACCATCCTTGATGACCATGCCCTTTCCCAGAAACATAGCCCCTTTAAAAGCATTGCGACACTGACTGATTACATTTGCAGTAAAACAAACAATGCATTCTGACCATAAAATCATGCTTATTACCGGTGTAAGCCGTGGCATTGGGCGTTTTCTTGTGGATTATTACCTTGAGCAAGGTTGGCAGATCTACGG
>JAVERV010000108.1:0-10532 GCA_034006945.1 Desulfobacterium sp. | reverse complement strand
GGGCACCGGCTTGAACAAGATCAAGGTTGAGAGGAGTCGGATTTTTACTATTCACCAGGGTGCAGATATCAAGGGATAGGTTTGCAACCTTGACACAGTGCCTGACAATTCCTTGATCTGCAAAGGGATGGCATACGGGAAAAAAGATCAAAGAGATATAGACTCCCAGGGAACTCTTAAGCTTGATAAAGTGGGAGCAGCCCAAATGGCGGGTCCAGAAAAAGAGCAAAAAGGTGGCAGCCTCCATGTTCATTCCATGGATCAGCCGGCCCGGGTTTCCCATAAGCCGTTCCCTGTGACTTCCGGGGTCAGCTTCGAATCATCTCCGCAATCTGGAATGCTACCTCCAGGCTCTGTTCTGCGTTAAGACGAGGGTCACAGGAGGTGAGATAGTTGCTTGCAAGCTCCTCATGACCAATATTGTGGGCGCCCCCGGTACACTCGGTTACGTTGTTGCCGGTCATCTCAAGGTGAATACCGCCTGGAATTGTTCCTTCGGAACTGTGGGTTTCAAAGAAACTGGTGATTTCAGAGAGTATATCGTTGAAATTTCTGGTTTTGTGCCCGGTTCTTGTCGTATAGATATTGGCGTGCATGGGGTCGCAATTCCAGACGATGTTGTGACCTTCCCTCTTCATTTCTCTTAAAAGCGGTGGGAGAACTTTTTCTACATTATTAGTACCCAGACGGGTAATAATGGTGAGGCGGCCGGCCTCATTTTTCGGGTTGATCTTTTCTATTAATCTTTTAACATCGTCGAGATCATAGGCAGGTCCGAGTTTTAAGCCGATCGGGTTATGAACACCGCGCAGGAACTCAACATGGGCACCATCAACCTGCCTTGTACGCTCACCGATCCACAGCATATGCGCTGAACAGTCATACCAGTTACCGGTGATATGGTCCTGACGGGTTAAGGCCTCTTCATACTGGAGTAAAAGAGCCTCGTGGGAGGTGAACAGCTGTGTTTCGTTAATCAATGGATTATCTGAGGAGATGCCGATAGTTTCCATAAAGCGGATTGCCTGACTGATCTGCTTGGCAAGGCGATCGTAGCTCCTGCCAAGGGGTGAATTTGCCACAAACTCCTGGTTCCATGCCTGTACCCGTTCCAGTGAACCAAAACCTCCCCTGGTGAATGCCCGCAGCAGGTTCAGGGTAGATGCGGCCATATTGTAGCCCTTGAGCATGAATTTAGGGTTTGGAATACGGCTTTCAGGAGTGAATTCTGCACAGTTGACCATGTCCCCGCGATAGGATGGAAGCTCAACGCCGTCAATGGTTTCCGTATCTGCTGAACGTGGTTTTGCAAATTGTCCTGCAATTCGACCAACCTTGATGACGGGTTTACCGCCGGCATAGGTGAGTACAACGGCCATCTGCAGGAGGACCTTTAATGTTTCCCGTATATTTAGGGCTGTTACATGGGAGAAGTTTTCAGAACAATCACCGCCCTGTAAAAGAAACGCCTCTCCTGTTACCGCTTTTGCAAGAAGTGCCTTTAAGGAGCGTATTTCCCCGGCAAAAACAAGGGGAGGAAGCGTGGTGAGGTTACTGAGAACCTTATCCACAGCCTCTTGATTCGGCCAGTGGGGCTGCTGTCGTGCTGTGAATTCTTTCCAGCTTGATTTTGTCCAATTTTGGGGTCCTGTAGACATAATTATTCCTTGAAATAGTTGGCATCCTTCATTTCCCGCTTTACACTTCATGAAATCAAAATGTGTTTTTGACGTGCAGGAAAATATTTTTTTAAAAAATTCTGTGAGGAGCATCCCACTTGGTCTATTTTAGATTTCGTTAAAAAAAGAAAATAACCAGAGAGGGATGCTGCTGGTCACAGCTGAAAACAACATATCAGAATGTATTTTTACAGGAAAGAAGTTTTTATGTTGCAAGAATTAACAAAACCAATCCGATCTCACATCTCTGTCAAAGGTTTTCCGGCTAAGCATACTTAACAACGAGGTTTGATTACTTATCCTTCCAGGTGGTTCAACATACCCCGTCCATTTGTTTATGATGCAGTATCCGGTCCGGAGGCGGTGCTCCCTATAATTTTTGACCTGTTTAGATGAAACAGCCTCACCTCTTTACGGCTAGGCTGGTTTTAAAACGAGTCAATCTGCATTTTTTCGATTTTTATACATCCCGGCAAGGCCGCCGACTGATGTCTCCCTGTATAAGCTTGGCAGATCATGGCCGGTCTGCTTCATAACTGAAACCACCTCATCAAAGGAAATCAGGTGCGATCCATCCGACAAAATGGACATTTTAGCGGCAGACAATGCCCGGGTGGCGGCACAGGCATTCCTTTCAATGCACGGAATCTGCACAAGGCCGTCCACTGGATCACAGGTCAAACCCAGATGGTGTTCAAGGCCCATTTCTGCGGCATACTCAATCTGGCGCAGGGAACCCCCCAAAAGCTGACATACTGCCGCAGCAGCCATGGCGCAGGCCGAGCCTACCTCTCCCTGACACCCTACCTCAGCACCTGAAATGGAGGCGTTTTTTTTGATCACATTGCCAAAGACCCCTGCCGTGGCAAGGGCCTTGACAATATCCAAGTCTGTGGAACTCTTTTTCTTCTGCATGTAATACAAAACAGCAGGAACGATCCCGCAGGAACCGCAGGTGGGTGCGGTCACAATGGTCCCTCCTCCGGCATTTTCCTCGGAAACAGCCAGGGCATAGGAGGTTATCAAACCGGTTTCCTGCATATCTTCTGCGGCAGACCGGGTCCTCTGATGAAAGATCCAGGCCTTTCGGCCCAATCCCAGGGAACCGGGTAAAACCCCCTGGGAATTCAACCCCTTTTCCACAGCGGCTTTCATGGCATTCCAGACGGATCCCAGATGATAAAGGAACACCTCATTGTCATGCTCTGCAACATATTCCCAATAGGTGATTCCCCTTTGGGCACAGTGCTCCATTATCTCCTGGAGGTTTTTATGGGGATATAACGATTTTGCCGGTAAAGCAATATCCTCCGGGGTTCGCACACTGCCCCCGCCCACACTGAAGTAGATCTGTGATCCCAGCAAAGCCCCGGACGACGAAAAGGCTTCAAAACTCATCCCGTTGGGATGCTCCGGCAAACTAGGATCAGGCTGCCATACCAGGTCCAGTTTTTCCCGGCCAAAAACCTCATATAAAGCCGCATCCGTCAAATGACCTTTGCCTGTTGCGGCAAGGCTGCCGTACAAGGTTACCCGGTAGTGATCCGCCCTGGGATGGCTGGCTGCAAACCGCTCCCCGGCGAATCTTGGTCCCATGGTATGGCTTGACGAAGGACCAAGCCCTATACGATAAAGCGCTTTTAAACTCTCCATTACAATCCTTCTCCTGCAACATCCACAGAAAACATATTATTTTTATCCGTCAGTTAAATACACCCTAGTATAGAAGATCTATTGAAATTATAGAGGATCTATCGAAAAGAGCGGGCAAATTGAACAATATCATTAACCAGGTTTTCAGGTTCTTCCAGGGATGCAAAATGGCCGCCCCTTGGAAAGCGGGTCCAGCGCTGAATGTTATAAAGGCGTTCAGCATAGGACCGGGGAGGCCAGGGAAAACTTTCCGCCGGGAATATGGCTGCTGCCGTGGGGACATCCACCCTGGGCCGTTCTTTTGTTCCCAGAATTCGTCCCCCCTCTTCCCTGCGCCCGTAATAGATCCAGGTTGAGGTGTTAAAGGTCCTGGTCACAATGTAAACCATGATGTTTGTCAGCATCCCATCCTTGGAATGGGCGCTTTCCACATTATCCCCATCAATATCAGACCAGGCATGAAACTTTTCAACAATCCAGGCTGCCAGCCCCACGGGGCTGTCCATCATGGCATAACTCAAAGTCTGGGGTTTGGTGGCCTGCTGGGTTCTGTAACCATCCTGAAGAACGATTCCAGGAAGGGTTCCACAGGATTCTACCCAGGCCTCCTCCTCCGGGGTTTGAGGGCCGTCAACGTGCCTCATGGTGGGGAAAGAGATGTGAATGGCTTTGCAATGTTCAAAATGATCATAGCCCAACCAGCTGCAAATGGCACTGCCCCAGTCACCGCCCTGGGCATAGTAGGAATCATAGTTTAGGACATCGACCATCAGGTCATTTAAGACCGCGGCCATGGCCCTGGGGCCGTAGGGTCGGGGGGGGCGACCAGAAAAACCAAAACCCGGCAGAGAGGGAACAATCACATCAAAGGCATCTTCCACATTGCCGCCGAATCGTTCCGGATGGGCCAGCTTTTCGATAATGCTGAGGCTTTCCACAAAAGATCCCGGCCAGCCGTGGCTGATAAGCAACGGCATGGGACTCTCCCCGCTTCCTTTTTCCAGGATGTAATGCATCTCAATACCATCAACCTGCGCTTTAAAATGATCAAAGGTATTCATCTGTTCTTCATGTTTTTTCCAGTCGTAACTTTCAACCCAATAGGAACATAACTCTTTCATGTAGTCGAGGTTTGTACCATAATCCCATCCGCCGTCATCCGGCATCTCATGCCACGGAAAATCGGCAACGCGCCGACGAATTAATGCAATGATCTCATCCGGAACATTGATTTTAAAACTCTTTCCCATAAAAACATCTCCTTTGCCGGCATTTTGATCTCCCATGAAAACCGAACATTTAAAATGTGGCACCGGGCTCACATCTTTCTGAATTACCGAACTCCACCATATGGAGGGCGGCTGTTCGACAGGTCAAGGTGATTTGTACTCTATGCAGGAATTAGCATTTCCCCAGCAGCCAAAACGCCGTCTAATTGTTTAATTGATAAGGCGGCAGGCTGACGGTTCATTGGAGAAATCAGCCTGTAAAAGTTAACGCTCAAAAATTATCTCGTATAAAATTCACCCCGAAACGCCGCAGCTAACGGAGTTTAATAATAGACCTACCACAGGCGTTTTCCCACAAATTTAAAGGTAAACAAGGCAATGGGCATGATCACGAGATAAGCTGCAAAGACCGGTAACATCAAGGAACCTTTGGTGGGAACAAAGGGCAGATTCAGGTAAACTAGCTGAATCATCGGCAAAATAAACACGTTCATGATTGCGAGCTCGACAGCGGCGGGGGATTTAAAATCAGGATCAACAATACGAAGAAGCAAGATACCGGAAGCCACAGTTCCCGTATAACACCCCAGGATCGCAAGCCCCCGTTCAAAACCATATTCAGGCATGCGGCGGGAAAACCACAAAATTACGAAATAGGTCAAAAAACCGACCACAATAACTGTTATAATAAAGGGGATCAAAATAGCATTGATATCACTCATGGAAATGCCCATGAACACGGCACAGATCATATAATCGATGGTGCTGCTGGTGATCCGCCGGGTGGTTGAATTATCAATAACATGAAGAGTGTCAATCCTGTCAAGCACCTTCCGGGTAAGCAGCCCTGCAATCATTCCCCAGGTGTACAAAAGGCCGAAACCAAGTCCGTTTATCCCTTTGGGCAGGTAAATCGACCAGCCCAGGGCAAACACGTACCCCACTGCATAAAGCGCACCCATAATGGCAATGTGAAAGGCAAAGCTATCGATATTGGCGGGATGGGTGGTGGTCCTAGCACATTCGGCAGCCTCTCCTTTACCCATCATTCCCCTTAGCAGATTAGGGGAAAGATCCTTGGAGTTTGGATCTGCAACCCAGCCGTTTTTAATTCCCCGGTTGGCAAGAGGAATTCCAAAACAGATGGCGCACAAGAAGCCCATGGCACCGAAGGCAAGCCCGACGCTGCTGGAACCCTGGATCCCGTAGGTGCTTTCCCAGATGGTGCCAAAGGCCTGGGCTGCTCCAGGTGACTGGGAAAACCCGGAAGCCACAAGGTAGCCGAATCCAGTAAAGAAATCTCCCCCGGAGGCCGCCTTTGCCAACTCAAAGATGCTCTTGCCTGCAATGCCCTGCACAGCATAAATCAGACAGTACATGAATGCCATCCATAGCGCACCGTTTCGTATCCACTTAGATTTTGTCCCGGCCGTAATTTTGTCTTGCTGCATCATGCCTATACCAACAAAACCAAAGGCAAACAGATGATAAACCAATACGCCGAAAACCTTTGAAGAAATGGGCATCCACCCCTCTGGCGTCGGCATTCCTATAAGGCCTGTGTTCATCAGAGCGAATCCGACAACCCCACCGATCAAAGATGACGGAATCAATTTGTTTTGAAGAAAAGAGACTTTGGCGCGCAGAAAAGCACCAAAAACAAGCAAAATACTGATCCAGATAAATGCTCCCACATAGGGATAAAATGTAGTTGACATAAAGACCTCCGTTCGGTTCAAAGGGGATATTTTCCTTTGATTTAGTAAAAAGTTAAATTCGCCATTGCCTCAAAAAATCCCTCCAGAGGATGCTTCTCGTAACGTTTTGTTGTAACAACATTAATGCTGAGCAAAAAGGAGGCCAAGTTGTTTTAAAAGCCATCTTTCCAATTAACCCACTGAATTTTAAGAGTTAACGCAAACAAAGAATCAAGCATTCAAAACCTATACCCCCTGGTTTTCCAGGCAGAGAAATGCAAAACTGCACTCCTCCTTAAAAAAACACCTTTATTCCAACAACTTCCCCTACTGTGCAAACTCGCACAAAATGCAATCTTGAACAGAAGGCAGAGTCCTGCAAAATCGTCGCCTAACGTGTTGACAAACACCCGTTATTTAAAATAGAATAGTACCTTTGATTAATTTGCAGTTTTATGAAGTATAAGGTTAACCGGATTCAAAGATGTCAACACGAACAGTTTCTCCTCCACCCCAGGTGACCCCAAGCGAACTTTTCATCGAAATGGGCAAAAAAAAATACGAGGTCGATTGTTTTCAAGAAAAATACGGCCACTATTTCAACAGCATGGATGCTATTTTTAATGTATTGCATGAGGGGATATGCATCAGTAACGCCCAGGGAACAATCCTGAAGATGAACCCCATGTACGAACGGTTATCCGGCCTGTCACCGGAAAAGCTGCTCGGGAAAAAGGTAAGTTTTCTGAACGGTAAAAATGGAGTATTTGACGCAGCTGAACCCCATGCCGACAGGGTGGAACAAAAGAAGGGGATTTTCAAGGGGGCTGTCAGCCCAGTGATTCTCAAATTAAAACGACCGGCAAGTTCCATTCAACAGACCAGCGGCGGCAGAAAAAATCTGCTGCACGGATATCCTGTGCTTGATGCAAACGGGGATGTTGAGCTGGTTATCACCTTTATCCGGGATATCAGCCACCTCACCCTTTTCAAAGAACAGATCGAGTACCACAAAGACATTTTTCAAAAATTCTGGTCAAACATACGAGACAATAATCCCAAAATTTCTGCACCAGAAGCCATTATTATTGAAAGCCCGGCCATGAAAAGGCTAATGGTTCAGCTCAAAAAGGTTGCGGCAACCGATGCAACCGTTTTGATTTTAGGAGACACCGGGGTGGGCAAAGGTGAAGTGGCAAGGCAGATACACACCCAAAGCGACCGGTCTGACAACACCTTCTTTTGCGCTGACTGCACGAGCATTCCGGAAAACCTCATTGAATCGGAACTTTTCGGCTATGCGCCCGGCGCCTTTTCAGGGGCAAGGCGGGAAGGAAAACCTGGATATTTTGACATCGCTGCCGGCGGAACAATTTTTCTGGATGAAATCGGAGAATTGTCTCTACCCATGCAGGCAAAATTTCTCAGGGTGCTTCATGATCAGGAGGTGATGCAAATCGGAGGTCTTAAACCCAGAAAAATAGATACCAGAATCATTGCGGCAACCAATGTAAACCTTGAACAGGCCGTTACCAATGGCACGTTTCGCCAGGATCTCTATTATCGGCTCCAGGTAAGCGTGCTGCACATCCCGTCATTAAAAGAAAGAAGAGAAGACATTAAACCCCTTGCTGGGCATTTCCTCCAGCGGTACAATCTCAAATACCGCAAACAATTTTGTTTTTCTGATGAGGCCATGGAGATCCTTTTAGAACACTCCTGGCCGGGCAATGTCCGTGAATTGCAAAATATGATCCAGGGAATCGTGATCACCCACGAAAAAGAGATCATAACCCCCATGGATCTGCCGCGGATTATGCCCCAGAAACCCACATCCCTTCCTGGGTCACACACGCTGACCAAAAATCAACTGAAGAAACCCCTCAAACAGATCATGGCGGATATTCAATTGGAAATTCTCCAGCAGGCCATGGAGAAGTACAAGTCAACCGAAAAAGTGGCCGAACTTTTCCAGGTGCACAGGACAACCATAGTACGCAAGCTCCAGGCCGAAGAGGGAAAGAAGATCGCCCATCGTAAATAGTTGAGGTCGTCTGTTTAAAGGGGTGGAGACAATTATTCCAGGGAGGCTTTTGTGCAGCCCTGCACATGTGCATTTCCGCACTCCGAGCTAACCGCTTGAAACGACAGGTTTTTTTAAAGATCCAGGTGCATGGGTGCATTTTTTAAGCGGTTGCTTAAAATCAATAGATCACTCTCCACGCCCTGCCTGTTTATTAAACGTTTAAAATCAATGAATTATATACAGCTCAAGCCCTTATTGCTTCATGGTATGCTTATTGCTTATACTTATTGCTGTTGATATTAAGCTGAAATAATTTTCAAAACCATATCCATTAAACAATCAAACTATTACAGGAGAGTACCATGACATACGCTGAACCGTTATCAAAAGAAGCTGTCTTTGCCCAGGCTAAATCAGGAACGCTCATCGCTAAAGCCCTTATTCCAAACAGAACTGCCGCCGAATGCAGCTTCCTGCCAACTCTAAACCCCTTTGATAATAGCAAAATAGGCTATGTGGAAAGCTGTAACAGTGAAATCGTGAACGAGGCGGTTGCCGTGGCCCGTAAAACATTTGAATCAGGGGTATGGTCAGCACTGTCGCCAAGCGATCGTAAAGTCGTCATGCAGAGATGGGCCGCCTTGATCGAGGCCCACAAATATGAGTTGGCTGCATTGGATTGCGTTGATGTTGGCAAACCGATTAAAGAGTGCCTGTCAGCAGACATTCCCGATGCCATCAACACAATCTCCTGGTATGCAGAAGCAGTGGATAAGATATTTGGGAAAGTATCACCCACATCCGGGGAGCATCTGGGTCTGGTTGTCAAAGAACCCATCGGGATTGTTGGAACCGTTCTCCCCTGGAATTTTCCTTCCGCGACATTTTCCTGGAAGGTTGCTCCAGCCCTGGCCGCAGGCAACTCTGTGATTGTCAAGCCCGCCGAACAAACCTCATTGGGCGCCTATCGCCTGGTGCAGTTGGCCCATCAAGCCGGTATCCCTGAAGGAGCTCTACTGCTGGTTACCGGCCTAGGTCCTGAAACAGGTAAACCCATTGGCCTACATCTTGACATTGATGTTGTCTCCTTTACCGGATCGACCGAAGTAGGTCGTTATTTCCTGGAATACTCGGCACAGAGCAACCTGAAAGAGGTCATTCTTGAGTGCGGAGGGAAAAGTCCCCAGATCATTTTTCCAGATATTTATTCCATCGATGAAATTGTCAATGACATACTCAATGCCGCTTTTTACAACATGGGAGAGAATTGCAGCTGCGGGTCTCGCCTCATTGTTCACACAACTATTAAAGAAAAACTGTTAAAAGCGATGATAGCCAAGCTTTCCGAGTGGAAAGTCGGTAACCCGGCCGACATGTCTGTATTCATCGGGCCCATGATAGAGGAGGCACATTTCCAGAAGGTAATGTCCCACATCGAAAAGGCCAAAGCCGAAGGTGCCGAACTTATCCATGGGGGCAAAGCACTGCCTCTTGGTGCGGGCAAATGCATAGAACCGACCATATTTGACAATGTCACGCCGGACATGACCCTGTTTAAGGAAGAGGTGTTTGGTCCTGTACTCGCCGTCATGACCTTTGAGACCGAAGAAGAGGCAATTGCCCTGGCCAATAACACCAGCTACGGCCTGGCAGCTTCGCTTTACACCTCAGATCTGCGTCGCGCCCATCGCGTATCACGCGCAATTAAAGCCGGAACCGTTTCAGTGAACTGTTTCTCTGAAGGCGACCAGAGCACACCGTTCGGAGGCCATAAGGAATCTGGTTTTGGTGGTCAGGATAAGGGCTTGGAAGCCTTTGATCAGTATGTTTCAACAAAGACAATCTGGTACGCCAATTAACGCCTGACTGTTTTCTCCCTCCAATTGTTCAGACTGCGCCGGGAGGAGTTCTTCTCGGCGCAGTTAACCGAACAGGTTTGGGCTGTCCCGATTTAATTAATAACTTGCTGTTATTAAATTTTCCCCTTGACGTGGACAACTCTGGGGTTAAGATAGTTTTCATAAAAAAACAACCCCATAGGAGAGAGGCATGACCGATCTTTACACTCAGCTTGCACACCACCTGGACAGACTTCCAGCAGGGTACCCAGCCACTGACTCAGGTGTAGAACTCAGGATACTCAAGAGGCTGTTTACCGAAGAACAGGCCCAGGCAGCCCTTGGACTCACCATGATGCCGGAACCCTGGCAGCCAATTGCCGAGAGGCTTGGTAGAAAGGACGATGAGA
>JAVERV010000018.1:0-56847 GCA_034006945.1 Desulfobacterium sp. | reverse complement strand
CGGGGGAACCTTCAATATCAAACTTCAGGGATATCTCCCTGGGGTCATGGCTCAAAGGCCAGCGTTCCTTAAGGCGGTCATAGCGGGTGAGCATGGCAAGAACAGGGTCAGTAAGGCTCTTTGCCGCAATGGTTCCAAATCCTGCCATGGGGAGCTGGCCCGTGCGGGTGAGGCGTTCGGCCTCTTCAACAACAGCGGTTTCAACCCCACAGGCTCCCCTGTCACCGGGATAAAGTTCTGGTGCGTCTCCCACCCTGAGACCTGCCTCAAGAAGTGCGTAACCAAGGCCAAAAGGTGCGAGAAAATCAAGGGCAAAGGGCTCGTGATCCATACTGTCAAGATCGATATCATCAAAACGGATTCCAAGGCAATGGGTGTAAAAGAATTTCACAGGGTTTTTCATGAATCCTGCCAGCACTCCCAGGGTCAGGGGTTGTTCTGGCAGGGGAATCGAAAGGGGCGGCTCAGGATCATGGACAGCCCTGTGCCCGAGGCAGTTCCGCCACTCGTGGGAGTAGGTAAATAACAAAGATCCTGGGTCAGAGCCAGACTCAGGATCAGGATCGGAAACAGGATCTGATCCATGGCCGGTGAAGTAGGATATTCCAAAGGGCTGGAGGGGATGAACCGTGGTGAGGTGGGCCGCAAGGCCAGGCTCAAGACTCCCAGACTCCAGATGCCAGCCTGCGTCAATATAATCCCTTAACTGGCCAACTAGAACCGAAGGCATACGTTCGGCATTGTCCCGGACATCTCGACCCACATGGCTGAGGTAGAGTCTTTCCCTGGCAGAAAGCAATGCCTCAAGAAAGAGGTACCGGTCGTCCTCCCTTCTCGAACGATCCCCGGGACGATACATCCCCTTTTCAGCCATCATATCAAAATCAAGGGGAGGAAAATTCCTGGGAAAATCCCCGTCATTCATTCCAAGGAGGCAGACCACTCTGAAGGGAATGGCCCGCATGGGCATGAGGGTTCCAAAGTTTACCATACCGGCAAGAAACCTCTGGGACATCCCCCCAAGGGCCATTTTTTCAAGGAAAAAGGTGCGCACTACACTGAGGGTCAACTCCTGGTCAAGCTCTGCCTCGGTGCAGTTTTCCTGCCACTCGTCAAGCACCTGATCCATGCGAAGGAGAATAAGGCGTTCACCAGGGTCCATGGGTTCAAAAAAATCCCGGACAATAGCTCTTAACTTTTGACTCCATTGTTCTGGACAGGCAGGGGTCTTAAGCTTCGTCCAAAGGGTTTCAAGGCGTTCCACAACCTCTGCGATCCTTCCTACAAGGTGGGCATCAAGCCCGCCTATTTCATCAAAGGGCTCGATACCGTTCCATGCCTCGTTTTTGCCAACTGCATAGCCAAGGAGCATTCGATCGAGGCCAAAGGCCCAGGAATTCTGGTCAAGATCCCGGGGAAACCCGAAAAGGGTGCGATGCTCTTTGTTCAACCCCAGACTGATTCCGGCTCCCCTTATCCACTGTAAAGTTCTTGGCAGATCCGCCTGGGTAAAACCAAACCTTTTCTGAAACGCCGATACCTCCAGAAGATCCATGAAATCCCTTGGGGCCATGGGAAGATCCGGGAGATGGAGAAGCTTTTCAATCGCCCTTAAAAGGGGCACACTCTTTTTTCCTGGATGATCTGCAACGGTAAACGGGATATACCTTGGATCATCCGATGAAAGGTTGCCGAAAACAGCCTCGATGTGGGGGGCATAGGCCCCGATGTCCGGCGTCATAACAACGATGTCCCTGGGAAGGAGGTTGTCAAGGGTCTCAAAGCTGTAGAGAATCTGATCCTGGAGAATCTCTACTTCACGCTGGCGGCTGTGGCCCACCTGGAAGGAGATAGAGCGATCGCTTGCAGCAACGGGAACCGTTGGTTCATCCTTTTGAACCAACGGATCAAGATCCAGGACTGCCTGCTGGATCTGTTGCAAAAGAGTACCCCGGGCGCCGGAGGGGATGACGTCCCGGAAAAGGTCTATTTCTGCAAAGTTGTTTCTATAAGTCTCGGGCGCATCGTATCCATAGATAAGGCCAATATAGTCCCTGCCCTGTTTGCCCCAGGCCGCAAGAAGGGGGTTTGCGTGGAAATGAATAAGGTCTGGATCAAGGGGAACTGGCACAGATTCCTTTTTGAAATGACGTGCATGTTCAATAGACAGGAGTTCCCGGTCTTCGATGATGTCGGCCCAGAAGTGACGGCAGGGGTTGTTTACAAAGAGAAGCACCTGGCAAAAGCCTGAAACGGCATCAAGGGTTTCAAGCACCTGTTTGGGCAGGGATGATATACCAAACACAATCACCCTTGGCGGCAGCATTGGCGGCCGAATCTCTGTGTGTTTCGATTTTCTTAAAAAGTTTTGATGGAGATCTGAACGGCCGATGTTTTGAAGTTCGTCAGACACACCGGCCCTTAACCTGCGCCATAACTCCGCCTGCCACAGGTGGTCTGCCCCGATGTCAACCAATTGCCCCCTTGAATTGATCACCCTGTCGCTGCCCTTTGCCCATTGTTCAAGCCAGTCGGCTCGATAGACCTGGTATTGATCAAAGAGATCCCCGAGACGGCAGGCGAGTTGATACTGTCTCTGCTGATCCCTGTCGTTTTCAAGGAACCTGTTTAAGGGTGAAAAGGTGTGGTCGGTTGAAAGGGTAGGTAAAATGGAAAAAAAACGCCACACCAGCCGTTCCCTGTCATAGGGAGACTCGGTTGGAATGGTCTCCCCTATAATGGACCGATAGGCCGTCCAGACCCAGCGCCCGGGCAGCAGAAATTCAAGGCCCGCACTGATGCCGCAGCCATCATCGTCTGCCAGGGCAAGTTTTAACCACTGGGCCATGCCGTTGCTCTGAACAATGAACTGTTCGGTTTCAAGTACGTCCAGGGGATAATTTTTTATCCAGTGAACGGCCAGGTCCCTCAGATCTTCCAGGTGATTTCCATGGATGATCGAGAGTCCGGGTGAAAGTTCGGCCCGACCGCTTTTAAGGGGGTTTCCCATCATCATAAAACAAGGTCCTAAAAAAATTTACAGCCGCATGAAATCAAGACTGACACCACTGAATCGGCAATCTACAAACAAACGATCTGTGTGTCAACCCTGGTAATTCTCCACACCACGTCACTGCTTTGAATGACACAACAATGCGTAAGCAAGGTTGTCGATCCTGGATGGTTTCTTTTTACATTATTGCTATATTTGAAAAATTATGTCATTTATATACTCAATTGCATGGAAAACTTCATAAAAAAAACAAGGTGATATATGTTGAATTTAAAATTGAATATTCAGCCCCAAACTAAAAAAAAGCTGATAAAAATTCTGACATACACTCAGGACGAAGAAATATTTGCTCAAAATTTTATTGAATATCAGATTAAGGAATTACAAAAAGGTATGATGAATCTCCGATTAGATATGAAAGATTTTGAAGAAAAATACAGCATGTCATCCGAAGAATTCTATCAGAAATTTGAGCAAGGTGTAATGGGAGACAATGAAGATTATATTGTATGGTCGGGAATCTATGAAATGTTTTATGAAAATGAGAAGAAACTCAGTGAATTGATATGAACGAAGAGATGGAACAAATTTTCCGGTATGATAATGCTCCTCATCATTCCGAGATCAAAACTTTTCCTCACCATAAACATGAAAAAGAAGAGGTTAAGGCGAGTAATGAACCTTCACTTTATGACGTACTAACAGAAATTGCTCTGATTCAACGAAAATGACATATCCCAGCAGGCTACCCCTGCGCTGAACTCGGACGCAAAAGGGTTCTGGTGGCTGCGCTCCCTTCACCCTTTTGCGTTCACAAGATCGATGGAGGCATCTCTCTTATCGTACCCCTCATGAAGTACACATCGAAAAATTTTCTTATCTCTGTAGGTTAGGTTAACGTTCGAGCATATCTAACGTAGGGGCGATCCCTTGCGGTCGCCCTCGTGGATGTACGAACAGACAAAATTCAACCTACACCATCTCTGAAGTGAAAAAATGAAGACCCATGCGTTTTTGAGTCAACTAAAAACTTGATCGGTTGGATTCCAAATATCTACTCACAGAAACTCAACCCATCCCGGAGAAATGCTCTTAGAGGAATTTTTAAAACCAATGGGTGTAACCCAACGGGATTTGGCTAATACTACCAAGGTTCCCTACCAAAGAATAAATGAAATCATATTCGCTCCTGACTTTCAGACCTTCACCATGTCCGGGGCATTACTCCCGGCATTTGGCTACTATGCCGTTTGCTGACTTCTGCCCTGTCGCCAGACAGGTTAACCTGAAAAGCGCAATGAAACATCTTTTGCAGTTGATGCCTATTGTTCGTATCTCATTACCGTCGGCAGCAGCCGGTTATGCCTGGACCTTGGTTTCCCGGTATGGTCCGAGCCGGGATTTATTGCAAAAAATGCTCAATGCCTGCAAAGCAGATCTCCCCGGATAAGAACGTGAACTTTCACTACACAACCGCAGCATTTACCCTGTCTCCTGAATCCTGGGCTTTGTCATGTTTAAATGATGGGCTTTCAATGAACTTTATTGGAAACCCTTGCTGCCCGTTACCCAAAAGGTGATAATCAGACGCTGTACGCCCATTATCAAGGAAAAATTGCCAGTCAACTCACGCATTATGTTTTAAAACGCAACCATATTCATCAAGGACGACTAATCTTAACTTGACATTGATATCAATAGTAATATCATATATTCATGAAAAGCATAGCTGAAAAACTAAAGCAGTTTAAAAACAATCCGAAAGATGTCAAATTTTCAGCATTATGCAAGGTTTGTGATTTTTACTTTGGAAATGCGCGACAATCAGGCTCAAGTCATAAAGTTTACAAAACTCCTTGGAGAGGGGATCCTCGAATCAATATCCAAAACTCTAAAGGAAAAGCTAAGGCCTACCAAGTCAAGCAAGTCCTAAAAGCCATTGAGCGTTTGGAGGTGGAAAATGGTAATAAAAAATGATCATTATACATACAGGGTAACTTGGTCAGTAGACGACGATGAATATGTAGGGCTTTGTGCAGAGTTCCCAAATTTAAGCTGGCTGGCTGAAGAGCCTGAATCTGCTTTAAAAGGCATCCGAAATTTAGTTGCCGATGTAGTAAAAGATATGGCAGAAAGCAAAGAAAAAATTCCTGAGCCTTTTGCCAGCAAAAACTATAGTGGAAAATTTATGGTCCGCGTTCCCCCTGATGTCCATCGCGCTCTTGCTATTAAAGCAGCAGAGGCTGGTGTAAGTTTGAACCGTCTTGCAAGTTCCAAATTAAGCTACTAACTCAAGAACATAATCGGGTAGCCGGGGGTTTTTCTCCCCCAGCCCCCACAACACCCTGCATGCGGGTCCGCACAGGGCGTTTAATCAAGAGTACCGAGCCGTAACCGGGTGAATTGCTTGAAAAATGGTTTTTCCATGATGCGTCTGTACATTACTCATCCATTCGGATTCACTGTATGTACAGAGCTAATGAATACCTTTTCCTTCTCTCCTGACTTTCAGTTACCTTTACTGTTCGTCGGCTCATAGCTTTGCACTTCAAGTTGCCGCTCCCTCTGGTCGCTCTCGCCTGTGGCTCGCCTTTCGCTTCGCTCAAGCCCTTCAGACGGGATCTCACGATTCCGCCCTTGTTTTCGGCTAATACTTGTGTTAACAAGATTCATCTATGGGGGACTTTCACCCCATAAGTTCACGCCCACGCCGGGCGTACACCAGTGGGTGAACCGGATAGCAAGGGCGGCATTTTTTTATCGGTTGAAAAAAATTTAAACGATGTGCGTGCTTTCAATGAACTTTATTGGAAACCCTTGCTGCCCGTTACCCAAACGGTTAGGGTGCGACACGAAGTCGCACTATATGGTGACTACTTCATCAAGTGGGATTGTGGAGCAGATTTTTCTGCCGACACGGTTGAAGCTCGATGGGAGAATATTTCAGAAAAAGTAGCATGATCATTGTTTCTCATGTTTTCTGTAGCGGATTATTCTGTGAATTGGAGAGTATCGGGGCAGAAAACTTACCGTCCTATAAGCAGAGCAACGTTTGTCGTTTTTTGCAACTGATTAATAATTCGGCTGAGGGTATGGCGACAGAAATCGAGCCAACCTGTGAGTTAGTTGAAATCTGTCGGCTTTGAGAAATAATTCGTAATACTACACGGTTACAGGCCAACCAAGCGCTACACCAGACCGCAGTTGTAAAGTTCCACAATAAATTGGCAAAAAACCGGCAAAAATTTTCACAATCAGTTGACCAGCTTGAGAATATGTCATTTTATTTTGACCCGCATTAGGTGCCTTTTTACCCCTATTGTTTGGAGGTGTAAACGAAATAAGTATGTAAACTAATTTGGGACAATATTGATTTCAGTCCCTAATGGCAATATTATGTAAGCTTATTTTATGGAAAAGTTTCTTAATGTGGTGAAATGGTTAATATGACTTGCCGTAAAAAGCATTCGGCCCCACACAAGAAAGGTATATGGATGGGCTCACTACCTTTGGCAGTCGGCGCAGAGAAGTTTAAGATCCTTTGACAAGGCGATTCGATACATGCTGTGGCCGCAAACGCTGCATACAAGGGGATCCATCCGTTTTGTCACTGGATTGTATGTCAGGGAGATGCTTTTTTTCTGTTTGCCGGAAACGGCGTTGAACAGGACCTTGATGCCGGTGGTGACAGCGACCAGGACAGCGGCGAGGTTGACCTTGACCCGGATGCCGTACTTGTTCAAAAGATCCTGCTGTTTGGAGCGAAGCTCATCTGGTATCAGGGCGATCTTCTCCATTCGTTCCTCTCTTAATCTGTCGGACATACCGGCCCGTTCAAGGCTCTCTTCCATCTCATGGGTAAGGGCGCCGTAGTACTCATCAAGGCTTGAGGCATCCCGCATGAACCGCCGGTTCATGCTCCTCTTAAAATCAACCAGATCCTCATCCACGGCCCCTTCCACATAGATGCCGGCAATCTTGAAAATACGTTCAATCTCTTCGTCGGTATACCCGTGGGAGTGATGTTTTTGATATTTTTTTTCCACGGCCAGGAGGTTCTCGACCATGGCCGGAACAATGGCGCCACTCTCCATATTTACGGCAAGATCCACCAACCCCTCTTTCTGCTCGTCGCTCTGGGCTATATATCGACAGGTGAGAATAAGATAGGTTGTTATGAACTCAGCACTGTTTGAAACCGATCCTGTTGTCTTGTAAAATTCAAACTGCTGGTTGATGAGTGCGTCAAATCCGGTTTTTTTGATATAGGGGAACCCCAGGGAAACCTTGGTCAGGGGTGGGGGGAAACCTGCCATACGGGAAATCTTCTCCAAAAGGGGTGCACCGAAATGAATGGGATAAAGGGGGCTGTAACCTGGGGACTCTCCCCTGCCCGCATTTTCGCCATGAAGCGGGCTATCGCCTGGGTTCGACCCTGGAGCCACGCTTATATACTCTTCTACCTCAAGTTTTTTCGAAAGATCCGCCGGCAGCACAAGATCGACCCTGTTCCCATTTTGCTCAGCAAGGGAACCGTGGGCTTCGAGAACTCTACAGACAAATGAGACCAACTCGCCGTCCTGACCCGGAAAAAGGGAACTATAATTCATAGCTGTCTCCAAAGAGCTTGTCGTCCAGCTCCCGTGTCTTTTCATAGCTGGTTCTTGCCCGTTTCATCTGGGTACCAAGGGCCTTGAACCCATTTTCCCGGTCTTCCACAGACCCTGAATCAATCCAGATATCATAAACCAGATCCTCAAACTCTTTCTCTCCCCTGATCCTGCCAAGAATCATGTCGATCTCGCCGACTACCATCTCAAACATGTTTATCTTTTTGTCCAGGATATCGAGAATATAGTCTTCAATGCTTCCTGCCGCACAGAAGTTGAATATATGCACCTCTTTTCCCTGGCCGATCCTGTGTATCCGGCCAATCCGCTGTTCGATCTTCATGGGATTCCAGGGAAGATCGTAGTTAACCATCTGACAGCAAAACTGAAGGTTTCTCCCCTCTCCTCCGATCTCGGTTGTGATCAGGACCTTTTTCTCATCTTTAAAGGCCTCGATTTCCGCATCCTTTCGCCGGTTGTCCATTGAGCCGTGGAATATGGCAAATGAGATGTTGTTCCACTCGAGAAATTCCCTGAGGTGCTCAAGCGTTCCCATGTATTTGACAAACACGATCATCTTTTCCCTTGACGCCTGGATGAGTTTTAAAAGCGCCTTGTTCTTTGGGGTGTCAAGGCTTGTTCTGCACAAATTTTTAACCGCAGTAAGCTCCTCTTCATGGGTTTCGCGGTACTCTTTTTTTTCAAGCATTCGCAGGATAGAGCCTTCCACTGCCTTGGGCGATGAGCCAGCCTGGGCCAGAAGATTTTTTGTGGCAAGCCGACCCCGCCCCTTTGCATCCCGGTTCAATGAGGTTAAAAGGGCCGCCAGTCTTGCATAAAAGGCTGTTTCGCTTTTGGTTGGTTCGATGCGTATGGTTTGCGCAAACCTCGGTGGAATGTTGATGCCGGCAAGCGCCCTTGTGTTCCGAATCATGACCTCCTGGAGGAGCTCCTTTAGCTGTGCCCTGTTTCTGGGATCAGTGGGATCTCCTTTTGTCATGAATTTTTCCCTGAATGAAGTTGCAGTCTCGAGCTGACCAGGTTTCAGCAGGGTAATCAGATTATAAAGCTCCATTAGATTGTTCTCGACCGGGGTGGCCGTGAGAAGAAGAACAAATCGTTTCTGGATTGCGTTGACAAGTTTCCAGTTCAGGGTGGTCCTGTTTTTAAGGTGGTGGGCCTCGTCAACGATGAGCATATCATACTGCCGGGCCGTGACAATATCGAAATTATTCTTTGATTTTGCCTGGTTGATTGAGGCAAGAATAAACGGAGCCTTCCAGAAATCATCGCCCTTTTTTTTGAAATCAGGATCATCCGTGGAAGGGATGTCAAGGCCGAATTTTGAGCTCATCTCCTCCTTCCACTGGCTCACCAGGGGGGTAGGAGTGAGGATCAGCCCGGTTTTAACCATTCCTCTTTTCATGTATTCGCTCAAAACAATCAGCGCCTCAATGGTCTTTCCAAGCCCCACCTCATCGGAAAGAAGCGCTCTTCCCCTGAATCGTTTGAGTACTTTTTTTGCGGTCTCCTCCTGGTACCAGTAAGAGCGGACCTGGGAGAGTGAAGCAAGGCAGACAAGGGTTTCAAAGGACTCTTTGAATCTGATGAAATGGCTCTCAATGGCAAGATCGTAAACAAAAGGGGTGGACAGGTTCGGCGTTGACAGGGTGTTAAAGAATGAATCCCTGTCAAAGTTGAAGGTCACCGGTATGGGTGGAAGTTTTTTCGGGGTATCACTTGGGAAGGAAACAACCCGGGATACATCGGTGTCTTTGGTATCTGCTTTAGCACGTGGTTGGGCGTTTGATTGAATATTCTGCCTGGCGTTGGGCTGCCTGGAATCGGGCTGACCCTTGGTTTTGTCGCCAGACCTGGTTTTTTCAGAACGTATTTTTTTATTTGCTGCCACTGCTTTTTCGTTCATCAGTTGATAGTGGCAATAATCCTTCATCCTCTGTATATCTTTTCTAATCTTGACCTTTTCCTTGATCTTGAGGGAGGTGAGCGCTCCAAGGAGTCTGTCGGCAAGGTCAAACCCTTCCTGGAATCGATGGAGATTTACCGTGAGGTAGAGCTGGTGAACCCTTTTGTAATCGTCAAACTGCCCGATCTTTTCCAGCCGGTTAACCGCTTCCAGCTCAAGGGCCTCATCCCCTGATCTCGAGCCAATTTCCCCCATTGCATTAATCACCCCGGAATCATTTGGTAGAAACCTGGCCGCTTTTTTGATAAACCCGGCAGCCTTATCCAAATCACCGTCTTCCAAGGCATAGTGGGCAAACTCTAAAAACATCTCTCCTTTTCCCCGAACAGCCTCCTTCTGGCGCTGGGTGGTGGCCTGTTTCTGTTTTGCCTTTCTCTTCTGCTGTTTTTTTTCTTTGGAAAATTTTGCCAAGATTGAATCCTTCTACTCAATAATCATGGGACCTGTCATGGTTCCTTCTTGTTGTTAATGGTATTCACCAACCTCTATCAAATTTTATACATTCTTTCAATCAGCAATTCTCACCCATCAATTCTAAAAGGTGGACACTATCCTAGGACCGCCAAAACAACCTCCGACGTTTTCCGTTCCGGTCAGGGTAACCAAAGGGGGCGGAATGTTAGAATTGCTGATTCCCACGAATTATCATTGAAATTTTAACAAAAGATTGATAAGTTTTCAGGTCATTTTTATTAATTACTTTAATTGTTATCTGGGGATAAATCATGTCAAAATCCATTGGGATTGATTTGGGAACGACCAATTCAGCGGCAGCCATTAAACGGGTGCATGTTGAGATGATCAAAAACAGTGAAGGAGATGTGATCACACCTTCCTGCGTCACCGTAAAAACAAAGAAAATGCTGGGTTTGATTAAACGGGATGAATTTGTCGTTGGAAAGCATGCCCTGGAGTGGATCAAGCAGAATCCGGCCAATACGGTGACTGCCGTCAAACGGTTGATGGGAAGAAGCTTTTCCAATCCTGAAGTCCAAAAAATTATATCAGACCCCCGGCAGTTCAAGAACATCACCTGTCAGTCCAAGGGAACCGAAAACAGCCTTGTCATTGTTTTAAACGAACGAGAGTACACGCCTGAAGCGATTTCAGCCAAAATCCTTGAAAAAATACACGGGGATGCCCAGGTCTTTTTAAAGGACAGTGTTGAATATGCCGTAATAACCGTGCCTGCCTATTTTAACGACAAACAAAAGCATGCAACCCGCACCGCTGCCGCCCTTGCCGGCATGAAGGTTCAGCGCCTGCTGCCGGAACCTACGGCTGCGGCCATCTCCTTTGGGGTAGATGAGGTTAAAGGTGATGAGGCCAAAACCATCATGGTGTTTGATTTTGGCGGTGGCACCTTTGATCTTTCCGTTCTTACCATCAGCGGGGGCCAGTTCATCGAGCAGGGCAAGGGCGGAAACATGTGGCTTGGCGGAGAGGACCTTGACCGCAAGATCGAAGATTTTGTCCTGGAACAAACCGCCAAAGAGTGTGATATCCAAGATATGGAAGGGTTGATCAATGCCCAGGAACCGGGCATGAAAAATCGTTTTTTCGGAGAGCTCAAGGCAGCTGTTGAGCAGGCAAAAATCATCTTGAGTGACAGGGATGAGGCATATATCGAGCTTCTAGGACTTTTAAAGGATCAAGATGGGGATCTTGTGGATGTTGACGTCACCCTCACAAGGGATGAATTTGAAAAAATGATCCAACCCATGGTTCAAAACGTCATAGAACTTACGGACAAGCTTCTTGGGGATATCCATTTTACCCCGGATCTTATCGACAATGTTCTGCTTGTGGGGGGAAGCTCAAAGATTCCATGCATTATCAGGGCTGTAAAGAAAAAGTTTGGCAAAGACAAGGTGCTGCTCCATGAACGACCCATGCTGGCCATTGCCGAAGGGGCGGCCATTTTAAGCCACAGACTTTCCGATTCCTATGAGTGCATAAATTGCGGTGGCACGGTTGCCCAGTCAGATACCATCTGCAATCAATGCGGTTTTGATCTGGAGGGGCAGACAATAGACCAGGGAGTGTTTGATATCGTTCATTCGGCTGCCCACGATTATTATGTTGTGCTTGAAAATGGGGAGAGGTATCTTTTTATCGAAAAGAACACTCCACTTCCCTGTGAACAGACAGAGGTCTTTAAACTTGTAGATTCTGATCAGCAATTGGTTCACATGAAATTTTTCAACATTGTCAATGATGAAGAGGAATCCATTGGTGATTTCTGGCTGGGGATCGATGATGAATTCATGAATGACTACTATGAAAAACATTCCGATGATAATGATCCCCATACTCTTTCCATTGATGTTACCCTGAAGATTGATGAAAACAACCTGGTTGAGGTTGCTGTATCTCTCAAGGAGTTACCCGGAGTGGAGTTGAGTAAAACCCTTTCCAGGGGAAAGGCAGATGAAAAACTGTTCATGGCTTTGGAAGAGATGATCGATGAGGCCAATGCAAAAGAATACTCGATCTACACCATCGAAGATTTGACCGAACGAATTGTTTCGGTCATAAAAGATACTCACAAGGTTATCGACAAAACCACCGATACGGTTATAGAGCCTGTGTACAACCTTGTTAAAATGAAAATGGACAAGGCCAGGCAACTGGCGGAAGAGGAGATAAACTGTTACGCTTTTCTCTACTATGCTGAAAGTGTGTTGAGAGATTTTCCCAAGGCCTTGTCGTCAAAAGAACAGTCAACTCTACGTAAAAAGATTGAGCATCTCAGGGAGATGAACGAGAGGGGAACCTATGAAGAGAATGTCAGGGCATTTAAAGACCTGGCCAATTTTTTCAACGAGTTTCCCCTGCTGTCGATTCTCATGCGTATTTCCAAAGCAGCAGCGTTGTGTGATGAAAAAGAACCTGCCATGGCTTCCCGGTTCCATAGTGCAATTGCCAACCTTTTATTTGCAGCAGACAAAGAAAATGAGAGGGGGGTAACTGCTGCCCTTGAGGGAATCATGCCCGAGGTGGCAAGGATTTTGGGTCAGTACGATAATGAAACCGGAACCATTCAAAAGGGAATCACCAGGTAGAAATGGTCACCGAGATCACCTGTCCCATATGCCGGTTTGAAAATATTTCTCCTAACAGGGATTCCTGTCCCCAGTGTGATTCAGACCTGAGTTGTTTCAGGCTTTTGGATGCTCTTTCAGACGGGTCGAATGCCTCATCAAATCCAGATTCCAACCCCACGCAGACAGACAGGAGAAAGGGATTTTTCCCTGTTGTGGGAATCATTTTTGTATCTGTCATGATTTCTCTCCTTGTTTATGGAGTTTATCATTTGAAATCCGCTGCAGGCCGGGTCGCTGGAATTGAAAGGCAGGTTAAAGATCTCGTTGGGATGACAAAGGAGATTGCAGAGGTGCTCACAAAGGACCAGGGGATAGTCCAAGTTAAGATTCCTGCCAGGGTAAAGCCCCATGAAATCATCCCGGCTAAGCTTCCTGAAACGAGTTCTGCCAGGCCGGTTAATGGCGGCTTGGCCGTACCACAGGGCATCATCCTGGCTAAGGTACCTGAAAGGTTGGAAAAAAAAGTTCCCGACATCCAGGCGAAAGTGGAAGCAGCAGAACTGCCCGCCTCCCAGGATAGAAAGAAAAAGGATAGCGACGAAAAAGAGTGTTTTGGCATTTACCGGGCAGATGATGATGATACGCTGTGGAGCATTGCCAGGGATCTTTATGGTGCAGGGTTTTACTACCCTGTGCTGATGACCCATAATCCAGATCTCAAGGTGTATGGCATCAGCGGTAAGAGCCGGGTCCGCTATCTTTGTGATAAGACCCTTGTACCCAAGATATACAGGCGCATCACAGGCAAGGAACAAAATCGGTTTTATTGGAAATACAGGGTTCGATTGGGCGACACCCGACAATCGATTGTAGATCGATATTGTGTAAACCAAAAGGATTGTATTGCCGAGGAATACCCCCTTGAACCCGGCATGACAATCAGGGTTTTTCTGGAGTAGAAAAAATGGCTAGAAAAAATAAAAAAATTAAGATCATCCTGAACCGGGCTGAAAAATTGTTCAATGCCGGAAATTTTTTGATGGCAGAAAAAGAGTTTGAAAAGATCCAGAAAAGGCTTAACAGTGATGACATTACAGAAAAACTTGAGGTCTGTCGCAGGCAAACAAGGGAAATAAAGGGTAAGGAACTTGTAAAACAACCCCACAAGGCTGCAAGTAACAATAATCTCAAGGCATGGGAGGCCGCCCATGACGATACCTTGCTGTTGAAATGTGCCCTGAACCTTGTAAAATGTGAAAAATATGGTGAGGCCCTAGTACATTTTCAAAAAATGACTCTGAAGGATGACAATGCCTTTTATCAGTATGGGTTTTCCCTTGCAAAGACGGGGCATCCCTATGCGGCGCTGAAACAATGGGAAAGGATAGATTGCCTGGATAAAGATTTTACCCAGCAGGTTTGCCACCTTGTTTTTCTTGCCTGTGCCGATTTGTATCAACACCTTGGTAAATTTGGTGAACAAGAAACCCTCCATATTCATGACTGCTGCACCACGGCAAAGGATCTTCTTGAATATGCCCGGCGTTTTGACCTTGAACCCCTTGCCATTCTTCTTGAAAATCTCAGCTCTTATTTTAACCTGGTTTTAGTTGAGGTTTTGTGGAAAAAGCAGGACTTTTCGGCCGTTGCCGCCATTCTTCCCGATCTCAACATAATGGATGATCCTGCCATACTTGCCCTGTATGCTAAGACCTATTTTCATCTTGCTCCAGGGAAGGAACGTTTTCTCGAACCTATGATGACCTATTGGTTGACTGTTGTCTATTCCAGAGAAATCTCCGCATCTTTTTCAGATAGTGAAGAGCAGAGAGCAAAGGTTCAAAACCAGCTGATTCATATTGCAGAAAATGAGATCAACAGGCATCATACCTCTGAAAGCGGACACTCTGCGGCAACCATTCTTGCCGTTGAAAGAAAATTGCTTCAGGACCTGTTCGCCATTTCACAGAAACAGGATCATGATTCAATGCCGGGGTCAATGTTGGTCTGCACACCCCAATATGCGGTTCTTTCAGGTGTTCTGGATAAAATACTTGATATGATCAAAGGCAACAGGGCCTATTTCAAGGATACTGAGCACTATCTGGAAACAGGGGGATACTATTCCAGGGCCTGGCAAAGCCTGTATGCACTGAAAATCAATGATTTTAAAAAAGCCCTGACCCTTGCTCAAGAGCTGGACCCAACGCTTCCCGTGGATGAGTTTACCGACTATGTCCTCGGACTTGTCCATTTTAAATGTGGTCTGGCAGCGGTGGAGAACAGACATAAAGATAAAAAGAAAGATGTTTTAAATTATTTTGCCTTGACCCCCCGGCTTTTTGCGTCTGTGCCCTCCATTGAACAACGGTTTGTGGAAAGGGTGCTTCAATCCTCGGGAGATTGGGATATTGATTATGAAAAAATTCTCTACTTCCTCCACACACAACAAGGGTCTGATGCCATTGCAGATGCCCTATGTATAGTAAAGGTCAGAAATGCCCTGAAAAGGTATAACAGTGATCAAATCCACATCCGACAGTTAAAGAATCTTATTGAAAAGGCGACAAATTTTTCTCCGGAAAATGAATTTGCCATCCATACCCTTGAAGAGGTCTCCGTTGATTTTGAGATCGAAGAAATTGCCGGTGCTATTGGAAAAAACAAACTCGGAAAATCAGCCAGACTTGCCAGGGGATCAAAACATCCGAAAGTACGTGATCGCTTTTTTGAGTTTATGGAGGACCTTTGTCAGCAAGTGCAAAATAGCGGTGTCGATGTTTTCACTCATAAGGTGTATCTCTATGACTTTATGAATGCAGCCATGACTGTTGATCCTGATCATACTGTGGTTTCCTCAATCAAAGAAAAAATCGAACGACTTTAGGAGATAGTAAAATGAACCCCTTTAAGGTCCTTAAACTTGACCGATACGCCTCTAAAAGGGAGATTATTCAGGCTGCGGCTTTTGCCTTGAGAGACAAAAAGTATTCTGCCCGGGAAATTTCCCAGGCTCAGAAAATGCTCCTTGACCCTGTTTCAAACAGCTGTCAGGTGTTTCTCCATTTGATTGATCTTGATGAAACAAAAAACAGGCTTATGGAAAAAACAACTCAAGCATGGGAAGGGTTAGCGTCTAGAGAAACTTTCGTTTCCGACGATCCATTGACCTGTTTGACTATTTTTGAAAGCGACCATGGCAACTGAAAAAGAGCAGCTAAAGGAAAAGCTTGTTGAATTTCAGCAGACCATTGCCGGGCTCAAGCTGACCCTTGCCGACCAGGAATCCATGTTTTTGAACAGGCAAAAAGAGTTGCTGCTCGGTTTGCTTGACCTCATGGACGCCTTTGAAAGCATAGAAAAAAATCTTGAGGCTAAAAAAGATTCCCTTGATAAGACCGCAAAAATGGTTGGCAGAAATGTTCTGTCCATTCATAAAAAACTGGATCGTCATCTGGGCTCAGCCGGTATTGTCAAAATGGAGATTCCAGGAAACAGAGCCACCATGGAGCTATGTAAAGTCCTGGATACCCGGAAAGATCCGGAATTTGCCAGCGAGACCATCTGTGAAGTCGTAAAAAACGGCTATATCAATAAAGAGGACGGCACAGTGCTGCGAAAGGCTGAAGTGATCACTGTTTCTAAATAAGGAATGCAGATTAAATAAGATGAGCAGAAATAGCGCAGAACTTTGACTCATCTACAAGGCGCATTAAAGGTCCAATAGCAGGCCTATTGGGCCTTTGATGCAACACAGTAGATGGGTCAAAGGGCAAGCAACTTCGTTCATGTTATTTAATCTGCGTTCCTAAAGGAGGGGTCATGAAATTAGGCATAATGAACAACCCGTCGAAATCCATCCTTGACGAGGCCATATACTGCGGTAAGGCCGGGTTTGATTTTTTGGATCTGACCATTGAAGGGCCCCGTGCCTCAACGGTGGACATTGTGGGTTTGCAAAGAATTATTGACGCCCACGGCCTCTGCATTGTCGGCCACACAGATCCCTGTTTGCCCTACGCCTATCCTGTCCAGGCGGTCCGGGATGCCTGTTTTAAAGAGTTAGAGCGATGTGCCAGGATTTTTACGGCCCTCGGGGCAAAGGTCATGAACATCCATCCCTGCTATTTTTGTCCGCCTGCCATGGGAAAGGATCTTGTTGACCTTAACATTGAGGCGTTGAAACCCCTGGTTATCATGGCCGAATCCCACGGACTACAACTGGTTATGGAAAACTACAAAGCTCCCTTTGACAGGGTTTCCACCTTTACAACCCTGCTTAATGCAGTACCGGGGTTGGGACTGCATCTTGATTTTGGCCACGCAAATTTTGGCCGGGACAATTATGAGGTATTTTGCAGCAAGCTTGGAGACCATATCCTTCATGTGCATTTCTCAGACAACCGGGGCAGATCAGACGATCACATGCCCCTTGGGGTCGGGAGTATTGATTGGAAAAAAGCTGTATCTGCACTGAAGGCGATCGGTTATGACTCAACAATCACCCTGGAGGTGTTTTGCAATGATCCCGGAATGCAGACCGATTGTTTTAGTTTAAATCGAAAGCTGGTAAACGATCTCTGGAGTCATCCCTGGGAATAGCCTGTCATGGGGGCGGAATGACACTAATGCCGAATTTCAAATTCTGTGTAGCCTTCCGGGTCTTTCTCAATGGTTTCAACCCGATCAACCCGGGCCGCAGCAGGGCCCTTGCCACACCACTCCACCCATTTTTTCACAGCAGATATCTCCCCTTCTGCTTCAGCATACACAGTACCATCGGATTGATTCTTTACAAAACCAACCAGACCCAGTTCCAGGGCTTTTTCCCTGGTATAGTGGCGGAAGAACACCCCCTGGACCCGACCGTGAATGGTCAAACAAAAGCAGGTTTTCATTTTTGATCGCCCTCCGTTAAGATTTTGATGTCAACACTTCATAGAACAGGCGGTAGTCTAAAATTGTCGCAATGGCCTGTATGGTTTGAGCTGTATTCTCAAGAAAAACATCCTTGCATTGAATTTTCTCCCCAGCTTTGGTACAAGTTTAGTCACAAAATCCATTCAATTGCAAAGCTGATTAAATTAAACAGCTTCTTTCAACCCATAAATAGTTTTGGTGGTAACTCTTATAAATTTACCTTGATAGCGAGTAAAAAAAATGAAAGAAAGACATTTCGAACCAGTCTGGTTCATTCCTGGAAAAAACAGGGGAAAATATCCTTACTGCCATTCCCTTTATATCGAGGATGCCGGCATATTGATTGATCCATCATCCGACAGGGAGCGTCTTATTCAACTTAAAAAGGAGGTTCCCATAAAAGAGATATGGCTCAGCCACTGGCATGAGGATCACCGCATGTACCTGGATCTTTTTGATGATATTCCCCTGTGCATAATGGAGCAGGATGCACCTCCCCTGTCAGATCTTGAACTGTTTATGGATGCCTATGGCGTTGATGAAGAGTACAGGAAGCACTGGCGGCCCCTGTTTCATGGTGAATTCAAATTTAAACTGCGAGAGCCGGATCGTTTTTTACAGGAGGGGGATTGGGTTGATCTGGGATCAACACGGGTAAAAATTATCCCTGCGCCGGGACATACACCGGGGCACCTGGCCCTGCTGTTTGAGGAACCTGACCTTCTCTTTATGGCAGACTACGATCTTTCAAGCTTTGGGCCCTGGTATGGTGATGTGGATTCAAGCATAGAGCAAACCATCGATTCGGTGAACAGGCTGCGCAATCTTTCGGCAGGCACATGGATAACCTCCCATGAACAGGGTGTTTTTGAAACTGAACCCGACAAATTATGGGATCGCTACCTGAACGTCATCCATGTTCGAGAAAACAAAATCCTGAACCTTCTTAAAACCCCCAAAAGTTTTTCAGAACTTGTAGATGCCTCTGTTTTGTATGGAAAACCCCGGAAACCAGATTATTATTTTAAATTTGCAGAAAAGGCAAACATGAAAAAACATCTCGAAAAATTAATGAAGGAAAAACGTATTTTTAAGTCGGATGAACGCTATTCCATCCAGAGTTAAACCTAAGGACCGCAATTAAAGAACTTATCATTTCTCACCAGGAGAGTTCCATGGGATTGTTCAGCTTTTTTTCGGGAAAAACACCCGAAGCCATTGAAAAAAAAGGAGACCAGCTGTTTGGTCGCAGGGCCTTTGGCCCGGGAAAATTAGAGTATGAAAAGGCCTTTGCCAAAAGCAGGGTAAGCCCCAGCAAAGACCCTGATTTCCCAGCTCGTATAGAAAAAAAGATTGCTGACTCAAAGCACTGCCTTGCCCTTGAACACGTGGAACGGGCAGAGTTGCTCCTGGATGCCGATTGCCAGGCTGATGCGGCCGAACGCCTTGACCTTGCAGCAATCCTTACCACGGACAGGGCGCTTCTTGACAGAATAGAGATGCTGAAAAGTCAAAAACAGACTTCAAATCCGAACCTGCCAAGAAACAACTACGCTGGAGGGGAAAACCTCCATGAAACCGGCAGACAAGCTCTGGATGAACCTTCAGCATCAGAACAAGGCGTTCAATATGATGGGGCTACTTTGGACCAGTTGGATTTAAACGGGCCAGAGTGGGATGAGTCTGATTTGGACAGATCTGGGTCGGATGACTTGGATATGGATGAAATCGAGGTGTTCACGGCCCTTGTTAATGCCCTGCCCCCTGAAGAGCAGGAGGCCTACCCCCTCTATGGGTCAAGCTTTGTCAGGGGTTTTCTGGCCATGAACCAGGGGGATTTCCATGGGGCGTCAACCGCATTCGAAAGAGCCCTTAAGGAGAATGACAACCTCACAAGCTATATTCACCTTGAGCTTGCCACCTGCCTTGTCAACCTAAACGATGGAGCTGGTGCAAAGGATCTTGCCATTAAGTTTCTCGACACCTTTCCCACCTCCTTCCGGGGCTGGCAGATCCTAGGCGAGGCCCTGTGGAGTCTTGAACTGTTTGACGAGGCCCTGGATCGTTTCGCCGCCTCTCCTCCCTCCCTGGCCAGGAAGACTCCCATGGAGATCCTGAGGGGAGAAACCCTTGTCCTGTCTGGACGTGTTGACGAAGCCCGGGCCCTGTACCAGGGGCTTGTAAATGCAGGCAACCGGGATGAGGCTGTTTTAAGACACCTTGCCATGGCCTGTGAACGCCTTGGGGAGAATAACACTGCAAACGAAATCTACCTTGAACTCATCAATCATTGTTCAAGTTGCGGGGCAAGACCGGATGACACCCTGAGGCTCAGGTTTGCCGAAACCGCAATGGCCCTTGGACAGATTTCACACAAGCTCCTTGACATCTACCTTGACCTTGCCGTGAAAGATCCCGGAAACAAGGCCGTTTATTTTAAGCGGGTGAGTGAAATATATTCATCGCTTGGGGATGAAAATCAGGCCAGACGCTTTAACGAATTTTCCCTGGAAAGGGCAGCAGACTAATGAGCAAACGGTGAATCCTGCCATCGTAAAGAGGTGAATACCCTTTTCTTTTGGGCGATTGGGTCCATGAACCTTACTTCTCTGGACAGAAGCATCAGGGGGTGTTCCCAGTCGTCCGGTTGTTTGGGCAGAAGATCGGGATAGTATCGATCATTTTCCAGGGGGCAGCCAAGGGAGGCGAGGTGAATACGAAGCTGGTGCTTCTTCCCCGTCAGGGGAAAGAGCCTGAAAAAGGCCCTGTTGTTCTCGGTTTTGACAAGCTTGAGTCGGGTTTCGGCATTGGGTTTACCCGGCACTACAGTATTCCTGAACCAGGGCTCGCCCCTTTCGATACGATTTATAATCCTAGACGGCAAAGGGGTCGAACTCCCCGGCCAATGGGTAACTGCCTCGTACACCTTTGTCACCTTTTTTTCCATGAACAGCCGCTGAAAGGCTCCCCTGGTCGTTGGATCGACCGAGAAGAGTACCACACCGGCCGTTTCCCTGTCGATGCGGTGGATGGGAACAAGGTCGGGGTTGGAAAATTTCGTTTTAAGGCGGTTCAAGAGGGTCTCGTTCACATGGGGCCCCGATGGAACCACCGGCAGAAAGTGAGGTTTACACGCTGCGATCAGGTGGTCGTTCTGAAAAATGATTTTTTCCTCAAAGGGAAGTATGGGCTCCGCATCAACCTCCCGATAATAGAGTACCTTTGTTCCGGCTTCAAGGGCGGAGGCAAGGGTAAAAGGGGTTCTATCCTCCCGGAGGACCAGGTTTCGATCAATTCTCCTTGTCCACTCCTGTCTCCCTATCCAGGGAAACCTGGCGTCAAGGAAGTCCAGGAGAACGACTGAGCCCTCTGGGATTTGCCAGGGCACCCTTACCGTGGAGGGGGATACGGAAACAACCATCAGAGCGACCGATCAGGCAACGATGTTGGGCCAGCTGGGGGTTTCATCATCCTCCCACAGGTAGCTCCACTGAACTCCGTCAAGCAGGCCGTCGGTGAACATGAAGTTGCACTCAAGCGCGCCCACATTGATGACCATCATGGCGGAATCAAACTCGTCCTCCTCTTCCAGGTAAAAGTAGGCTTTTCTCTTCAGGTACTGCTTGATCTCATCCAGGCTTTTCCCAATGATTTTTTCGTTGTCCAGGGTGGCATCTGGGTGGGAGAGAATTATGGTTCCGAGTTTGAAATCCTCTGAACCCTCAAAACTCAGGGCAATGTCGCCTTCGCCATAATACCAGGTTATGTACTCCTCCTCTTCAAACTCTTCCCTCAGCTCTTCGGCTGGCTCGCCAAAATAATCCCTGCACTCATCCATGGTGGCGCCAAAACGAATTGAGCCAAGCCCTATTCCGGGTTTTATCGTACAAATATCCTGCATTTTATCTCCTCATTTTCTTAAAAAATGGCTCAAGCAAACAGCAAGACCACGGGGAAAATCCCATGGTCATCTTTGGGAACTATTACCACGTTTCCTGGTCAATGCCAATAAGTTTAACCTTAAGAAAACAGGGCCGTGTCATCGGCCGGGTCTTGTCCCCCGGGTGGCAGGTGCGTTTTGGGGGTCATCCGGCCAGAAATGCTTGGGGTAACGACCCTTGAGCTCTCGTTTAACCTCGTTGTAGGTGGTTTTCCAGAAGCTCTCAAGATCCTGGGTGACCTGTACGGGCCTTTGGGCTGGAGAGAGAAAATGGACGGTCACCGGCACCCGCCCCATTGCAACCCTCGGGGTTCTTGTGCAGGAAAACATCTCCTGGATACGCACCTTGAGAACCGGTGAATCATACACCCGACCGTCTGCTGATCCATATTCAAGGGCAATGTTTGACCCGCTCGGCACAGGTATATGGGTGGGGGCATGCTGCTCAATAAGCTTCAGTCCTTTATGGGTCAACAGGGAAACAAGAAGGGGCTTAAGGTCCATCCTTTTGAGACGGGTCATTGAAAGGACCGATCCCATGAATGGCAAAAGCCAGTTTTCAAGGGTCTCCTCCAGGGATCTGTCCGACAGATCCGGCAGCCTTCCTTCACCCCGCTGACCATTTGATTGGTTATCCGACTGCCCATACTGCTGATCACCCAGGATCTTGCCAAGAAACACGGCCCTTGCCTGGAGACGCCTCAGAAAAGGGGTCCAGGCAAGTATCCCCACCCCCTGGTTACGGACTCCCTGGAGCAGGGCCGATCTGATCAATTCCTCATCCGGTTTATCCAGGGGTTTAGTTGACAGAACAAGCTCCAGGTAGCAGCGGTTGGTGACGGCCTTTACGCTTTTGGATGCATGATCCCAGTAGACCCGGTCATGGGTTTGTATAAGATGGCCAAAGTTCTGCTCAACAATCTCCTGGGCCAGGGGTGCTGCCAGGAAAATTCTGGCGTTGACATTTTTTCCATCCACATGGGCCGCAACTATCATTTTCTCCCAGGCAAGGGCGTCGCCCACGGGAATAAAGCCCCCCTGGCCCGATGCCAGGAGAAATCGACCGTCCCCGGTGTTCCGGTTCATGGCAACTCTTTCGGGATAGGCCAGGGCCAGAACTATCCCTGCCATTGCGGGATCGATATGCCCATCCCCCATGGCGAGTTTCTGCCCCAGTCTTCGGGCAATTTTTTTTATCCTTGTGAGGATACCGCCCTTGATCTTCCTGGAACCTGTGGATGCAGAACCAGACAGAAGAAGTTCCAGACGCAGTCTAAGGTCTGCATCCCCCGGGCTGTTTTTTGTTATAATAAAATCGGGTTCCTGGACAATGGCCGCCACAAGGCAGGCAAGGGTTCCCAATCCCATGGCCTTTGCCCGGACCAGCATGTGGCCAAGCCTTGGGTGCACCCCGAGGTCGGCAATCCTTTGTCCATGGGCCGTGATCCGGTTTCCCCCATCCAGGACTTTTAACTGCTTTAATAACGTTCGGGCCTGGTCCATTGCGGCCCTTGGGGGAGGATCAAGCCAGGCGAGTTCATCCGGATCACGAACCCCCCAGAGCGCAAGTTCCAGGGCAAGCCCTGCAAGGTCTGCGTTGAAAATTTCAGGTCTGACATTGTCTGCTCTATCCCCCTGGCTTGGCCTTGACCAGAGCCGGTAACAGACACCGGGTCCTGTCCTGCCCGCCCTGCCCCGCCGCTGATCAACCGATGCCCTGGATGCCTCAAAAGTCTCAAGGGCCGACATGCCGGTCCTTGGAGAAAACCTGGGTTCACGCACAAGGCCCGAATCAACCACCACATGAACCCCTTCAATGGTCAGGGAAGATTCGGCAATGGATGTTGCAAGGACCACCTTTCTCTGTCCCGCAATCGAGGCTGAAATGGCCCTGTCCTGATCCTCCTGGGAGAGGTTCCCGTAAAGGGGTAAAACCCTTACACCCGCTGGAAGCGTGCCTTTGTTTAAAAGGGCTGCGGTGCGGCCGATTTCCCCCATACCGGGAAGAAAGGCAAGGATATCTCCCTGATCCCTGGAAAGTGAGGCAAGTATAGTCCGGGACATCTCCTTTTCAAGGGATTCGTCGGGTCGTGTGCGTCGGCCGGGGTCAAGGTACCGGGTCTCAACTGGAAAAATTTTCCCCTCGGACTCAACGGCTGCGGCTTTACCCATGAGCGCACACAGGGGAGCCACCTCCAGGGTGGCGGACATGACAATCACCTTGAGATCCTCACAAAGGGCATCCATGGCATCAAGGCACAGGGCAAGCCCGAGATCTGAATTCAAGTTGCGCTCATGGAACTCGTCAAAAATTACAAGGGCTATGTCCGAAAGTCCGGGATCATTCTGTATCCTGCGGGTCAATATCCCCTCGGTGATCACCTCAATGCGGGTCCCAGGCGACACCTTCCGATCCATGCTGATGTGATAGCCGACCGTCCTGCCCAGGGGTTCATGGAGCATACCTGCCATGCGGCCGGCCGCAGCCCTTGCGGCAATGCGCCTTGGCTCAAGCAAAAGGATCTTCCCTGGGCCAAGCCAGGGCTCACCAACGAGGGCCAGGGGAACCCGGGTGGTCTTGCCGGCACCCGGAGGAGCCTTTATGACAACCCGGTTATTAACCCTAAGGGCCTCTTTAATTTCCGGTATCACCCGGTCAATGGGTAGAGCATTTTCCATGGAATCGTCCAATATGGCAGTCTTGTTTTAACAGGCCGATGCGTAGGGGCTCCCCTTGCGGGTGCCCTTTTTGGCGGTCAGTTCAGAACGAGTTATAGGAAACTCCCACCGAAGCGTTGTTATTGGAGGAGTTTCCATGTTCGTTGTGGCTGGATGCCTCCCTCGCTCCGGCCGTGCCGGTTATATAAAACAGTTGCTTCCAACAATTCTGTTTCTATTGTGGTGTGTGTTTTGCGTAAGGCAATCCCAAAGGATAAAGGTTAGATATTAACATTAATGCTGCCCGTACCCCAATGAAATTTAACCCTGTCTTGAAAAAACAAATCCAGGTGTTATTCTTATTAAACGTTTGATCAGCAAGTTTTATGAGAAGATGTTCCATGGAAATAACGAAGTTATTTCAAAACATTTAAACACAAAGGAGATATACCATGGCCAAGACACAGTTAGCAGGAAAGAGCGTATCCCTTACGGGCGTTTTTCCAGAAAGGGATCTCCATGCAAAAAACTTTACAGCCGTTCTCCCGGATCTCTCAGAAATTACCCTTGACTCTTTAAAGGGGAAAAAGGTGGTACTGAACATTTTTCCAAGCATTGACACGGATGTCTGTGCAACAAGCGTCCGAACCTTTAACAAAAAAGCCACAGAGGTTGCCAACACTAAAGTTATCGGTCTGTCGTTTGACCTTCCCTTTGCCCTTAAGCGGTTTTGCGGTGCTGAAGGTATTGAAAATGTCGTGACAGCATCTCTTTTTCGGAACCCCGAGTTTGCAACCGATTACGGGGTGCTCATCGCAGACGGTCCATTGAAAGGGCTTACTGCAAGGGCCGTTATAGTCCTTGATGAAACGGGCAGGATCATCCATACTCAGCTTGTGGACGACATCAAAAACGAACCAGATTACGATGCTGCCCTTGCCGCTTTAAAATCATAGCAGATAAGAAGATAGAGGTTATTAAATGAAATTCACCATCGATCATTTCAACATAAATGTTTTCGACCTCGACAGGAGCCTTGCCTTTTACGACAAGGCCCTTGGTCTGAAAGAAGAAAGACGCAAACAAGCCGAGGATGGCTCCTATATCATTGTCTTTCTGGGGGATGGAACAACGGCGAACAAGCTTGAACTCACCTGGTTGAAAGACCGGGAAACACCCTACAACCTGGGGGACGAGGAGTTTCACGTAGCCTTTAAAACCCCTGACTTCGATAAGGCCCATGCCCTTCACAAGGAGATGGGCTGTATCTGCCTTGAAAATAAAGAGATGGGCATCTACTTCATCAATGACCCCGATGGATACTGGCTTGAGGTAGTTCCGGTGCGTTAGCTATTAGCTATTAGCTGTTAGCCCTTAAGCTAATAGCTAATAGTTTTTTAGCTACTACTTACTGACTACTGTCCACTGACTACCCGGTATTTCTTTACAAAATCATGGGGCTGATAACTCATCTTAGCCTTTCTAAGCCCCTCATTTCCCAGGTCCTGCTCCCGGTTCACCGTTGTATAATGTTCGGTCAGGATTGAGGCAAATGCCTGATTTACAAATTGCCAGAGCCCCTTGTAACCGGGGACGGCCTTTTCAAAATGAACCACAAAGCTTGTACCGCCCGCATTCTCTTCTCCAAGGGAATAGGCCACGGGCCGACCGTCCACATAATAGATCCCTCCGCACAACTGAAGGGGGCTGCACAGCTCAAGGGCCTCTTTTGCCGGCAGATAATCAGCATCGTCATCCCGGTTTTCCCGCCATTGCTCGAGCACCTCAAGGGCGTGGGGTATGTATTCGTCCAGCAAGGGCCGACCCTCATACTCATAATCCCTCACAAAGGCCTTGATCAAATTTCGCTTCTTGTGATACTTGCGGCCGCCAAGGTTGGCAAGTTTCTCCTGGAGGTAGAGATAGTCAAAATTATCCCTGTCTTCCACGACAGTATATCCGCCACGAACAAAATAATCTGCCTGAACGGTTGAAACACACTTCAGCTGCCTGTGATTTTCAAACAAAAGATCAAGGGTCTCTTTTTCCGGGATGGCAAAGGGGAGCATGAAAAATGGCTTCCCTCCATCCTCTCCAATAATGACCATGGACGGTTCACCACCCTGCACCACGTCCGATCCAACCCTTGAAACCTTGTATCCATGGCGATCCCTGAAAAGATAAAGATTTGCAAAGGTAAATTCTGAAATCCCGTGGGAGAGCTTTTTCAACAACGGATGAAGCACAGGCCTTAAACCAAGGTTAATCGCTATTGAGTCCGGGTATTGGGGTATGGTCTTCATCAAAACGGCCAGAAATTGTTGTCTTCCCACACGGAATCGTGCAAGTCCTGGTCTATGGCCATGAGATTCTTCAAATGCCCTCGCTCAAAGTCTGCAAGCCAGGCGTACATTTTTTTCTCTTCAACATCCTGTGCCTCTTTTGCCTGTTTTGAGTATAGATCAACGGCCCGCTTTTCCATGGAAATGGCCGCAGTGATGGCCGAGGCTTCAAAACTTGCCGCAGCTATCTTATCCTTTATCTCCTGGTCGAGAACCTCTTTACATATTTTGCAATCTTCCTGATCTTCAAAGAGATTAACGTCAAAGTGGCCATTTTTGTTAAACGCCTTGAACTGGGCTGACAGGATTTTGATGTGCCCCACCTCTTCCTGGGCAAGATCGTTAAAAAAGGCTTGCACCTGGGGATTTTCAGCCTGGTTCGCAACCTTCTTATAGAACTCATACCCCCGCCGCTCAAGTAAAATGGCCTGCTTTAAGATATCCAGGCTTTGTTCTGTTACAGCTTGACTGGTCATACACTCTCCTTTTTTTTATTAATTTTTCCAACCGGAGCCAGATATATGGCAAATTCATTTTCACCGTCAAGACCCAGAAGTTCGTCCAGCTCTTCCTGATTATAGGCTGCAATGGCGCAGGTGCCGGCGTCGATTGCCTCACAGGCAAGGTAAAGGTTCTGACACACATGGCCTGCATCCAGCAAAATAACCTTGTGGGCCGCAAGTCCATAGCGCCACTCCATGCGATAGGGAACAGCCGCCCAGATAAAGGTAACAGCCGCCTTTCCCGGATAGGGTTGACCAAAGCAGGCCTCGACTATTCTCAGGGAAAGATCCTCCTCTGAAGATTCAAAAAGCAACCCGTGGGTGAGGGGAAGATAGCGATAGATACCGGGCTTCAAGTCTTCAACATTAAGAACTGTCAGATAGGTTTCAAGGGCGTGGCGGCATCCTGCAGAAGGAACAGTCCGATAGGCATGGCCCTGGGTAGGTTTTCCCCTGACGCCCTGGGTGCACCACAAAAGATAGGCAAGTTCTTCAAGGGAGAGGGGATCCCGGCCATAGGCTCGACTGCTTTTACGTCTCTTAATTGCAAGGGAAAGATCCATTCCGGGAATCTTGTTCCATACTCCAGGTGGGGATGCCGATTCGGTAAAATTTTCAGGACCCGGCAGTTGAATAGTCGCGGCATCTGATGGAACCTCTTTTTGGACAGGGGGGACAGGAACCTTCTGGTTTTGATCGGTAAGTGCGAAATTTATTTTTTTTCTGATGGTATCTTTTAAAAAATATCTATAAAAATCTCTATCCTTGTCGTCCATGATCCACCTCCTCCCTGGGTTGATACTATGTTTATCTGATTTCCCATCAATTGGCAAGGAGGTAGGAATATGGTAAGTGTTTAACAAATTTCAATTATCTTTCCAGGGCTGTTAAGAAATTTATTTGCATCCTATAATTTGGATTGTGTACCTCTTTTGAGAATAAGCGCAGCAAGTAACCCTGAAACAAAACCTCCTGCCGCCGTCAGGAAAAGCAACACAATGGCTGGAATCTCTGCTGTAAACCAGAGAAAACGTGCGTGGACGGGAGCGGTGTTCTGTGCAACAAGCAGCACCAGCGCAAGGCTAATCGTCAAGAGAAGTGCCAATTTTGCTTTTTTCATAATGAGTATAACCTCCTTGTCCGGCGACCTATTTTGCGTATTTCAATCATGAGTTCACTGTAGCTTTTTGCCTACATGTCGTCAATGATCATATAGCAGAAAAATACTCAAGGCTTGAATATGCAACCCCAACGATAAATCCAACGAACGTAAAAAAACAGTACCGCTGAATTAATCACTGAAGATTGTATCTCAATTTAACATTTATGCATTTGATGTATACCTTTAAAGATATTCTTGATGCAGTTAAAGAATCTCGAACAGGGGTTGTCGAACTTTTAATTAAAGTATCCTTTTAATTAATCCGAAATTCATTCTATGCTCAAGAAAATCTAACCCTTATTGATAAAGGAGGCTGATCATGAAAATATCCGACAGTAGCAGTACCTTCCAGAAACAGGAATTTACACTCAAGCGACAGGATAAAACCAGCGTTATAAATACCTACACAGAAAAAGCTTCTGATAAGATCACAGTGCAGTTTTTGTTCGAATCAATGAGGACAACTACTCTCAACCTGACAACCCAGACAAAACTTGCAGGATTTGGGGGCCTGGGGTTCAAAGAAGAGAAACCGTTCACCAACGAACTCCCGTTTCTTTCCAACCTTACACAGGAAAGTGCAAGGGAGCTTATCGGCGAAGATGGCTACTATGGGGTGGCAAAAACATCAAAACGAATTGCGGAATTTGTATTGAACGGAGCTGGGGATGACCTTGAGCGACTCAACCAGGGCAGAAAAGGCATTCTTGCAGGTTTTAAAGATGCCGAAAAAGCCTGGGGAGGAAAGCTTCCAGACATCAGCTACGCAACCATTGAAGAGGCAGTAAAATCCATTGATGCAAAGATCAGCGAGCTCGGGGGAAACCTGGTGGATGTTTTGTCCTGATTTTTTCCATGTAATGGGCTTTCATATCGGCTTCAAATTCCTGGTTTGATCCATAGGCACGACCAAAGACATCCTGCCACAGGGAGTTGTCCTCCATGCACATGTAAAAAAAGACCTCTTGTTTCCAATCCTGGGGGAAACGGTCGTAAACCCAGGAAAAAAGTCTCTGTTTCAACTCAAGGGGATAGGATAATTTTCCCCCAGCATCTTCAAGGGGCATCTGGAGGATCTTACTTTTTAATTTTCTTTTGCGCAGTAATTTTATAACCGGCTTGATAAAGGTCAGGGTGCCCAGAGAGACAAGGGCCACCTCTTCCGGGCGAAAGGTAGAGAGGATAAGGTCGACCACCTGATGATAGCCCGCCTCCCATCCCTTGTACTCTACGATGGGGTGAAGATGAAAACCCACAAGTATTTCCTGGTCTGCAACGGCCCTTGCGGCTGAGATTCTCTGGTGAAGTGAGGCTGTGTGATGCTCCTCGGCTGAGATGATCTCGTCTGTATTGAGGGACCAGGTGACAATGACATTTGCAGGGACAGGGTTGGTGCGAAAGTATGCAATGACATTGGACTTTGTCTTGAGCTCAAGTATGACATTTTTATTTTTTGACGCAAAATAAAAAAGATCGTCAAAGAGCCCATTTCGATTCCCCCACATGAGGGAATCAGAGGACTGGCCTGTTCCGATATGGTGGATTTCATCGGGGTCAAGACAGAGCCCCTCAAGCTTTGACCTTAAATTATCGTGGAGAAAGATCTTTCCCTCTGTATAAAAGGGTTGGATCGAGCAATAGCTGCATCCAAAACCGCAATTTTTTACCGCATCCAACGTGAGAAGATTGCAGCATCGGGTCTTTTCGCTGGCCACGGGGCAACTGCCAAGGATGATAGAGTTATCGGTCTGATGGATAAATTCGAGCTTTGGCGCAGGAAGCTTTGCAGGTGTAAATCGGCTGTAATCATTGCTCGTGTTTTTCAGGTACTTCCACTGCTCAACAGCCCTTCTGATCAGCCTCTGTCTCAGGTTTTTTCCCTTGAGTTTTTCGGTATCTGCCTCATTCCATATGGACGAAAGTGCCCCCTCCTGCCACATTTCAAGGTCCGCCGCCATATCAATGAGCTGCTTGATCTCCTGGAACGAAAAACCAAAGGTTATGGATTTATCTTTGATAAAGGTTCTGTTGTATGAACCTAGAGATGCGTATACAGGATTTTCTAGGAATTGATCGATTTTATGCTTTGGCTTATGCTCTGGTTTTCCGCTCAAAAATATTTACTCCTACTCCTGGATTAAAGCCAGAAGTTCTTTGGCAGACAGTTTCCCGCTTAATTCGCTGCCAGTGAGAAGGCTGTCCGCAAGATTTCGTTTGCGGCGATGCATCTGAACAATTTTCTCTTCCACCGTTCCCCGGGTAATCAAGCGGTAAATGGTGACAGGCCTAAGCTGACCAATTCGATGGGCACGGTCTGATGCCTGATCTTCCACGGCCGGGTTCCACCATGGGTCGAGATGGATAACATAGTCCGCTGCCGTAAGATTCAACCCCACGCCCCCGGCTTTAAGACTGATCAAAAAGACATCCCCCTCCCCGGATTGAAAGTCATGAATTGCCTTTTGTCGCTGGGTTACAGGGGTGCTGCCGTCCAGGTACTGGTAGCTGATTTTGGATTCATCCAGATACCTCCGGACAATTGAGAGATGTCCCACAAACTGGCTGAAGACAAGGGCCTTGTGTCCATTGTTCATCAGATCCCCAAGAATCTCAGAAAAGGCAGCCAGTTTACTGCTGACAATGGAGATCTCTTTATTGACAAGTTCACTGTGGCAGCAGGCCTGGCGCAGTTTTGTGATCTCAGCCAGGATCTTGAAATGCCTTTGGCCGCCATTGCTCTCTTCATCGTTGGAGATTCGCTCCAGGGCCTGTTGACGCAGGGCCTCATAAAAAGCCATCTCCTCTTTGCTCAAATCAATATCCAGCAGAATCTCTGTGCGGGGGGGCAGCTCTTCCAGGACCTGGGCCTTGGTACGACGCAGGATAAACGGCTGGATCAGCCGTTTGAGATCTTTTCCTGCATTGGCATCCCCCTCTTTTTCAATGGGTATGGCAAAGGTCCTGTTGAACTGCTCCAGGGATCCGAGAAGGCCGGGATTGATAAACTGAAAGAGGTTCCACAGCTCGCCCAGGTGGTTTTCAATGGGAGTTCCGGTGAGAATCACCTTGAATGCGGCCGTCAGCTCCATGGCGGCCCGGGATCTCTGGGTTGCGAAATTTTTAATTGCCTGGGCTTCATCCAAAACCACCATCTGCCAGGAGCGGTCTGACAACATGGCGGCCACCTTTTTCTGCTGCATCAGGCCATAACTGCAGATCAGCACATCAAAGCTGCCGGCATCTTCCAGAACTTTCTTCCTTTTATTTGCGCCAAATGAAATAAGATTCAGACAAGGGGCAAAGCGGTTGGCTTCGGCAACCCAGTTTGCACAGACCGAGGTGGGGGCAATCACAAGCGACGGTCCGTGGGGGGCATGCCTTATGAGCATGGCAAGGGTCTGCATGGTTTTACCAATCCCCATGTCATCGGCCAGGCAGGCACCTACGCCCCAGTCTGACAGACAGTTCATCCAGTTTATCCCCTCCAGCTGATAATCACGCAATTCGGCATCCAGGGTGGATGGGGCCGCCAGAAGCGGGTCTGTCTGGGTTTGAAGCTTTGCAATGTGGTCTTTCCAGGCCTTGTCTGTACCCATGGTGCCCGCTTCCTGGAAAAATCCCTCCAGGGCCAGGGCGGCCAGGGGATGAAATTTTACCCCTTTTCCATGTCTTACAGAATATCTGTCAAGGGCCTGGAGTCTTTTACGAAATGCCTGAGTTAATTCAACAAACTGACCGGGTTTGATCTCTATAAATCGAGAGGTGCTTTTTTCAAGATACTCCAAAAGCATACCCATCTCCAGGGTAAGGCGTTCATCCACCACCACCTCTCCTGTCATGGCAAACCAGTCCTCTTCTCCCTTTATGTTGAACTTGCAATTGTGAAACGAGAGGCTTCCCACCACCTCAAAGGGCTTGCCCTCGGGCCACTCAAGCACAACCCCTTCAACCCCTTCAACCTGGGAGCCCAGTTCCTGTATCAGGTCCAGGGAATCCTCCACCCCTGGGAAATGCCACTCACCCTGGTTTTCTTCGGCGTTTGCAAGGGTTGGACATCCATTGATCAAACTTACAGCCAGCTCTTTTTCAGTTTCAAGCTCCCTTGTGGTTTTCATCTGGATGCCATTCACCCGGGCTAAAACATTTTTTCCTTTGCCGCCGGGGGGATAGGAGGGACCATCTTTACCAAGGGGCCGAACAACCATGGAGAGTTTCACCCCCTGTCCCAGGGGTGAGAGCTGAACATGGAGGGTTGAATCTGATTTTGCATCTGTAACACTTTCACTGCCGCCCTCTATATCCGAATGGATGGTGATATCTCCTGCCAATGCATCCATTACCTGGACAATTTTATCTTTGGCAGATGCGGGAAAAGAGGCCTCCTTGCCCAGGATATCGGCAATGGCCTGATATTTCGCATCCAGCGCAACCAGCTTGATTCGAGTCGGTGTCTCCTGTACCACCACATGTTTTCCCTCAAAATGACGTCGGGGTCTCGGCGACAGAACAAGGGTAAGCTGGTCTTTGCCATCCCTTGAAATAATGAGTTCAGGCTTTCCATGAACCAGCTCCATCCGGGTTGTTCCATCACTTAAAAAGAGAAGGGGATGACCCACAACATCCGGCATGTAAGTTTCATCAAAAACATACTCCACATTGGTGTACCATCCATCTTTGTAACTATGCTCATAGATATGACCACAAATCTTTTTATCCTGGGCCGTCAGGTAGGGAAATTTTCCTAGCTCATCGCACAGGCGTTTCAAGGCAATGGGGCGTCCTTTTGTCCAAACGCCCCTGGCATTTCTCTTTTGTTCTCTGGGGCTGATAGAGCACTCTGCGTTATTAACATAATTAAGGAACCAGACCATGCGTTGATCGTGATCTTTTTCCTGCTTATATACCCGCTTTCCAGGAATTGATTTTTTATTCAAGGATAGCAGCGCATTCAGGGTGTGCTCCCAGACCTTTGTCTCCCTGGTGAGCCCGACCAGGCAGGAAGGGTTCTGGTTTTCGTGGGTTTTGGACCCAGGCTTTGATAAACTTTGGATAAGACCCTCAAGTTCTCGGGCAAACCATGAATATTGACTCTCCCGTGCAAGCTTATGAAGATTTTTTATCTTGCCAAGCTCTTTTTCTGCCTCTTCCCTGTCCACCCAGTAATAAGAAAAAAAGGTGAAAAAAACAGGAATCAGTTTTGGGGAGCCAATGTTGAAGCTAATCCAGGTGTGATGGCTAAGAATGCTATCCGCCCCCCTGGAGTTGCCCTGCAGATAATCCAAAAGCCCATCCAATAATTTACTTATTGTATCAAAACCGTACCCTCGATCCATTCCCATTGCCAGACACTCCCTTGCCTGGGAAAAGGCCTCCTCACTGCCCGCCTTAATCAGGGCCAGAATATAAAAGAGACCCATGAAGTTTCTGAAAAAAACTTTTCTTTTTCTCCCTGTTCTTTTATTCAGAAGATCCAGTGCTTTTTCGTACAACAGGATGGATTCGGCATTCTTCCCCTTACAAAAGGCCATCCATCCCTGGAGAGTCAAACTGTTCTCAAGGTATCGGCTTTTTTTCCCATATTTTTCAAGCCAGGTGTCCAGACGATCCTGTTGACAGGTGAGCATCCATCTTTCCAATACCGCTGCCTCAAGATCTGATTCACATTTTTCAGACCCCTTCATAACAAGGGATTCCAGGTAATCGCCATGGGAATCGTTCTTTACCCAACCTGCCATGCTCCGGAGAAAGGGCCCTTCCAGAAAGCCTGTATGGATATCAGGCGGTAAGAGCCGAAACCACTCCGGATCAAAGGGAGAACAGCAAATCCGTTCCCACACCATGTAAAGCGACTCCCGATCAGAAACACGGCTTGTAAAATTTTCATAAAGCTCGATGGCCTGGCCCACCTTTTCCTGATAGAATAAAATTCGCATTCCGGCTATCAATTGATCCATAGACAGGGAAGGTTCCTGTGCAAATCCCTCTTTTGTAAGATTCAGCACTCTTTGGATGGTCCCAGCCAAGGCTGTGAATTTTTTCTCTGCAACGAGGTTTCGTGTTAATACTTCAACGTAACAGCGGTTAATCACAAGGCTGCTGCGGCTTGTTCCCAGTAAGAAATGCCCTTCCAGAAGGGCATCAAGCTCATTGCGAAACTGCTTTAACATGGCGGTTTTGGTTCCACAATCAAAGCTTTTACCGTCTTGCGTCTTTATGCCAAGGGCTACAAAACAGGCAAGTAGCTGGGTCTGAGTCAACCTGGCATAGGAGATGGAAAGAACCTGTAAAATCTTTTTTTCAATAAAAGACAAGGCATTGTATTTTTCTATAAAAGTTCGATTTTTCAAAGTCTGTTTATTCCTATAGATTGTTTCATTTGTGGTCTGAATGTCTGTAAAAATCTTGATCATCTATAAAAAAGAGCCACGGGTTTCATCTTCATCACCTTGAAGGTTGCGGCAAAGGCCGTTGCCATGCAGATTGCGGTTGTCAGCAAAAGGATGATCGTTGCACCTGAAAGGTCAAACGCCCACAGGTTATCAAAAAAATACCAGGCCACAAGCCTTGAAAACCCAAAGCTCAAGGCAATGGCAAAAAGGGCTGCGGTAAATCCCATGAATCCAAATTCGATGAGGGTTATTTTCTGGATTAGACCAAAACCTCCCCCCAGGACCTTTAGCAGATTGATATTCTGGCGGTTTATCCATGCCTCGTGGCGGGCAATTGAAAAGATTGAGACAAGGCCCGTTGCAATGGCAATCCAGGCCATGAATCCAATGGAAAGGGAGAGCTTGTCCGTTATGCCCAGCATGGCGGCGGCCATCTGACTCACATCGATCACCGAGACGTTTGGAAAGGCTGTTACGATATCTGCCTTCAACTCCTGGCGCTGTTCCGGGGCCACCTGGGCGATGGCTGCAAGAAAGGTCTTGGGGGCATGGGTCAACACCCCGTTTTGGAAGAGAAGAAAGAAGTTGGGCTGAAAGCTGTTCCACCGGACCTTTCGAATATTTACCACCCTGCCCTCGAGGGTTATGCCCTGGATGTCAAACCCGATGATATCATCCATTTGCAACCCATACTGCTCGGCAAATCCATTTTCAACTGAGATCTCAAAGGGGGTCCCGGCGCCAAAGGCCCAGGCTGTTTCTGCAAGGGGGCTTCCCTTGACTATGGTTTCCGACACATCGAGCTTTTCTCTATGGGAGAAGTTAAACTCAAGCCTCCGCCCCCGGCCCGATCCCCTGGCCAATGATCTTTCGCCTGATCTCCCGCCTGAATTATCCCTTGATTCAAGGTTGCTTTCCTCCCCGGACCGGTCTGGCTCTCCATAAAAGGGGCGCCCATTCACCGTCAAGATCCTGCCCCTGACCATGGGGGAAAGGTTTGTCAATCTGCCCTGGTGCCCCTCCATGAACTCGACAAGGGCCAGCCGCTGTTCCTCCTGGATATCCACCAGAAAAAAAACCGGAATCTTCAGGCCTTCCGGCCGCATGATCTCGGTTTGAAGGCCCTTTTGTATCTGGGGAACCGTGGAAATCAAGAAACAGCCCATGGCAATGGTTATAAAGCAGGAAAGGGAAGACCACTTGTTCCTGTACAGGTTTCGAAATGCAATTTTTCCCGGCAGGAACCGGGTGGCGGACAAGAACCTGCACCCTGAAAACACGGCCCATCCCATGGCTCCCACAAGCACGAGCACAAGGCCGAATCCTGCAATAAAAATGGCTGCCCGCAGGGCAGAATTAGAAGCCAGGGTGGATGCTGCAAAAAATCCCAGGATCAGGGGTACAAAGGCCAGGCCCTGGAGCAGAGCAGACCTTGTTTTTTTCCTGTTACGGCCTTGATCCCGGCCCTGGCCCCTGTTGAAAAGGGCAATGGGCTTTACCCCGAATATCTGAACAAACACGGGCAGACAGAACACAAGGCTGCCGCCGATGCCCATTGTCATGGCGATGGCCAGGGTGGAGAAATCAAGACCAAGGCCTAACCCTCCGGGAACCAGACCCTTGAAGATCAGGGGAAACAGGGGAACCAGCAAAAGGGCTATAAAAACCGCAGCAATGGAAGCGGCAAATCCAAGCACGACAAGCTGAAACAATATATAGACGCAGACTTCACCCTGGCGCGCTCCGATGGACAACAAAATAGCAATCTCTTCGTGTTTGAGATTCAGGTACCCCCTGAAGAGATAGGCCCCTGAGATTCCGGCAAGGAACAGGGCAACCACGCTCACAAGCCCAAGGTAACCGGTAAAATAACCGATAAGCTTTCCGATCCTCTGATTCACATCCCTCGTGTCAAAGACCCTGATTCTGGGGTTGCCCCCACTTTGTTCGTAAAATGCCCGGTCAAGCCTCGCAGTGATCCCGGGAACATCGACCTTTGAGAGGAAGCTGAAATAGTAAAGATAACGGATGCGGCTGCCAAACCCCAGAAGTCCGGTTCCTTCAAGCTGATCGACTCCCATATAAATTTTAGGGGCAAATTCCAGGGCGGTAAGGGCGCTGGTTGGATCATCCTTTAAAAAATCCCGGATCAAAAAAGATTTAGCCCCAAGTTCCAGCGGGGTATCAAGGCTTTTCTCAACGCCCAGGGCAAGGGCCGTCTCCCTGGCCATGAGCAGATCAGGATTACGGGCAAGGTCCACGCTCTTATTTTCACCTTCAAGGTCAAAGGCTCCATACAGGGGATAATTTTCATCAATGGCCATAACCTGGACAAGACGCGCATCCTTTGGGGTTTTCACCATGGTGTAAAAGCTTACGAGTCTTGCCCTGCGGATATCGCTGCCAAGGATGGAATCGGCAAGGCCAAGCTCTTCAGGGGTGAGTTCAGCTGAGGCCGAAAGGACCAGATCCGCCGTTAAAATCTCCTTGAGATTTCCGTCAAAATGACGGTTCAACGAGGTTCCAAATGATCCCAGAGCAATGTATCCTGCAAGACCCAGGGAGAGGTTAAGGATGAAAAAAAGGGAGAACCCTCTGTTCTTGAGAATCTCTTTTATTCCCAGACGAATCCACAGCATCACACAAGCCCGCCCCGTTCAAGCTTTTTGACATGCTGGCATTGACGGGCAAGATCTGGGTTGTGGGTCACAAGGATGAGGGTCTTATTTTCCTTTTCCACGAGATCAAACAGCAGCCGGATAACGGTTTTCCCGGTCTCAAGGTCGAGGTTGCCCGTGGGTTCGTCGGCAAGAAGGAGAGTTGGTTTGCCCACAAGGGCCCTGGCAATGGCGACCCTCTGGCATTCACCGCCGCTCAACTGGCCTGGAAGGTGGTTTTGGCGATCTTTCAACCCCACATTTTCAAGCATCTCATCGGTTTTTTCTACGATACGATCCTGCCTCAGGATTTCCAGGGGCAGGCTGATATTTTCCCTGGCCGTCAAATGGGGCATGAGATGAAAGGATTGAAATACAATCCCTATCCTGGCCGCACGAAACCTTGCAAGCTGGTTTTCCCCCATGGCAGAGAGATTTTGACCATCAAGGATCACCCGACCGGAATCAGGGGTGTCAAGCCCTGCGATCAGGGAGAGAAGTGTGGTCTTGCCGCTGCCCGACTGACCCGTGATGGAACAGGTTGCCCCAGGGGAAAGATCAAAGCTGATGTTTTTTAACACCTGGATGGGATTCCCACCGGGCTGGAGATGGGATTTGCATAGACCTTCTATACTCAGCATCACAAATGATCCAGTGAATCTAATAAATCCAGCAAATATTCAAGAACGGTTGCGGCAATGATCTCCTGGCCCGCCCGGTTGGGATGGATGCCGTCAGGCTGGTTTAAACGACTGACCCCTGCCACATCCTTTAACAAAAAAGGAATAAGGGCGATATCATGCCTCTTTGCCAGGCGGGGAAAGACCTGTTTAAAGGCCGTGGAATATTTTGGGCCGTAATTGGGTGGAATCTGCATGCCGGCAAGGATCACCCGGATGTTGTTCTGCCTTGCAAGGACGATTGTTCGATCCAGATTCTGCTCCATTTCATCGGTGGAAAGCCCCCTTAGTCCATCATTTGCCCCAAGGGCCAGCACCAGGATGTCAGGTTTGTTTCCAAGGGACCATTTGAGCCTTGACAGGGCACTTGCCGTTGTGGAACCGCTGATGCTGCTGTTGATGATTTCGATCCTGTCCATCCCCCTTTTCTTTAAGAGGTCATCCACAAGTACGGGATAGCTGAACTCCGGCTCAACTCCGAAACCTGCGGTGATGGAATCACCGATAAAAAGAATCTGCATGAAATTTTCCCGGGCCTGGAACTGACCCGGGATCTGGCAAAAGAATAAGATTGCTGCTGCTGACAAAAAGACTATTTTTTTCATTTAAATGTTTGTCCTGCTTACTGAAGAAGGGAATCGTTCATGGCCACCCTTCTCACAAGCTCTCGATAATCTACCGCACCCGAGCAACCCGGGGCAAATTCGAAAATGGTTTTACCAAACGACGGTGCTTCGCTGAAGTTTTCGTTGTAGCGGATGGGTTTGCAGATCTCTTTTGGATAAAGTTTTTTCAGTCGGGCAAATATGATCTGGGGGCTTTTAACCCTTGTATCCATGAAGGTCGGCACCACATACTTCAACGACACCTCCTTACGATACTTCTGGATGGAACGAAGGCTCTTCATGAATTCTGACAATCCGTGGAGCGGCATCACCTCAAGGGCCACCGGTACCAAAACCTCGGTGGCGTAAAACAGCACATTCACCGTGAGCTGGTCCCAGCCTGGGGAAGTATCGATAATGATATAGTCAAATTTTGTGCCAAGGGGGTTCAAGGCCTCGGACAGGGTCCACTCTGCACCAAAGTTTTTCCTGTCAATGATTCGCTTGACCCCGGCAAGGGATTTACCTCCCCCGAGGAGCCAGAAGTTTTTTCTCACCGGTACTATGGCCTCGTCAGGGGTGAGTTCCCCTGTGAGAAGTTCGGTGAGACCGGCCTCGGTTTTTTTACCAAGGAGATACCCTGACTGACCCTGGGTGTCCGTGTCCACCAAGAGCACCTTGAAGCCCGCAAGGGCGAGTCCCGCCCCCAGGTTTACCGAGGTGGTTGTTTTCCCAACGCCGCCCTTGCTGAGGGAGACAGAGATTTTTCTGGCCGTTTGGACACTCCTTTCACCGGGGGATATGGATGGTTCAGATTTTGACGAGCCTGGTGTTAATCTCTGGGGAGGTGATGTCTCGGGTGTTGATGCTTCAGGTTCCGGACGGGCCATATGGAGAAGATCCGGACTTATGAGCTTCTCTCTTTCCACAGGAAACCTGTGGCCGCAAGCTTTACATCTGGCAACTATTGTCTTTCCCTTTGGAATGGTGTCAATGTTTACCCGGTGTCTTCTGGAGCATTTGGGACAGACAATAAGGGTCACGGTTTCTCCTTTTTTCAACTTGTCCACAGTGGCGGCTCTATTTGCAAATCAGCCTGGGGAGAGATTTTTCCGGGAAAGAGCTCTTTTCGAAGGTCCTGGACTATAGCCTCTATGCGTTTGACTGCATCTTCATCCAGATCGAGCCAGTGAATACCGCAGATCCAGTCATTATCACTGCCGGGAGAAAGATGAACCACCTCTGCCTTGACAGGTTCTATCGTCTGATCCCCAAGGAGCAACCGACACTCCGTAAGAATCTCCCCCTCCATCAGATCCAACTCGGAGGGAATCCCAAAAGAGACCCCGTGATTGGCAATATCTATAAGGGGGTATGACGCTTGATGGATCCAAACAAGGTGTTGTTTTGAACCGTCAAGCGGTATACGAAAGGAGTGACGCACCTGACCGGTTGATTGCAAATCATAGATCAGCTCTTGAAATTCTATGGATTCCTCATTTTTATCACCCATGGTTCCACCCCATGATGTTTAATCGTAACTGCAGTAAGCACGTTATATCCCATATCCCGGCATGATCAGTTTAAAACTATATAGCAGCAAAAAACAACAGGCAAGAAAAATCCCTATTAATCATAGAGTCACAGGGTGAAGAACAATTGCGGTGCGAGCCGGAAGATAGAGACTCAGCCTTGAATGTTCTTGATCCTTTGGACCATGGTGACTCAGCTGACCATGGTCAAGGAAAGAGTCAAGGGTAAAATGAACCTGATCCGCTGCAAGCCGCCCATAACCGCCAAAGGATTCGGCATCCGTGTCCATAACCATCTTAAAGGTTCCAGGTGGTGCTCCAACATGGTAATCAACAAACGATCGATCGGGGTGAAAGTTAAAGACAAAAATCATTCCTGCCCTTTTAAATGCAAGGACTTTATCCGCTCCATGGATAAAAATCAACTCGGCTCCAGGGGTATTTAAAACTCCATGGGTCTTTGCCATCTTGATCATGGCCCGATCAAACTCTGCAAGACAGGAGAACATCAAATCCGGATTGTCCCCAAGCGTCCACTGGCGGCGGGCATATCTATAGGACCAGTTGTTGGCGGCACTTGGAAAATCGATCCATTCAGGATGGCCAAACTCGTTGCCCATGAAGTTCAGATAACCGTTGCCGGCCGTTCCAAGGGTGATGAGCCGAATCATCTTGTGGAGAGCAACGGCTCTTGAGGTGATTACCGACGTGTTTGTTCTCTCCATGCCGGAATAAATAGCCCCTCCCATGAGGTGCATCATCAAGGTTTTGTCCCCTACCAGGGCCTGGTCATGGGATTCGGCGTAGGAGATGGTTCGTTCCTCCCTGCGCCTGGAATTAAGCTCATACCACAAAACATCAAGGGGCCATTGTTCATCCGGACACTCCTTTAAAAGGCGAATCCAGAAATCAGGAATACCCATGGCATATCTATAGTCAAACCCGGTTCCACCCTGTGTCCCGGGAGCTGCGAGCCCCGGATAACCGCTCACCTCTTCGGCAATTGTCACGCATTCAGAATTTAGCCTGTGGGCAAGAAGATTGGCTATATACAAATAGGCAAGGGCATCTATATCCACGGAATCTCCAAAGTAATCATCATAGGAGGTAAAGGCCCGACCAAGACCATGGTCATAGAACAGCATGCTTGTAACCCCGTCAAACCGAAATCCGTCCATTTGAAACTCCTCGATCCAGTAACGAATATTGGAGAGAAGAAACTTCAGCACCATGGGCTTGCCATAGTCAAAACAGCGTGAATCCCACAAACGATGAATCCCTCGTTCTCCAGAATGGAAAAACTGGTCAAGGTTTCCGTCAAAACGGCTCAACCCTTCCACCTCGTTTGACGAAGCATGGGAGTGAACAATGTCCATGAAAACCCTGAGACCCATGGCGTGGGCTCTGTCCACGAGGCTCTTGAACTCTTCCGGGGTCCCGAATCGTGAAGACACGGCAAAGAAGTTTGTCACATGGTATCCAAACGAGCCATAATAGGGGTGCTCCTGGACCGCCATGAGCTGTATGGCCGTGTAGCCTGCGGCCTTGATTCTTGGCAGGACCAGGGTTTCAAATTCCTTGAAGGTTCCAACTCCTCCCTCTTCTTTTGCCATGCCCACATGGGCCTCATAGATCAGAAGATCCCTGGGGTTGGGAGAAGCATGAGCCCATTGATGTCGAGTTTCAGGCTCCCACACCTGGGCATTAAAAATCAGGGTCTCTGGATCCTGGACAACCCTTGTGGCAGCCGTGGGAAGTCTGTCCCCCCTGCCCCTGTCCCAGGAGACCACAAGCCTGTATAAAAAGCCGTGGTCAAAGGCATCAGAGGGAAACTCGGCCTCCCAGACACCGTCGGCGGTTTTTCGTTCAAGGGTGAACCTTGAATCAATCTTCCATCCGGTCATATCTCCAATAATGTGGATGGAAAAGGCATTAGGAGCCCACTCCCTGAAAACCCAGCCGTTTTCAAGACGATGGAGCCCGAACTTTTTGTGGTAATCGGCGAACTCCTCAAGGGAGAGGTTCCCGTTTTGGGTAATCCACTCTTTTTTCCTGAGGCAGTGGTCGATCCTTCTTATGATTTCACCCCTGTGGGGTAAAATAAAAGGGTCCCTGAACATCTCCGAATCAGGAAAAAAGGGGTCTTTGCAGCATTTTTTCATAGATTCCTATATATTTTTCAGCACAGGTTGTATGGTTAAACTCAAGCACTCCCTGGGTCATGATACGACGAATCTGAGCTTCCTTAACATCACCATCCAAACGGTAAAAAGCCATGGCCTGGTCAATGGCCCAGGCAAGGCCGTTTGCATCATGGTGGTCAAAGACAAAGCCGTTGCCCATATTGTTGTAAGGGTCCAGGGGGGTGACTGTATCGTGGAGACCGCCTGTATTATAAACAATGGGAACGGTGCCGTATATGCAGCCGGTCATCTGGGGCAGCCCACAGGGTTCAAAACGCGAAGGCATAAGGATAAAATCAGCCCCGGCAAAGGCCTGGTGGGAGAGACCCTCACTGAAATGGTTGACGCTCATCCTGTTTCTGATGCCATGGAAATTGGCAATGTCATTAAAATGCCTTTGAAACTCCCCGCTTGCCACAAATACCATCTGAAGATTTTCTTTCCAATAACGTTCAATCATTGAATAGGCGATATCCGCAAGGAGTTGGCACCCCTTTTGAATCGGGTCAAGGCGGGAAGGCCAAAAAAACAGGGGGGCTTTTTCGTCCTGTTCAAGTCCTAGGGCCTCCTGAAGATAAAGTTTGTTCAGCCGTTTCTTTGTCCTGTGATTTTTTGGACCGTAATTGTGGGCGATCATCTCATCAATGGCAGGATTAAACTCTGGGTCAGGGGCGTTGAGCACACCGTCGGCACACCCCGCATCCCACTTGTTGGCGAGTTCCTGACGCAAACAAGGTTCTACAAACGAGTGGCGATGATCGATGATCTCTTTTAAAAAGGTCGGGCTCACCGTGTTTACATAGTGGGAGGCAAACACCCCAGAGGTGAGAAAATCCACCGGCATTATGTTTCTTGCCATTTCATAGCTGCCCGGTGGATGGCGGAAGTAGAGATGTTTCCAGAATGATGCCGCATCTATTCCCCGGTCTTCTATTTCGGCCATGGTGGCCGTGACCGTGTGAATGTTATGAACTGTAAAGAGGCAGGGAATTCCCATATGTCTTGCCATGCCAGGCACAAGACCCGTCATCCAGTCGTTGCAGTGGATGATGTCGGGATTTACCCGGGGGATTATGTTGTTCATCACCTCCCGCTGAAAGGCAAGGGAAACCTTGATGTTGGTGGCTGAAGAACCCGAATACACATGGGTCAAATAGTAAAAAACCCTGTCTTCGGCAAGATGAATCCGTTCATCCTCAAGCCGCGTCTTGATTCTATCAAGCTCCTTGTTGAAAAAATCGGGCAGATAGCCGCTGATGATCGACCGATAATCGGGAAGGGCCACATGGACGTCTCCGCCCAGATCAAACAGTGCCGAAATAAGGGCCGCTGAAACATCGGCAAGGCCGCCTGCCTTGGCCGAGTAGTCAGACATGTTGCCCATGTCGTCGGGAAGATAGGTAACCTCGGGAGTCACGATCAGTATACGAGGTTTTTTCCTTTTTAAAATCATGCGATTGTCCTTTGTAATGACCTGGCCCAGGTCATGAATCCGGGGATTGCCTTGAGAATCTCATCTCCCTTGGGGAGTATAGCCTTCACACCACCACCGGTCAAGGATACTCAGGTTGAAGCACAGCGAATCAAACACTGGCTGGGACTATTTTTTCGATGTAAACTTATGCCAAACCCTTGACACCTCGCTTGTCCCCCATGCCTGGGCATCACAGCCCCTTGGGGTGTGGGGCGCATCACCGTCCATGATTTCCGGCAGAAACCCTGCCGCCCCGCCCCGCATGAGCTCGACACTGCTTGTCAACCACGAAATGGCTGTCATTTCCCCTTTCAGACCGAATATTTTCCCCCAGGCCTCGCAGAACACGGGGAAGACCCAGGTCCAGGCTGTCCCGTTGTGATAGGCGGGTTTCCTTCTTGTGTCCTCATCCCCCAGATAATGACCCCAATAGGGATGCAAGGGGTCATTCAGGATTCCCCTGGGGCCCCTGATCTCCAGGGGATGGGTCACCTGCCTGTCGTCAAGGGTTCGGATGCCCCCCGGCACCAGAAGGGCCATGCAGTGTTCAAGTGCCGGAATGCACATATCTTCATCCTGGATTACACCAAGGGAGATCAAAAAGAGCTGATTGGGCCTGAGGGCATCATCGATAACTGCCTTTCGGGCGGGTGCCATTCCCCGGCTGTGGAGACAATCTGAGAAATATCCCTTTTGTTCGAGAAAAAACATTGACCTGATCGAATCCTTTACCAGGGTGGAGAGCCTGGCCCAGTCATGGGCACCGGAAGGATCGATCAAGGCAAGAAAATCAAGGCCATAGGCCCACAACGCCTGAATTTCAATGGGGTACCCCTCCCTTGGGGTGCCGGCAGGATAGTTGGTGTCCATCCAGGTGAAATGGGACGGGCTGTAAATAAGGCCTGTTTCAGGATCCATGGCGACACCCGTTTCAGTACCCCTGACATAGGCATTGCCAATGGATAGGAGAACCTCTCTGATGGTTCGATGGCCAAGGGGTTCGTCAAGAAAGGGCTGCCCCTCTTTTTCAACCACCTCCCTTGCAGCGGCAAGAAACCACATGGGAGCATCCGAGGTGTTCCTGTTCCTTGCATCATTGCCGCTGATCATGTTGGGAAGGGTTCCGTTTTGTTCAAACCGGCCAAACAGCCTGAGAATTTTCCTGGCATCTTCGAGACGTCCGGTTTGAATCAGAGCACGGCTGAAAATCAGACTGTCCCTGCCCCAGTCAAGGAACCAGGGATATCCCGCAATCACACTTTTGTCCTCACCCCTTGTGACGACAAAAGCACCAAGGCTTTGTTCCAGGGCTTCGGATAATGGCCATACCCTGGTAAATTCCGGATCGAATCCGGCAAAGTCTGAGTCGGAACTGTTCACATCCATGGGGAACAGCTCCATCTCATCCTCCTTGCTGCATGTCACGTGGGTCAGAACAAGGAGAGCCTGGCTTCCGCCAAGGGTTGTTATAAAATATCCCGGGCTGAACAGGTCTGAATCAGGATCAAGCCCCCTTTGAGCGTCAAGGGGCCGATGTACCATATACTGCCACTCTGGTTCCTCCACAAAGTTGGCTTCAGAGGCCTTTACCCTGAGGGTGCAGCGATTGACTTCAGGGGTAAATGAAAATCCATTCCTGATCACGGAAACCGATGATTTCCAATCATTTTCAGGGCCCTGCCAGGCCTTGGAAGTTTCATGGAAGTTGCGATGTTCAAGATCCGGGCGAATGACCAGGGTAACTTTTTTGTCTCCTCCAAGAAGGTGTTCCCGGGGTGATCCGGACGGTCTTGTAACGATCATCTCGATTGCGTTTTTATGCTCGATCATCCTGAGGGTTATCTCGATGGGGAAATGGCTGCCCTCACTTGTTGGTATCCGAAAGCGCCACAATCCAAGGCTTGCATAGGAGAAGGTAAAGGACTCCAGGCAGTCCAGGGTCAGTTCCCTTGAATATCCCTGATATATAACCCAGATTCTGAAACGGGCAAGGGCCATCCATCTGTCCTCGGGATAATCCGGATTGATGTTTGCCGCAAGAAGAGCATCATAACGACTATCGAGCCTTCCCCACCAGGCAAGTGCCCGCATCATCCCCCCCCGGTAATTTACCCCGAGAAGCTTGAGTGTCGGGTCTTTTGAAATGGCCTTTCCTGTAAACGTCGACGAAACAAAAATAGTTTGCGTTCCCGGCAGATGTACAAGGGGGGCCGTTGCCTCTTCTGCCTTTCCCCGTGTAAAAACCTTAATTCTCAAAGTATGTTGAATAAACCTGCCCCTGGTATCATGGGGAAGGAAAATGGCAAAATATCCCCCGTCCCCTGTGGCAAGGGATTCATTTTGTTCAATGGTATTTACGCTATCCCTGGTCGAACTCCTGATCTCTGCCCTGAAGGGATCTGGTGCAACGACCATGAGAAAAAAACCATGGGGAATCATGACCTTGCGCCTAACATCCTTGTTCCATTCCCAAACCACTACCCGGCCTTCTTTTCCATGTGGATTAAAAGACCTGACAAACTCCAGGGGGTCTTTGATGAGGGCATCTGCCTCGTGGTCAAGATCTATACCCGATACGTCGTTATACCCGGCAAGGGTCGTAACGATTTTTAAAACACAGGCCTTTTGTTTTTGACGAATCACCCGCCTTGGCATGGGCTCATTATCCATATCCGCCTTTTTAAGCAGTTCAATGTCACGTTGGTCCCGGGTAAGAGCCATGACCTCACCCGGTTCAAGGGTGATCTTAAATAAATTACGATCTATTTTCACAACCACGTTCTTTTCAGTCACAAGGTCAAAAAAAAGATCTGGAATCACCCCGCCTGACTGTATCCCGTCTGGCCTTATTTGACCTCTCCTCCAAAAAACCTCCTGTTTTTTATCACAATCAAGATTAGCTATTACGAGGATCTCTCTCTGGGTCGTTGGAGTTGACCGGCTAAGGACCAGATAATTTCCCTGGCCTTCCTGGACAAGGTTAAGCTTTACATCCGGGCCAAAGGCGGGGTGTGTCCTTAAAATCAGGTTTAACCTTCGTATGTGGTCGACCTGGTTGATTTTTGCACCCCAGTTAAGGGAGGCTGAGTCATGGACATTTATCTTTTCCTTTGCAAACCACTCCACTCCGTTGGCAAATCCAAACCCTCCGCAAACTGAAAAAAGGGCGCTGATGGAGGTGCGCATTTGGGCAAAAAGGAGGGAGGTGGCAGCCAGACGCTGATTGTCGTGGGTTTCCGCAAAGTGGATCATGTGGCCGAATTTTTCAGATATTGAAATTGCCCGGGGAAGATAGGCTTCAAAGGCCCTGCGGTCATAAGTCTGAAAAAGCTCGGAATAGGCCCAGTTAAAGTTGGCCTTGTTGAGTATCTCCCGGGTGGCCTCCAGGGGACCGCCTAACCCTTCAAGGAAAAAAAGAGTGTTGGGATACTCTTTTTTAACCCTTGCAACTATATATTCCCAGGCAGGAACCGGTATCATATACCCGGCATCGCACCTGAATCCATCGACTCCCCGACCGCACCACAGGAGAAAAATGTCCGCCATGTATCGCCACAGGGCCTTTTTTGAATAGTCGAGGCGGGTCAGGTCCGCCCATACAACACCCCAGGCACCTGGAACCTCAATTTCACCCTCCTCATCCCTGACCAGCCACTCGGGATGCTTCTCATGGATGGAGGCGGCCCAGCCAGTGTGGTTAATTGCAATATCAAGGATAACATAACCCGAACTTGAATGAATTTTATCCACAAGGGCTATAAACTGCTCAAGGGGAGTGGCGCTTGAATCAAACTCGGCAAGGGCCGGATCAACATCTGTGAAGTCCAGGGCGGCATAGGGACTGCCGAAGCGCCCCATGCGTCCGTAGGTAGTGGGAGTTGGATGGATGGGCAAGAGATGAACGGCCCTGCATCCTAAATCATTGAAAATAAAATCAATCTTTTCAGAGAGATCCCGGAACTTGCCTGAACTCGGGATTACCGCATACCCCTTTTGATCGAGAAGCCTGATGCAGTCACCCTCTTCTTTTTTCAGGTCCTGCCCCTGGGAGCGGGTAGGACCGAACTGCCGCACAAAGGCGTTGTACACAATATTGGCGCAACAGGTACCGGCAGGCTCCACATTGATGACAGAATCCTCCCCCGGCGGCCATACTGGCTCATCGCTGTCCCTGGCCCAGAAAAAGCACTTTGCCCTGAAGTGACCGGTTTCGGACAGGGGAAGGGTAATGGCAAACACGGCAGGGCCCTGGCGGATCATTTGAATGTCATGCCACGCCTCGTCAAGCTTGATTTCATTACGATCTATCCTTGCAATTATTTCGTTTCTGGAAATCGCGGCTCTGCCAAGGTTGGTCCTGATCCACGCCCTTCCCCTGACTTCAACCGGTATGGTAAGTGTAAAGGTTACAATATCTCCACAGAACATAACCCTGGAGGTTCCGGGCTCTGGATTCTGGGTGATCAATTCCGAAACATTCATGACTGAAAACTCCATATTTTTATAGGATACTCGCCGCCGAGGTTGCCGCTGCAAAGGGCGACCGCAAGGGATCGCCCCTACAATGGCCCCGGCTTATTTTATCGTGTTTCATGCTTCGTTGTGTCCGCCAGGACATGGGGGTTATAAAGAAACGACCAACCACCAACTGCCTACTGCCTACTGCCTTCTGCCTTATCAATCTCCTCCATGAGCAGTTCCATGGCAACGGTTGCCCTTTCCTTTAAAAAAACATCGGTGATGGATCTGGTATATGAAGAGTTTACCGTGTTAATCTCGATGATGGCCGCCCCGCGTTCTTTTGCCAACCTTGGAATCAAGTTGGCCGGTGCCACCTCGCCTGTGGTGCCGATGAGAATAAAACAATCGGCCCTTTCCGCCTCTTTAAACGACAGAGAACTTGCAGGTTCTGGAATAGACTCTCCAAAAAAAACCGCATCTGGTTTCATTATTCCACGGCAAGAATCGCACAGGGGAGGAAGAACGGCCAGATCCTTTTGAATAACCTTGACGGATTTTTGGCAGTCAAGGCATACAAGTCTCATCAAAGAACCATGAAACTCATGGACCACCCTGGTTCCTGCCTCGGTGTGAAGGTTGTCCACATTCTGGGTAATGATGGACTTGACCAGGCCGCGTTGTTCAAGCTCTGCCAGGGCATAATGGGCGAGGTTGGGTTTTATCCCGGAAAAAAGGTTGTAAAAAACGTCCCGCATAACCTCCCAGGATTGGGTAGGATGATTCAAAAAATATCCAATTTCAAAGGTTGCGGGATCATATCGGTTCCAGAGGCCGTTTTCTCCCCTAAAGGGTGGAATCCCGCTTTCAACGGAAATGCCGGCACCGGTAAAGGCGACACAGCGCCGGGCCGATTTAATGAGCCTTGCTGCTCTTGCATACATAAAAACAACTCCTTGTTCCAGATAAGCTCACCATCATCTCTCCAACCTGGGTTGACCACTCCTGGAATTTGAAACCAAGCCAATGGTGAATCTTTGATATTACCGCTTTCCCACAGGGCTGTTATTTGATATTAGAAGTCATAAGTATGACATAACCATATAAATCTGTCCAATAATAAACATTAGGTGAAAAGCGATGGGGCAAACCCGGAGAAAGCCGATAACAGTTGAACAATTAGCCGTCAATCTTTCAACCTACGCCATTGACCGGGAAGACTTAAAGGCGCTGATCCAGACGATTCCCGAAAAAAACGATCTTAATATGGCGACGGTCGAGTATGAGCTTCAAATCTTGAGAATGTTAAGCGTTGGCTGGGCCATATCCTTTTACATGGCCCAACAGCCTGACAAAAAAAGGGTGAGCCTTTTGTTCTGGGAAGAGATCAGACAGGTTGCAGCCAAGGTTTCCATACTGCTTGAGACAACCTCGGGCCGGGCCATTGACTATTTTGATATTCTCAAACAACGCCTTGACCTCTATGTCAGGGCCATGCAGACAAACCCCAATGGATCAAACGAGCCCACCGCCGTCATGGGGCCGGCATTTGCCGCAGCCTGCAATGCCCCCCATAACCCCATTGCCATTCTTGTGGGCACAAAGATGTTTACCCTCTGCCTTGGCGGGGTTAAATCCTACCTCGACTGTCTGGAAATAGAATCTAACCAATAATCTGGCCTGGAAACTGACCAATAATGCCAAAAAAACGAATTTCCCCGGATCTCATTATCCGGTACATCATCTACGTGAACGCAGCCCTTTTTATCGCAAGCCTTGTACTGAGCGGCAGGGACATGGAAATCTCCCTCAATCCCTTTTCGGCTTTTTCTCCGTCCACAAATGCGCTCATCTTTCTTGGGGCAACAGGAACCATCCCCATTAATCAATACCACGAATGGTGGTCCCTTGTGTCTGCCAACTGGCTCCACGGAAGCCTTGTGCACATCCTGTTTAACATGACCGCCCTTGTGCAGATAGGTCCTCTTATCATCCACGCCTTTGGCACAAGTCGAATGTTTATCATTTATGCCCTGGGAGGGACAGCCGGTTTTTATCTTTCCTACCTTGCAGGGGTCAGCCTCACCATAGGGGCTTCGGCCGCCATCTGCTCGCTCATAGGAGCCTCCCTGTACTTTGGAAAGTCAAGGGGTGGAGAATTTGGCAGGGCCGTTTACAAACAGACCTCCGGATGGATAATCAGCCTCGCCGTTATCGGTCTCTTGATTCCCGGCATCAACAACTGGGGCCATGGCGGCGGTGTTGTCGCAGGCATCTTCCTGGGCTGGGTTTTGGGATACAACGAGCGTAAGCTGGAAAACATAGCCCACCGGGTGATGGCGGGCGTTTGCGTAATCCTGACCCTGGGGGTACTTACATGGTCCCTTGTCTCGGCCGCTTTTTTAATCCTTTAATTTTTAAGCCTATTATGATTAAGAACCTTGCAGAAAAAATTAAAGAAACTCTGGATGGGTAAGCAGGGCTTCCTGATCCACACCGCCGTTATACCTGTCCATCAGGTGCATGATCTTGAGAAAATCCCTGTTTTTACGGCTTTTAACATTGCAGCTTCTAAGGGTCTTTAATACGGCGGACTGGTCTTCCAGGCGCCTCTGGTTTGCATACCGGGCAAAAAGAGTTTCGAGATTGTCCGGCATATACAGGGAGACACGGCCGGGGCATGCCTCACTGAGGCGAAGATAGTCCTGGAGACCGACTGGGTCGTAATCTCCCGCATGGATAAACACTGCCTTTTCCATTGCATCCGATGACAGCCATTGAAGCAGAAGATTGCTGATGCGGCCCCCGGTATAGACGGCCAGACAGGTCTCAGGAATGACCTTCTCTATATGGAAAAGCACCTCGCTGTTTTCAACCGTAACTACTGTGCCTTGAAAAGACCATTGGCTGTCCCTGCCCAGCCGGAAGCCGGCGCCGCCCGTCAAAGAGGTAAGACCGGCAACAGGCAGCACCCGATCACCCCAGGTCAGCCGGGCGTCTTTAAACCCCCTGACAAACAGAGGCAGGTGGCTGCTTTTTGAGCCGTGGGCGTCCTTGGTATAAAGGACACACCGATTGCGAGGTACACAGGATGATGCTGCCAGAGGTTCCAGACCTGAAGGAAATTGTGACTGACTGAACCTGTCCAGCCCGTCCTGGTCCCGTACCCGCCATCTTTGACCGGCACCGGAACGCTCCTGAACGATGACGCCTGCGTCCATCAGGGGCTGGAGCCGCAGGTGCATTTTTTTTGATTTCAGCCTGCTTGCCGGGATGGAACCCTTGTTGCAAAAATCAATCAGAATAACGGCAAATGGATCATGCTTCATGAATCGTCCTTCTCCTTCTCCTTCTCCTTCTCGTTTTCCTTATCGTTATCTGGCATGGACCTGTCTATCTCCATACGAAAATGGGGTTTCATCCATATCTTTCCCTCGTGCTGCTTCATAAAGTAAAGGACGTCTGCTGCATCCACGGCAACCGTGCCGGCAAGGAGAGGTGTAAAACCAAGCTCTTCAGACACCTGAAGGATGGCCTGAAGGTTTTTCGAACTGAGGTTTGGGGCCTCGTCCAGATAATAGGGAATGCGGAACGTCTTCTTGCCAAACAGGGATTTCAGGAGAATCAGGTTCACCAGGATCTTTATGGTGATGGTGGTGCCGTTGGATTCAATTGCGTCGAAATTGGGATAGGTGGTGACGCTGCCATCACTGTTCTCCACCACAAAATGGAGGGTAAACAGATCTCTTAAATGAAGGCTTGGAATATCCTTCAAGATTTCGGAGAATTCCGTATAAATCTTTTCCTGGGCATCCATGTCAGCAAACAGGGGAGATTCCTGGTTTATGGCAATCTGCTTGACCTTCCCGACCCATTTATGTTCATCAACCACCTGCAGCTGAAGCTTTGACAGGTTGGATATGGAGACCTTGCCAAGCTGACGGTTTAAGGCTGTGATCTGGCTCTTAAAGGTCTCATAGGAGTTGTTGAGCTCCTTAAAGGAATTTCCGAACCCGGCCACAAGGTCCTGCCAGTCATGGGCGTTGGCCTTTTCCTTTTCCTCCAGCCCCTCCAGCTCCTCGGTCAGGCAGCGGACGGTTTCTTGATCATTGCCCCTGGAGTAGCTTCCAGATGTCCTGGAATTGATCTGAAAGACCAGATTATTAACCTCCCGGGCAACCCCACCCTCTTCAAAGCGATATGCCCCGTAGGACTGTATCAGGTCCTCCATTCGCTCTTGTTCAAGATCGGGCTGGTCAATACCCTCCCACTCCTGGGAAGGGGGAACTAATGCCTGAACCCTATCCACAATATTTTGATATTGTCTTGCCTTATCCCGCTTTTCAAGGTCTATTTCTCTCTTCTTTTTATCCAGCTCCTGAGTCTGGGTATCGTTGGCTGCCAACTCCCCGGCAAGCTCTACCAGCTCCTTTTCCAGTCTCTTTTTCGATGCTTCCCATTCCGGCAGTTTTTCCTTTTTTATGAGAAATTGTTCAAATTCAAAAAGCTCTTTTCGCAATGCCTTGTTACTCGCAGCCAGACGTTCTTTTTTGTCTTTGAGTTCAGCGGCATTTTCAGCAGCTTCCAGCCGCTGTTCGAGCTCGGCAAGCTCTGCTGCCCCTTCATCAAGGCCCTCCTTGATTCTATCAGGATCGGTGAAAGTTGCAGAGTCAGGGCTTTTCAAGCCTTCCAGCAGCAGATCCACAGACTCTTCCCGGTATCGACCCTCAATATCCATGCCCTTGAGCAAGGTGTTCAGCCGCTGCTCCAGCAGTGCCCCGTCCTTGATGACAAATCCGTTCTCCCCCTTCTCAAGGCGGAGCATTTCAGGATTCAAAAGGGTAAACAGACGGTCTATCTCATGATCGGAAAAACGCATCTTCAAATGGGTAATTAAAAGGTCCTGATTCTGCTCAAGGAGCCGTCGATCCTTTTTCATGCCCTCCTTTTTGCTCTTTATTTTTTCTTTGAGCCGCCTGGGATCGTCCACAGAGGTCTTTTTCAAGCGACTCTTAAGCTCAATCTCCTCCTCTTCCTGGGTGGCAAGTGTGGCCATGGTGATTTCGGAGGAAAAGGAAGCAAAGGTTTTCTCCAGGGTATGAATTTCGCCAATATCCCTGGTAATGCCCCCCATCTCGTTATTGGCGGTGTCCCTTTTATTTTGCAGTTCATCAGACTGCTTTTTCAGGTCCATCTTTTTTTCATTAAGCTCTGTAAGCTCCCGGCCCCAAGCTTCGTTCCCGGCCAGGTGCTTATTCCCATGAACCTCTAATCTCTGTTCAATGGCGGCAAACAACGGGGGAAGTACCCCGTGGAGTTCTGCCTGACGTTTGATCTTTTCCCGGGCATCCTCGACCATGGGTTTTACCGACGCCAAAAGCCTGAGCCCCTTCCGCTGTCTCATAATCTCCCCGAACCTCTTCCCATAGGAGTCGGTCAGGTCGATATGGTCCAGGGAAAAAGAGTTCTTGTACACCTTGAGCAGCACCTCTTTGAGCTCATCCTGGCGCAGGTTATTGAGATGCAGAAGATTCTTGAACACTGCCTGGAAGCTTGGATAGTGGTTGCTGTCACTCAGGGGGATAAACCCCAGAAAGACCCCTTTGTTATCCCCGATACCTGTAAGTGCAGCCTTGAGATGCCGGGGATCGAGGGTGGTGAAATTCTTTGCCACAAGGCGGGTCTTGATGGCTTCAAACTCCCTGACCCTGTTCTCCCTGTCGATGAATATCTCTTTTTCAAATGTTCCTTCAAAGGCAAACCGCTCGATATTGTGGTTTTTAATCGGTCCCATGCCGTGGGCTCCAAGCACCCTGTACCCTGTGGGAGTGATGATCTCCAGGAGCACATAGCTGTATGTGTCGCGAAAATAGTATGCCTTGGTCTCCTTCAGAGTCTTGGGAAAGCTCATCTGTCTTTCATCGTCAATCAACAGGAATTGCAGGGCATTGATCAGGGTTGTCTTGCCCACATTGTTGGCCCCAACCAGCTGGACAGGCCGATCGACCAATATTTCACCATACCCGTATTTTCCTGCATTTATCAGGATAAATCTGGAGGGACCTGTATCAATCATCCATACTCTCCTCTTGCCCAAGGGCAGACAGAAGCTCGGTGTCATCAACCTCGTCCCCGGGATCATTCTCCCTGATGACCGTCAGGCAGAGGTCAATAAATCGGTACACCGGCGACCGGAACCGGAATTTACTGCCGCCCGAATATTCTGCAAATCCGTGTCTTGTGAGGGTGTTGATGCTTTTCTCTACGGTGATGCCTGCCTCGTCCATATAGCGCCGGAACCGTTTGCTTGTCTCGTGGGGCAGAGTGTCAATTGCGATATAACCCGATGTCAAAGCCTCTTCAACGGATCTGCCCTCGTTGGCCAGATGTTCGATCAGAATGAACATGAAAACCGCCATTCTTCTTGCAACGGGAGTAAATCCAAGGTCGCTGCTAAAATAAAAAAAATCCCGGGGGTGCCTCTCCAGGGCAAATCCCAGATAATGGAAAAGTTCCCGGAAGGATTCGTATTCCAGAAGAAGAGAACGGTAGAGATCTCCATCCTCAACACAGATGTGCCTGCCCTTTCTGAGTTCGTCAAACACCACGGCCAAATTGGGCAGGTCAAAGGGGCTTTTCATGTCTGTCTCTCCACGGTCAAAGGGCAGGATTTGATGGTGTAGTTCAGGTGACTATATTTTTTAGGTTCATCCTTGAACGAAACCTCATACCCGTTATCCAGAACATGGACATAGGCATGGAGGAGCACCTCCAGGGACGCATCACCATAATTTTTTAAAAGCCAGGCAAACCAGTCCTCAAGGGGCAAAGCGTCCATGATTTTTTGTCGCAATTGATCAGGGTCAATGAAATCAACCGGGATATCATCGGAAATAGAGTCCTGGATCACGCCTGGCGGTGCCGGGGTATAGCCTGCAAGCTTATGAAAGTAGCCTTCCAGCAAGTCGTCGGAGAGCATGCCTTCCATACGCATGAAGGTGATGGGGAAATCCAGATCCAGATTCTTTACCCCCTTGTGATCGATGATCTCCAAGGCCCGGGATGCCCCCTTGAGAATCTGGCTTTCCCGTTTCAATGTCCTGTAGAGGGGTTCCACCTCCCGGCCCGATTCAATGAAATCAAACCGGACGCTCTTTCTGAGCCGTAGCAGCCGTACGCTGGAGCGGCTGAATTCCTCGGCCAGAAGGCCATGGGCAAGGAAAGTCCGTTGTCCTTCCTTAAACAGGCGATGGAGCTGGTCAATGGAGTTCTGAATGGGCATTTTAATGTCAATAATTTCCCGGAGGGGAACAAGATAGCGCTCCCTGATCCGGTTGATGATCATGTAACGCTCCCTGACGCTTTTCTTTTCCAGGTTGGATTTGATCGCCAATGTCTGAATGGTTATCGCCTCAAGGTTGTCGGCCGAGTCGCTTCGCATCCGCTCAATAATATCGTTGCACTCATCCAGGATGCGCAGGGCATTGCCTGTCTCTTTCCGTTCAATTGCACCGTCAAGATCCTGGCTCATCTGCTCCAGGCTCTCCAGGTAGGAGCGTATGACGGCAACCGGTGTCAGCTGCTGTTTTCTGAGTAAAAAATCCAGGAACTTGCGCACCGCCGGTACAAGTTCCTTGCTGGCCGTGGCATAGGGGGCCTCCTCCAGAAATCCAAGCGAGACAAGCTGGCCTGCAGCATACTCCACGGCCGGAGATCCGCCAGTTCTGTGGCGCAGGATAAGCTGCCTCAGTTCCGCATCATTGACACACTTCCTGGTATGAAGGTCTTTGAGCAGACTGAAATTATCAGAACCGAATTTGAAGAAGTCTCTTGGATTAATCCTTGTTACCCCATTGTTCGATGATGGTCCTACTCATCTGTTTTTTACTTATCCGATAGAACACTAAAGGATAAGCATGACCAAGAAACCATTAGCACATTAATCCAAATTATTCATCCTGTTTTGTTGTTCCTGATCAAAAGGATGTCTGCCTGATTATCCACAGAGATTTTACCCTTTGACACCACTCCCGAAAACCCCATATTAAAGAACATACATATCTTTTTTTGCCATTGATGAAATTTGTTATTGACACAAACAGAATGATATAGTTTTATCATTTTATGGATTCTAATCTCAACTTCATCGGAAAGAACATCCGGTTCTTTCGTCGGTCAAGAAACTGGACCCTGGCCCGGCTGTCCGCCAAGATAGGCATCCAGGAAGGCCCCCTGGGTCGTATCGAGCGGGGATTGAACCTTCCCTCTGCCACCGTGATCTACAAGCTCACCCAGGCTCTAGACGTCCCTGCCAATGCCCTGTTTGCCCCGGAACTCACCCAGGCCCGGGTCGCTGCCGAAAATACCGATGCCATGTTTGTCACCATCGACCCCGAGCCCCTTCTTCCCCCTAAAAAACTCCTGATGACCTGCCATGAAATCATGACGGCCTTCCACGCCATGGAAGACATCCTCAAGGTCCAGAAACATGCTTATTTTCCCCTGTGCATTCCCTTTGAGCCAGACTATACCGGCATGGAACAGCTCTCCATCCAGGTTCGAAACTATCTGGGCATTGGAGATGCCGTCGTCTTTGACTACCTGGAGCTGTTTGAAAATTTCGGACTGCGAATTATTCTCTTTCCCTTCATGAAAACCGCAGATGCCTTTGACGGGCTCTCTTTTTT
>JAVERV010000017.1:0-57106 GCA_034006945.1 Desulfobacterium sp. | reverse complement strand
TATTTTATTGGGTAAATAAAAAAAAATAGATAAGTATGACCATTTTTTAAAATTTTACAAGTGCAAATTCAAGTGTTTCATTCTTCGTTGTGTCCGCAGGACATGTGGGTTATATGAAACTCCCATCAAAACATCATTGTCCGAGTCTCGACTTTATAGCCCTCTTTGGTTTTCCTGACCGGAACGTTCAAAACCAAAGGGTCGAAAGCGTCAAAAAGGGTCAAAGCCACCCCCGACGTTTTGCGGTTCCGGTCAGGAAAACCAAAGGGGGCGGAATGACACTATTGCCCGCCCTGTACCATCATGTTTCGGCGTTCGTTGTGACTGGATAGCCTGTCATGGGGGTTTATAGGACCCCACCATCGAGTTTGCTGCCACAAAGGGCGACCGCAAGGGATCGCCCCTACGCCTCGACCAGCGAAGACACTCCCCAACACTGCCTACTGTCTACTGTCCCCAACAACCTCCTTCTGGGTAAACAGAAAAAAAGCCAACGCCGCAACCAGATAAACGGCACCCACCAGGGGCAACGCCCTGTCAATGCCGAGAATAAACATCCACCCAAAGATGAATGGTCCCAGGATCTGTCCGATCCGGCTGGTGGCCGAGATGATGCTCAGGGATTTGCCCTCGCCCAGGGCCTGGCTGATGGGAAGCTTTAAGAGGTAGGGATTTTGAGCCGCATACATAAGGCCTCCGGCCACACCCAGAACGACCACGGAAAACAGGGTGACCATAAACCCCTGGAACAGGTAGTAGGCCAGAAATCCAACGCCAGTTAAAATTGAACTCAGCATGAGAAAGCTCCGTTTGTTTGTGGAACGATCCACAAATCGACTGATCAGCGGGGCAATATATACGAGGCAGATGCCGTGGAGCATGAATACCCGGCCGATGTTTGACTGGGACACATGGTGATCGTTCAGATAGATGGGGATGCAGTAGTACAAAAAACCGATCAGCGAAACAGAGGCTGGGATGGCGATGAGGGTAATAAGTCCCAGGACGTTTCGATTTAAGCAGAAATTGAAGATCTCCTTGAGCGGAACCGGGGCAGGCCGGTTTTCAGTTTTATGCTCGCTGCTCTTTTTGACGGCATCGCCCATGAAGAAAAAAACATAACCCAGGATGGAGAGTATGAGAAGGCCTCCGATCAAGAAAATCGGTTGAAACCCAAGTCTTTCGGCCAGCATCGCCCCTGCAGCCCCTCCGCAGATGCTTCCCGCATAGAGCCCTGCATAGAGCTGGGTGAGGGAATGGGACTTCTGGTCGGCATTGGAGTATGAAACGGCAAAACCCTGGGCCGCCATGATCACAAACCCGTATCCAAGCCCTGAAACGCCCCTGGATGCAATCAGGTGAAAGGCATCTGGAGCAAGCCACGAATAGATCAACCCTAATCCTGTCAGCACCACCCCCCACAGAAAGGGCTCATGCCACCCCCTTCGGTCAAGCCAGCTGCCTGCCAGTAATATGGCCACCCCTTCGAACAGCATCTCGATGGAGATGGGAAGGGCGATGAAAATATCCCTGGGTATCCATTGGTTGGGAATATAGAGCCGGTCCATATAGAGTGGTAAAAACGAGACACAGATATCAATGCCAAATGCGAAGATAAAGGCCGCAGGCCGCATGTCCATGTAATGGGTCGTTCTGTTTTTAACGGTTTTACCCACCATTTGAAAGATAATGATCAGAAGCTCAAAGGAAAATAAAATTGCAATGACAAGCACGGTCAAGGCATCGAGGCCAATGGCCTTGATCTGTTCCAGGGTTTTCTCCTTTGAAATGGTCGTCACCAGACGCCCCTGGATCTCATCAGCCTGCACCCCACCTTCTCGGACAAGGGGGGTCTTCACAGAATAAAAACCGGCCGGATCTATCCTGTCACCATTTTTGTCTTTATTATCGCCCACTCCGAAAGATTCTTTGCCGGTACGGTTCACGACTTTGTGAAGAACCATGCCATCCCTGGTTTGAAGCTCGATCTTCTCAATTTCAGGAGATTGCTCGATCATTGCATAAAGAAGATCCTCAACCTTAAAAAGCTTGTCGATCTTTAACCCTTTGCCCAGGAGAAATTCAATTTTATCCTTGAGTGCATGGTTGAGAAGGAGAACCTTTTCCCTGTTTATCTCGAGATAGTAAGAGTAAAAGGCGTTTCTACCGTAAATTGAAAATGCAATCTGGCACAGGATGATGATGGCAAGGGTTGCCATCATCAATCTTCGCCCAAACCTGCTCCCAGACCCCTTTGAACCTTTTTTTTGTCTGTTTATGAAAAGTTTCCACCAGGGTGTAACAATCGGTAAAGATTCATTGTCAACTCCGGCAGATATGGATACTCTGCTCCGGTCGCGGGGGGTTAATGGAATGGTGTTGTAGGCTATTACGAGCAGGATAAACCCGGCAAAGAGTATGACACCCCCGGTTTTAACATATTCCCTGTGCACCGATTCCATGAGGCCGTCTACCTCCTCCTGGTCAAATCCAATGACCACAAAACCGGCAGTTTGCCTGCTCCTCTCCTGGATGGGAAGGAAAATCAGATGGGTCTTTCCCCGTTTCTGGACGAAAAGCTCCTCCTCTGCATGGGCCAGGAAGGATTTATCAGGGGGCGTTACCATGGCGCTGCCAGCCACAAGATCAGGAGAGGTGGAGTACCTTACACTGCCGTCAACAAGTGCAATCGAGACATGATTTTTTACTGAACCCTGGTTATTTTTTTCCTTGTTCATCTGGCGGTGAGTGTTTTGCAGAAGGCGCTCCATACCCACAAACTTATCAATTTTTTTTCCGTACCTCACGGATTTTTCCAGGCTTACCTGAAGATCCCGGCCAATGATTCCATAGGTTGAGGCAAGGCTCTTTATGTATAGTTTTTCAAGGGTTGCAGAGGTGAGAAAGGCGTTGAATGCAAGGGCCGCAAGTATCATCAGGGTGGTTGCAAGGATGAGTTTGCGCTTAAATGCGGGGGCGAGTGGTGTAGCTTCCATCAGCCGTTATAACGTATCATGAGCATGGCGATGTCATCGGACTGGGGAGCGGTTCCTGCGTGCTCCTTCACCTTTACCATGACATTTTCAACGGTTTTTTCAAGGCTGTCCAGGGGACCGTTTTCCACCGTCCCAAGGAGCTGTTCATCGGAAAAGAGCTGCTGGTCCGGGTCCATGGCCTCTGTCACCCCGTCCGTATAGAGGAAAAAACTGTCCCCCGGCAAAAGGGAAACGGACAACTCCCGGTAGTCAAAACCTCCTATCACTCCAACCATGGGGCCGCTCTTGTCGGTCTTATAGCTTGTTTCACCGTTTTTCCGTATCAGGATCGGGTGATTGTGGCCTCCGCTTGCATAGGTAAGAACCCCGGTGCGGATGTTCAGCACTCCTATAATCAGAGTGACAAACATGGACCTGGGGTTGTCCGCCTCCAGGATATTGTTGATGTGGGACATTATTTTGGCAGGAGATCGTTCATGCTCGGCCGTTGTCTTGATAAGGGTTCTGGTTATGACCATGAAGAGCGCCGCAGGCACACCCTTGTCCGAGACATCCCCCAGGGTGAGGCAGAGATGATCCTCGTCCATGAGGAAAAAGTCGTAAAGATCACCGCCCACCTCCTTGGCAGGTTCGATGGTGGCAAAGAGATCAAACTGCTCCTGGTCGGGAAAGGTGGGAAAGGTCTTGGGGATGATGCCCATCTGGATCTCCCTTGCCACGTTCAGCTCCCCCTGAATTCTTTCCCTTGCCGCAGTAATCTCCATCAGGTTGCTGATATTGCCCTTAAGCTCGGTCTCCATGAATTCAAACGACCGGGCAAGCTCGCCCACCTCGTCCCGGGAAAGGAGAACCCTCTTTTTTATGGCTATCCCGGTGGAAGATTCAGCGGTAAAATCCTGGTCGGGTAATTTTTTTGCATAGGCCGCCAGGGTTTTAAGAGGTGAGGCGATTCTTGACACCATGAATCCCACCACCAGAAGTCCCAGGGCCAGCATCACGGCGGTGAGTAAATTCTGGTGAACAACGAGCTCCCTTGCGGGTCGTCGAATCTCTTCCACCGGAGTTGTGACCCCTATATACCAGTCAAGGGGTTTAAAGTAGCTTATGCTGCTCACCATCTCTTTTCTGTCCGGATCAAGGGAGGATACGTGGATAAATTTTTGTTCCCCGCCCTGATTTTGAATGCCCCCACCGTTTTTTCTGCTCCGGGTTGCTGCGGCCATCATGTCGTCCAGGATCAATCGATCGGTTCGGGTGTTGATACCGCCTGCAAGCTTTTCCTCAACATCCTTTGAAGAAGAGACGACAAACTCCTTCTCCCCTGTGAACATAAACGAGTAACCGCCCTTTATCATGACAAGTTCCCTTGCGGTGCTCTCAAGGGCCTTGATGATTTCGACAAGTTTATCGGCCGCTTCGGCCTCTATGTCATCGATGTCAAGAACCGTGGCAAGGGTGCATTGCCAGGCGGAAAAGGGAACAAAATAGGTTAAAATCCGGTTGGCTCCAAGCTTTACCACCGCATAGTCCCCCCTGTCTGAAATTCGATCCCAGGTCATTGCCTGGGCAAGGTCTCTGCCCTTGACATCGGTTAGAGAAAGAATGGTATCGGACCTAAATCTGGGGGTTGAGGCGGCAATCACCCGGGTGTTACGGTCCAGCAGGAGGTAGTGAATATCTTTAGATGGTATGGTCTTTATCCATGTTTCAGCCGCCGTTGTTCCAGCTTTTCCCTCAAGCCGATCAAGGGAATCAAGCACTGAAACAGCCACAAGAGCAGTATTCTTAAGCGCTCCTCTTTTTTCCAGGGTCATGTCCATCTTGGCCCTTAAAAGGGAACGATACTTGTCCTCTGTATTGAGGCGGACATAGGAGACCATCTTTTCTGAGGCTTCCCTCTGGGATAAGAGCATGGCCCGGCCAACATCCCGGTGGGTAAAGTAGATGTTTGCCCCGGCCGTCACCGTCATGATAAAGGCTATGGATATGAGAATCTTAAACTTAATGGAGAAAAACATGGATTTGCCTAGACGTTTTTGTTGAGGGTAAGGTAAAGTATATTTTCATTTCCGTGGCGTTCATAGCGGACCTTGTCCATGAACTTTTTCACCATCATTATTCCAAGTCCGCCAATGGGTCGATCCAGGAGACCCATTTCAACGTTGGGCTCGGTTGCTTCAAGGGGATTGAAGGCAAGGCCCCTATCTACGAGGGAAATAACAACGGTCTCTGCCTGGTCGTCAAACCCCACCAGGATATCTCCCCTGCCCGTCTGATCATAGGCGTGGTTGATGATGTTTACCACCACCTCTTCCAGGGCAACGGAGAGTTGAATCAAACGTTTTCCATGAATTCCCGACCTCTGTGCCAGAGTTTCCACATACTCCTGAACAAGGGGAAGAGACTCTAATCTTGCCGGCCATGATACTCGTTCCAATTGAAAACTCTCCGCCATTCAGGATAAAATTTTTTGAGCCTTGATCATAGAGCAACAGGGATTAGGCAGACAAAGCCTGCTCAAGGGTATCATGGATCTTAAACAGCGAATAAAAGCCCGATATGTCAAACACATCCTTTACATTGCCGGACAGGGCAGCAAATTCAAATTTTCGTCCTGAGGCATGGAGTTTTTTGGCAACCAGAAGAACCACCCTTAAACCTGCACTGCTGATGTATTCAAGCTCCTCCATGGAGACAAGTATGCTCTCATTTCCCCCCTGGATGAGCTCTGTGAATTTTGCCTCAAGCTCGCCTGCTGTAACGGCGTCCAGGCGTCCCTTTATAAAAAGAACGACCATCCCTTCTCTTTTCTCTACCTTTAGGTCCACGTTTTACTCCCCATGAAAATCTATTCTATGAAACCCGGATCAGCACATTACAATCCTAAATGGTTGCAAGTTTCAGTCCCATGAAAACAGAAGCATAGTATGAGAATGCCATTTTAAAATCAATCCTTTTTCAAGGAAAACAGGCAATGGATGCAAAATCCATCCATACTCTGGTCTAGGATTTGCAACCCATGTGATAAAACACCTTGCTTGACAAACTAAGGGGTAGCGTTCTAAAAAAGGCAGATCGCAAAAGATACATGAAAAACAATGCCGAAAGCATTATGGAGGTGACGGTGGAAAAATTCCAAATACTGCTGGATGAAGTTGCGGAACCTGGGGGTCTTGATTCGTTAAGGACTGATTCCAAGGGTGGATGCGCCATACAGCTGAATCAAAATATCAACGATAAAATGGAAAACCAATGAATCAAGTCAAAACACTCAACCAGATTGTGCTGGAGATCCTTTCCGCAAACTCCCATGAGGTCAAGGTTGCAGCGGGCCAGCGGTTGATCGACTATTCAGTCAACCCTGAAATTTGTGAACTATTGCAGGATCTTGCCGAGAACATCGCCATGCTGATGGTCCAGAAGGAGGGAAAAGAGCTTCATCTGCTATTCATGGAGTGCGATCTTAAAAAAATTGGCAAGGCCCTTGAAAAGGCAAAGCTTGACCCATTAACAGGTCTGGCCAATCGAGGTTTGTTCTATGAAACCCTCGACAAGGCGTTTGAACGGTCGAAAAAAGAGGGGACAAAGCTTGCCCTGATTCTTATTGATCTTGACAACTTCAAGCCGGTCAACGACACCCATGGCCATGATGCAGGAGACCGCCTGCTGCAGCAGGTTGCCTCAAGAATCAAAGATTGCGTAAAAGAATCAGGATTTGCCGCACGTCTTGGCGGAGACGAATTTATCGTACTCCTGCCCGATTTAACCCGGGAAAAGGAAGCCTGCACCCTGGCAGAAACCATACTTTTGACCCTAAAACAACCTTTTGACATTGGTTCAGCCATTGTTTCCATTGATTCATCGATTGGGATCAGTTTTCTTGAACAAGACACACAGGGAGGTAGAGAGCTCTTAAAGGTGGCGGATCTTGCCATGTATGAGGCTAAAAGGTCGGGCCGGGGGCAATGCCTTGTCTTTGATGATAATCTGTCCATTACCGATCCCTGGGAGAATCATGGTCCTGACAAATGATCCCCAGGATGAACTTTTAGATGTAATGGCCGGGCTTTGCCATGCAATCGCATTTGAAACAGGCTCAAAGACAACTTCCCCCGGAACCTATCTAAAAAACAAGGAAGAGACCATAGCCCAGCTCTTTGCCATGACCGGTGAGGCAAAGGATACCGGAAAAATTTCAAGCCTTGCGGAATCCTTTGGTCTGATGCTTGTTAAGCTTGAGGCAAGGGAACTTTCCCAGGAAAATTTGATAGAGGAGCTGACCCAAAAAAACCAGGAGCTTAAGATTGCAAAAGAACGGCTTGGTGAACAGAACAAATCCCTTGTCGTCTCTTTGAGGCAGCGGTACAGCCCGGCACGTTTTGTGGGTCAATGCCCGGAGATGCGCCGGATAATGGCCACGGCCCTGAACCTTTCAAGACACCCGATAAACACCCTGATCCTTGGTGCAAGCGGAACGGGCAAGGAGGTGATGGCCAAGATAATCCATTTTAACTCCCCTCGGGCAGATAAACCGTTTCTGCCTGTAAACTGCACTGCCATTCCAGACTCGCTTTTTGAAAGTGAAATGTTCGGCATTGAAAAGGGTGTTGCCACGGGCGTTGTTCAACGAAAGGGTGTGTTTGAACAGGCCCATACCGGAACTCTGTTTTTAGACGAGATAGGCGAAATGAGCCTCGCAAACCAGGCAAAGCTCCTACGTGTCCTTGAGGAACGAAAGGTTGTGAGGGTCGGTGGCAGAGCTCCCATTGATGTTGATTTCAGACTGATCAGCGCCACCAACGTGGATCTTGAAAGGGCGGTCCAACAGGGAGATTTCAGGCAGGACCTATTTTACCGGCTCAATGTGGTCTCCCTGACCCTGCCCCCCTTAAAGGATCGTGGAGAAGACATTCTCGTCTTGGCCGAGAAATTGCTTAGTAAGAATGCAGCAGATCTTGGGCGGCCTCCCTTGAACCTCGCACCAGGGGCGAGGAAATGCATCATGGGGTACGACTGGCCTGGGAATGTGCGTGAACTAAATAACGAGATGGAGAGGGCCGCAGCCCTTACCCTGTCGAACAGGGTTGAAGCCGGGGATTTGTCGTCCAAGTTAAACGATCCTGAAACCAGGATAAAGCCCGGGTGTGATTCTGAGACAGGCCATAATTTAGACCATAGCTCAAATTCAGGCTCAAATTCGGCCAGGGGAAAAGAACAGGGTTGCCAGGACACAAAGGAGTTGCCACCGGAGGAAGAAAGAGCAGAGTTTAACCTGTCAATCATGGAGCAGGAGACGGTTTTCAAGGCCCTTGCCAGCACATTGGGCAACAAAACAAGAGCCGCATCTCTCCTTGGCATTACCCGGGAGGGGTTGAGAAAAAAGTTGTTGAAATTAAAAAAAAATAACCCAACCGGCAAAAAAATTACCACCAACAAAAACATATAGGCAACTTTATTGCCACAACAGTATGTTGCCGCTATTTTCGGAAATGATTTTCTAGGAAGAGTAGAAAGTTTTATTAATGCTGCGGAAAATTTTGTTAAAACCCTTGATCTATCAGATATTTCACCCCACTCCCAGCAAAATTCAACCAGGGAAAACGGAAAAGAGATCAAGCCTGATGAATTTCACAGCATGATTAGAATTTAAGAATCCCAAAGGAGGGACTATTATGGTTCAAGGCGTTTATCAGGGAAGCATTGATCAGAAGATTGCCCTGTACAATCAAATAGGGGGGGATCATCTTGGCAAGGATCTTTTGCAGAAAACCACCAACTTTGTTGGAAGGGCATTAAGCCAGATTTTTTCAAAAGATTCCAGCAATAGGGCAGTTTCAAATCTGATTGCAGATATAAGGGAAAAATCGGAATTTGGAGACAGGTATGCCAACCTTGCCCAGGCAAAGCTTACAGCCCTTGTGGGCCGGGGCAAACCCCTTACCGGAAGAGTGGCAGCCCAGGTTTTATCCGAGGTCAAAATTGCCAGGAGTGAAGATCTTGCAAAAAGTGCTAATATTGGTATCAACATAGACACCTATGTTGCCGACCATGGTGTGGAAATTGATGGACTTATGGAGGCGGCCTTTGACAAGGAACAGGGCGGAATAGGTAAAGGCCTGATGACCCAGGAGGATAAAGATTCCATCAAAGAAAAGGCGACACAGCGACTCAAATCAATATTTACACAAAAATCGCCTTCGGAAGCTGAAATGAAAAATCAGTTCACCGAAATTGCCAGGGACCACTGCCGAATCAAAATAATGAATTTTAACGAGGCCAAAATTGATGAGGTGGTGGCAGATCTTGACGAAGAAGTAGCGGCCCGGTTAGAAGAAAACGGAGAGGATGGGTTTGTCTTATCCGATGCCATTATTAAAAACATGAAGAATAAGATATACAGTAAATTAGCCATTGCAAGCCAGAAAAATCATCGATTGTATGACACCCATGATCCTGCCATTGAACAGACAAAAACAAGGGTCATGGATACTCTGGTGGAGGCCTTTACCTGTATCTCTGAGGCCGAAGGGGTGCCTGAAGATGTGAAACAAATCCTGAAACAGAGTCTTGCCGATGACGAGATAATGTTGACCAGGGATATTTCTCTTTCAGTGATCCAGGGATACAAAGACGGGCTCTGTGCCCAAATTGCAGAGGCAGTAATAGGGGGAGACCTGTCCGATGCCACCCTGGTAGATTTTTCCAAACAGGTCTCAAGCGCTATGGAAGGGGCCTGTAAAGATCCAGATACCCAAGTCACGCGCAGCGGCATTGACGGTTATTCCTTTGCAACGGTCAGGTTTGGCCTGTGCGCCATTGCAATGAAGGCAAACGGCCTTGACCAGGGCGAGGGACAGGTACAGACCAAGGGATTTTATGATGCCTGTATAGATGCCGCAGGCCGCCAGGAAGACACATCAATTGCCATTAAAATGGAAACTCTGTCAGGTTTTATGAGCATGGCGGCAGATCTCAAGCCCCAGATAGAGACAGAAAATTTTTTAAAGAATAATCCTGCTCTCCCTCCAGGGGCAAAGGATATGATTCAGGATATCTTTGCCAATATCCCCTACACCAAGGCCAATACTCTCCAGCAGGACGCCCTGGACCTGGTAAAGAAGCACGCCTCACTCCCGGAAAACGGCCTTCCGAAGGATGCAAGGGTGATGATCGACAGAACCGATCCCCAACATCCAAAACCTGTGCTGTCATTTGATTCAACGTTTCTGGTTGCCCCGGAACTCTTTGCAAGAGAATTTGGAGAAACCACAACTGTTAGCAATAAACCCTTTGGGGAAACAGTTCTGGCAGATCAGTTTGTTGCAGATCTTGCACGAGCGCCCGTCACCATCAGGGAGGATGAACACGAGGTAGTGTTCACCCCCCAGGAGGCCAGGGACGCTCAAACCGGGGTTTCAAGTAGAGACTCCGCACCTGGAACACGCCTGGAGGAAAAATTTGTCCAGGCCTGCGGGGGTGATAAAAACCAGGCCCGGGCCCTTTCAATATTGCTTAACCAATCCTTTGCCGGTTCCGTTGCAGTTGCCTGTGTTAAAGATGGTTTTGTGCCGGCCACAGGCGGGGGAAACATCATTATCGGTGCCGGAACAGATCACGGGCCCTTTAATGTTACAGCCCATGGCCAGGGCAGGTACACGGTTGAATATTCAGGCCGGGCACTCACTGAAATGCTGACCGCAGGATCAATGACCGACATGGACATACTGATCCAGATAGTTGGACCCGGTGAGGGCCGAACCTGTGAGCTGGAGCTCAAAGCCTTCTACGATATTGATCTGAGCGGTGTAGCGGAAAACATAACCGAAGCGGATCTGGCTGAACTTATTCAGTTTCAGGATGGCAGTCCTGGGGTAAGCCTTAAGTTTGTGGACAAATGATTGCCAGAGGTTAAACCCAAAACTATAATTGCGCTTAAAGATTTAAATAAATAACAGGAGATCGGATTATGCCAAATGGTATTTCAGGTGTCGGTCAGGGAGTTGTGATACCCCAAGACACACAGATCCGGGGGGATACCCCAACCCAGCAGACAGGTATAACAGCTCAGGTGGAACAGAACCTTGGCGGCCAACCAACAACGCCGCTTGCCGCAAATACAACGGCTCAACAGACAATTGCAGCAGTACCCCTGACCGCACTCAGGGGAACTGACCAGATCGGGGTTGCTGTAGCGCCAGCAAGGTTGGCAGCTGCCCAGAACATGGCAAGGGCTGGTCTCGCCGCACAGATCGGCATCACCGTTCCACCGGGCTCAAGTCCGGCCATGCTTGACAGCCGGATGATTGCAAAAGAAATTCAAAGCCTGCCAAAAGGTCAGCGTTCGGATGCCATGGCCAATGCGGGAAAGACCCTTCAACAGAGGGTAAACAACGGCTTTAAGGTCTACCAGAATATCGAGAATGGAACGGCCCCTACCCCGGCATCGGAAAGAGATATCAGAGATTTCATGACCTTTCTCACTGCCAGGGCCAGCCAGAAAACGGCGAGCTTTTCCGAAGGTGCCTTTAACCTGCCCGATCCGGGGAGCAAGATCCGTGATTTCCTTGACTCGTCCACCGAGGTGTACCAACGAACCTCCACCCACATCGAAGGCTTCAGCGATCACCAGGGGTGTGGTCACCGGGGAATAGATCTTAAGCTGCCCCACGGCAAGGGAACCCTGCTCTATGGAGCCATGAAAGACGGGGTGATGGGAACCAGGGGAGACCGCCTTTTTTTAAAGATGGAGAGCCATGGCTGCAGGATCTCAACCCTCTCCCAGGACAAGGTAGATACCCAGGGCCCCCAGAGTCGGCCCAAACGATTCTTTGCCGACCTGTTAAGCTCCATCAAACACGGATGGGGCGGCCTTAAGACCCTGCTGGGCCTTCAAAACACAGAGGGCACCCGCAAGGAACGGCTGGACAAGGGGGTTGAGAGGGATTTTAAAGCCCTTGTAGAGACCACAAGGGCATCGGGTAGAAACGACCTTCTCAATATTTTGAATGAAAACAACCCTGCCGGCACAAGGACCGGGCAGGGCGTACGCACCATGATGGCCAATATCAACAGGGTTCTTGAAACAGAATACCCCACCCTCCTTGAGACAGGAATAATGAGGTTAGAAGTCAGCACCCTTCCTCCGGATTTAAAGGCACAGCTCACCTCGTTTGAAGGCGAGTTAGATGCAAAATATGACAATATTGAACACAGAATCGGCAATGAAGTTGTGTTCAATGAGGATGAGCTTGACGGCACGGGCAATGCCAAAGAACAGAACAGGGCCGGCCAGGCAAGGAGCCTTGTATCCCAGCTCATGGAAATTAAAAACCCCGCCGGTTTGACCGAGGATACGATCAAAGGCTTACTCACCACCGCATACGCCCTGGGATCGACCATTGACGGCGAGGGCAAGGACGACCGGGTCATACAAAAGAGTGACTCCCTGGACTGGGCCACGACCGGCCTCAATCCCCAGCAAAAGGATCACCTGAGAGAAATCATGACATCCGACAAGATGCAGGATTTGATCAATGAACTCCTTGATCGATCCAGTGGGATGAGGCTTGACATGCCTGGCCTTAAGCTCACCAACCAGCAGGAACTCAACGTCAGAGGACTGATGTCAGATGCTGCGGAATCGCTCATGTATATGACCAAGGAGACCGGCGTAGAGCCCAGGATGGACCTGGAATATACACAAAGCCAGGTGACGGGGCTGTCAGACGCCATTTTTGATATCACGGAAAGTCTTGCCGAGCCAATGATTCAAGAGCAGATCCATGGTCATATTTCCAGTGTAGATATAGAAGATAGATCTGCCCTGGGTTTGCAGGCATTGGCGGGTGATGGAAACATGGTGGTGGGAACGAGTGCCAGGGCCATGTTTCCCGACGGCCCTCCAATTGTTGATCAAATAAGTATAAACGCCAGGGCAAGGACAGAGGTGGAAGACATCCTGGCCAATCCTCGACCATTGGCAAAGAGGGGACTGGCAAAAGAAGTTGGCATTTCCGATGAGTTCATGCGGGACTTTAACCGTGGAGGTGTTGTGGTCAACGGAACAAAATTGGGAGCAACCGGCAGCAATGTAAGCCAGGAAACCATTGATCAGGAAGTTGAAAAATTTGTGGACGCCCTTGGGGGGCGGGAACAGGCCGTGACCGCATCAAAGTTGCTTTTCCAGGTAACTGATTCGATTCCCCTTACGTCCTACCCTCTGGGTGCTGCAGACCAGGCAACGCAGGATGCCCTTTTCATGGCTCCTGCAAATGCCTCTTCCCAGGTGAACTCAACTGGAGGACCGGTTCTCTCGGGCTTATCACACTCCATCACCGTTAATGATGACGGAAGTGCGGTCATCAGCTGCAAGGACAACAAAGGCGATACCGATCAGGTGAGATACAGCGCAGAGGTGGGCATAAGGTTGAGTGGCCTTACCGGGGATGTACGTGTGGACGATGTCCAGGTGGCAATGATCTTTACCAGCAACGATTAACCGGCACGGCCGGAGCGACACAGGCATCCGGCAATAGCGAATAATGAAATACGATGGTACAGGGTGGGCAGTAGTGTCATTCCGCCCCCTTTGGTTTTCCTGACCGGAACGAGAGAGGCATCCGGCCACAACGAACATGAAAACTTCTCCAATAACAACGCTTTGGCGGGAGTTTCATATAAAAAAAAAACAATAATAAGGAGATAGTAAAGATGAACTTTTCAGACCAGGCCCAGGCCGTACTCGACCATATATCAGACCAGGCGGGAATCGATCCCTTTACCTTTGACCAGGAGGGAAGGGCCTTTTTCAACGCAAACCACCTAAGCTTTCTCTTTTACGCCCTGGAAGAGGAAAAGACCCTTGTAACGGCGATCTACATCGGCCAGCCAGACCTTGACGACGCCATCCTTCTCTACTCTATCCTATGTGGCAACCACCTTTGGGAGCTTACAGGCGGAGGATCACTTTCCATTGACAGGGAGACCGGACACCTCTGCCTGCACCACCGGCTGGAGATGCCGTTGGAAGATATTGGAGATGCTGGTCCGTTTTTTGCAAATCTTCTGGGGGCAGCCGAATATTGGAAGGATATTCTTTCCAAGGCCGGCAAACAAAACGATAGTGTTGTTAACGGGGCCGGGACTGATCACTTTATCCGGGTTTGACCCATGGGAGACATTATGGAGCCAGGCAGCTATTTGCAGTCCTTAACGGTTATCTTTGTCATTCTGGGTTTTTTGATTCTTGTGCTTTTGGGGATTAAACGGTATGGAGTTAGATTTGGATTAAGCAGCTTAAAGCAGCACAGGGAGCTGACCATTGAGGCCCACCTCTCCCTTGGCCCCAAACGAGACGTCTGTGTTGTGCGTTACAAGGATAAGAAGTTTTTACTCGGTGCCACGGATTCCGGAATTACTCTTCTGGCGGTTGTTGATGAATCGTCAACAGACAACAAAGTTGCCGCCAATAAAAGTACACAGACAACTTTGACCTCTTAAGAAACGAGATAAAGTAAGGAAACGTTAAAATGGAAAAATATCAAGCTCTGGTCGATAAAGTGGGTCAAGTCACAGGAATTGATCTTAAAATGGAAGAGGGTGGTATCTGTGCCGTAAAGCTTGATGATATCATTATCAATATGCATTTCATCCAGGAGGAGGATCAGTGCTATTTTTTCTCGGCCCTGTTTCAGATTCCGGGAAATGCCTCAGAAAAAGCGGTTCTATTTGAAACTCTGCTCAAAAAAAATTGCTTCTACCGGGACACCATGGGCGGAATACTCGGCATTGATACCGAACTGGACAAGGTTACCTATGCCGCCAAATTCAACATTGCCGGGATTTCCGGAAATGACTTTGCAGCCAGAATAGAAAGTTTTATCAATGCAGCGGAATACTTTGTTGAAACCCTTAATCGATCTGATATTGCACACCCCCCCCAGTCAGATTCAGAAACCAGGGGCCGAAAAGAGATCACCCCTGGTGAGTTTCAGAGCATGATTAAAATTTAAGAAGAGTAGGGCATTATGGTTGGAAATATTCACCAGACGGGCATTGATCAGAAAATCGTCCAGTACAATCAGATCGGGGGAAATCATCTTAAAGATGATCTTTCCCAGAGAACCAGCACCTGGCTTGGAAGGGCATTCAGCCAACTTTTTTCAAAAGACTCCAACAATCAAGCAGTTTTAAATCTCATTAAAGAGATACGGACAATGACCGATTCTGACAGGTATGCAGGAATAGCCACGGCAAAACTTAGAGGCCTTGTAGAAATGGGTAAACCCCTTACCGGAAGGGTGGCAGCCCAGGTTTTATCCGAGATCAAGACTCCCTGGAGTGAAGATCGTGCAATAAAGGTCAATATTCGTATGAACATAGACGGTTATGTTCAAGACATGGCAGAACAGGCCTTTGAGGATGAGCAAAGCGGAATCGATCTAAACCTGTTGACCAAGGAGGGTAAGAAAGTCATCAAAGAGGAGGCTAAGGTACGTCTGAAGTCCAGATTTACGGAAAACTTTCCTTCAAAAACTCAAATGAAAGAAGAAATAATCCCCGTTGCCAGGGAACACTGCCGTGTCAAAATTACAGGCAGCAGATCTGCTCTTGAAATAAGGGCGTCGGCAGAATCAGAATATTTAGAGATAAATTCAGTGGTGAGAATGCCCAGAGACACGGCCGGGGAGGTGCGCTCTATCAGGTCCCACCCAGCCCATAGCCCCTATAATCAAAATAAAACAAATGCCGAGGCAAAGGCAATGGTGGAAAATATCCTGACCCACCTCGATCCGCCAACGCCAAAGGCATACCAGGGAGATCCAAGTTTCCCTATTACCGGTTCTTTAATGCATCCCTCTAAGATGAATAACGCAGACTCTTTCATGCATAATTTTTTCAGTACCGGTGTGGTGGTCAACGGAGAAGAGTTCGGGGGGATTGGTCCATGGGCAAGACTTGACAATGAAACCGCCAACAACGAACTCCAACGATTTGCAGACGCCTTTGGATGGGGAAAGGAAAGAGGCTCTGGTTTCCATGGCAACAACGTTCAGAAAGCCTGGTCTGCTGTTAATCTCCAGGGAAGAGGCCCGGGTGATGAGCGTGAAATTATCAAGGGAGTCTCACGATCCATCACCTTTGATAATGACAAAAACAGAGTCTTTATAAACCTTAAGCACAACATGGGCGATCTGGATCAGGTGAAGTACAGCTCGGAGGTGAAAATAATGTTGAGCGACCTTAACGGGGATGTTCAGGTTACAGATATAGAAACAGCAATAACCTTTACAACGTAAATATTTACTTTGCCGGCAATGATTAAACAAACAAAACACCGGGACATATGGATATGAAAGAGGCAGACAGAAAAATAAGAGAGATAGACAGGGAGTTGGCCGCAGCTGAACGACGGCTGGAGCGATTCAAACAGGCCACGGCCGAAATCCAGGCGAAAAACAGAGCCAATCTTGAAAATATGGGCCTTAAATCAACCCTGAACCTTGAAGAGATGATGAAGGTCCAGGGAGTTCATCCCCAGGGCATGGATATGTTCAGGAGAGCCATGGCTGAAAGTGACAGACCAATTCCTGATTTTCTGGAGGGCATTGCCGCATCTAAAACCCCCGGAGATCGGGGTCAAGACCTTGATTCCGACTCCCCTCCCGGGGAAGCCGTGAAAAAGAAGAAAAGAGTAAAGATAAGACTTTAAACTGAGAATAGGAGAGAACCCCATGGTATCAGGAATAAACTCAAGCGATACACTTTTATCTTCCTATAAACTGGGCATGACAGGAACTAAAGCAGACAAAGGAACATTAAAAACCAACATAAAAGGCATGAATCCCATCCAGGCATTTGCCTGCCTTGCCTCCTATTTTGCAGGCCAGGAAGAGAACAAGATGAGCAAAAAGCTTACCGAGTATGAGAAAGCGTTTGAAGCATACAAAGAATGCCTTAAACATTCAAAGGAGGCCCACCAGGGAAAGGCCAGCGCCGCTGCAAAGGGTAAAAATGAAACCACAGAATCCACCACTGATTTTAACAACTATATGAACGATATAACCGACGGTAAATTTTCAAAGAATAAAACAGATGCAAAGAAAAATCGTAAAGCCTACGACGATCAATGGGACAAAGACTACAAAGAGGCAAATAAAAATAATAATTTCATACTCGGACCAATAAAGCCATACAAATACGCCCCCCCATCGGACAAGGCTTCATCAATGGACAAGGGTGCAGACGGTAAACACAGCAAAGACGAGTGGCAATCCTTTGCCGATGTTCTGAACCAGGAAAAAGATATGCGCTCCACGGACTTGAACAAGCTTTCAACCGAGATGGACATGGCGGTCAAGGATTCCAGCGAGGCTGAGCAGATGGCGGCAAACGCAATCAAAAAGGCGGTGGATCTCATGTCCACCCAGGGAAAAACTTCGGGAGGTTAAATTGCCAGAGTTTTACGACAAAAAAATGTTGATGGATGAATTTGAAAAAGCATCAAAGTATGTGGATGAGGTTTTGAGCGGCAAAACCACCATTGCCCAGGCCGCAAATGTTCAGGATCAGGATCTGGACGAGATGTTCAAACGGGCCCAGACCGCCCTCCAACTGGAGGATTATCCAGGGGCCGAGGAACTTTTCACGACCCTTCTTGTGCTGAACAACAAAGATACCAGAGCGATCATGGGTCTGGCAGGGGCCCTGGAAGGCCAGGCAAAGTACGAGTTTGCCATGCCCCTCTACTTCATGGTTCTGGCCACAACTCCCTATGACCCTGTGGCACCCTTCAGGGCCGGTATCTGTCTCGTACATCTCGGGAAAAAGGAGGAGGCAATAAAACTTTTCAGCCTTGCCGCAGATTGCGCCAAAGAGGCAAAAAACACAAAAAAACAGATCTATGTGGAGCGGGCCAAGGGAATGCTCAAGACCCTTGCAGATACAACAAACGATGAAACACGATAAAATAAGCCGAGGTTAGTGTAGGGGCGATCCCTTGCGGTCGCCCTTTGTGGCGGCAAAATAGGCGGGAGTTTCCTATAAAAAAAGGGGCGACCGCAAGGGTGGCAATTGAGGGCACCCGCAAGGGGAGCCCCTACATCTCGGCCAGCTCGGTGGGTGTTTCATATAAAAAACCAACACGTCCTTAGCGGACACAACGAAGGTTGAAACTTTAATCAGGACTGAACTTTGTTTCTTGTCTCTTGTTTCAAGTTTCTTGAAAAAACGGAGGAAAAATGGCCGAACAAATCACAAGGGAAAGCTTTCTTGACGAGTGGGAGAATACAAAAAAAGGCGTTGTTCAGCATATGGACGGGCAACAATCCGTTTGTGCGAGCATGAATATTGACAAAAAAGGGCTGGGGATGATCTATCAAAATGCCTACAGGGCATTTGAGGCGGAGGATTACACCCAGGCAGAAAATCTATTTTTCATTCTTTTTCTTCTTGACTCAAAAGACCACAACTTTCAGACAGGCCTTGGGGCTGCCTATGAGGCCCAGGAGAAATTCGACAACGCCATCGCCATGTACTCCCTTGCCATGATGAGAAACGGCAGGTCACCACAACTTCTATTTCGAACCGGAAAATGTCTTTTGGCAACCAACAGAAGAGACGAGGCCAGGATCATTTTTGAGCTTGCCGCTGAATCCGACATAACCGATCAGAATCATCCCCAGGAAAACAGTGTCGATCGCCTTGTATCCATTGAACAGTCAAAAAAAATGCTTGGGCTTTTAAACGGCTGAACAGCTGAAACAAGGAGGTAATTGCAAATGGTTGAAGGTATAGGCAGCACAGCATCGGACAATGTTTCAGGTCAGATCCATTCTGAATATGGGGATGTTCAACTCTCCCTCAAGCGGGCCTTTCCCGGCAAGAGCGAACTTGAGATCCAGCAGGCCGTGGTTGCCTACCTGGGAACTGTAGAGAAAAAGGATGGCTCAGCCATTGACAGCCAGGCCATGATCAAGCATATCGGCAAGATGTTCAACGCCGAGATTTCCACCCGGGCCGCCAATGAGATCAAGACCGAATGGGAAAAATTAACGGCCCGGCATGATATCGGGGTGTCAGAGCTTGCCTCGATTCTAACCGAGTATTCCCCGGACGGCATTAACAAGGGTGACCGGGAGTATCTTGTGCTTCTCTGGCAGATGCTCCAGGGAGAACTTGAAGATGCTTTCATGGATGAAAGCACGGTCGTTGCAAATGCGAACAAGGATCTTCAGAAAAAGGAATTTGATGAGTTTGTCGAAAAAAAAGCCAAGGAGATGGAAAAGGCGGGAAAAACAAACTTTTGGAATAAACTTTTGAAATGGGTAGGAGTGGTGGCTTCTGTGATTGCAGCTGTGGTGGCATGTGTGGTGGCAGCAGCAGCCATTGCAACGGGTGTGGGGGCGGCGGCAGGGGCGCTTTTGATCGCCGGGGCAGCCATACTTGTCGGTCTTGCCGTCTCCGGTGCGGTTTCGGCCACCTTGAGCGAGTTTGATGTGGAGTGGTCCCTGGGCCAGGGCATTGGCAAGATGCTTGCAAAGCTTATCAACGCCCTTGGAGGGGATGTGGACGAAGAGACAGTTGCCAAATGGACCGCCTTTGCAGTTCAGATAGCGCTTACCGTTGTGGCTATTGCCTGCACCCTTGGAGCGGGATTGGCTACGGCACCTGGGGCCGTGGCTTCCACAGGATCAACTGCTGCTGGAGCTGCCTCATCAGCGGCATCAACCGCAGCCTCAACCACGTCGTCCCTTACCAGCACCATGAACGGAGCCGCAAATGCCCTGAAAATGATGAGTGCGGGGCTGGGAATAGCAACCGGAATTGTCCAGGGGGGAACGGCCATTGCAAACTATTCTCTCAGCAAGTTCCAGGCGGAGCTCCTTGAACTCAAGGCTCTGCTGGAACAACTTTCAGAAACAAGAAACATGGAGCAGGAACTTATGGGAGCCATACTCAGTAAAATATTCGAGGCCATGAGGAGCAACGTTGCCGACTCCATGGACATTATTTTGCAGGATCTTGAATTGATCGCTGGTATGAATCTTAATAAGGCTTAAGGGCAGTGGGGAGTAGGTAGTAGTCAGTGGGGACGAGTTCAACAGTCGATCCTAGGTTGGGTTGTGGAATGAAACCTGACATTGGTTGAAACAGAATAACAGGGAGAGAACAAATGACAATAAATGACATTGGCGGGACAAATTTTGGCAATCTCCAGCTTTACGCCGGGATGACAGGCAGCAAACAGGATGATCAAGCCATTGATAAGTTAAATCAAAATATATTGGCTGCCGTACCCGAATCAACGCCTGAAAAGGTGGGACAAACCATTGACAGGATAAAAGCAGACAACCCCAGCTGGACAATGGACCAGGTTTTTCAGGCGGCTGTTGAAAAGTTGAATCCCGGTTGCGATACTGAAAAGATCAATCAGATCAGAAGCAGCTGGCAGGAATTTACCGGGGTGTCCAACCTCTCATCCGACGATATAGGTAAGATTCTTACTAAACCGGCTGATTATGTAATCAGCAACCCTGAAATTACCGAAAAGACCGTCAAAAACACCATGGCGATGCTCATGCTCCTGATGGTGGAAATCGCCGGTGAAGAGTCTGCCAACCAGCTCCTGGAGGGGTTTTCACAGAGGGATGAAATAATGGCCATTGCCAAGGAAAAGGCCAGTGACATAATGTCAAAGGCCATTGTCAACCTTGTGGTGGGTCTTACCAGCGCCGCCGTTCAGATCGGTTTTTCGATCGGGGCCATGTCAAGCTCTGCCAAGGGTTTAAACGCTGCAAAGGCAGGTGATGGAACTCTTTCAAGCGCCTATGGTGGCAAAGCCATGGCCATATCAGGTCTGGGCCAGGCAGGTTCAAGCGCCGTAAACGCCCTTGGCGGTATAATCACCGGAATGTACGATGCCGATATAGCCATCAAGGACGGTGAAAGCCAGGTGGCAAACATCAACAAGGAGACTTCAGATAAGCTCAGACAAAAGGCAACCGAACTCATTCAGAACTGCATCAGCATGCTCCAGTCCATGAGCCAGGCAGATTACCAGACCATGACCGCCATAGGCAGGGTGTAAAACATGATCAAACCATGGATGGAAACGGTCTGTGCCAAGGCAGGATGGGCCGTTCCCAGTATAAACAGCAGTGACCGGTATCGGTTTCGCCTTGATCGAGATATGATCATCGATGCCTCAAGCCCTGACCAGAGAACCCTCGTGCTTGAGGCTGAAATCAGAAAACTATCCAGTGCTGACCGGGATCAGACTATCAAACGGGCCGCAACTGCAGTTCTTCCCAGAACTTTTACGGATACAGCAACCCTTAGCCTTGATATGGAAAATCTGAGTTTGCGCCTGCACAGGGTGGTTTTACTGGGTGCCTTGCGGGCCTCTGAGTTTTCGGATGTCATGGAAAATTTTGTAAATGATCTTGCTTTTTACAAGGCCCTGTGAAAAAGTCAAATCCTTTAAACTATTTTTGTAAAAATATCTGGTGCATTCAACCTGATCGGGTCTTGAACGGAGTCTGGAACTTGGGAAATAAAAACAAAGCCAAACGGTCAGCAGATTTATTCCGCTTGGGAATGCTTCTTCTATCTGGATTTTGTGTGATTCTTCTCACTATTCCCTTAAATGCCGGGGAACTTGCCGAAAAAAAATCCTTTGCCAACAAAGTGGTCGGCCAATATAACCCACAGATATCAAACATCTTCCACAGCAATTTCTCCCACTATTCCGAAGCCGAACCCCTTGTTAATCTTTTGGAGACCTTTGCCCGAAGCCAGGGGTTGAGGGCCGCCTTTACAGAAAATGTGAAGGGTGAGGTAAGCGGTGATTTTAAGGATCTTAAACCCGAATATTTTCTGGCCGGAATCTATACGGCCTTTGGCATTGAGTGGTACGTCCTTGAGGACATTCTTCACTTTTATGTGAAAAGAGATCTTGGACGAAGGCTTATTTATCTCTCTGCTGCAAAACCTTCGGTGATGAAAAAAATCCTGGTCGAGGCCAACCTGCTCTCGGTCCAGCTCCCCTGCACGTTCAACGACGAGAGGCGGGTCATTGTTTTTTCCGGCCCCTCGGCCTATGCGGACGGGGTGGCAGCAGCCATCAAGTCTTACGAGGATGCCTATAGAAACGAGCAGGAGGTAAAGGTCTTTTTTTTAAAGCACGCCTGGGCAGCGGATACCTCAATAGGATCAGAAAAGGATAAAAAGGTAATTCCAGGGGTGGCTTCGATCCTCACCGCCATGGTACTTGAGGCAGATTTAGAGAGCACCCAGCTCGCCGTTGGAACCGGCAAAGGATCTGCCGTGCGCAGCACCATTCCCCCCATGGACCTTCCCAATCGACCTGCCACAGAAGTCACCCTCAAAGAGCTGCAGCGAGAGGCCAAAGAACAGATAGAGCTGGACCGCCTCGTGGCATCTCCCATGTACACCGAATCAAGGGGGCTGCCCCAGGTATCTGATAAGAGGATCGCACCTAGAATCCTTGCAGACTCAAGAAGCAACTCTGTAATTGTCAGGGATGCGGCCTATCGAATTCCCTATTACGAAAAGGCCATCGAAGAGCTTGACAAGCCCCTGGATCTTGTGGAGATCCATGCGGCCATAGTGGATGTGGACACGGATTTTTCCCGCGCCCTCGGGGTCAGTATGGGCGGTGCAGCCATTGGAAGCGATACCGGAGTCGGGGCCGGCAGCTCCATCAATGAGATTCTTAGCCCCCTGGATATTATCGGGGCGGGCGGTAAAAACACCGCCGCATCGATCATCGGCACGGGATTTAACTTTTCCACGGTGTACAGCCATGGATCGGACTATTTTCTTGCCAAGGTGGACGCCCTGGAAAGCCGGGGGGACGCCAGGGTTCTTGGCAGACCGTCAGTTCTGACCATAGACAACACCTCGGCCTCCATCGAGACCTCGACCACCTTTTATATCCGAATTGTCGGAGAGAAGGTGGTTGAATTAAAAGAAGTCTCGTCCGGAACCAACCTCACGGTTACTCCACATATCATCCGGTATAAGGATAAAGAGCCCCAGATAAAGCTAACCGTCAGCATTGAGGACGGCCAGGCCCCAACTACTGGTTCAGTTGAAAACGACATCCCGGCCGTGGTCAAAAAGACCAACATCGAAACCCAGGGCTATATTGCCCACGGCCAGAGCCTTCTCATCGGCGGATACTACTATGAAACAGCAAGGACATCCGACTCCGGAGTTCCCCTTTTAATGAACATGCCGGGCATCGGCCGTTTGTTCAAGACCGCAACCAACAACGTGCAGCGAATGGAGCGTATGATTCTGATCAGCCCCAGGATCATACGACCCGGTGAAATGCAGGCCAACGGCCCGACCATTGATGAAAACAAATTCTATCGATCTCCCTACAGCACTGAATCCGGTGGTGTTCAATCGCTTACGCCCCCTCCCCGCCCGGTGGGCGGCTGTTCTTCAAAAAGGCCCCTGGGGCCCGGGGAGCCAATGGAATAATGGGCATTTTACTAAAAATATTCTCAGGCCCCCACCTTGGTGCGGAAATCCCCCTTGCCCCAGGCACCACCACATTGGGAAGCAGCAGGAGTTGTGACCTTGTAATACAGGACAGCTCGGTTGCCGAACGTCACCTCTGTATTATAGTTCCCGATTCCCCGGACCGAATTGATGAAATAGCCATAAAAACCATCGATGCTCCGGTTACCCTGATCAACCAGCAGCAGGATGTCTACACCAGGGCAACCCCAGACTCTGGTGCAGCCCCTGGTGTCGATCAGAAGATAGACCGGGCTCAACAGCCCGGTGAACAAAGGGTTGAAGGTGAGGCTTCCTGGAAGCCCTTGACTCCCCTGATGCTCGGTACCACCTGCCTGGCCTGGAAACTTGAAGATGAAACCTGGGGGGACTTTATCCCTTCAACCGCCTTTTCCAGCAAATCTTTTATCCGGGAAAAACAGGGATCTATACCGGGGAGAGACGCTGAAAAGGATCAGGATGCGGGTCAACAGACCGCACCTGCCCAAAAGGTTATTTTACCCCCCCTTTTTGTCAAAATCTTAAAATATGCAGGGGTTTTATTTCTTTTTTTATTGATTTTTGGCCCCTGCATCGGCACAAACGATACAAAGCTTGCAGGGGATATGAAGCATGTCCTAAAAAAGCAGGGCTTTGAATACCTGACAGTTACCCAGACAAATATAGGAGTAACGGTGTCTGGAATTGTAGACACCCAGGAGGAAAGAGGGCGTCTGTGGAAAATTTCCGGCGGTATGGACTACCCTGTTTTTGTCGATATCAGAGTCAACGAAGAGCGCGCCTTTGCCGTAAAGGTTGCCCTGTCCGTGAGAGGGCTCTTTCCAGAGGTTGAACTGGATGAAAAGAACATCCTGGTCAAGGGATATATGAGGGACAAGCTCATCGAGGGTGCCTCTAAGATCTGGATACGCAACGATATTTTCGAGGTGGATAAAATTGATTCCGCCATGGTCTATGCCTTTCAGGTCTGGCCGGTACTCAAGGACAGACTGATCAAGCACAGGCTTGAGAACCTCGTAACCATCAGGTTCCATCCGGGTCTTGTCCAGGTGGAGGGAGAGCTTGATTTTGACCAGCGCCAGACACTGGAAACCGTAAAAGGCGAGGTGTGTGATCGCCTCAGCTCTCCCATTGCCTTCTGGGACACCCTCACTGCACCTGGTTTTTCCTCTGAATGGAATTCGAGCCTCAACTCGGGAATGCGGTCGAAATTCTCACCCGATCCCGCCCTTGCCCAGCTCTTTCTTGATTCCCAATCGGCAAAAGGCGTTCCAGCCTTTGTTGCATCAACGCCTGGACTCAGGGCCACCAAAGATCAGGATACCGGCATAAAACCACTGCCATTCCAGCCTCCTACATCATCCCCAGGCACCCAGGTTTCATTATCTGGCTCTCCCTATACAAAGGAAAAGTTAGATGAAATACTCAAGGATGCAAAATGGATAAAAGATTCCAAGGGCAACCAGCTGGCCGTGATTCAAGACAAGGACGGTAAAATGCTGGGTGCCCTGATACCCGACGGCCAGGGAGATTTTCAACGTACCCCTTCAGGAGAACCGTTGCTTTTACCGGTTATGAGGGATAAAGACGGTAAACTGGTAAGGGACAAAAAGGGCAACCTTATTTTTGCAGAACCCCTGAGGGACGAGAAGGGCGATCTTCTGCTAAAGGATAAGACGGTTGCTGCAAGGGACGAACTAGGACGTCTGCTCGTCGACGAACAGGGAAGACCTGTCATGGGTGAAGTGCTCAGAAATGCTGACGGCACCGTACAGCGGGACAAGCAGGGTAGAATACTCGTAAGGGATGAAAAGGGTGAGATTGTACCGACAAAACCTATACCACAAGGGGCTGCAAGGGACGAACTAGGACGTCTGCTCGTCGACGAACAGGGAAGACCTGTTATGGGTGAAGTGCTCAGAAATGCTGACGGCACCATCCAGAGTGACAATCAGGGCAGAATACTGGTAAGGAACGAAAAAGGCGAGGTTCTGCCCACAAAGCCTATCCCATCAGGGGCTGCTAAGGACGAACTGGGACGTCTGCTCATCGACGAACAGGGAAGACCCGTATTTCCAGAGACACAGATGCCAATCATGACCGGTCCTGTCCTGGACGGAGAGGGAAATGTAGTCTACGACAGGGAGGGCAAACCCATAATGGGCCGGGTGGCCTTTGACAGGAACGGAAAAATTATCACAGATGCAGACGGCAACCCTGTGGTTCTCGGTGTGGCTCTGGATGAAAAAGGCAAGCCCCTAAAAGACTCAGACGGCAGAGTAATTCCCCTGACCATTGCCAGGGATGCTGAAAACAGGGTGGTCCGGGATAAGGACGGCAACCCCCTCCTCGTTCCGGCACTCCTTGACAGGGATGGCAGAATCCTGCGGAACGAGAAGGGCAACCCAGTGGCACCAAGGGTGATTACCGATGCCGATGGCAAAGCAGTGTTTGACAGGCAGGGTAATCTTATACTGGATCAAGACGCCAACAATATTCTCTTGTCTCCCGATGGTGACGACAACAATGTTGGCTCTCAACCTGGAGACGTACCGCCTGGCAGCCAAGGCTCAGATAACTCTTTTGGTGCAGGTGATACCCAGACCGGCAGCCAGACCCCTTCGGACAAAAATGTTTTTGGATCTGGCACGGTGGTTGCAGATAAATTAAACCAGGAAAAGGAGATCGACCCCCTTGGCGGCCTCTCCATTGTCAGTATAACCCTTAAGCCCATTCCCTTTGTGAGCATGAAGGACGGACAGAAGTTTTTTACCGGAGGAAAATTGCCCGGCGGTTACGTGATAAAGTCCATAGCCACCGATCGCCTTGTACTTGAAAGACAGGGCAAAACGAAAATATTAAAAATGAGGCATGACTGATGAATCAAACTTTGACGGACTTTACTGTGGATATCCTGGAAAATGACGCCCATGCCGTTGGAAGGTCACGGCTTTTTGATGAACTTTTAGAGATGGAGACCGCCCTGAAACGGAAAATGGACAGGGGGGTTACCCCGGAGGAGGCCAGAAAAATTGAGATCATCAGACGGGCCATTGAATCATCCCGGATGATAACAGATAAAATTTGGAACTCCAGGTATAACTGATAGTATAGTGAGATGAAAAAAAGTCTGAACAAATAACTTTTAAAAAGGAGATTTACCATGGCAACACCAACAATTGCAGGCGCTTTTACAGATTTAAACAAAAAGGTAAGCACTTCAGCTGAGTCTCTCAACACTCAAATTGCAGCTGCACTGGATAAAGACGACCTCGATCCCATGCAGATGCTCCAACTCCAGTTCCAAATGGGAAAGTTCAATGCAATGGTCGAGGCCACCTCTTCCGTGACCAAGGGTTTGACAGATACAGCCAAGACCCTTGCCCAGCGCGCAGGTGGATGATTATTGCTCTTTTTTCGAGGGGCATGGCAATGGGTTTTAAAAACCCCATGCCCCTTTCCTACAGGGGACACTGACCACAAACCGTGCCGATTTTTTTATAAACCCCATCTCCTGGCGGACACAATAAAACATGAAACACGACAAAGCAAGCATAAGCCGAATGGCCAGTGTAGGGGCTCCCTTTACGGGTGCCCTTGTGGATGCCAGCTCGGCGGGAGTTTCATATAAACCGGCACGGCCGGAGCGAGAGAGGCATCCGGCCACAACGAATATTGAAACTCCGCTACCTATGGCGCTTCGGTGGGAGTTTCCTATAAAAAAACCGGCTTCGAATCGGCGGGTGGAATTGTAGGTTGGGTAGAGCGTAGCGAAACCCAACGTTAAATAGAATGCCTTACAATCGTTGGGTTTCGTTCCTCAACCCAGCATAGGGCTTTATTGGGGCCGCCACAAAAAAAGTTCTTTTAAAAATAAGGAATCAACTGAATGCTTGAACGAAAACAGACCCAGCGCCTGCTGGACATTGCTCTTCTGGGATGCCAGACGGGCCATACTGCCCTTGCAAGGGATGTGGTGGCAGGTCTTGATCAGCTACTTGAAAAAAGCGCTGAACTTGAAATTTGCCGGGCAATGGGATATTACACCGTAGATCAGTTTGACGAGGCAAAAAAAATTCTGGATGCAGCCCTGGAAAATTTTCCCGAAAATCAGATGGTCAAGACCCACAAGGCCCTGGTTGACATTCTCATGGGTGAAACCATTGATTCTAAAAAAAATCTTGACCAGGTGGCGGCCCAGGATAAGGACATGGATGCACAGAAACTGGCTCTCACCCTTATTAAACAATACTTTTAGCTAAAACAGGATGGTACTGAAATGGGCATGGATACCATATTAAAGTTAATGACCAATCTCTCCCGGGCAGAGGCGGGTCCAGCTATGGACACCTCCCAGGTCATTCCTATGCCCAAATCTGGGGCCGACCCAGGGGCTGTGGCTGAATTTTCAAAGCTCATGAACCAGCCGGCAAATCATTTAAGAATAAACGGTGACACCCTTACAACAACTGACATCCCCATGATGCCTCCCCAGACCGAAACGGGTTATGCCAACCCCGTAACTATTGGAGAAAAATTAGAGGCTGCCCATTCAAACGCTGGCCAGGTTCCAGGAATGGAGCAGGCTGAAACCGGCAGCACCAAACAGTGGCTCAACACCATAACTGATATTCTTGGCAGTCAAACCCTTTCTTTGCCGGATCTATACAGGGTTCAGGTGCTGGCAAGCATGTCCCAGATAGAAACCACAAGAAACAGCTCGGTGGCAAAAACAATGGACGACAGTCTTAAGACTCTGATAAAAAACACATGATATGGACGGGAGTATAAGTTGCGAGTCAATCAAGAATCAACCCCCGGTTTTTTAAGGAAAACGGTAAAAGTTTTTATGGTTGTTGCCGTCTGTTTTATGCTTACCGGATGTAAGCAGGAACTGTTCAATGATCTAAACCAGAGGGATACCAACGACATGCTGGCGGCCCTTTTAAAGAGGGGCATCTACGCTACAAAGAAAGACCAGGGTAAGGGTCTCTTTACACTTTACGTGGATGATTCCCAGGTGGTGAGTTCCCTTGAAATTTTACGCAGACAGAGTCTGCCGCCTGAAAACTATGCCACCCTTGGATCCACCTTTCCCAAGGAGGGGATGATGAGTTCCCCCCTGGAGGAAGAGGCAAGACTTGGGTTTGCCATTGCCCAGGAACTGGCCGGTACCTATTCCCAACTGGACGGGGTCTTGAGTACCAGGGCCCATGTGGTGATGCAGAAGCAGGATCCGGTTACCGAGGTGATTACACCTGCTACCACCTCTGTCTTTATCCGCTATCTACCCGGATCTTCCGTGGAGCAGTATGTGCCCCACATCCGAAACCTTGCGGCCAATGCCGTTCCCAATTTAAAGTACGACAACACCTACGTGTTTCTGTTTCCCGCATCCGACACCATCATCATGCCTGCACCGCCCAAGTATCGTCATTTCATGGGCGTGGATCTTGCCCCCTATGCCCTTAGAACCTTTATGCTAAGCCTCTTTACCATCCTGTGTACTGGTCTCGGAGTCGGTATTTTCGGTGTGATTCTCTTCCAGCGTTACAAGACAAAAAAAGCTGACTCAGAATCCGGGAATGAGGATGAAAATGAAGGTTGATTCCGGCACTGAAACTCCCTATGAAAGCCCATCCGGAGCAAACCGTCTTTTTTATAGAACCCTTGCAGGGGAAAGGCCCGGTTTGCTTGCGGCCATTATCACCTTTAACCGGAGCAGAAATCAAACCCCACATCCAGCCAATGACGCTTTATCCGATGAGTTTCTATCAAAACTCCACAACCTTTCTGCAAAAGATTTCAGCTGGCTCCCAGAGGCCTCAAACCGGGTAAAGGCAAGACTTTTCCCGGGAAACAATGCCGGTTTCTGGGACTTTAAAGAAGAATCAAGGCGGATAGCCCTGCTTCCCTCCCCAATATTGAACGACCTTGTATTGAAATGGGGAGCGGCCTTTTGTGCTCCGATTCTCAACCGTATCATCCTCCGGGAGGAGTTGGAAATCGTGGACCGGGAGATCGGCAAACCCCTGGTGGATTTTGCAAGGGGTCGAGGGCGGTTAAATCTGGGGGATCTGAGCGAGATTATTTCCCTGGCAAACAGAGCGGTTAATCCTGAAAAAATACGCCCCATGATCGTGATGTATGGTATGAAGGCCCATGGTATCTGCCGTGCTGCCTGGCCCCCCTCCCTGAAGATCGTTACAGACAATCGGCTTGAACAGGAGCTGCCCGAGCTTTTTGAGCATCGGTTTGATCCTCAAAAGGTTGAACCACAACATTTCAGGGCCGTCTGGTTCAGCATGAAAAAAATTTTACTAAAGGAGGTGGCACCCGAATGGACTCCATGCTTTTCCTGAAAAAGCAGAGCGTGCTGCCTCCTGCCGGCAAACGACTCATCAAGGCAGGCGATTATGGACAGATGATCAAGGCCAATGAAATTCTGGATGCAGCCCATGAAAAGGCCTCAGAAACCATTGCCCAGGCCCGTGAGATCTATGAATCCAAGAAGAAACAGGGGTATGAGGACGGCCTTGAAGAGGGGCGCATGGAGCACCTTGAAAAGATTATGGACACCTCCATGAAGGCCATCGAATATTTTGAATCCATGGAAAAATCCATCGCAGCCCTCGTGACCCAGTGCCTCGAAAAGGTGGTCGGCGAGATGGATAACAATGATTTGATCCTGCGGATCGTACGGTCAGGCCTTGCCATTGCCAGAAATGAGCAAAGGGTTGTGGTCAGGGTCTGCCCGGAGGAGCTCAAGGCTGTTCAAGACGCAAATTCAGCCCTGCTCCAGGCCTATCCGGGCATCAGCGTCCTTGACATAACCGAAGATCCACGCCTCAAACGGGGAGCCTGTATTGTTGAAAGCGAGCTTGGTGTTGTGGACGCAAGCCTTGAGACCCAGATTACGGCCATCAAACGGGCAATTGCAAAGAGGATCTAAAAGTCATGGCCTTTGAATACATGGTAAACATCATTGAAGACGCCGTCCGGGACATCAAAACCATTGAAATCCGGGGCCGGGTGGAAAAGGTGGTGGGAACGATTATCCATGCCGTGGTTCCTGGAGTGAAGATAGGGGAACTCTGTCTTTTAAAAAACCCCTGGGAAAACTGGGAGCTCAAGGCCGAGGTGGTGGGTTTTGCCAAGCGGGTGGCCCTTTTGACCCCCCTGGGGGATCTCCAGGGCATATCCCACGCAACCGAGGTGATTCCCACCGGCGAGATCCATTCAGTGCCCGTGGGAGACGATCTTCTTGGAAGGGTGCTCAACGGCCTTGGAGAACCCATGGACGGCGGGCCGCCCCTGCGCCCTGCAGCCTATTATCCGGTGTATGCCGACGCCCCGAGCCCCATGGATCGGAGGATCATAGACAGACCCATCTCCCTTGGCCTGCGGGTGATCGACGGTATTCTAACCTGTGGTGAGGGTCAGCGGATGGGTATTTTTGCTGCGGCAGGCGGGGGAAAGAGCACCCTTCTCTCCTGCTTGATCAAGGGGTCCGAGGCCGACATCTCCGTGCTTGCCCTGATCGGTGAGAGGGGGCGTGAGGTCAAGGAATTTCTAGAAAAGGATCTTGGCAAAGAGGGAATGAAGAGGGCCGTCATTGTCTGCTCCACCTCGGACCGGTCGTCCATGGAGCGCCTAAAGGCAGCCTATGTGGCAACTGCCGTGGCCGAGTATTTCAGGGATCAGGGCAAGCAGGTGCTCTTGTTGATGGATTCGGTCACCCGTTTTGGAAGGGCCCTAAGGGAAATAGGCCTTGCAGCAGGAGAACCCCCCACCCGACGGGGCTTTCCACCTTCAGTTTTCTCGAGCCTGCCCAAACTCATGGAGAGGGCCGGAAACTCAAGCAAGGGCTCGATAACTGCCTTTTATACGGTCCTGGTCGAGGGGGACGACATGACCGAGCCCATTGCCGACGAGACCCGGTCAATCCTGGACGGACATATTGTACTCTCCCGCAAGCTTGCCTCGGCCAACCACTATCCGGCCATCGATGTCCAGGCATCCATCAGCCGGGTTATGAACAACATTGTCGACGACGACCACAAGGAGCATGCCCAGCGATTGAGAAAGGTCCTGGCCAAGTACAGCGAGCTTGAGATACTGGTGCAGATAGGCGAGTATGAAAAGGGGGCAGACAAGGAGGCCGACGACGCCCTTGCACGCATCGACAATGTCAACCGGTTCCTCCGCCAGGGCCTTGAAGACCACTCGACCTTTGACCAGACCCTTGAAGCCCTGAAACAGGTGGTGTCATGATCGTCTATCCCCTGGCCACCCTGCTCAAACTGAGAATCTTCCGCCAGGATAAGGCCATGCACCTTCTGCAGACCTGTGAGCGGGAGCTTACCAAGGCCCGAAACCTCGTTAAAAAGGCAATTAAAGACCATGAATCCTTCCTGATTTGGCTGGCCCGGGAGGAGGAGACCCGGTACCAGGAAATCATGGGGAAAAAAATGACCCTGAATCAGGTGGATGAATTCAAGGCAGGTCTCCTGGCGATCCGGGCAAGGGAAAGCCTCTATCTTGAGAAGATCCTTAAGGCAAGACAGACGGTGGACCTTACCGAACAAAAAGTTGCAAAGGCCAAGCAGGACCTGCTGGCGGCCCAGAAGGGAACCTTGAAGATCGAGGCCCACAGGGAAAAATGGCTTGAGGTTGCGGAGATTGAGGCGGAAAGGGCTGAAGAGATTGAGATGGAAGACTTTATCCCTAAAAAAAATGATGGGTTTGCATCAGAGGCGAACCTGTGATCTCCCCACCGAAACTGCCCGGAATGGAAAAAGAGCAGAATGCCACCTCCTCCCAGGTCTCAAAGGCCCTGGATGGTGACGCCCATGCCATGCGTACCCTTCTGAACTCAAACCAGAAGGAGAGGGGGGAGATCAGCGAGCTGTCGTCCCTTTTCTCCACCCAGATACATAAGGCAGCAACGGATCTAAAAAAACCAGGGACAGACTGGGAGCTTGAAAAAAGGCTAAAGCAATATCAGGAAGCCAAAGACAATACAAAAACAAAGCAGAGAGAAGAAGAAAATTCCCGACAGGACCATGGACAGGGTCAAAATCAGGACAATGACCCTCCCCATAAATCCCTGGAAGAAATTGCCAGGGAGGTTGCCGAACATATCCTGGTGTCTGACAAGGAGCATATGGATTCCGGTTCAGACCAGGAGGTGCGCATCAAGATAAAGGATTCCATCCTCAAAGATGCCCATGTGCATATGGTCAACAGGCATGGTTGCCTTGAAGTAAAACTGATAAGCTCAGATGAGCAATCCATTCAGACCCTGGTAGCGACGAGGGACTCCCTTGAAAAACAGCTGAAAAAGAACCATGGGGGGCTGATCAGAATACGCATTGTTCAGCTGAAACCGGAGATTTAGTTAGTAGGCAGTGAGCAGTGGGTATTTGATAATGGATGGGGGGATGTAGGGGCTCCCCTTGCGGTCGCCCCTGATGGTGGTCCCAATAAAGCATTAGGGTAAATATTCCAATTGATAAGGACAAATGAATAAAAATTATTCCATAAGCACCTATAAACCCAGGAAGTACAGCCGCCTGGAGTGCCGGATCTTTAATTTGATCGCACGAAGAAGAATTCAATTCAGCATCAATGTGGGAACCCTGGAGGCATTACTTTGCCTGACCTTTGACGGCCAAACCCTGCCCTACCGGGGAATGGCCCCTCTAAGCTCTGTCGATCTTGCCTTTGAGGCCCGGGACGAGGTATGGCAGGTCTGCCTTGAAAAAACAAGGTGCCTGTATGAGCTGATTGAAATGGGCGACGATTCCAGGTTTTTCACCGATACCCCACCCGAATCCCTGCCCCGGGAGGTGTTGTGGGCTGTTGTTGAGGCGTTTCTAGGGCAGGGCGTGAGCCGGGTGGAGCAGGCCCTGCAATCGCCTGTAAAGATAGTGGCCCCTGTTCACTTGACACCGATGGAGGGCTTTAATATCCCGTTTGAACTGGTATTTAACGACAAAGAGGAGAGCCGTACCCATGGTTTTTTTCAGGTTCCCCTCAACCAGGCCAGTGTGGAGCTTCTGGAGACCATATTTGCGGGCTTTCCCCTGCTCAACCTGGAATCCGAGGCTCTTGCAGGGCTTAAAATCGGAGTTTTTTTTGAAGCCGGAAGCGTGCTGCTGCCCTTGAAAGAACTGAAAGCCATGGAGAAGGGGGATGTGCTGATCCCGGATCTATGGTATCCAGACGAGGGGGGCATAGTTGTATCTATTCCTCCTAACAGGTTCATGTGCGAATATGACCGGGAAACTCTTACCCTGGCCGTGAAGACAAGTGACGGCTATCCGGAACTCCTGTCTGGCAGGGATCTATCCCTGGTAAGCCAGATCCTGCCAGATCACCCCCTGACAGATAAAAATCATAAATTGGAAAAAGAAAACATGACACAAGAGGATATAGACGTTGAAACCACCGGCAGAAAAGAGGTGAAGGGTGTGGAAGATTTAGACCTCACCCTTGTTTTTGAGATAGGCAGAACCTTCAGGACCCTTGCCCAGATTAATGAATTGACCAAAGGGGCTGTGATGGAATTGCCCGGCAAGATTGAGGAGGGTGTTCCTGTTGACATCAAGGTCAACGATCAGGTGATCGCCAGGGGCAAGATAGTCGGAATCGGCGAGAGCCTGGGAGTTCAAATTACACACCAGGCCGGGGCGTAACCCATGTATGATTTAAGTCCGGTAACCATGATCTTTTTAATGGTATCGGTGGGCATAGCCCCCTTTGCCCTGATGATGGTCACTTCCTATGTTAAAATCGTTGTGGTTGTTTCCCTTGTGAGGAACGCCCTTGGAGTTCAGCAGGTGCCTCCGTCAACGGTTTTAAACGGGCTTGCCATTGTATTGAGCCTCTTTATCATGGCCCCCACCGCTGTTGCGACCTCGAATCTCATGGCAGCCCAGCCCCTTCCGGAAAATGCCACCCCCACCGAGTTGATCAGAATCGTTAAAAACTCGTCCGGCCCCCTGATAAATTTTCTTTCGAACAACTCGGAAAAGAGGGTCAAGGTTTTGTTTGAACGAACTGCAAGGCGCATCTGGCCCCAGGACCAGCAGGACAAAATCAGGTCGGACAATCTGATGATCATCATCCCGTCGTTTACCATCTCCGAGCTGACCAAGGCTTTTCAAATCGGTTTTCTGCTCTACCTGCCCTTTGTGGCCATAGATCTGATCATCTCGAATATTTTGCTTGCCATGGGCATGATGATGGTATCCCCCATGACCATATCATTGCCGTTCAAGCTGTTGTTGTTTGTCACCCTGGATGGTTGGTTAAAGATCTGCCAGGGATTGATGTTGAGCTATAGCTGAATAGGAGCGAGGCATGGATATTGGAAATATTGGAAATCAGTTCCAGCACCAGGTGGGTCACCAGGGCCAGGCCGGAGCTGCCGGAAGCTTTGCAGGCCAGGCCATAACAGTATCAGATCCACTCTCCCTTATTATGGACTCGGCCGAAGAGGCGGGCTTTGCCATGTCGGAACGGGAAAAATCCCGCCTTGATGAAACAAAGATGAAGTCTGCGGGGCCAAACACCGACCGGGTCGAACAAATTGAAAAATATATCGAACTTATGGACCGCCAGGGTAAAGGCCAGACCCTGGATGCCTTTATCAAGGCCCTGTCCCAGAAAAAAGGGCTGAATCCCAGGCAGGCCGTGCAGGAGGCTAGAAAGTTTTTCGGCAACACGGCCGACGCCTATGCGGCCCTCCAATATGCTAAAAAAGAGCTTGCAGAGACCTTTGACGGCACCATTTTTTTAGAGGCCATGGATCAGCTGGAGGATATTGCAGGAGAAAATATCCGGACAGAGCTTGCCGCAGGGGTTGCGGCCCTTGACCATGCTGTCCTTGGGGATGCCGAAAGCCTGAAACAACTCTACGGCGCAACCCTTGCAGACCTTGGATCTCCTGTGAACGTCTACGACCGGGTGATCAACGAGTATGGCGAAGATCGATTTGAAGAGGCCCTGGCCTTTTTAACCAGAAGCCTTGGCAACGACATGGCCGCCACCACCATCAACACGGATCGGGTTCATCTCGAGGGGATCTCCCGGGATCTTGGCACGGTCAGCCTGCTCCACGGTCTCAACGCCCAGTGCAAGGCCCTTAACGCCAGGCTTGAGAAGGGGGGGCACCCCTCGGAACTCACGACCACCGAAATGGTCAAGGAGATCCTCAAGCTCAGGGATTCACACTTTGTAGGGGCCTTTGACATCGAAGGAATTGCCGACAGGGTTGGGGTAAAGGAGATCGAACAGCGGATCACCTTTTTCCAGGATTTAAGCAATACAGCAAGGGATTTTTCCGAAAATCTCTTCCCGGATTCAGGGGGCCGCCTTAACATCATTCAGGCCATACAGACGGCCCTTGATGATGCCATTGCCGTGGAAGAGGAAATGTATGAATAGTAGAACAATGAAACAGGTGAACATATGCATATAGTAAAAGCAGTGGCAGATATAGGAGAGCAGATGGGCATGGACCTCAAGCTCAACCCCGACGGTATCTGCACACTGAACCTAGGAGAGACAGATTCCCTTTTTCTAGAGAGAAGAGGGGATGTTCTTGCCATAAGTCTTGCAAGAAGGGTGGACAAGGATTTGATCTCCTGCCTTGAAAGGGGACTTGAACTCTGCCATTTGAAAAACGAGCCCCGCCATGGATTGCGCATCTCCCTTTTCAGGGACAACGCCCTTGTCGCAACTTCAAAACTTGAACGTTATCACATGGATGCGGGCATGACCGAGCAGATCCTGCCCTATCTGTTTGAGGTGATGAACAAAATACAGGAGGTAAAACCGTGAGCAACGGCATATCAATGTTTAACCCCAGGGTGGGCATCAACGGCATTTCCACCCCCCAGACCGAGAATATCTCAATTGCCCGGCAAAAGGGCGGGATGTCCCCGGCCCTCTCCATCACCGGCAACGAGCAGGGACTCGAGACCTACAATGGTAAAAACCTTGATTCCATTGTGGACGCCTATCTTCAACCCAAAAGCCAGGATCCAGATCTCATGTCTCCCCAGGTGTTTGAACATACGGTTGCAAGCGCCCTTGACAAGCTTGTCAGCCTGGGGGACAACCCGGACTTAAAAGCCTTGAATGCCAATATTGCCGAAAATACCAGCATGATCAACATGTTTGCCTCATTGGTGGTTCAGGGATGACAACCGCGACCCTCACCCTGAACGAGCGTGACAGCCTCATATTTCTGGTCTATCTCTACATGCGCATCGGAAAGATAGACGGGGCGAGGCTGATCCTGGAAACCATGAAAAAGATCTGCCCGGAAGAGAAAAGAACCGGCAAGTATCTCGCCGCCATTGCCCTTGAACAGGAGGATGGTCAAAGGGCCATGGAGCATCTTACCGCCTATCTTGACCGAAGTGAGATCAAGAGCCAGGATGCCCCACTGCTGCTGATGCAGACAAAGGCCCTCTGGCTCCAGGGACTTGTGGATGAGAGCCAGACCATTTTGTCCGAATATCTCACCATGACAGGAGCCTGAACATGAGTTTCACCACAATGGCCAACAATGCCGTTAGCTACATGAGCCGTCACAACGATATCACCCTTGCCTTTTTTCTGGTGGCGATCATCGGACTCATGATCATTCCGTTGCCAACCCCGCTCGTGGATACCCTGATCGGCATGAACCTGGGGATCTCCTTTGTGGTGCTGATGATGTCCATGTACGTTGCAACGGCCCTTGATTTTTCGGTTTTTCCCACGGTCCTTCTGTTTACCACCCTGTTTCGACTCGCCCTTAACATAACTACAACCCGCCTCATTCTCCTGGAGGGGGATGCAGGTATGATTGTCTACACCTTTGGCAACTTTGTTGTACAGGGTAACTTTGTAGTTGGTGCCGTGATCTTTTTGATCCTGACGATCGTCCAGTTTCTGGTCATTGCCAAGGGGTCTGAAAGGGTGGCCGAGGTGGGGGCAAGATTTACCCTGGACGCCATGCCCGGCAAGCAGATGAGTATCGATGCCGATCTAAGAGCCGGGGCAATTGACCAGGCCGAGGCCCAGTCAAGGCGGCACCGCATCACGAGCGAAAGTCAGATGTACGGCAACATGGACGGCGCCATGAAGTTTGTCAAGGGCGACAGCATTGCCGGCATGATCATCACGGTGGTCAACCTCGTTGGCGGTATCGTCATCGGCAGCCTTCAACACGGGATGAAGGCGGGGGATGCACTACAGAAGTACGGCATTCTGACCATCGGAGACGGGCTTGTCTCCCAGATTCCGTCGCTGCTCATCTCCATCGGGGCGGGCATCCTGATTACCCGGACCTCGGACGAAGACACCGAACACCTTGGCGGCCAGATGGGTGATCAGATACTGGAGCGCCCCAAGGCCCTGATCATGGGTGGAGGTCTTCTCTTTCTCATGGCCCTGATACCCGGCTTTCCAAAACCCCAGATCATCGCCCTTTCATTGGTTATAGGGGGGGTGGGTCTTGTAGTGTCAAGGGCACAAAACCAGCCGATCCTGATGGACCACGGGGAGGAACTCCAGAAGACCCTCTCCCCCACCGTCAAGTCCCGGCGAAAGAAGCAGACCTCCCAGAGGGAAGAGTTTGCACCTACAGTTCCCCTTCTGCTGGATGTGGCATCGGACCTTGGGACTTCCCTAACCTTTGACACCTTAAACAACGAGATTATAACCCTCAGAAGGGTTCTCTACTATGAGATGGGAGTCCCCTTTCCCGGCATATCCATCCGGCCCACCGATGCCCAGCCAAGCTTTTCCTACACCCTGCTCCTCCATGAGATTCCCATCACAACAGGAATCCTTGTGCCGGGCAAGGTAATGGTGAAGGAAAAGGCGACAACCCTCAGCATGCTCAACATAGAGTCTGAAAAGAGGGACAATTTCCTGCCCGATCATCCCTCCATATGGGTAAGCGAAAAAGAGGTCTCAAAGCTTGAACAGGCTGGGTTCAGCTACATGACCCATGCTAGGATCCTCACCTTTCATGCCTCCATTCTTCTTGCCAGAAACGCCTCAGAATTCCTAGGCCTCCAGGAGACAAAGTATCTCATGGACAGGATGGAAGAGCGCTCGCCTGAACTTGTGAAGGAGGCAAGCCGCCTTCTGCCCGTTCAAAAGGTAGGGGAGATTCTCCAGCGCCTGGTCCAGGAGAGGGTTTCCATTCGAAACCTTCGGGCAATATTTGAGGCCCTTGTGGAATGGGCCCCCAAGGAAAAGGATACTGTCCAGCTCACCGAGTATGTCAGATCCGCCCTGAGACGCCAGATCAGCTTTAAATACACCGGCGGCCTCAATGTCCTGGCGGTAATTTTGATCGATCCGGACACGGAAGAGGAGATCCGAAAATCCATCCGCCAGACCTCGGCCGGAGCCTTTCTGGCCCTTGCCCCTGAGACAGCAAAAAAGATAGTCGAAGAGCTTGGAAAAAACCTGGGTGACTACAAGTCGCGCAAACAGCTGCCCGTGGTTCTTGCATCCATGGATATCAGGCGGTACGTCAGGAAGCTTATTGAAAAAAACTACTACGACATAGCCGTTGTATCCTACCAGGAGCTGACCCCCGAGGTCTCGGTACACCCCATCGGCAGAATACGAACCTAAAGGAAAATCATATGGTAGAACAGGCTGCAATAGCCTATGCGTCAAAGGCAATGTATCTTGTATTGATAATTTCCATGCCCCCCATTGTGGTGGGGTCGTTGGTGGGGCTCTTGTTCAGCCTGTTCCAGGCCATCACCCAGCTCCAGGAACAGACGCTGAGCTTCGGCATCAAGCTCATTGCCGTTGCCCTGACCATCCTTGCCACGGCTGGCTGGCTTGGAGGGATGCTCATCTCCTATGGGGATGAGATATTTACCAACTTCAACCAGATCCTAAGCTGATGTTTGAACGAAAACTCACCCATCTACTGCGTTGCTGCAAAAACTTGAAAGCCTCACGTACTACAGTACGCTCCGGTTTCAAACCTTCTTGCGTCTTGTATATGGGCAAGTTTTCATCCAAACATTATTTCCAATGGATATAGAATGGAGACTTTAGAGTGGCTTAAGGCCATTGGGATCGAACAGCTTATCTTTGCCATGGTTCTTGGCATGCCAAGGCTGTTTGCCCTTTTCACCGTCACCCCATTTCTAGGGGGCAGCATCATCACAGGCCCCCTGCGAATCACCATCGTTCTTCCCCTGATGCTGTTTATCTACCCCACCCTGCCCGACTCCACGGCCCTCACAGCCGGGCTCAACAACACCGAGGCCGTACTCCATGTAATGGCCCTGATGGTCAAGGAGGTTTTTATAGGCTTTGCCCTGGGGTTCCTTGTGAGCATCCTGTTCTGGACGGTCCAGAGTGCGGGTTTTCTCATGGACAACCAGAGGGGTGCCTCCCAGTCCGAGACAAGTGACCCCCTCTCCCAGGAGAGTACGTCCCCCCTGGGCTCGTTTTTGTTCCAGGTGCTCGTCTTTATGTTCTTTTCAAGCGCCGCATTCACGGGTTTTCTTGCCATGTGCTTTACAAGCTACCTGATCTGGCCCGTGGGACAGCTGATCCCCTGGCCCTCGACCATGAAGCTTCCAATTCTGTTCATGGAGCAGGTGGCCTGGCTTGCCCTTTACATGCTTTTACTCTCAGCCCCGGTGGTCATTGCATGTTTTTTGAGTGATTTCTGCCTGGGTCTCATCAACCGTTTTGCCCAGCAGCTCAACGTCTTCATCCTCTCCATGGGGGTCAAGAGCGGGGCCACGGCCTTTTTGATCTTCATCTATCTCTATCCCCTCTGCCACATCTTCATTGAGATGATGGCAAAACTTGCAAGGGTGCACATGACCCTCAGCGGGGCGCTTTGAGCGACAAAACCGAACAGCCCACCGCCAAGAAGCTCAGGGACTCGAGGCAGGATGGCCAGATAGCAAAAAGCCAGGAACTTCCTGCAACCGCAACCACCGTAACCCTATTTGCAGTCATCTTCATGTTCAGGGAATATTTCTTCAACGTATTAACCGAACTGTTCGATCTTCCCATAAAGGTCATGAATCAGCCCTTTGACGATGTGTTTTATCCCACCCTTTTGTCGGTGTTGATGTGTATTGCCAAGATCGTTCTGCCGGTTGTTCTGTCGGTAATGCTCATGGGAACCATCGCAAATCTCATCCAGGTGGGGGTTCTTGTTTCCATGAAGGCGGCCATGCCAAAATTATCAAACATGAACCCCAAGCAGTGGTTCCAGAAGACCTTTTCCATAAAAAATCTTGTGGAGTTCATCAAGAGCAGCATCAAGGTTCTTGTGATCGGGTATGTGGCCATATTTGTCATCAAAAAACATATAATGTCCCTTCAACTTATTCCAAGGATCGGTATCGGAGCGGTTTATTCGTCGCTGGGTAAGATCCTTTTCGAGCTTGCCGCCTATGTGAGCGGAGTTATGATCGTGCTTGCTGCCCTTGACTACCTGTTCCAGCGCTGGCAGCATACAAAAAAACTGATGATGTCCAAGGACGAGGTAAAAAGGGAGTACAAGGAGATGGAAGGAGACGCCCAGATCAAGAGCAAAAGAAAGCAGCTTCACCAGGAGATGAACGCCCAGGGTGCGACCCAGAGCACTAGAAAGGCCACGGTACTTGTGACAAACCCCACAAGACTTGCCATTGCCCTCTACTATGAGGAGGAAAAAACGCCTCTGCCAATAGTCCTTGCCAAGGGCGAGGGCGAACTTGCCCGGCGCATGGTGGCCGCAGCCAAGGAGGCGGGCGTTCCCATAATGCAGAACGTTCCCCTTGCAAGGACACTTTTTTCCGACGCCCCTGAAAACAGCTATATCCCTGGAGATCTCGTTCGCCAGGTGGCCGATGTGCTGCTCTGGGTTAAATCACTGGACATACAAAATAAAACTGATTGACACGGGAAAGATATCTTTACATACGGTTATGTATCAAATTGGTATATAACGGTAACTTAAAAAGGTGAGGATTATGGGAGCCGATATTTATCAGCGTCTCCGGGAGCAGATGGAGCACTGCTCAACTATATTTCCGGCAAGCGGATCTGGTGTGGAGATTAAGACTCTTAAAAAACTTACACCGAATCGGATGCTCAGATGCATCTGGAGCTTTCCATGTATGATGCTGCTTGGGTTTCCCATGCCCCCCATCCCTCCCAGGTCAAACAAAAGAGCTGCCTGTCAGAAATGTGATTTCTCGGTATCGACGGTTGGTCCAGTGTCATCGGCTGATAATGACGCATTGGGATTTTTTCCCATCCATTTTAATAAGCATGGGCGTCGACAATCTAACATGACGTAAATATTGGGTTTCAGAGAGAGCCTCACATCTGTCGAGCCAACTCCAGTCTAGGAAATCTGGATTAGATTCCTGGGAGCCCCTGGTAAGCTCATTCACGGTGATATAGGGAATTCCCAGGGATGTGATGTTGTGAAAAAAATGGGAGCCCTGGGAGGGGTCTGCATTGAGCTGCTCGTTTCTTAGTTCGATGATAGCTCCAATACCGGAAATGGCATGCCATTTGACCGGTATCCCCAGCCACCTGTCAGATCCTCCCCAGCGTCCCGGACCAATTAGAAGATAACGGCGTCCCGCTTCAACCAGGCCGGCATTGATCCGACTGATCTCCTCGGCGATCTCAAGGGTTGCGGCTACGGAAAAAGCCTGGGGCATGACATAGACGATATCGGTGATCTCTTCTATAACCCCGTTGCCAAGGGCTGTGGAAGAGTAGCAGAAGGCAGAGTCGATATCCTGCTGGGAGATGCTGGTTGTCTGTTGTTTATCGTGGCCGGCCATGGACCGTATCTGCAGAAAATGGAAATCGCTGGGTTGCTGTTGTCCCGGATAAAGATTGATGGAAAATTCAATTTCAACAGGTCCACCGAACTCTTTGCCGCCAAGGTCGAGAAGGTCGGAGATAAGCGGGGCAAGGGGTGGGGAATCGTACTTCAGGACAGTGGCAAAAGTCAATAGTTTCGGACCCACAGCACTCCAGGTGTCACGAATGCGGTTTTCCTCGGGAATATAGGTGCTGGAGAGGACCTGCACTGGATAGTCTTCCAGGGCTTCGTCCAGGTTGAGTTTCTCAAGATTGGAATACCGGCCGAAATTGAGTTGATCCGAATAATCGTTTGTCTTCAACGCATAAAATGTTGTCTGGGCATTCTTCAGGATATCTTCAACCAATGAAAACTGCGGCAGGATCTGGGGGTTGCCCGGAGAAAACCGCAAACATTTTTCACCGTCCACCACGGTCTTCCCGAGTCCCAGGGCAATATAGGCAATGCCGTCTTCGGATTTCATGCGGGAAAAGGGATAGTAATCAATGGATTGAGCGACCCCTGATATGGAAGGATAAAAATAGTCTCCATGCTGCCGGCCTGCAAGGGCCTGGACAATGACCGCCATGGAATCATGAAACGGCTGGCTGGAGACGCTCCGGTGGAACGCCTTGGCATCATCGTAGTATGTGGAGGCAAATACAAGCTTGATGGCGTTGGAAAGATGGCTGAGACGCATGGATAGATCCGGATGATTGTTGGGAATCTTATAGGTTTTATAAAGACCTGCATAGGGCTGGAAATGGGCGTCTTCCAACTGGCTGGACGAACGTACCGCCAGGGGAACCTTGAACTGGGATAAAAATTCTTTGAGCTGCCGGATCAACCATGAAGGCAATTCTGCATGAAGGAAAACATCAACCACCTCTTCCGCAGGGTGTTTCTGACGTTCAAAATTCTCCAGGTTATTCTGGGTAATGAACGCCTCAAAAACATCCGTACACAGGACCAGGGTCTTTGGGATCAAAATCCGGAATTTCGGATGCTTTTTATGGAGGTCACCCGCCTGGGAAAGAATTCCTGACATGAAAGCCAGGCCTCGACCTTTGCCTCCAAGGGAGCCTTGGCCGATTTTGACAAACTCTTTGACGTCTGAATCAAAATAATTTTCGTTAAACGTCGACACCACGCCCCTGTGCTTTAATTTTCTCAACTCGTGGATATTGGTTATGATGAAATGCCTCAGTTCATCAGGGCTCCTGAAATCATCGCTTTTGCAGGCCTTGAATTTCAGGGCAAGATCGATTTCCGAACGGGCCATGAGCCAGGATGAAAAATGATCCCGGTCGGCGTGGTAGTAGAGGGATTCATCGGGAATGGTGGGCAGCTTTGATTCCAGCTGCATCAGGGTGGTTGCGATGTCTATGTTGCGGCCGTTGGGCATGCAGAATACAAAATTGCCGAATCCCAGATGGCTTAGGAAAAACATACGGGTCACATGGAGCAGGTTGGGGTGATTCTTGTCCAGAAACAGTGCTGGAATCTGGTCGGCCATTTTACTGTTCTCCCTCTCTGAACTCATCAGGAGTAAGGGAATACCGAGGTTCTCCCGGCGGATGTTGGAAAACAGTTTAATGCCGGCTTTGGGATCAAGGCTGCCGTTTCTGGGAAGGCGCGTATCCGATATGACGCACAACAAAAAATCCTTGTAGCGTTCATACAACGCCTGGGCCTGCTCGTAATTTTTTGCCAGGAGTAATTTAGGCCTTGCACGCATGGTTAGAAACTTCATGCTGTCATTGAGATCAGTTTCAAGGAGCGCCTGGGTCTGGGTAACAATCTCCCTGTAGATGATGGGCAGCATAAAAGAATAGAACTCCGGGCAATCCTCCACCAGGATGACGACCCTTACATCGGCCAGACGGGTATCGTTGCCAACATTGATATGATCTTCAGCATTCTTGATGAGGGTAATAAGAAGGTCGGAACTGCCTGACCAGATGAAAATAGTATCAATGCCGTTGACGCACTGGGAATCATATTCCGCTGGAAGAGCCCTGATGCTTGGGGAAAGGAGAATTACCCTTACATCAGGCTGAACAACCTTGATTTCCCGGCCCAGGGAAAAAACATCCGTCTCCTTCAGGTGGGGCACGATAAGAACCAGGTCAAATCGTTTTTCAGCCAGCAGGTCAAGGGATTCCCGGGCTGAAGAGGCGCCGGTGATTACCGGTGGATAGCGCAGGTTCAGTCCGCTGTATTCATTGACTATCTTGGATGCAAGACTTCCATCCTCCTCCATATTGAAAATATTATAGGGGCTGGAGATCAGGAGAATTTCCTTGATCTCATAGGTCATGATTTCCCGATAGATGTCGGAACGGGCATGATACTTATCGACCGGTTTTTTATTTTTTTTACCCATGGTCATGGGTGCCTCCGCCGGAGAATTGAATCTCCTATGGGTGTTCTCTCCACAGGGTATCAACCCATGTTCCCCCCAGATTTACCAGACAATAATGTATGCAAAATTCGGCCTCCTTCATATCAGCATGAAAGTAATTTACACTTATTAACCACGAAAGGCACGAGAAAACACGAAGGAGAAAGGCATCCTTCAAATCAGAAAACAGCCTCATATCAGTATTAAGCAAAAGAATGCCAGGAGAACAACCTATTCTTTCGTGTCTTTCGTGGTTAAAGATTTAATGCTACAACCTGGAAGCGGTTGAAAAAAACACGTGACTACTTTAAAGTTCCCAGTCGGGTAGCAAAAAAACCATAACGCTGTTAAATAAATGCCTGGACAAAAATTGGAATTTTCCCGGTTACGTCCTTAAGGAGGCTCCATGGAGATTCATTTAGACCAACATATATTGGCAGCAGAGGGTTCGGATATCATCAATGCCGCCCAGCGCGTCAACCTCGCCCCCAAATTATTATACGAGGCCGTCATCGACTTGTCCTCCCAGGGGCTCCTCACAGCCAGGTGTATCAACATGGCTGCCCTCATTCTCCTGAAAGAGCTGGGTATTCCCAATTATTTCTTCCAGAACATCGGGGTGGAATCCCTGAAATATCTGCTGGGATCCATTGCCAACAGCATCACCATCGAGGATGACAAGGTCAGGCTTTACGACCGGGTGGCCCACGTGGACTTTGGCCTCAATAAGGCCAGTAATTTCCAGCGGCTCCGCATAGCCACCCGGGAGACCAGGGACGGAATGGAAAAACTCCTGGAGGATCTTATTTCAGGCCACCGCAGAGAATACTATTACAGCCCGAAAAACAAGTATTACACTTACATTATTCGGCCTGAAACCGTTCAGGATTTCTCAGGCGATGACTTCAGCGGGTCAAGGTTTTTATTTTCCCTGGCCGGAGATTATACAGCCACGCCAGAACCCACCCGCAAACGTTACGAATCCTTCCTGAGTGCCTGCCAAACTGCGGTTACCCCCCTGATCGAGGTCTTTAATCTTCCGGAAACAGGTGAAACCCGCCTGATGTTCAACAGCGATTTTGCCCGTCCCCAGCTGCCAGCCCTGAGAAAACTGATAAACAATCATGGGTTTGAACTGATTCGGGCTTATTGGGAGCCTTATCGGACCAAATCCGCTGTTCCTTCGTCCATCTGCTCGCTCTATATTCAGGGGGAGCTGCCCAGGGGGAAGGAAGCTGCGCTTCGGGCCGACCTTGGGGATTTTCTCTGTCTTGGCGTCAACAGTATGGAAAACCTTTACATAACAGAAAAGCTGACGTTCAAAGAAATGCTCTTTGCCACCAATGCCGTGGGATTTACCCACCTGTTTATTTTCAAGGAGAGCGCTAACGCCACGGACAGGGAAATCATTGAAGGACTTGCCACCATGGATCAGAAAGATGTCTTTGCGTCACGGGTCCAGGGTCACAACAAATCCACCTATGGTTCAGACCTGATCCTGAAAACGGCAAAATCAAACCCGGACCTGATTAAGTTTCTTTACAACCTGTTTGACTGGCGGTTTAACCCTGCCCGTAAAGCAAGACTGATCCCTGACGCACTTGAAAAAAAACACCAGGAGTTCAAAAAGCTGATCTCAACCAGGTTCATGGACTCAAGTCTTGGATACGACATTTTTAATTTTATGTTCAAGATGGTGGACTGCACCCTGAAAACCAACTTCTACAAGGAGGAAAAACGTTCTTTTGCCTTCCGCTTCGACAACCGGATCCTTGACCCCATTGTTTTCAGCCAGTTTGTTTACGGCATTTTTTATGTCAACGGACATTATGCCTGCGGCACCCATCTCCGGGCCGGCGATATTGCCCGGGGCGGGCTCCGATTGATCCGCGTCTCCGCTTCCACCCACGCCACGGAGCTTGACAATACTGTGCTTCTCAACTACGCCCTTGGCCCCAAGACCCAGCGCCTCAAGCATAAAGATATCTGTGAAAGCGGTTCAAAGGGCGTTGTTGTCCCCCATTCCCTGTATGCAGAGTACAGCGAGGATGCAATTTCCGATTATACCGAAGGCATCATGGACCTGATGCTGGGAGATCCTTCCATCATCGATTATTTCGGAGAGCCGGAAATGATTTTTTTTGATCCGGACGAAGGAACAGCCCCCTTAATGGATGCTGTGTCATTCAGAGCCAGGGAGAGGGGCTACCCCCACTGGCGAACGATCACCACCGGCAAAAGCTTCGGCATTCCCCACGGCACCTATGGCAGGCTGAACAACAGCGACCTGTTCGGCCTGTTCGACCGTGGCAACAGGGGTGTTGAACTCCAGATCAATGAGAAATCCGTGACAACCACCCAGGATATGGATGAAATTTATGACGCCATCGGAGGCCGAATCGAGACCAGCGGAATGACCACCTCCGGCATCATGGGCTCATTCAGGGCGCTGATCCATCACTCGGGACACGGGGAAGAGGAGCTGAACCTGATGATGACCGGCGGACCTGACGGTAATCTGGGCGCCAACGTAATCCAATGCTACAAGGGCAATATCTGCTTGATTATTGACGGCGGCTCCGTACTGTTCGACCCCGATGGACTGGACAGACGTGAACTCATAAAAATCGCTTTCATGCGCCACACAGCGCCCAGGGCCAATTCCCTTGCCTATCCAGCCGAGAAGCTGAGTGCCCAGGGATTCAGGGTCCCCATTTCAGCCAAAAACATTTTTCTTCCAGACGGCACTTTTGTGGAAGAAGGCACCCTGTTCCACAGGAATTTTCTGTACGATCCGTCCAACCGTAAAAGAATCAGCCAGGCCAACATCAGGGCCTTTATCCCCTGCGGAGGATTCAAGGACACCATCCACCACGGCAATGTGAAACTATTTGTCTCCATCTTCAAGGACCTTGAGTTCATTGTCGAAGGTGCCAACGTATTTTTTGACAACCCATCCAGGCGGTATATTGCCGCCCAAACCGCCATCCGCCAGATCAAAGATTCAACGGCAAACAAGGGCGGTGTTTTTTCAAGTTCCATTGCCGAGGTTCTTACCGCCTTTCTCCTTGGTGACGACTACGAGGAAAAACTCCTTAACGATACGACCACCCGCTGGGCACTGATCCGGGACATCATGCTTCTGGTGGAGGAGTATGCCACAGAGGAAACCGTGATGCTTATCAGGCTCCATGAGGCTGACCGGTCTATCCCCCTGTTCGTTCTGTCCGAGCAGACCAGCGAACAGATTTTCTCCTTCCAGGACACCCTTTACAACCGGATTTCTGAAATCACGAGCAACCCTGCCCTGGTGTGGGGGGTTCTGGAGCATTATATCCCCGGCATTCTGATCAAACGCCTGGGTAAAAAAAACATTTTGGACACCCTGAACTCAGAGGAGCTCAAACCTTACAGGGATGCCATCCTGACGAAAAAAATGGCATCCCTGGCCTTCTATAAATATGGCATCCAGTGGGAGGCTTTCCTTACAGATATTGACTACCGGTTTGAGGCAGCCTTAGCCGGCGCAGTGGAGTGACCGCCAGTAACGCAAACTGCTGCAATAGACACAAAATATTGTCTTCGAGCTTCAGGATATCAACGACCTTCCCATTTCCCAGGACATTTACCGAGACAAATTCCAACAGTGGAAATAAAGGAAGGCCCCATGCTCAGGAAGGTTCTCAACTCGAAAAAAAACCTAAAAAAAGCCTTTGGAGGGGTACACCAAGGATAGGCGGTGAATTTGAGTTGCAGCATTTATCTTGACAAAAATCAGCTTGTTACCTAAAATAACAAGTTTAGGGAAAAAGTAAGCCAACAGGTGGGTCAAAAACAGGTGAAAAAAACAAGCAAAGGCGTATCGGCTCTTTTAATCATGCTTTTTACGGTCGTGGGGGCTACCTGGGCAGGGGAGGAAGATATAAAGATCTCTCTTCCCCAGGCAATTGAACAGGCCCTGGAGAAAAACAGATCTGTGATTGTTTCCAAAAACAGTATCAATATCAACCAACTAAATCTGGATTCAGCCCGTTCCGACTTTGATCTTACCATCAGCCCTTCGGCAGGCGCCGTAGTAAACGATGAAAATCAGGAGCTAACCGCCGGTATATGTATGAGCAGAAAAACCGTCCAGGGGGTTGATATCTCATTCTCTCCCACGGCCGGACTAAGGGAAGAAAACTACACGGGCCGGGTAGGTCTCTCCCTGGGTGTGCCCCTTCTCAAGGGGTGGGGAAAGCTGGTAAATATGGCCCCTGTGATGGGGGCCGAGTATTCCCTCCGATCTGCGGGAAGAAGCCTTTACAAGACAAGGACAGACACCATCATCCAAACGGTGACTCGTTTTTATACGGTTGTCGAGTATAAGGAGCGGATTGAAATGAATCGCATTCTGGTGGGCAAGTTTAAAAACCACGCAGCCCTGGCAAAACTAAAGTCTGACATCGGCCTTGCCGGCCCCCTGGACGTATATCGGGCTGAGATAAAGGTAAAAGATGCCGAAGCATACTTGACAAATGCCCTGGAGGCATTTCAAAACGAAAAGCATGAGCTTAAATCCACCCTAGCAATTCCCCAGGATCAGATGATTGAGGTGGTCGACCCGCCCATTGAAATAAAAGCGGTGAATGTCGATGTCTGGGAGGCCGAAAGAATTGCACTTGAGAACAGCATCGACATTCTTCATATCCGGGATTCCTTTGACGAGGCTGAAAGGAATTCAAAAATAGCAAGGCAAAACAAACTTCCGGATCTGCGTCTCAGCATGGATTATTCAAGGGGCAGTGGGGCAGAGACCATTGAAAATGCCTTTTCCATGGACGAGGAGAAGTGGCGAGTCTTTCTTACCAGCACAACGGATTTTGGGAGAACCAAGGAGAAAATATCCTATCGGCAAAGCCTCATCGACCTTGGGTCTGCAAAAATTAATATTGCCGAAACAAAGGACAAGGTACGAAAAGAGGTTAGAGCTGAGCTTGGAAATCTTGTTAAAACAGAAGAACTTATTTCCATCAGCGAAGAGCAAATTCATCAGACAACGGGAAAAAAGGAGTTGGCTGAAATTAAGTTTAACAACGACATGGCCAATAACCTTGATCTCCTAGAGGCGGAAACCGAGCTTCACCAGGCCCGGCTGAGTTTTTTAAATGCGCGTATCAATTATATTATCGGCACCTACCGATTACGGAAAACTATGGGGACCTTGCTTGAGTATGAAAAAGGATAAAAAAAAGGGGATGGGATTCAGAACGGGTATCTGTTTGCTGATGGCAGTCGGGCTTGCCTCCCCTGTGCTCCTCTTTGGTGCTGAACCTGAGATCATCATGGAGCAACCCAGGGTCCAGGCGTTAAAAAAGTCCTTTGATATCGTTGTACGGTCCATTGGCGTGCTGGATGCGGAACAGTCTTACATGGTATCATCCACCCTCAAGGGAGACATGGGAAGGATTATAGACCTTGCTCATGACGGGGTGTGGGTGAAAAAGGGTGAAATCCTTGTAAAGCTCGATCCTGCGCCGTTTCAAGAAAGTATTCAGGATTTACAAGGCAAAATTAAAAGAACAGCTGCTGCACTTGAGACAAAAAAACAACTCTTTGAGTGGGAAAAAAACCAGGTGATAAAAGATCTGGGCATTGCTGAATTCAAAGTCAAAAAAGCCGAGATGGAGCTTGAGGGATACACAAACGGAGAGGGCCCCCTGGAGCTTGTGAAGTACAGGGAAGATATGGAAAAGGCACATAAGGAAAAAGAGAAATACCGGCGTTACCTTAACGATCTCAAGGATTTGGGCAAACGGGGGTATGACCACCCCAATGAAATGAGAAACGCTGAACAGGGACTCAGTATTCTAGAGGAAAACTATAACCTAGCAGAAGAAAAAGTTGAAACCTATGAAAACCATGTATATCCGTCGATGGTAGATCGGTTGACCGCCGACGTGAACCAGGCCCAGATGGAACTTCAACAGAGCAAAAGGGGAAGTGTCTATCAGATTGACCAGGCAGAATCTGCCCTGGATGAAATTCAGGCGGCCCTTGAAAACCATAAAAAAGAACTTGAAAATGCCAAAAAAAAATTGATTCAAACAGTTATTAAAGCCCCTTCGGATGGCATTGTCATTCTATATGAGACATACAGGGACGGACAAAAAAGGAAACCGCGGGTTGGGGATATTGTTTTACAGAATGAGCCCATTCTTTACCTCCCCAACATTAGCACAATGATCGTGAAGACCCGGATCAGGGAGATTGATCTTCACAAGGCAGCCATTGGCCAGTCCTGTGATATAAGCGTGGAGGCCTACCCGGATAAAAAAATCAACGGCCGGATTGCATTTATAGGTGTCCTGGCTTTGGATGATGACCATGGAAATCAGGATGAAAAATTTTTTCAGATGACAGTTGCACTGACCCCGAGCGATTCCGATTTAAGGCCTGGAATGAACTCCCTGGTCAGCATTCTTTCAGCCAGGGTGAAAAATGTACTCACACTGCCAGCCCATACAGTTTTTCAAGACAAGACCGGGTTTTACTGCTTCAGCCTTCAAAACGGAAAATATGAAAAGGTCGCAGTTAAAACAGGCCGGAAAAATCAAGATCTGGTAGAGATCTTATCCGGAGTAGAGGAAAATGGGTGGGTCAGTGCCATCATGCCGGACCCTGAAAAAAGCTTTTAGTTAGCTACCTGAAGGATATTATGACTTTGGGGGTAATGACATACACATCTGTTGATCAAAACTTTAAAGCTAACAAACAAATAAACCCGGACGTCACAATCTGCTTCGCTCGTTCCTATCTTCGCAGTTTCGTGTCGCCGATTATTTAAACATTATGCAAAATTGGAAGAACCTATGAACGGTAAACCATCAGGTGGGGGACAGACATTGTCTCAAAAGAGCTTGTCTGATTTTCAAAAAATTCTTGAAGATCGCTACTCTTTTCACAAGGAAAAGGCCGAGAGACACGTAAAAACATTTAAACTAATGGGATTTGTTTTTGGCCTGGCCATACCTATTTTTGCTGCACTGGTAACTTTTTCCATGAGCACTGAATTTGGCACTTCTCAATCAGTTTCCGCTGTTATGGGGCTTGCTCTCACTTTGCTTACTATCGTGAATTCCGTCATCAAACCTGATGAAAGATTTGCCAAAGGGTCCCAAACCTGCATTGCCCTAAATCAATGGAAACTGGAATTTGACATCCACGCGGCGGAGGCTGACACTGCAGATGAAGCGGCATTCCATGTTGTTATCAAGGATATGGACAAAAAACTATCTGAGATTGGGAAAACAATGGCGGAGGGCTGGATACCCAAACTCACGGCATAACTTTCACCAGTGCCGACCCAAAATTTCGACGGCATAGTTCAATGGTTCTGTCTATACAGCAGAATTTGAATTAATCTGGTTATAGCTGAAATCAAGGACTGTAAAGACGAATGGATTGAAACCGTTTGAAAATACGATAATCCTGATATTGACATGGAGAAGATCTGGGATTGGAATGATTAAATTTATTCACACGGCAGATATACACCTCGACAGCCCGTTAAAGGGTCTTGAGGTGCATGAAGATGCGCCTGTTGAGGAGATCCGGGGGGCAACGAGGCGGGCCTTTGATAATCTGATCAACCTTGCCATCGAGGAGGATGTTGATTTTATACTCATTGCCGGTGATCTTTATGATGGTGATTGGAAGGATTATAATACCGGCCTCTTTTTTTCAGGCCAGATGGGTAAATTGTCCAAGGCCGGAATAAGGGTGTTCATCGTTTCGGGCAATCATGATGCGGCAAGTCAGCTCACCAGGGCGATGCCATTGCCTGACAACGTGACTTTTTTCGCCCATAAAAAGGTCCAATCCGTAAAACTTGACGACCTTGGTGTCATCATCCATGGGCAGAGCTACTCCCACAGGGCCGTAACTGAAAATCTTGCCTCCGGGTATCCCCTGTACAATTCTGACTATTTTAACATAGGCATACTTCATACATCGCTCATGGGCTATGAGGGGCATGAAGATTATGCGCCGTGTAATCTTGATGACCTTACATCCAAAGGGTACGACTATTGGGCGCTGGGGCATGTCCACCAGAGGAGAGTCATTTCCCAAGATCCCCTGATTGTCTTTCCAGGCAATATTCAGGGTCGTCATATCAGAGAAACCGGTGCAAAGGGTGCCACACTTGTGACTGTGGAGGATGATCACAACATAAAGGAAGAGGCGATTGAACTCGATGTGCTGCGCTGGGCAGTCTGCCAGGTGGATCTGTCCGAGTGCGAAACATCCCAGGCGGTTTATGACGTGGTTCGGCAGGCCCTGGAGCAGGAGCAGGATCAGCTGGATGGGAAACCCCTTGCAGTAAGGCTGGTATTGACGGGCTCATCCCCTGTTCACGGCGAATTTCTTGACGGGACCACCCAGTGGACTGAAGGTTTTCGAAGTATTGCCGTCCAGCTTGGCGACATCTGGCTCGAAAAGGTAAAGTTTCATACGACCCGCAAGAAGAGCCTTGGGGAAATGTTTGGACAGGACACACCAATTGCAGGCTTGCTCAAATCCATCGAACAGATAGAGCTTGATGCAGAAACTATCTTCAGGCTGGTGCCGGATTTGTCGAATTTAGAAAAAAAATTACCGGCTGAAATCCAAACCGGTGATGAACCCCTTATAGATCCTTCCCCAGATAAGATAGAGGAGCTGCGCAATGAGATACAGGAGCTCTTAATCGCTAAACTTCTTCAACATGGAGGCGATAAATGAGACTGAAACGCCTCGATTTAAAGGCATTCGGGCCATTCACCGACAGGCCTCCATTAGATTTCACCTCCAAAGAGCCTGGTCTCCATATCGTTTTTGGTGCAAACGAAGCGGGGAAAAGCAGCTCGCTCAGGGCCCTGAAGGCCCTTTTGTATGGTTTTGATCAACAGACTCCTGATAATTTTATTCATAGCTATGATCAGCTGCTCGTGGGTGGCTGCCTTGAAAACAGTACGGGACAGGAGATAATTTTTCAACGCCGCAAAAAGCGTATCAACGATCTAATTGATGAAGATGGAGATCCTCTTGATCCAGATGTTTTAGCCCCGTTTCTCAATGGTGTCGAATCGAAGATTTTCGAATCTTTTTATGGAATCAACCATGATAGTCTGGTCCAGGGGGGTGAAGAGATTCTTGCCCAAAAGGGTGAGGTTGGCCAGGCCCTGTTTGCTGCTGGTGCCGGAATATCTTCATTAAAAGAGGTCATTGATCAGCTTGAAAAAGAAGCTTTGGAGCTCTTTAAACCGGCAGGTCAACTACCCGAGATCAACAGGGCTATCAAAAGATTCAAAGAGCTTCAAAAACGACTCAAAGAGCTCTCCCTATCCTCCAAAATATGGAAGGAGCATCAAAAAGCCCTGAAAAATGCCGAGGAGGAGAGGGCTGATCTGGAAAAAGAGCGAGATCAGCACAACAGGGAGATGCAGCGTCTCGATCGATTGGTCAAGGCTATTCCTGAACTTGCCTCTCTTGCATCCTGGAAGGAACAGCGATCCGCCCTGGGCGAGGTTATTCCTTTACCCCCGGATTTTACCGTAAGATTCCAGCAGACTGGCTCAGAAAAGCGTGAAGCTGGCCATCAGCTGCAAAAAGACGCCGAACGGCTTGAAAGCCTTGAAGAAAAGCGCAAGAACATCCTGTTTAACAAAAACCTTCTATCCCAGGCAGACAAGGTGGATGATTTCCATCAACGCCTTGGCGAATACCGCAAGGGGCAGAAGGATATTCCGGAGAGAAACGGCATGAGAATCACTCTTCGCAGGGAGGCTGCGAACCTGCTGAAACAGGTGAGACCTGATTTGGACCTCGACCTGGCTGAACAGTTAAGACCGGTACTTTTAAAGAAAAAGACCATTCAGGCATTGAGTTCACGATACGAGGCCATAAACCAGCAACTTACACTTGCACAAAAAAAGCTTACGTCGGCGGAACAGGCGATCAAAAACAGAGAGAATGTTACGCTTGGTCGTTCAGAGATAAAGGCCCCGCTTAAACTTGCTCAAAAGGTAAAATTAGCTCAAAAGGCCGGAGATATTGACGGGCACCTGGAAAAAGACCGAAGCGATGTTGAAATGAATAAAAAAGAGGCCCTTGCCGAACTCAGGCGAATAGGTCTCTGGTCCGGTGACTTGAACTCTCTTATGGAACTGACCCTTCCACTTTCCGCTACAATACAGGGGTTTGAAAATAGTTACGGCGAGATTGCCGACCAGAGACGTGAAATCCAGAAGGAACTTAAAACCGCCGAAAAAGAACTCAAAAAAATTCAGGTTGAGATCAATAAAATAGTTTATGCAGGCGAAGTTCCTTCGGAGCGAGAGTTGAGCCTTACCCGGGAAAAACGAGAGCAGGGCTGGCAGCTTGTTCGGCGGGAATGGCTGGATCAGGAGGACGTAACAGAAGACAGCAAATCCTATGATCCTGAACTATCCCTTGCCGATGCCTATGAGGGTTATGTGGAGCATGCTGATACGCTGGCAGACCGACTTCGCAGGGAGGCGGACAGGGTAGCTAATACAGCTTCCTTAAGGGCCCAGGAGGAGGGTCTTCAAGAGATCGTGGAAGAAAAAAACAACGCAATTGCTGCATTGAAAATAGGAGAACAGGAAATCCATGACTCCTGGGTCCGTGCATGGCAATCTTCGACAGTCGCCCCCCTCTCCCCCAGGGAAATGATCGGGTGGCTCGCTGAAATAGATAAGCTTCGTTTCAAAGTCGGTGATATCTTAAAAAAAGAACAGGCGATAGAGATAGATGAGCAGCACCGAAGAAATCTCAAACAGGCTTTATGGGAAGAGCTCAGATCCATGGGTTCTATGAATTCTGTTGATTCTGCGGGCTCTGTGGAATCTGTGGATTCCATGGGAGAAGATGCCCTGCCTGACACTGAAGAACTTGGGCCGGTTTTAGTTTTTGCAGAGGCTCTCCTGGAAAGAATAGCCGATCAAAAGGCAAAATTTGAAAAAATCAAAGAAAAACAGGCCCAGGCACAAAAAGCCTATTCCCAGTCAGAGGAAGATCTCAAAACTGCCAGGGAGGATTTGACCGACTGGCAGAAACAATGGCGAAAGGCTTTTCTGGATTTGGGACTCAAAGGCGATATTTCAACATTAGAGGCCATTGATCTGATGGATAATCTTCAGAATTGCTTTGATAAGCTTAAAGAGGCGGATGATCTTAAAAAACGTATCAAAGGTATTGAACGGGATGCTGATGAGTTGGAGGCGTCGGTAGTTGAACTGCTCAAGACCGTTGCTCCCGACATGGTGGACCTGCCCTTGGACCAGTCAATTTTGAAGTTGAGAACCATGCTCAACCAGGCTCAAAAGAACAGCACCCTGTATGACAAGCTTTCTGAGGAGATAGACTCCCTGCACCGGGAAGTCTCGACCGCTGAAAAGACCCTGGAAAACACAAACGAGCAGATGAAAGAACTCTTAAGCATTGCCAAATGTGCTAAACCCGAAGAAGTCTCAACGGTGACAGCCAGGTTTGCCGAATATCAACGGCTGCAGGAAAAAATTTCTGATACCGAGGCACTCCTGGCCCGGATCGTGGCCGGCGCAGACCTTGACGAGATCATCCTCCAGGCAGCTGAGGCTGATGTCGATGGCCTACCGGGCCAAATTGACAGTCTTCAACGGGATATCGAAAAAAGGATAAACCCTGAGATCAATAGAATCTCCCAGATAATCGGCGAGGAAAAGACCAGACTTGCCGCCATGGATGGAAGCGGTAAGGCCGCTGGGATTGCAGAGGAGATGGAGCAGGAGCTGACCGGAATTCGACGATTATCCAAAAGATACTTGTTGTTAAAGCTCTCCTCAAAGATTTTGCAGCAGGAGATAGAAAAATACCGGGAGGAGCATCAGGACCCTGTTTTGAAAATTGCCTCTGGATACTTCAACGATTTAACCATGGGATCGTTTACGGGGTTGCGAACCGATGTGGATGATAAGGGTGGACCGATTCTTGTTGGTTTGCGACCGGATAGTTTGCGTTTGACAGTGGAAAAAATGAGTTCAGGCACCCGGGACCAGCTTTTCCTTGCCCTCCGCCTTGCAACTCTGGAATGGCGACTTGAAAAGAATGAACCCATGCCCTTTATTGTGGATGATATTCTGATAAACTTCGACGATAAGCGCTCAAGAGCAACCCTCAAGGTTCTGGCTGATTTATCAAGAAAAAATCAGGTTATTCTTTTTACACACCACAGGCAGATCGTTGAAGAGGCGAAAAACATTCAGGGAA
>JAVERV010000107.1:0-10779 GCA_034006945.1 Desulfobacterium sp. | reverse complement strand
CATTATCTTGGACAGCCATTTGGGTAATAGCCTCCCCAATTTTATCCAGCTTTTTGTCCTGGTTTTTAAGCGTTTCCATTATCATCACGACGTCAACCATTTTTAAGTTTCCCTTTGCCTCAGATGGGTTGAGTTTGTTGTTTCAAACCATTTTTCTCCATACCGATACTTCTGGCATTCGCATGCTACTAATCCATTTATAGTGTAAGTCCCCCCAATATCTTACATCTCGTTGGCGGTTATCAATAATCCAATGTTTCCAAGAAGTAACAAGATGGCCTCCGCCAGTCTCAGTGTTGCAAAATATGATCTTAACATCTTCTGGCTTTGCTTCTCTGCGGATTAATAATTCAGCAGTCGTGAGAGAAAATCCGCCGTAGTCATCTCTGAAGATTTCACCTCTTTCAACTGCATCTGCGTGGCTTTCCCAGTGATCAAAATAATCAGGATGCAGGATATGGTCTGGTGTGTAGATGAACAAAGACCTCACTTCTTTTAGGAGATTCGAGACTGTTTCTTTATTCACTTAGAACCTCTTTACAAAATATTGAATCTGGGTTTTCTTTGCAATAAATTAGATAACCCAGGGATGCTTGAGTCCTTTCCCCTTCTGGAAGCGGAAGATATTCTTTTGGGGCACAGCCAATTAAGACTGCACCCCAAAGGAACATGATAGACAATATCAGCAAAACGGCCCTTTTCATAAGTCTTTCCAAAGCCCTGGCTCTGACATCCTCTGCTTAGACACAAGGCTCCGTGACCGGGTAAAATCATCAACCGACAGCACAGCATTCAACTGGTTATCAATAATATACCCCTTGTGCTCTACAACAAGGTGCTGGCTTGACGTGGATCTCTGCCAGCTACCTTCAATCTTTTCCCACGCAAAACCCCTGACGGGAATATCAACAATTACAAAATAGATATCGTCTTTGCTTGCCCCGTTGTAGACTAAGAGATCAGCTACTGTTTGTGCATATACCCCTGAGTCTTTATAATAAAACCTCTTCCCTTCCAGAACTTTACCAACCTGGGAAGTTTCTGCACCATCATGGTAGTAATGCCCCAGAGAATGCACTTCCCCCTGGACCTTATAGGCCTCCCTAAACTCGGGCGTTGAAGGCATAAAGCTGGAACACCCTGTAAATACTAAAATAATTACTACTGAAATAAACAGTGTTAGATTTTTCATGTGTTGCTCCTTAAAGTTATGTGTTTAGCCCAAACCCAAGGACACTCGTTCCAGCCGTGCTATCTCTCGACATTCTTCCACACATGCCTGATATTCTGCAATTTCAGCTGGTTCATGAGGCCTCATTTCATACGTACCAGATAAAGCCCCAATAGAAAACCGGGTATATGCCTGCTCATCTTCTACGCTATACCTTGACCTGATACGATCCTGTAGACGCTGTTAAGAAAGCTGAACGTGTGGACACAAAGTTTTAATTTCATCTCTCAACTCAGTGGTGAGTACAACCTCTTCTACGCTGCCAGCAATCTCGTCAGGTTGTTCAAGTAATGCTACTTCGTCGGGCCAATGTACGTACGTGTCCTCACCTATAGTGCATAGCTCAGTTGCTCTTACGTCCAAATCATCAGGCGTAACAAGTGTTAATACTACTGAGTGCCTTTCGTCGAAATACTTGGTAACTTTTTGGTATTTTAATATCATTGGGGATCTCCTTTAAAATTCTGAACATTTAAAATATTGAGTTAGTATTCTTTGCATGTCCCAACAATGAGACCACGGATTCTTGCTTGTTCTGTTTCACCTTTTTTCTGAACTTATACAAACTGTATTTCCGAATAAACTTCTTGGACTTCCAGGTGCGGTAGCCTACAAAATTCAAGCCCTTTTTGATCTTCTTAATTGTAGACTTGGATAGTTTTAGACAAAGAACCTTGTCTATGAAATCAATGATTATTTTACGATACTTTAGGCACTGTGCCCTATCAATGCCAAACATTATAAAATCATAAAAGTGCGTCCCAGGCCTCAGATTTGCAGTGAGGCTTGAAGGAACAGTAAGATCAATCATTCCAGTTGGCTGAAAGATATTGAACTCTGAGGATTCAACTATCACTTCGATCACCGGAACCGCATCCCTCTGCCTTCTTTTCATTGAAAAAGTTAGCGTTCCTCGATCGACAGAGATAGGTGTTCCGGACGCCTTATCGGTCAAGAACAGCCTATATTTTAACGTGTCACCCCTGAAGAACTTTGAAATACCCATCATAAGCTCCTGTTTTTGCAAGATTATTTGTCTTTGGACAACTCTTGTATTGTTTCTTCAAGCATTTTAATCTTTTCTTGTAGTTCTCTAATTTCCGCATTCTGCACATCTGCTGATACCGACATCACTCCTATCTTCTGTAGTAACATTTCTGTTGTGATTTCCATTACGCTTTCTCCATTGTTTTATTATTTATTAGCCTATTAACTTGATTTTCAAGTGCCGTTATCCTGCCCATCGCTATTTCTGTCATGAGCTGAAAATCTCTATCTAACTGCCTTACTGCTCCGCTTGTAAGATCGGAAAACAGTCCAAGATCAATATTTAACATCCAGCCCGCTTCGTCATAATCGTTCAGTAATTCTTCAATTTCTTTATCAGAAATTAAATCCCCATTATCTTTTTTCAATTGTAACTTAATTTCATTTATATTGGTTAGTGCCTCGGGCAAGGAAAAAGGATCAATGTAAGGCATGTTTATTTTAGGATTGATAACATTGTTTTGTTCGATGCCGGTTTTTCTTTTAAGAGGCTTTATATTTGATAACTCATAAAGATCATCAAAACCATCCAATTCAGTCCCGTTCCTGTAAAAAGCTGTTGCACAAACAGTCCTCCACGCTCGACTGCTATACCCAAAATGATATGTATTGTCGCTGCCGGGAAGTATGTCTCCCTTCGTATAAATAAGACCTTCGTCTGACTCTAAATTCAATGCCTTTTGGGACTTTATGCGTATATAACCTGTTGATGCGTGTATGTTTACAAAACCCCCTCCTATGGCTGCGGTTGAGGTTGAGGCCCCAACAAAACTAAAAATACCAGGCTGAGAATAGATTGTTCCCCTTTTAACATTGTCTACATCGTAGAAATTAAGTTGCCCGTTTGATTTTACTATCAACCCATCAGATGAATTAACCGTAAATTTAGCATTTGCAAAATCAATAATAAGATTTGAATTAACGTCTCTTATAAGTCCGGTTGTAACTACTCCGCCATTTATTGTGGTAACGGTATTATCAGCATAGTCCGAGGGCTTTCTCCCTGTTGTATCATAGACGTTACTCCAGTTTGCCGTGGTTCCTGCACCCGCAATATTGTTATTAAGTTTAGTTGCTATTGCTGTTTTAATGTCTATCAACGAATCAAAATAAGCTGTTGCGACAGAGTTAAAAGTGGCTCTATTAATTGCTTGTGCTGTGGATAAGTTTGCATCTTTAATCCACGCTGGCATCATTGCATTGGTGATAGGTGTGCTTGTAGGAGGGTTCCATGAGGCCCCTCCATTGAGATATGTCCCCCATGCATCTAAAGCATTTTGTAATGCTGTTGTTGTAATACCAAGAGTTGCGGCTTGTGCTTTAACATCTAAATATTCAACAAATCTAACTTCCATACCAGGTCTTAGAGACTTCTTTTCTACTTGAGACAATATGCCATCCGATGCCCAATCATCTAAATACCCTAATGCCGTACTTGCATCGTCAGAAGCAGCCTGGATAATGTCACGAATAGAATCAACAGCATCATCTGCGTGTTGTTTAGCTTCGTCCCTGGCTGCATTTGCTTTGGTTGTAGCATCCAGTATGGCTCTTTCTTCTTCGGCTTCTATTTTTCCATCTGCATGAGCTTTGGCTATTGCTATGGCAAGATCGTTGTAAGTGTCTACTGGTATTTTAGTAGCGTCTATTGTCCCTGTCTGATTAACAGAGTTAGCAATTACCCCCGCCGATTCAGAAAAATAAACCTTAATGTTGTTGGTTGCTGTTGGCTCAGAACCTTCTACCCATATTTTCAGTATATTGTTTGTTTTTCTTAAATTATCTGTGAATAAGGTTAATATCATACAACCTCCGTCCACCAATTAAATTCAAGATTTTGTCCTGGTTCGGTGTCATTGTTAGGTAGGTTTGACCTCCAAACCTTACCAACATGGGTAACCTGTTCGTTAAGACCATAAGTGTCATGTGCGCCTGTAGGCCTTACCCATTCAGGAATAATGCCTGGGGCTGATATGGCCTTCCACAATGCAGGGGTTACATTGGGTTCCCAACCAAGTTGCGTTGTATGTCCCTGAATACTCTCATATAAAATGTCATTGTATCTGCGTACGTCAAGTGCGCCTATTTCTTCTTCAGGTTTCCATACTTCAAATAAGCCTGCAGCTGAATTAAGTTCTTCCTCGGTAAGTTCGTCGGACCGAATCATTTTGCTTGCCGTTATTCGCCCAAGGACTTTAAGTTGGTCATATACGTCGCCAGGAGTTACGTTAATTCGTAAAGTCATTATACCACCTTCGTTGCAATAATAGTTAGTTGCTTGTCTTGTACCGATACATTTATTGCCCCAGGAGCATCTGCCGTGATTTCAAGCGTTGCAACATAATCAATAGGAGTTACCTTGTGAACTGCATTGTTGACTAAAAAATACACATCGTTTTCTGAAGTAAAAGTCAGGGTTGCAAATGTTAGTCCATCAGCCGGGATTGACCACTTGTCGGTTAAAAGCATGTCGAATTGAATCAATGACTTAGCATAATCAGCAATTTCTTCAGGGGTCATATCCTCAACTAAATATGTCGCCTCAACACTGTCAATATTAACCCTCCATTCTGATATTGGGTTTTTGGTACGTTTTTGCATATGTGTGTCATAAACAGGAGGGTTATCCACTAAGGGGTAAATTCCGTCTGCAATAAATATAGCATCGTCCGTTACTTTTGATCCATCCTCATGATACCAGTTTGGTTTTGATCTGATTTCTGATGGGATTCCGTTTGTTACTTTTATATACATTTTTTATCCTTTATTTATGGTGTCCAACGTCTGATTGCAACGATATTATAGAGGGTGGATTTAGCTGTAGTTGTTTCTGCTCCATTTGATGCCATAGCCCTCACATTATTTTTCGGAAAGCTGGAAGAATATAACTGCGTAGATGACCAAAAATAACCGGGCGAAAAGGTATCACGTCCTGCTGAATACAAGGCGTCTTTATTTGTAAACAAAAGACCAAGCTCATCAATGGCAGGAAGATACCAATCTGGATATTGAGTTGTTTGGGCATAATCCCAAGACTTTGCATAGTTCACCGCTTGGTACACTATTTCAGTTGGATAATAAGAATTTAACGCGTACCACTGCGCTGTATTTGTCTTTCCGTCCGTTCTGCTCGATCCAACATTTGGTTTCGTATTAACATTACAAAAATAAATACTGTTCAGATCCTCTGGAGCGCACAATAAATGATGCCCACCAAACTCCCCAAAGTAATATCCTCCCTGTGAAAACTCACCAATAACCGTAGGGGGTCCAGATTCGTACATCTCCTTCCAAATACCATTTTCGTTTACATATCCTGTATTGACAGGTTTAACAATACCTCCGTCGTTTACATGGGGATCATTGACTTTCCAGACTGTATTATCGTTTGTATATAGTGTCATATTTTATACCATACATCGCCATGAGAACCACCGGACGGCTCATTTGTTGAAATTGTTTGTTCCCCAAGCGCTTTAGATCCAAGACCCAAATTGGTTCGTGCCGTTGCGGTATCATCAAAAGTGTTATTACATTTTCTACTATTGCTTAATCGAGAATCATTACCAGCACAAGCTGTTCCCGCTGTTGTACCAATCACTATTCCCGTAGAATCTTCACCAGGGTCGCCCTTTTCGCCCTTATCACCTCGGGGTATTGTGAACGCCATGGTACGTTTAGATGGAGTGCCCCCTAAAGACACTGTAACACTTGATCCAGCAGCACCCGTGGAAGCGCTTGCTGATGTTATTTCACCAGCAACTCCTTGGTCTCCTTTCTCTCCTTTGCCGAAAGGTATCGCATCTGACCATCCAGTAGCCGTCACCAAATATAAATTACCAGTGTCAGTGGCCAAATAAGAAAATCCAATTGGTTTTGAAACATGGCTTGGTCTACCTGCTATTGTACCGACGGCATCAACCCTGAAGGGTTCTCCCGTATCTCCCTTATCTCCCTTTACGCCTTGTATTCCTTGTATTCCTTGTATACCCTGATCACCTTTGGGGCCAATGTCACCTTTGGGGCCAATGTCACCTTTGGGACCAATATCTCCTTTCGGGCCAATGTCACCTTTCGGGCCAATGTCACCTTTCGGGCCAATGTCACCTTTCGGGCCAATGTCACCTTTCGGGCCAGTAATGGCACTCCCCCCAGGGGTAACGCCATCATGAAGCATAAAGTAATAGGCCCCATTATCCGTCTTTTTGATTGTTACCTCATACTCAGCTCCAACAAAAGTCTGATGCTGTGCTTCGGTTCCGTGCCTAAATTTAAAAATAGTTGCTTTTTTCGCTAATGCCATTTTATCCCCTTACGATATTGATCCCAAATCAATAGTTTCACCATCTCTATTAAGGTCTAATATATCTACCACTTCACCACCCAATTGCCCAGATTCGTGCAAGTCAGTGGTTAATTGCGTTCCATTAAAACTTGCTTCTATTCTGCCTTGAAAACTATCTGGAATTTCTATTTGTATTATTGCCCCGCCTGTAAATTGAGAATCAAATTCCCAAGTATCAGCAGTTTCAGAATTTCCGAATGCAGTTAAATTAATAAAATCTATACAAGAATAAATTAAATCCTCTTCTAAATTAGAAAGATCCAAAGCGTCAATTCGATCTTGGGTATCTGCGTATATTGCGTCATAATCAGTTACATCCGCATTAGCAGGAGGACCCCCATCTATTTTTGAATAGTCAATATCACCAACGATCAAAGACCCTTTCACTTTCAAATTGTCAACATCAATTAAGCTTGTTTTGAGAAAACCCCCAACAATTAATGTCTCGTCAAGCATTGCGTATGAGACTGTTGTTTTCCACGCAAGAGAACTGGGCGATAACACACTGCTGGTTTTATCTGCACCATCAGCCGGTCTGTTACCATCATCATCAGCAATATTAGACCAGTTTGCCGTAGTCCCTGCGCCTGTAATGTTACTGTTAATTTTATTCGTAATTGCTGTTTTAACACTTATCAGCGCATCAAAATAAGTCGTAGCAGCACTATTAAATGCAGACCTGCTAATTGTTTGCATGGTAGACAGGTTGGCATCTTTAATCCAGGACGGCATCATGGCATTTGTGATAGGCATAGCTGTAGGGGCTGTCCATGTAGCCCCGTTATTGAGATACTTCCCCCATACATTTAAGGCTGTCTGCAAAGAGGTTGCTTGTGATGTGAGTCCAAGAGATGTGGCCTGGGCTTTAATTTCTAAATACTCTGCAAATCTAATTTCCATACCTGACCGCAAAGCTTTTTTCTCGACCGGGGTGAGCTTGTTATCCTCTGCCCAATCATCGAGGTATTCAAGGGCTGTGGAAGCATCTGTTTTGGCCGCTTGTATGTCAGCCAATTCCTGGGCGTTTATCTCACCTATAGAAGTTGGTTTATTATCTACAGTAGGCCAGTTTGCAGTAGTACCAGCATTTACAGTATTACTATTAAGTTTATTTGCTATGGCTGTTTTAACTAAAACCAAAGTATCAAAATACTGGGAAGCATTATCATTAAAAGCTGATCTTGTAATTGCTTGGTCAGTAGAGAGGTTCGTATCTTTGATCCAAGAAGGCATCATTGCATCTGTGATTGGGGTCGTAGTTGGGAGAGTCCAATTCGATCCTGCATTAATGTACTTTCCCCATGTACCAAATGCTGTCTCTAAAGAATTTACTTGTGTGGTAAGTCCCAAAGACGTGGCCTGTGCTTTAATATCAATATATTCAGCACATCTGATTTCCCATCCTGAGCGGAAAGACTTTTTTTCTACTGATGAAAAAATCCCATCTGATGCCCAATCCTGTAGGTGTGTCAATGCCGTAGCAGCACCATCCTTGGCTGTGGAAATATTGTTGTTTACCGTGGTTGATATTGCTGTTTTTATTGCAATCAATGCTGTGAAATAATTAGCTGCATTATCGTTAAAGTCAGATCTTACTACAATTTGATCAATTGAAAGATTAGCATTGTTTATCCATAACGGCATCATGTCATCTGTGATTGGGGTCGTAGTTGGTGGTGCCCATGACACCCCACCGTTTAAATATGTTCCCCATGCACCAAAAGCCGTTTCAAATACCGAAACTTGGGCAGACAGAAAAAGGGTTGTGGCTTGGGCTTTGAGGTCCAGGTATTCAGCACATCTTATTTCCCATCCTGAGCGGAAAGACTTTTTTTCTACTGATGAAAAAATCCCATCTGATGCCCAGTCGTCAATGTGTCCTTTTGCGATTGACGCATCATTAACAGCAGCCGCAATGTTTGTATTTATTTCTTCGGCAATATCCATTTTTGCCGTGACCAATACATCAAAATAGGTCGTGGCTTCTTCATTAAAGTCAGATCTTACTACAATTTGATCAATTGAAAGATTAGCATTGTTTATCCATAACGGCATCATGTCATCTGTGATTGGGGTCGTAGTTGGTGGTGCCCATGACACCCCACCGTTTAAATATGTTCCCCATGCACCAAAAGCCGTCTGTAGAGAAAATGCCTGTGTCGTAAGCCCTAAATCTGTGGCCCTGGATTTAATTTCGATATATTCAGCACATCTGATTTCCCAACCGGACCGTAGAGACTTCTTTTCTACTGCTGACAAAACCCCATCTGATGCCCAATCATCCAGATATCCAAGGGCCTCACCAACATCACTCTGGATCAAATCAATTGTTTCGAGGATATTTGCTCCAGTAGAATCAATTTCGACTGTGGTAGATTTTTCAACTCTTGAGTAGATCCCCGAAGTGTCTAACGCTTTTATAAAATATGTGCGTGTTTCTGCCACCCCCGATTCGATGTCGACAGCGACGCTTAGGCTCGGAGATTCCGCAATTTTTATGCCGGTGTCCCATGTTGCGCCTTCACGGATCTCATATTTTTTAAGATCAACATCCTCTATTTCGGACCAACTGAATCGGACTTGTTGTTGCACCGACATCCACAGCGCGACGAATATCTCAACATCAGCAGGGGGGGCAAGTTTACCCATAATTGTTACAAAGGTTGTATTCACTCCGGAGTCTTCAACCGCCTGCCCCTGATTTATCACCGCGATTTTATATTCATGGTCCATCAGCAGGTTGATGGATTCGATAGAGTAAGTCACCCCCCTCACGTTATCGGCAAGCAGAAACAGTGGCCCTCCCGTGGTCATGTCGTACATCCAGATCTGCCACTTTGTGTCAAGGTTCGAGTGTAAAGGAGTCCAGGACAGTTTTATGATTGATTTTAATGACCCGTCTGATGAATACACCAAAGCTTCGTGGGCCTTAACATTTACTGCTCTTGCTATATCAATACTTCCTGGACGATCCAAATCCTCAATTATTGCTGAATCATCAGTATAAATATCTTCTATATACTCAATTCCAACAATAGAGCGAGTGTAATCATCTCGAAACTCACAAGATGTTAGGCGATATGCCTTTTTATATGTCTCTGCTTCGCCGAACAAATATTGACAATGTTGTTCGGGAAGAGTACCCCAGGGTTGAGATACAGTTAATGTGTCGGTTGTGCCTGCCAGGCTCGTAACGGTGCGCTCAACGAAAGATCCATCCATAAACTCAACCAGGAGTTTATAAACAACCCCGGTCTGAATCGTAACGGTCTGATCTATCACCACCGAGGACGTATCTGCCGACACAATGCGGCCCCCTGTATTCGCTGATTCATAATCAACAATCTCGTGCTGAAAATAAAACAGATCCCCAACTCGGCAGGCAAAAGAATATACGCCAGCCTCAAAAGAAATCACCCTATTGAGATGCTTGTTTGAATTTATTCTGAAAATGCCTTCCCTTATTACTTGTTCTCTGGGAATTGCTGCTTCAAAGGAGACTTTGGCTGGTTGTTGTTCGTTTTCTCCTAAATAAGCTTGATCATACAGCCCTACAATTTGACGAGAATATTCTTTATCGGGATCTGTGTATTCAAGCTCAATATAATTAGCCCTGTCAATTTGTGGCAAATATTGCAAATTGAAAGTTCCGTCAAGAATGTTCCCCATTGTAAACATATGTGAAACAACAGATTCAGAACGATCAACAAAAACACCGTATTTTGAACCACGATGCATTACAGAAGCTCGGCCAATCCTTGCTATTTTTTGAATATTGTCCCAGAAATTCCCACCATCCACTATTGTGTTACAGGAAAATCTGCATTGTCCATCAACAAGTTCATCACAATAAGTAGCCCAGTCCCCAAACTCATTATAAAGTATCCTTGATTCTGGCACCCCTGCGTATGTGTTTAATAGAGCATAGCAAATCCAAGCTGGATTAGAAGCTGGCTTTTTAGTCCACTGTCCAAAATTTGAATCATAAACATCTACAGTTTTTCTTTCTACCTCTACTGTTATATTCGGCATTCCCCCAGAAAGCTGATCTGTGGCCATTGCGGACAATGAATAAAGAGACATTCCAGGGTATGAGAGTTCTTCCTTTATTATTTCGGTAAAAGAATCCCAATAGCTATCATCTTGGGCACTTAAT
>JAVERV010000106.1:0-10829 GCA_034006945.1 Desulfobacterium sp. | reverse complement strand
TTGGTCGCTAAAAATAAAGGAATTTAAAGTATGACCCAGTCTTTTTCAACCCCTATTTTTTTGGAGGTTGGGCTTGGAGACTGAATAGACGGCTAAAATGAATTTACAGAAAGGTTTATACACTAACTTCCTATTTGAAAATAACCCTCCTACATTGGGTGAGAGGCTTATTTCAAAACAGGAAAAATAATTGAGGGAAAGAAGCAGGTTGCCATGCTGACCTCCTGAATTTAAGTCCTTTCCCCAAAAGTACGCGATTTCCTGATGAGCCAGATACAGATATTGTTTTAGCGATTACCAGCGATTCTGTAGACATGGTTTTTTTCACGTTAGCCGACGGCAATTACAACAACAACTTCTTCCTTCCTAACTTCATAAACCAGACGATATATAGCATTCCTAAGTTTAACTTTATATCTGTTCTTCTTTCCGGACAAGCTTAGAGCTGGAATGCAAGGTTTTTTAAGTCTTTCTTTCAATTTCATTTTGAATTGAATCCGAAGGTTTACATCGAGTTTTGCCATTCTTTTAATGCCTGTTTTTTAAATTTAGGCTTATAGGTCATTGATATTAACTTCAACTTCGAGATGCCCTTCACGTGCATCGGCAAGTGCATTAAGTTCGAGATCTTCCAGTTTGTCCATCATGACCTCGTATACGTTTGCAGGTATGCAATAAAAAGCTGCTTTGTTACGGTTTAGTATTGCTACTGGAAAGCCTCCACCTGCGGCTACGATGCGCATTGGGGTTTTTTAAAAACTCTGAGATGCTGGCTGTTATTTTTGTTAAAATCAGGTTTGTCTCTGTCATGTTATAAGGCTCCACGATTGAATTGTTAAAAGAGTAGTGCTCTGTTTAAGAGTGCTAATAAGAACACCGCCAATCGGTCTTTTTGCAAATAAAAAAGGGAAGGGATTCACCCAGGGGTTTGTGAAAAAAGGAACAGGGAATGGATAAAGGATAGCATCCCCGGGAAAGAGGGAGAGATTGAAGGACAATAAATAGATTTGTCCCTTTTTTACTTTTTATTCTACTGCATTTATGGAATAGACCTGACATAGGTTAGAAAACTCCTGGGACCAGGTGAAACCATCCAACACTGTACTCCTGCTCTCACCGTTATTTAATCTACCAAGCCAATAAGCATGACCTGAGAAATCTGGTAGCCTGTCAAAAAAGGCTGAATACAATACATCCAAATATGAAGCATTATCAAGCTGTTTGTTCGTGAATTCTTCACTGAAGATAAATCCCCTAGCAACATCTGCCCCAGTTCTTGTTTTATTTATCAAGCTGTTAGTCCAGTAATTAAGACCCTCACTTTCTGCAAAACGACCCAGAACAACTTCATAAAAACGACTGACAAAGGTTTCTATTTGAGCCTGAACAAATAGATTTGGGTCACTACCTTGACTGATACTGTATGTTTTTCCTGCTATTGTGACTGTACCGTTCCGAGCAGCACCGGTATTGGAAGTGGTTGTTATTTTGACTGTCTTGCTACCTGTCCCACTGGTTGGCGAAAGGCTCACCCAGAAAAGGTTCTTAGTTGCTGTCCATGCACAGCTTGAGCTTGAAGCCGTTACTGACACTGAGTTTGTTCCACCACCGGCAGTAAAACTACCGCTGGAAGATGAAAGGCTGTAGGTGCAAGCAGGTCCATACATTGCGGCAACGCCGTTGATGTCATCTTGTTGTGGATTGGTAATATCTCCTGGATATGACCTCATAATGGTCAAAGGGCCGCTATCCTCATGAGATAGACCAAGCGCATGCCCCAGCTCATGTACAGCGACACGCCTAAAATCATTCACCCAATATCTCCATGGTGTTGAATAGACATCCCAAAATTCGTTGGAATTAAAAACAATATCAGTCTCGCTTATAGTGTTGCCTTTGTACAAACAATGAGTTACGGCAAGGGTTGCACTCCCCCACTCGTCACCGCAATATGTAGGTGAAAACCTTACTCCGTTCCTGTTGTCATTTGAATTGCACGGGTCAGAATATGTTCCTCGAACAATATAAAATTGGAATACGGTAGCAGCACTCCATTCGTACATAGCTCCCTCAAAGGCACGATCCCATAATCCATCTGCACCCGGGATATCTACATAAAAGATGGAAGAGGGTTGAGGCCACTTACGGCCTATCAAATTATAAGCATCCACTGTTGATGCGCAGGTAATGGCTAAGAGTAATAATAGTGAACCTAGAACGCTTATGTTTTTAAGTGTTTTTATCAGACCAAAACTAAAAATTTTATTCATTGGCCCTCTCAATTTCCTCACGCAAAATCTTTTTGAATTTCTCAGCTGTTAAGCCTTTGTTATGGTTGTTCTTCATTGCGAATGTAACACCTAACGCTACCCCTTTGCTGAGAAACGGAGCAGCCTCCTGACCGGAAACCATCTCTTCGGCGGACATATTTCCCATAACATCTGTGACAGGTTGTTCATTGTTGGTCATTATTCTTTCCATTCCTGTGTCATCAGGTTGCACAAGGAAATGTCCCTGATTCCAGCCGTATAGTGGATGTACTTGCGATCTTTCCAAGGATTCAACAAAGTAAATCCCACGTTCCCCCACTTGCGGAACCTTCATGTCACTGACAGCCATGGTCACATCACCAACCGTACCACCCAGGAAGCTCAATGTAATGGTTTCACAGGGATATTCACCTTTAATGGTATCTATTATTTCAAAAGTCACATATGTATGGATACGTTTTGGACTACTTTCTTCTGATTCAAGGGATAATACCCTGCCTTCAAACACAAACTGACACTCCAGGAGCATTTCGTCCATGGTAACTTGACGAACACTTGCTGCATGACTGCAAGAAATAAAAACTATAAACAGGTACGCAAAAATTGAAAGTATTTTGTAGTGCATAACCCTTTTCCTTTTATAAAAATTATCACATCATTAATAACCGGCTATCACGGTCGTTGTCAAGAGAGTTGTCGGCTGAACCACATTTGTTTTTTTCTTAAAGCCTCCTGCTTTTTTTTAAACATGTTCAAAAACTCCTGTAAAGGCAAACCCTGGGGGTGCTCACAAGTTCGCAGCCTTGACATGAATTTATGAACATGTTGACTGAGAGCAAGGTCTATTAGGATAAAAACTATTGTTTTCATACTTTGATCACTTTATGCGGCCTTTTCTTGACCCTTGTGTTTATTATGATCGGGATTAAGTGCCACTTGTCTGTGATCAACGACAATTATAATTCCCGTTACAGGGAAAAAATAATTGTCGTTGATCATTGCACGAATGGTGGTTATCTGGGGGATTTTTAATTCTCTGATTTGCGCACTTAGAAAACAAGAGAGAAATACCATAGGTTATAAAACATATGCAAAACGATACTAGGTAAAACATATCTGTATTGCTCTTTAAAATAACCAAATATCAAGGATGGTACAAAGGTCAGCAGCGCAAAAAAGAGTGTATGGTTCACCAAATGCATTAAAACAAAAAGAACAGATGTTGTAAGGTTAGCGATGGAAAAAGAAAATAGACAAGGAAGCTGCTTGGTTTTTTTGTATAGGTATTCCTGGATGATACCTCTAAAAACCAACTCTTCTACAACAGGATAAAAAAATATAAGAAAAAAAAGAGCTTTGATATCAAAGTAAAGCCAAAGGACGTCAGCTGAATATTCTTTAAATACAAGCCGATGGATAAAACAGAATATAGGAGCAGCAAATAGCGCTGCTCCATACTGTATATGTATTGACTGCATACGAATTTATTTGAATATCTTTCGCCTCCATGGGTAGAGCAAAGCCAAAGCCAACAAAACGAAAAACATAAAATCCAGGGATTTAAGGTCTGAGTTGTATGTACATCCTCCACCTCCGGACTTTACTTTCTCATCCATTTGGATCAGTTCCCATCCACCCTCTGGTTCATTTTTCGTTAAGTCAGTCATAAGGTTCATTGGGTTTGCAGTACCAAGATATAAATGATCAACATCGCTTACCATTGTTCGGATCCCGTAATTTGCGTAGTTACCGATCCCTTCAATATCTTCTGCGACAGCCATCTTATTACTGCCGTCAATACGCCAAAGATCAGCACCATGATTTTGATCATTTGCCATTAATTCTGAAAAACTCAGCCCATAGGGTAAATTTCCATACATTTCCGACAACAAATAACTCCAATCCATTGTCCCTATGTAAAGTTTGCCCTTGAATACTTCCATGGTCCAAGTATAGTTATTAAATGGATTCCCAAAACCGGATTTTCCCCAGAGTGGTGTAACACCCATTTTGTTCGGAACTTCCTTGAATCTTTGTTCATCTGGAGTATACACTGGCAATTTGCTTTCTCCATAAAGCAGCTCAACAGAAGCATCACCATTTTCGCTAATATTGCTGGCACGGAAGATAGATATCGCTCGGTGCGCCCCCAATTCGACATCCTGCAATGCTCCATCTTTATTCGTGTCAATCCCATAAATCTCTAGGGCTTTCTGTAAAGCTACGACAGGTACATGCATTGTTCCCCAGTAGAGATGTCCGTCAAATGATTTAATCGCCCCGCCTCCATACGTTGACGCTACTACGGGGTCAGGTTCATACTCTGAAACACTCCAAACTTTTTTCCACATCTCATTTGATTCAGGCAAGCCGTTTTTTACAACTGGACTCATATATAGCCCCCCAACAGAAGAAGGGATATAGGTTGTTTCGGAACCAGGCCAGGTAGTTATGAACAGCCTGCCTTCGTGGTAGGCCAGCTCTGCCCCGGATCCTGGTAATTTCCCAACCTCTACAAATTGAAACGGATCATCTGCATCGCCTACCCATTTCAATACATTTCCTGCACCGTTTTGATCACCTACAGCCGTATAAAGGTCATTGCCTGCAACAATCCATTTTCTTATGTTGCTATATTCGGTAAAAGAGTGTGAACCTAAATAGGTATGGTTGGCATCATTCTTATATGCAAACATATTGACAACGAAATTTCCGTTTGCAAATCCAGGCCCGGCAAAAAATACCACACCGTCCAGTGTCCCGGCAGAACGTATCCCAAGAGTAGATAAAATTTTACCCGAAGGATCTTGATTAAGATCAGGAGTGATATCCTCATTTACTCCTGATGCTTTGCTGTACCGATAAATCTTCGATACACGCCAGTCGCCCAGCCCATTTTCTCCTATTGACAAATAAGAATCTTCACCTGTCAACTTTGCCATGTATGCAGGATACTGACTTTCGTTCAATTCACATACCCATGATTTGTTTTCCATAGAATTCGACAGCTTGTGATAGGCAGAATTCACAAAACACAGGGTATTAGACCCGGTGCCAAACCAGATATATTCTTCTGTGTTCGTCAACCCCCACACATATGACTGGTTGACTTTAGGTCTGTTACCGTTATCTATGCAATCTTGCACCTGTTGTTGATAGTCAGGTCTATTGACATCAAGACTCCAGTACTCGCCTCCCACCCCGTTGAAACATTCATCAGGTTCGGCTTTTGCTAACAACGCCGGCTTCAAAATAGCAGAAGCTGACGCCATGTTTGTCATGGGCAGCAGCATGCATCCCAGAACAATGCATGTTATTGGAACCATTCTTAACCAACTTGCAATGTTTGGACTTTTTTTCATTCCCCCCCCTCCCTTGTAGGTTCTTTCTTTTAAATTCCTCTATAACGCTCGAACATACCAAATACAATCACATGTTTTAAGAAAATGAGTTTTCTTTGAGATGAGACAAATTTACGTCTGATATCTGGTAAAAGGGCAGGCACCAGGAACCGCTCATGCCTTGATATTATCCTTTTTATCTTTGGGGGATAAGAGGAGGGGGGGGGAAGTTGTGGTATTATAGTTATCATTCGCCAAAAAATACCAACCCCCCAACCCCGCCACCGGTTAAATAAAATATAATAATAAGAAACAATGGATTTGCCAAGGAAAATAATCAAGTATGCTGTCCCCATTGCTTTTTTAAATCATCCCTCCCGCATGGCTCTGTCCACAGTGATCAGGAGGGGCTCCAGCAGGTAGCTGATTACACTTCGTTTTTTCGTTGTGATATAGCAGACCGCCGGCATTCCCGGTGAAAGATATGCGTTGCTTTCCTTAAGATCCTTCTGGGAGACCTCGATATGGGCAATGTAATAGCTCATTGTTCCCTTTGAGGTCTCCTCATTGATAAGATCTGCGGCTATATAGGATACGATTCCAGGCACAGGCGGGGTGGTGTCCCGGTTGAATGCGCTGAGCTGAACCTTTGTCTCCTGCCCCTTGTAGACCCGGGTGATATCCTGGGGGCTGACCCTGGCACTGATGATGAGCTTTGATTCGGCAGGCACGATGTCAAGGATGGGCATTCCAGGGTTGATTACGCCGCTCTCCTCGGAATGGATACGCATATTTATCACTTCGCCGCTGATGGGTGCCCGGACCGTAAGGCGCGTCTGGGTGTCTGTGGCAGGTTTGATCTGTTCTTTTATTTCAAATATCTTATCCTTTGTTTCCGCAAGCTGGGTAATCGCTTTTTCACGGTACTGGTTTTGCATATCAACTATTCTGAGATTGTACTCTTCAATCATCTGGCGGTATTCAGCCATGTCCTGTTTTAATTTTCCCCTGCGGCCCTTATGTTCAGAAAGTCTCCGCTCAAGTTCCATTATTTCAGTTTTTCCCACGTAATTATCCTGGAACAATGTTTTTTTGACCTCAAGTTCTTCTGTGAGGTTGGCAATGATATCTTTCTGGGTGATAAATTCTTCATCTGCCCCGTCGATTCTGCTGCCAAGCTGTTTTATCTGGGAGTGGTAAAGGGAGATTTTCCCCTCCAGGTCGGATTTCCGAGAGATGAAAATATCATTTTCCGATTCTATGATCTTACTTATATCTCTGTTTTCTTTTTCATTGGTAAGCTCCTCTGACCAGGTGATCTCTGGGTCCATGGCAATTTCAGCCGTCAGTCTGTCATATTCGGCAAACTTTCCGTACAGTTGACCCCTTAGAAGGTCCACGTTGGCCTGGACCCGGATGCTTTTTAGGAGGATGAGGGTATCTCCCTCCTGAACCTTGTCCCCCTCCTTGACAAGGATCTGATCAATCATTCCACCTTCCAGGTGCTGCACTGTTTTTCGCTCGCCAGACACCTTCACCGTTCCCGGAGCTATAACCGCTCCCTGGAAAGGAAAAAAGATTGACCATGCCGCAAGACCGCCAAAGAAGCAGAGAATTATCAACATGCCTGCAACAATATATCTGGTTGGGTTAGTATTTAAGATTTTATTTGTATCTTCCATTGCTTCTCTCCTGATTAATTCTGCTTGGTTTGCTCCAGGCCTGCTGCTGCCTGGGGCTGCTGCCTTGTTTGAGCATATGTCTGCTGGGGGTTTGTCAGTTTTGTAAGAACCTCCTTGCTTGGACCAAATATGGCAACCTGTCCATCTTTCAACATCAAAAGTTTGTCTGTTGTTACAAGCAAACTGGGTTTGTCTGTGACCATTACCACGCTCTTTTTCTCGTTTTTCAATATCTGCAATGTGGTGATCAATGCTTTTAATCCGGTGTCGTCGAGATTAAGGTGGGGTTCGTCCATCACAACCACCTGGGGATCGTCGTAAAGCGCCCTTGCAAGTGCAATCTGACGGCGCTGGCTGCAGGAGAGGTTTTTACCCCTGGTGTCAATCAGGTAATCATACCCCTTGGGCAGCTTCAGGATCATCTCGTGGCAAAAGGCCTTTTTAGCGGCAAGAACCACTTTTTCCGAATCAACCCTAGCAAGTCTTGCAATGTTTTCCCCGATGGTCCCAGAAAAAAATTCTATCTCCTGGGATACATACCCCAGATGCTTTCCAAGATCTTCCCTCTCCCACTGGTTTATCTCTGCACCGTCAAGGCGCATTTTCCCTGCACTGGCGGGCCAGATTCCAAGAATCATCTTTACCAGCGATGTCTTTCCCGACGATGAAGGACCGAAGATCCCTAGGGTCTCTCCGGGTTCAAGGGAGAAGGATATATTGCGAAGCAGGGTCCTGTTGTTTATTGCAAGGGTTAAACCCTCTGCCTGGAGCTTCCCCTCGGGTTTGGGAAGGGAGAGGGTGGTTTTTGATGGTTTGATCTCTATAAAATGGGTGAGGCGCTTATAGGCAGAGATGGCTTCAACAGATGTCTTTATCGATTCGAAGCTTAAATCAAGGGGCGAAAAGAGCCTCATCATTATGATAGCTGAGGCAAAAATGACGCCTATTGTAATCTCATCGTTAAAAAACAGGTAGGCGCCTGCTCCAAAAATTCCCGCTGTAAAGAGTGCCTGGAGCGTAATCTTTATCGCACCAACGGCACATCTGTTTGCCTCAGCTTCATATCTGTTGGTCTGGACCTTCTGGTCGGCCGTCTCAAATTTTTTGAGCACATGGTCAAGCATGCCCATTCCTGATATAGTTTCTGCATTGCGGATGGTTGCCGCTAGGAAATGTGCGCCTGCCGCAGCACCTGCGCTGGAAGACTGATATCTTTTATTGTTCAGGGACCGAAGAAGAAATTGAAACAGGCCGACCATACAGAGCCCTATTGTAGAAATAAGTCCGATGAGGGGATGAACGATGTATAGGATGCAAAGGTAGATAATTACCCAGGGAAGATCCAGGTATTTAAAGATTTTAAAACTGGAAACTGCCTCCCTAAAGAGCATCAGATCCTGCAGGGCTCCCGAGTAACCGGGTTTGTCAGCGGCGACAGCATTGTTGTGCATGGTGGTGATAACCTGGGGCATAATGCGCTGTTCAAGATCAAGGCCTGCCTGCAAAAGCATCTTTGACCGTACATAGTCCAGGAGCCCCATGATGGTGAGAGAACAGATTGTCATAATGCTCAGGGTTATGAGTGTGTCCGTGCTGAAGCTGTAGAGAACACGGTCGTAGATCACCATCATGTATATGGGAACAATCAGGTAGATAAGGTTTATGCACATCCCGAAAAAAGAGATAAAAGCAAAATATTTAAACCAGGATTTCAAGTTGTCACGCATCTGTTTTCTCCGTCATTATTAATCTCCTGCCAGGGCCCTTGCAAACACCTCATCCCTGTTCCCAAAGTCCGGCGCAGCACCTTGTTTTAAAACAAGGAGTTTATCCACGTTTGACAAAAGGCTTGGTTTGTGAGTGATCATTATTACCGTTGTTTTCTGGGATTTTAATCTTTCCAGGGCATGAACGAGGGCAGTCTCTCCTGCCTCGTCCAGGTTTGAATTTGGTTCGTCAAGTATTACAAGGGAAGGGGTCCCGTACATTGCCCTTGCAAGTCCTATCCGTTGGCGCTGGCCCCCTGAAAGGCTGAGTCCAGCCTCTCCTATATCTGTTTCATACCCCTGGGCAAACCTGAGAATCACCCCATGGGCGCCTGCCATTTCGGCGGCCTCGACCACTTTTTTTGAATCAATTTCACCCATGCGGGCAATATTTTCACTCACAGTCCCGGTGAAAAGTTCAATATCCTGGGGAAGATAGCCGATAAAGGGTCCCATGGAATCTGGATCAAGGGTGGCAACATCCTTACCGTCCAGAAGTACCCGGCCTGAGGTCGGGGTCCAGAGTCCTAAAAGAAGGCGGCAGAGGGTTGTTTTCCCTGCTCCGTTGTGGCCCACCAATCCCATGCTTTCACCCGGTTTCAGGTCAAAGGAGATGTCCTGAATGATGGGTTTGTCATTGATGACCAGTGCAATATCTTGAACCTCAATAGCTCCTTCGAGGGTATTAACCTCAATCAGCTCTTCTTTGTTTGACTCTTTAAACAGCTTGTCCAGCCGATTGTAGGAGGCCTTTGCCCCGATTGTCTGTTTCCAGGCCCCGATTCCCTGCTGAATCGGGGCAAGGGCGCGTCCCATGATGATGGATGCGGCAATGATCGACCCCATAGTGACTTGATTCTCAATAACCAGAAGTGCTCCCACACAATAGATCAGCACCTGCATAAAGGATCTGAAGCTTGTGCTTGCGGCAGTGAGGGCCTGTCCTTTTTTGCCGGCCTTTTCCTGGGTTATCATTTCCTGGTCATTGATTCGGTTCCAGTGTCTTGCTGCATGGCCGAGCATTCCCATGCTTTTCAGCATCTCAGCATTGCGAAGACTCTTCAGGGCAAGGGTTCGTTCCATATTCTTCAGGGTGTTTATTTTTTCAAATTCATCCTTTGTAAGAAAATTTTGTAAAATGCCCAGGATTAAAATAACCACTGCCCCGCCTGTTGCAGCATGACCAAGCAGGGGGTGTAAAAGATAGATGACTCCAAGATAAATCGGTATCCAGGGAACATCAAAAAAGGCAAAAACAGCGTTGCCGGCAAAGTAGTTTCTCAAAACGTTTATATCGGAAAGACCCTGGTTATAATGGGGAGAGTTGATTTTAGACGAATCCTTGAGCATCTCCTTTAACACCCTTCGTCCCAGGAGTTCGTCCATTCTTATCCCAGCCTTGACAAGAATTCTGGATCGTAGAAAATCAAGTGTACCAAGAACGACAAGGGCAAGTAATGCAACCAGAGTTACTGCATAAAGGGTTGAAAAACTCGAACTTGCAAGCACCCTGTTATATATCGTCATCATATACAGGGGAAAGGTCAGGTAAAGTGTGTTGATGAACAGGCTGAAGATGCCCGCAAAAAGAAAATAATTAAAACATTTTCGTAAAAAGTGTGCCATAGGTTATATCGACCTGTTCGCTCCTGTTGCTTCTGTTGCAGGCTGGGGCTGCTTTGCTCCTGCAAGCTTTGCAAACACCTGATCCCTTGGTCCGAAAAGTGCTATCCTGCCGTCCTGCAGCACCAGGATTTTGTCCATGGACTG
>JAVERV010000001.1:0-180094 GCA_034006945.1 Desulfobacterium sp. | reverse complement strand
TGTGGCCGGATGCCATCTCTCGCTCCGGCCGTGCCGGTTTATATGAAATTCCCACCGAAACATCACTGTGAGAGCCTCGACTTTAGAGCCCTCTTTGGTTTTCCTGACCGGAACATTCAAAACCAAAAGGTCGAAACAGTTAAGAAGTGTCAAAGTGACCCCCGACGTTTTGCGTTCCGGTCAGGATAACCAAAGGGGGCGGGATGAAAATAGTGCCCACCCTCTACCATTATGTTTCAGCTATCGTTTCTCTATCTCTGAATCGGAGTTATTACAATGTTCACCCGGCGGTTGGCTGCATCGCTTGATGAGATGGGCTGGGTTTCTCCGAATCCAATGCTTTCCATACGAACGGGATCAACCCCCCGCTGAATAAGAGCGTTTGTAACGGCCTGGGCCCGCCTCTGGGAGAGCTGCATGTTGTAATCTTCAGCCCCTTTGGAGTCTGTGTGGCCCTCCACCCGGATTCTGGTCTGGGGGTACTCCCTGAGAACCCTTGCAACCCTGTCAAGTTCCGTATAGGCCCCGGCCTTTAAATTTGCCGAATCAAAATCAAAAAATGTGTTAGAGTCAAAGGTGGCCGTAAGAACGTCCTGGGACCTTTGAATGCTGGCCGCATCAGATGCTGAAACCGCACTTCTCAATGAATTTTCTTGGCGGTCCATGTAGGCGCCTATCTGGTTGCCCGCAAGTCCGCCAAGTGCTGCACCTATACCCGCACCAATCAGGGTGCCCTTTGTATCTCTGCCGATGACCTGACCCAGGGCCGCCCCAACTCCTGCACCCACCAGCACCCCTTCCTTTGATTTGCTCGTCTGTTGTGTAGTACCGGCGCAGGAGGTTATAATCATTGCTATTCCTGCTAAAACGGCAATCGTCGCATACTTTTTCATGTTTCTCTCCTTAATATGTTTAAGACATTAAAAACAAATATACGACAGGTGTGTTTTTTTTCAAGGTCACTACTGACGATGACGGTGGTGCGGCCGACATTAGGGGCAATTCATGAATTGGGGCTTGGTCCTAACTTCGCCCACTGATAGAACCCGTTTGATCTGGTTATCTCTGATTGTATTAAATATCAGACTGTTGAAATGGATCCATCAAAATTTGTCCGCCTACTGGACCAAGATAGAACGAAGCCCGTTTCATGCCTTTAAGACCGCCAAATTGTCTTACCACGAAGAGCACAAAGCTCACGAAGAAGCCCTTACTTCGTGACCTTCGTGCTCTTCGTGGTCTAAAAAAAAATCAAATCAATGTAGTTTTATCCGATATTGATGACAACAGTTTAAATTTATTTTGTGATTTGTCAAGAATGAGGTTGCCCTGCGTATGCAAACCTTTTTATTTACAAATAACAGCCCCTGGCCTATACTTTGTTCATTTTTAACCTTTGCCCCTGATAATAAAAGAATCTGGGCAATAAAACAATCTGGATGAACCCGTAACCTTGAATTCGGGATCGTTCATGCAGGAGATAACGTGACTGTTCTGGTGCTTGCAACAAGAAACAAGGGAAAGACCCGTGAGATCAGGGCCCTTTTAAAGGGGTTTCCCGTTGAGATAAAGAATCTGGATGATTTCGGACCCATCCCTGAGATCGAGGAGGATGGTGAGACCTTTGACGATAATGCCTATAAAAAGGCGGCCTTTGCCGCAAGGGTTCTTGGCTTTGCAGCCATGGCCGATGATTCAGGCCTTGCAGTCGATGCCCTTGGCGGAGCACCAGGTGTGAGATCTGCCCGTTATGCAGGCGAGGGTTCAACGGATCGGGAGAACTCGGAACGGCTCCTTGAAGAGATGAAGGGCAAGGCCGACAGGCGGGCCGCATTCCACTGTGTCATCTCCATTGCCGTTCCAACGGGAGCGGCCCTGACCTATGAGGGTGAGTGCCGGGGGATCATACTTGAACAGCCAAGGGGTGAAAACGGTTTTGGCTATGATCCGCTCTTTTTCTATCCTGACCTTAATAAAACCTTTGCCGAGATCTCCATGGAAGAGAAGAGCCGGGTGAGCCACAGGGGAATCGCCCTTCAACAGGTGGCGGGCGAGTTTGACAAGGTGCTTGACTGGATAGATATCAACATGCCTGAATTTGAAAAAGTGGTGCATCCAAAGTGAACGAACAGATAGGATTAAAAAAGAGCCCAGGCCATGGGACCGTTCTAGGTCTGATCAAGGCCAATAGAAGCTGTCGCAGGTTTGACGCCTCCCATGCCCTTGACGAGAAGACCCTGCGCAACCTCGTGGACCACGCAAGGCATTCGGCTTCTGCCGGTAATCTCCAGCCGTTAAAGTATGCTCTCTCCCATGGCAAGGCCATGAACGAAAAGATCTTCTCCTGCCTTGCCTGGGCCGCCTATCTGACCGACTGGAAGGGCCCTGAAGAGGCAGAACGGCCCACGGGGTACATCGTGATCGTCGGCGACAGGGCAATTGCAGAAAAAATCAGGTGTGACCACGGGATTGCGGCCCAGTCCATCCTTCTTGGTGCAAGGGAACAGGGGCTTGGGGGATGCATGATCGCAGCGTTTGATCCCAAACGTTTAAGAAATATTTTATCCCTTGACCAGGAGAACGGCAGTTCAAGATACGAGATCCTTCTGGTTATTGCCCTTGGAAAGCCGGTTGAAACGGCTGTAATACACGATCTTGAACCCGGGGGCGACATCCGTTATTCCAGGGATGCAGAAGGGGTTCACCACGTTCCCAAACGAACCCTTGATGAGGTGATCATCCTTGTCTGAAGTTAGCCGGGAAGATATCCCCGCTTCCATGACCATTTTTCTTGTGAACCCTGCCTGCCTAGATGCGAGGATCACGGACGAGGACGCCCTTCTTGTTCCCATGGGGCTTTTTTACATCGGGGCTTTGTTGAAGGAGAACGGGTTCAACGTCCGGGTTGTGAACCTTGCCGTGGAGCAGAATCCCATGGATCTTCTAAGGGCCATGGTTGATGCCGAGCGGCCTGCAATCGTGGGGTTCAGCGTTTTAAACGCCAACCGTTTCAGCGCCATTGAAGGGGCCGGGGTGGTCAAGGAGGTTGATCCTGAAATTCTGGTCGTGTTCGGCGGTCCCTGCGCCACCTTTCTGTGCGACCATCTCTTTTTTACCTGCCCGGCTCTTGACTGTGTTGTCAAGGGCGAGGGAGAATTAACCTTTCTGGAACTCGCAGAGCGTGTCCGGCACCGGGGAAAAGATCAAATCCTAAATGCCCATGGGGATCGGGAAATCAAAGGCCTTGCCCTGGGTAACGGCAACCGTGACGCCCTTCATGGCGGGGGGCGGGAAGGTTCCGGAATAGTTCACACCCAGGAGCGTGAACCCGTCGAGGATCTTGATTCCCTGCCCATTCCCGGCCGCTACTTTGACCTTGCCCATGTTTCCCTCTCAAGGGGCTGCCCGGGGCGTTGCACCTTTTGCGGCTCTCCCCGATTCTGGCCCGGCTCCAGGGTCAGGTTCCACTCCCCGGCCTGGTTTGTAGAGCAGCTTTGCCTTTTGAACCAAAGGGGCATCACCCATTTCTTTGTATCGGATGACACATTCACCATGGACAAAATCCGGGTGATAGAGGTGTGCAGGTTAATAATTAAAAAGGGGCTTGACATCACCTGGGTGGCCATCTCCAGGGCGGACTTCATCGACCCAGGGATACTTGGCTGGATGAGACGGGCCGGATGCACCCAGATAAGCTTTGGGGTGGAAAGCGGATCGGCTGCAATCCGACAAACCCTGGGAAAACCAATGAAGAGGGAGCGGATTGTCCGGGCCTTTGCCCTGACCGCATCCTTTGGCATCCTGCCAAGGGCTTACTTCATCTATGGTTCCCCAGGGGAGACGGCACAAACCATCGATGAGAGTCTTGATCTCATCATGGATATCCGGCCTTTAAGTGCAATTTTTTACCTGCTGGTGCTCTTTCCCGGCACCGGGCTCTATGAAAACCTTGTGGACCAGGGCAAACTTTCTGATTCTGTCTGGTCCCGGGAAATCGAAGACATTGCCTGGTTTGAGAAGGACCCCGATCTTGATCTCGAAAAGGTCAAGGGTTTCGGCCATAGTCTGCGCAGACGTTTTTATTCAAACCTGTCCGACTTTGCAGCGGGCGTTGAACTTGTGGATGACCCTTTGTTCTACCCCTTTCATGCAGATTTCCTCTCCCGCCTTGCCATGACCTTCAGCCATGGGGAGTACGCCCGGAACCCCTGGGTGAAAGATCCCATGGCCACGGCCCGTGTCTTGTTTGACCGGGCCCTTGCCTACCATCCCGACCTTCGCGCCTTTCTCGGGCTTGCCATGGTGTTCCAGAAGGAGCGACGGTTCGACCGGGCCATTGAGACTGCTGCCCTGGGTTTAAATCATTTTAAATCGAGCAGAAATCTTACCATCTGCATGGCGGTGAGTCTCATGAACCTTGGCAGTTTTCAGAAGGCCCTTGGTTTTCTTGAGCCATTTGAGCAGGACCCGGATGTAAAGGTCTACGTGGACGCCTGCAGACAGAGAACCCAGTGATTTCATTCAGGGCAATGGCAAACGTGGCATCCGGAAATCGGGTGATGGGCAGGAAAATGGCGGTGGCCCTGGTAATGGGATTCTCCTGCGGTCTTCCCCTGCTCCTGACCATATCTGTTCTCCAGGCCTGGATGAAGAAGGAGGGGGTTGATCTTTCGGTCATCGGTCTCTTCTCCCTGGTGGGTCTTCCCTACACCCTGAAGTTCCTCTGGGCCCCTCTCTTTGACCGGTTTACCCTTCCCCTGGGGGGGGGGCGGCGAAAGGGGTGGCTTGCCCTGGCCCAGATCCTTCTCATCCTTGCCATCGGGTGTCTGGGATTTACTAAACCCGCCAGCTTTCCCTGGCTTGTGGCCCTGGTCGCCTTTTTTGTTACCTTCTTCAGCGCCTCCCAGGATATTGTGGTGGACGCTTACAGAAGGGAAGATCTGACCGACGCCGAGCTTGGGCTTGGTTCGTCCATGTACATCTATGGTTACAGGCTCGGCATGCTTCTGGCCTCGGGGGGGGGGCTTATCCTTGCCGACCACATCCCGTTTTCCCAGGTCTACCTGATCATGGCTCTCTCCCTTGTGCCGGGTTTAGCCGTCACCCTCTGGACCCCGGAACCCAAAGAGCCGCCCGGCCGCCCCACAACCCTTGCAAAGGCCGTTGTGGAGCCCATGCGGGAATATTTTTCCCGGAAAGGGGCTTTTCTCATTCTCCTGTTTATTCTTCTCTACAAGATCGGCGATACCATGGCCAGCGCCATGACAACCCCGTTCTATCTGGATATGGGGTTTTCCATGTCTGAGATAGGGACGGTGGTCAAGCTGTTCGGGTTCTGGGCAACCCTGGTGGGGGCCTTTACAGGGGGCCTTTTGATGCTTAAAATGGGCATCAACCGGAGCTTGTGGGTCTTTGGGTTTCTCCAGGCCCTGTCAACGGCAGGATTTGTCTGGCTTGCCCTTGTCGGCCACAGCCTTCCTTTGCTGGCCTGTGTGATTGCCTTTGAAAACCTGTCCGGCGGCATGGGAACGGCTGCCTATGCGGCCTTTATGGCCTCCATGACCGACCGGAGGTTTACGGCGACCCAGTATGCGCTCCTGTCGAGCCTCATGGGTGTTCCCCGGGTGATCGCCGCAGCACCCACCGGGTATTTTGCCATTCACCTGGGGTGGGTGGGGTTTTTTGTTTTTTGCACCGTGGCAGCAGTGCCCGGAATGATTCTTTTGGTGAAATGCGCACCATGGAAGGGGGGTAGTATTGATGAAAGATGATCACATGCTGGTAAATCAGATTAAAAAAGAGCGGCAACTGGCCGCAATCCGCAGGGAAATTCTGGCGGAGGAACCCCAAAAGGCCCTGAACAGGATTATTGATTCACCCACACCCGCAACCCTTGTCCAGAGTTTTCCGGATCAGGACCTTCATTTTCTAATGCATGCCATCGGTCCCCACGATTTTCTGCCGGTTCTGGCCCTTGCCTCGTTTGACCAGTGGGAGTATTTCATTGATGTTGAAACCTGGGAGGGGGATAGAATCAACCTGCCCATGGTGACAAACATGCTGGGCCTTATCTTTCATGCGGACCCGGAGCGGTTTTTGCGATGGGCGATCACCGAAAAGACCGAATTTTTCGAGCTCTATCTCTTCAAGAACATGGAGACGAGGATCCTCGAAGAGAATGAAGACCCTTCGGATTTTCCAGATGGCTTCCAGACCATTGACAACCTCTTTTATGTGAGGTTCCCCGAAGTTCCTCAACAGATCCTTGACAGTGATGACGGGGCCCTGGTGGAACAGGCAAGGGAACGGGCCGAAACCCTTATCATGGAGATGCTCAACAGGGTGGCTGACATGGATCTCTCGGTATTGCACGGCCTGCTCCTTGAGACCGGGGTGGTCATCCCAGCCGAGGTTGAGGAGGAGGAGCTGAGGCTCAAGGTTTTCCGGCTGGCTGAGAAGGGGTTTCTTCCCCGCCACGAGGCCGTGGGTATTTATCAGCCCCGGGATCCCTCCCAGCTTGTGCCGAGACCCGGACAGGGGCTCAGGAAAACCCTCTATGGCGGAGACTATCCCCTGCCGCCACTCTTCTTCTCGACCATGACCGGGGAGAACAACCTGTTTGCACGTTCCCTTGCCGGGGTCGATGAGACCATGCTGCTCAACCTCCAGGCCGAGCTTGCAGGCCTTGTCAACCGGCTCTCATCCGCGGACGACAAGGTGGTCAGGGAGCGCCGGGATCTTGAACAGCTTGTTCAGAAGGCCTGCGCCTTTTTAAGTCTTGGCATGGAGTTGCTTGATGCCTGCACCCCCGGGGACGGGTCCGCCATTCTTGCCAGATACCATCTCGCAGATATTTTCAGGGTCGCCTCCAGGGCGGGTCTTATCCTGAAGGACCGTGCAAGAGAGTGGTACAATCAAAGCTGGGTCATCAACAACGGGCTTTCCCTCCATTTTCTGGACGAACAGTGGTTTGGTGTTCTGGGTGGTCTGCTGCTGGATCGGCCCCTGTTCTTTGATAACTACCAGACCGGGGTGCTTTACCGCCCGTTTGGCTCTGCCCGTGAAATCGATTTTACGGATAAGGAGCTTAAAGGCATCATTGCCCTTGACCGGGTGATGGAGGGTTTAAATCTTGATCTCAGCTCTGTCCCCAGGACTGGTCTCACCTTCAAGTCCATTCTCCTGACCCTCTGGGCCAGGGACCGCCTGGGGCTCGATCCCCGGTTTGAACCCATTGATCGCTCTGTGTTCATTCCTTTTTTTGTCGAACTTTTTTCAGGTGAGGCTTCCGGAACCATTGACGGTTTTAAGATGGAAGATTTTACCGGCTGGCTTGTCCACAGGACAGGCATGGATCTGGACTGGATTGTTCAGAATTTAGGCAATGTGATCGGGGAGATGTTTCACCGGCTTTATCAGGAGTATGGCAGGGTCTCTGCCGCTGACCTTGATCCAAGGTTTTTCACCGCTTTTTTTCTTAAAGAATAAAAGCGGTGTTGCAGGCAACGCCAAAGCATTCGAGATTTGACCCTGCTGAACGGATCCTTGACCGGCACTCTGCCTGGATCTCATCCATCTGAACATCGGTTCGATTCTGGTTTAAATGGAAGAGCCCCAGCCGCTTTGCTCCTGATTGAAGGGCGAGATCAAGGGCGGAAGTATAGGTGGAGTGTCCCCATCCCCCTCGCATCTTATACTCCTCCGGGGTGAATTCGGCATCGTGGAAGAGAAGATCTGCATCGCCTGCAAAGGCAAGATAGTCTTGGAAATCTGTCCCCTGGCCATGGTCAAACCCTAATTCGTTGTCCGTGAGAAAAACAAAGCGTTTACCTTCTTCTGTAAATAGAAACCCAAACCCGCCATTGGGGTGGTTCAGGGGTATGGTCTCAACCGTAAGGCTTCCAATGGAGAAGGTTCCGCAAAGATCGGTTCTGAACCTGATGGTGGCCTTGAGGTCCTTTGGACAGATGGGGAAAAGGGGAGGAGACATGAGTGTGGTCAGAATTTTTTCAACGGTCACGCCTGAAAAGCAGCTGTTCTGGATTTCGACCACAGAGCCTTGCTGGAACAGAGGTTTGAAAAAATTAAATCCCGCCACATGGTCAAAATGGGCATGGGTCAGCACAAGACAGGAGGTGGAGGCGCTGCCAAGGCTTTGGCCGAGTTTACGTATACCGGTGCCGGCATCGATGATAACGTTTTCCCCGCTTTTGGCTGTGACCTGAATGCAGGTTGTATCCCCGCCGTATCTAAGGTATTGTCGGCCGGATACGGGAGTTGACCCCCGGGAGCCCCAGCATTTGATAAGCATTTCTTATCCTCGGTCTGCGTATTCGGGTATGGTGATTTTAATATTGGCTATCACACGGAAAAAAAAGCGTCTACAAAAAAGATGAAAAAGGGAGAGAAGAATGGCTGTTATTGATTGGGAGAGAAAAGAGTCGGTTGCCGTAATCACCATGAACAACGGCGCCAACCGCCAGAATCTATTGTTTGCAAGGGAAATGAACGAGGTTTTTGATCGCATACTCGAGGATAATAGGATCTGTTCCATTGTTCTAACCGCAAGCGACGCCAAGAATTTTTCCCAGGGCATTGATGTGGATTGGCTGGGCAACTGTTTCGGTCAAAAGGATTTTACGACCATCAAAGAGTTCATGCTTGAAATGAACACAGTGTTCAAGCGGCTTCTTACCATGCCAGTGCCGGTGATTGCCGCTATCAACGGCCATGCCTTTGGCAACGGGGCCATCATATCCTGCGCCTGTGATTTCCGGTTCATGAAGGCGGACCGAGGGTTTTTCTGCTTTCCCGAGGTGGACCTTGGGATTCCTTTTCTGCCGGGCATGATCGCCTTTGTGAGAAAGGCCGTTCCCGGGTACCTGTTCAATCGGATGAAGCTGACCGGTGAGAGGCTCACGGCTGATGACCTTCTTTTACACCACGTGATCGAAGAAAAAGGGGAGGATCAGGCAGAGATGATGGAAAAGGCCATGGCCTTTGCAGGCGGCTTTGAAAAAAAGCGGGGCATCTTTGGCGAGCACAAGCGCCGCATGCACAGGGCCATCCTTGAAACCATGGAGAGGGAGGACCCGCCGATCATTGAGTCTCTGAAACTTTTCATCACTGATTAGGCTGCAAGGGCGACCGCAAGGGATCGCCCCTAGGTTAGATCTGACCGAACGTTAACCCAACATAGGAACTGATTGCATCATCATGTGGGGGCTCCCCTTGCGGGTGCCCTTGGCGATGCTTTGGCTGTACCGACTATGGTCGATAACCCTGGGCCATGGGAAATCTTGTTCCCATGCCAAACGCCTTGGTCGTGACTCTGAGTATGGGTGGGGCCTGGTATCGTTTGTATTCGTTCCGGGTGATTCTCCGGACGATCTCCTCGACGGCCGATCGGTCAAGACCCATGGCCACCATCTCATCGATGCCTTGATGCTCCTCCACGTGGCCCTTGACCACGGCGTCGATTATGTCGTAGGAGGGAAGGTCGTCCTGGTCGGTCTGGCCGGGTGCAAGTTCGGCGCTCGGTGCCTTTTCAAGGATGGAAAGGGGGATAATCTCCTGTTCTTGGTTGATGAGCCTTGAGATGGCATACACCTTTTCCTTGGTCAGGTCCCCGATCACGGCAAGCCCGCCGCACATGTCGCCGTACAGGGTCGAATACCCCACGGCCATTTCTGACTTGTTGCCGGGTGCAAGGAGCATCGACCCTTCCATGTTGGAAAAGGCCATGAGGATAGTTCCCCTGATTCTGGCCTGGATGTTCTGTTCGGTTATGCCCGGCTTTTGGGGATCAAACGTGCCTGACAGGTTTAAAAATGCGTCATACATGGGAGCTATGGGGATGGAGTGCCAGGAGGCACCAAGATTATCGGCCAGGGCCTTTGTGTCTTCAAAGTTTTCCTTGGAGGTGTAGATGGACGGCATGAAGATCGTCTTGACGTTTTCCCCGCCAAGGGCCGCAGCGGCAATGGCAGCGGTGAGGGCTGAATCTATTCCTCCGCTGGAACCCAGGACCACACGTTTAAATCCGCATTTGGTCACATAATCCCTGGTTCCCATGACAAGGGCCTTGAGAATGGCCTGGTTCTCAGTGGTTGACACCTCGTGGCAACTCCCTTTTTCTGAGGTTGTGTCGAACACCACAAGGTCCTCTGAAAAATCCATTGCCCTTGCAGCAGTTTTGCCCCTTGATGTCAGGGCAAGGCTCATGCCGTCAAACAGGGTCGAGTCGTTGCCGCCCACCTGGTTGACAAAGATCAGGGGACGGTTGTAATCTGTTGCGATTTTTCGGAAAAGGGTGTCTCTCAGATTCTGTTTTTTGTCGTGGAACGGGGAGGCTGCAATGTTGATGAACAGATCCGCCCCGAGCCGGGCAAGGTCGGCCACCGGGCTGTGGTCGTGGTGTCCCGGGCCCTCCTGATCGTTCCAGATGTTTCCACAGATGGTTATGCCGAGTTTCAATCCCTTATAGACGATCAAAGAGCTTAACGGCCCCGGGGTGAAGTACCTGGTTTCATCAAAGGTGTCATGGCAGGCCAGGATCTGCTTGTCGATTCTTGCAATGATCTTCTTTTCTTCAAACAGCATGGCCGAGTTAAAGAGAAGTCTCTGGCCCTGCACAGTCTGGTTGTCGGTTTGGCTGACGGCATGGCTCTCTGCTTGAAGTGTGTTTTGATCGTTGTTATGGTTGGTGTTCTGGCGGTTGACAACCCCGCATAAGACGCCGATCCCTTGGATGGAATCGACAAGTTTGCGAAAAGCTTCCAGTTGATTGTCGATAAAGTCATCGTGTTCAAGAAGATCTCCAGGCGGATATCCCGATATGGAGAGTTCGGGAAATACGATCAAATCGCAGCCAAGGCCTCGTGCCTCATCTGCACATTTGATGATCTTCCGGATGTTGAAATCAAAATCTCCTATCACGGGATTTGTCTGGGCCATGGCTATTTTCATTGAATCTGTCCACCCTCCTCGAAGGATTATAAATCAAATATTACCTCTATCACATAACAGCAAAAGCTCCCAGCAATCTAAATAGAGTCCGGTTCAAATTCAAGGGTGGCAAAATAATCCTCGAGGCGTTCTTCCCGGCGGATCAGTTGAATGGTTCCGTTGGTTTTGAGCAGCAGTTCTTTGGGTCTCAGGTTGCCGTTGTAGTTGAATCCCATGGCATGGCCGTGGGCTCCAGTATCGTGGATCACGATCAAATCCCCCTCTTCTGTTACAGGAAGGGTGCGCTGGACGGCAAATTTATCGTTGTTCTCGCACAGAGAGCCGACCACGTCAACCGTCTGGGTCCGGCCCTGGTTTGGGCCGTCCTTTCCATGGACGTGGATGTGGTGGTAGGCGTCGTACATTCCAGGGCGCATGAGGGACGACATGGAGGCATCCACGCCAACGTATTTTCTGTAGATATCCTTGTGGTTAATGACCGTTGTTACAAGGGCGCCGTGGGGACCTGTTATGAACCGGCCGCTCTCCATGAACATTTTGGGGCACCAGCCGTGGGTTTTGCTGAACCCTTGGAAGAGATCAAAGCATTCCCTGGCAAGGGCTTCTATGTCCAGGGCTTTTTGATCTGGTCTGTAGGGAATGCCAAGGCCGCCGCCGATGTTGATGAATTCGAAACGAATGTCAAGGGCTGAGGAGATGACTGCCACCATGTCAAGTAGCATCCGAGTGGTTTCGACCATATAGGTGTAGTCAAGTTCGTTTGAGGCGACCATGGTGTGGAGGCCAAAACGGTTTGCTCCCCGGGCCATTGCCGCTTTATAAGCGTCGATTATCTGGTCGTGGCTCACCCCGTATTTTGCCTCCTCGGGCTTACCGATGATTTTGTTGCCATCCCGCCTTGGTCCTGGATTGTACCTGAAGCAGATGAGTTCGGGCATGACCGGCACCTTTTCCACAAGGGAAATGTCATCGAGGTTTAAGATGGCCCCACCGTTTTCTGAGGCTGTTTCAAAATCGTGTTGGCTGGTATTGTTCGAGGTAAACATGATATCCTCACCCTTGCTCTGGATTTTCCTTGCAAGGAGAATCTCAGGGATGGAACTGCAGTCAAACCCGAATCCAAGGCCCTGCATGATTTCCATGATCCATGGGTTGGGAAGGGCCTTGACCGCATAGTACTCCCGGAATCCCGCAATCTTTGAAAAGGCCCCATTGATTCGTGTGCCTGTTTCCAGAATACCTGCCTCATCGTAGATGTGAAAGGGCGTGCCGAAATGTTTCCGGGCTTTTTCCAATACCGGGTCGAGTCTTTGTCTGAAACCGGCTGACATGGGCATATCTAATTCTCCTTGAATGTTTTTGTTTCCAGGGGGATTTTGGCGTTCTCTTTAAAGGTTGCCAGGGCTATCTGGGTTTGAGTCGAAAGGACCTCATGGATAGCGGCTATTTTTGTTGTTAAAAGAGTTTCGAGTTCCAGGTGGTCTGCAACTCTTATCTTCAGAAACAGGCAATCGTTGCCTGCAATAAAGTGAACCTCCTGAACCTCCTCTAAGCGGGCAAGGGCCCGGCCGGTCTTTCTGACGGAAAGGGTTGGTCTCACACAGACGGTCACAAAGGCGATGAGCGACCGGTTGAACTGTTCCGGGTTGAGGCGAACCTCGTACCCCTGAATGACGTCCTGGAGTTCGAGTTTTTTGATCCTTTCGAGCACGGCTGACGGGGCCATTCCAACCTGCCTTGCAACCTCTACATTGGGAATCCTGGCCTTGTTCTGGAGGATTGTAAGGATCTTATAATCAATGTCGTCCATGCTTCTCTCCTGAAGTATTGTGTCGTTGACAGCAGGTTGAAATGAATATATTCTCTGGGAAGGAGAAAGTCAAGAATATAGTTCTGTAAAGCTCTATTGTTGTCGAATTATATTCTTGACCGCAGGTGCGGGACGTTGGGCTCAATGAACAGAAACAGCCTGCAATCCTTCGGTTCCGTTTCTCAACCCAACATAGAGTGCCTCTCCACTGTGAACTCCCCACTGCCTACTATCTACTACCCCCTATCAAGGCAGGGGGGTGATTTGTTTTGCATTGAAAGAACAAATGGTTTAACATGGCCCCCAACAGAAATTATAACGTTGCTTTTAAAGCGGATCAGGAATGGCTGATAAAGAACAACACACAATTCTTATAGTGGATGACGAAGAGGGAATACTGGATGTCACTGAAGAGTATTTTGAGCGTAAGGGATATGAAGTATATACGGCTACAAACGGGGTAGAGGCCATTGAAGTCATAAAGCAGGTGAAGATCGAATGCTGCTTTACGGACATCAATATGCCTGAAATGGACGGCCTTGAGCTTGCCGAGAAAATAAGGGAAATAGACAGCACCCTGCCCATTGTGATCATGACCGGTTATCCTTCCCTTGACAACACCATAAGAACCTTGAAAAACGGCGTGGTGGATTTTCTTGTAAAACCCGTGAATCTTGAACAGATGGAACTTGCGTACAGGCGCATCATCAGGGAGAGGGGGCTGTTTGTTGAAAATCTGATTCTCAGGGAGGAGGTGGAGCGTCAGGAGCGTTTGGATGCCTTGAACGATCAGCTTCTGGTGAGACTGGATGAGGTCAATACCCTTAACAGGATCATGGAAGATTTCTCAAACTCTGATTCAAGCGATGATATTTTTAATAAGGTGGTTGCCCTTAGCCTGGAGGTTGTGGGGGCTGATCAGGCGATTTTTTATATCTATACCAGGGCTGATAATTCCTTTTTTCCCATGACCGGTTCCGATTCCGGTCTTCATGGAAACGGGAAATTGTCGGATGGTGAAAGGGCCTTTCTTATCGGGGTTATCCGGGACAATAAGCCCTGTCTGGTTGCCAGAACCATGGGAAATGCCCAGCTTGACGAGAGGATCCTTTCGTTCATGGCGGTTCCGCTGAAAATAAGGGAAAAGACATTTGGCGTGGTGGCGGTATCCATCCTTGCCGGTGAGCGGCGGTTTGGTGACAGGGACGTTTACTACATGGATTTTATAACCCGAAAGGCAGCCTCTGCCATTGAAAGTATTGCCCTGTATGAAAACATTTATGACAATCTCTTTTCGACCCTGTATGCCTTTGTTGCGGCCCTTGAGGCAAGGGACCCCTACACCATGAAGCACTCGAGCCGGGTGGCTGAGATTGCTCACGCCATCGGCAGGGAACTTGGGTGTGAGGACGAGGAGCTCTCCATTCTTAAATTTGCAGGCCAACTCCACGACATCGGCAAGATCGGCATCCGGGATTCTATTTTGCTCAAACCGGGAAAACTTACATCTGAAGAGTACAAAAAGATCAAAGAGCATCCTGCCATTGGTGCAGATATTGTTGGCAAGCTGGGGCTATGGGACCGGGAACAGGATATCATTCGTCACCACCATGAGCGCTATGACGGCCGAGGTTATCCAGACGGGCTTTCTGGCGCTGAAATTCCCAGGCTTGCGAGGATCCTGTCCGTGGCGGATGTGTTTGACGCCATGGCCTCTGATCGAGCCTATCGCCGACGTATGGACAAGGCAAAGATCCTCTCCATAATCAAGGAGGAGGCGGGCGCTCAGTTGGACCCGGAGGTAGTGGCAGCTTTTTTAAATGTAGCAGATCAGGTATAATCTGAGATCCGTATAATGGCTTGTTAAGGGGAATAAATTGTGGTAGTTTTTAATTCAACTTGTCTGGACAGTTTTTTGTGAACAAAAGCGCTGGGAAGGGGCACCATGGAGAAGTTAGAAAATGGAGAGAAATTCAAAAATGGTGAGAGGCGGAGGCATGAAAGGGTTAGATTCTCAACCACAATAGTTCTGACCGCCGCCCATGCAAGGATTGAGGCAAAGGGAACTTCAAAGGATTTAAGCCTGAACGGTGTCTTTGTCAACACAGACATCAGGCTTGAGCCCGGCACCCTTTGTGATCTCACCATTGTTCTGACCGGGGGAGGCGACGATGTTGAACTCTCCATGCGGGCAAAGGTCGAAAGAGAACTTGCCAGCGGGCTTGGGATCTCCTTTGAAGCCATGGACATTGATACGTATAGCCATCTTAAAAACATCATGCTCTACAACAGCAATGAGTGAAAATATGGGTTGGATGGTTACTGGGTAAAGAATGCTCCAGGCAAGGAGTGATGTTTTGAAAGGTATCATATGGATGTAAGGCTTATAAATCCATTTATCAGCGCTACAGCTAATGTCTTGGAAACAATGGCCTTTGTGAAGGTACAGGCGGGAAACCCCTATCTTAAAAAAAACAGTACGGCCCTGGGGGATATAACCGGAGTCATTGGACTTACAGGTGTTGCCAATGGTACTATTTCCGTTACTTTTCAGAGTGCCTGTATTCTCAATATCGTTTCAAAAATGTTTGGGGAAAAAATGGAGGAGCTTAACGGAGAAATTGTCGATGCCGTGGGGGAGCTGACCAACATGATTTCAGGCCAGGCAAGAAAAGAGCTTGAAGAGATCGGGAAAGTCTTCAAGGCTGCCATTCCTTCGGTCATTACCGGGAAAAATCACACTATTACCCACTGCACAAGCGGCCCGAAAATCGCCATCCCTTTTTTTGTCGGAGATGGCAGTTTTACCATTGAGGTCAGTTTTGAACGCTAATCCAACTCTGTACCCATAAAGGAGGAGATTTTAGGCAATGGACACATCCATAAAGGTCCTGATTGTGGACGACTTTGCGACCATGCGCCGGATACTTAAAAATATTTTAAAGCAGATAGGCTTTAAAAATATTCTTGAGGCAGATGACGGAACTACCGCACTTGAGGTGCTTGAGAGGCAATCTGTTGACCTCATAATTTCGGACTGGAACATGCCTAAAATGACCGGGCTTGAGCTGTTAAAATCGGTCAGGGCAAGTGATAAATACAAAAAAACCCCTTTTCTCATGGTCACGGCAGAGGCCCAGAAGCAGAACGTCATTGAGGCTGTCCAGGCCGGTGTGTCAAATTATGTTGTCAAGCCTTTTACTGCCGAAGCCATATCTGAAAAGTTGACAAAGATTTTGAAATGATACCCAATGCTTCTGGCGGCAATGCTTTTAAGCGGGAAGGGTCTGATCCCAATGGAACCGTTCCGGACAAAGGGGGAAGTACTCCTCCGGTCAGGGAGTTTGTCTTTGATGAGATTGCAGGATCAAGCAAGCCTGTAAGGGATCTTCTCAATGTGGTTAAAAAGGTTTCCCAGTCCGATTCGTCGGTCCTGATCACAGGCGAGAGCGGAACGGGCAAGGAGCTCGTTGCAAGGGCCATCCATAGCAATAGTCACAGAAGTCAGGGGCCGATTGTTATCATCAACTGCGGGGCCATTCCAGGCGAGCTTCTTGAGAGTGAGCTGTTTGGGCATGAGAAAGGTGCGTTTACCGGGGCCCATCGATCCAGAGTCGGCAGATTTGAGCTTGCAGACGGGGGTACGGTTTTTCTTGACGAAATTGGTGACATGAGTCCGGACCTCCAGGTGAAACTGCTGCGTGCCCTCCAGGAGAGGCGTATCGAACGGGTAGGAGGAACCACCTCCCTGGATGTGGATATCAGGATTCTATCAGCCACAAACAAAGACCTCTCCCAGGCCATGGAGGAGGGAACCTTTCGAGAGGATCTCTTCTACAGGCTCAATGTGATTCCCCTTCACATCCCTCCCCTGCGGGATCGCGTGTCGGACATTCCCCTTTTGCTCGATCACTTTCAGAGACGGTTTGCCGAAAGGGTTTGCGATTACCGCCCCAAGATTTTTTCCGATGGGGCGCTTGCCATCATGTCCAGTTACTCCTGGCCCGGTAACATCCGGGAGCTTGAGAACCTGATGGAGCGCATATCTGTGCTGGTGGACGAAGAGCTTATTCTTCCCGAACATATTCCCGATCACATGAGCAACACCTCTTCCTCGGAAACGTTTCCCATGATGGCCGCTATTTTTAAGAATGGCAGGGGGTTTAACCATGCCGTCGACACCTTTCAACGTTCCATGATTCTCCATGCCCTTAACGAGACGGACTGGGTAAAGGCAAGGGCAGCTGAACTTCTCAAAATGAATCGAACCACCCTTGTTGAGCGAATCAAAAAGCTCGGCATCGAGCAGGAACCTGAAGGGCCTTTTTTGTAGCTCACATCTCCTGGCGGACACAACCAAAGGTTATAGCAGTTAGCTAAGAGCTAAAAGCCACAACGAGGAATGAAACACGCCTGCCGGTCGAAGTGAGTTTTCTGTAAAACGGTGTCGGCACATTAATTGCATCCTTTTATGTCCAGTGTTTTTTCTGCAGCGGTGGTTAACGACATACGAAGATGGTAGAGGCCATGATTAAATTTGAATTTACATTTCGAGCTGTTGTCCGACTTCTCCCGGTGGCTTTGTTCTTTTTATCCATTCAAGGGTCAAGCGTTGTTGCCGCAACCCTCAAGGGGGTAACCCTTGGAGACAAACCAAGCTCTGTAAGAATTGCCCTTAGTGACAGGGTCCCTTTCAAGGTGATTCAGGTGGATACCCGGGAGGTGCTGATCGCCTTTAAAAATGTTGATCAGCCCGACATCTCCTCCAGGGGGGGGAAACCCGGTCATCCTGTTGAAAATGTGGTTATCCAGGGGCTTGCCAATGGTGTTGTGGCCCTTGTGGTGACGGGCAGGACTCCTTTCAAGGGTGTGACTTCGGCCTGGGAGAAAACCGGGGCAACTCTTGTGGTGACCCTTGCCGGCAAAACCAAATCCAACGGATCAAAAGCCACCCTGGAAAACCCGCCAAAACCCCTGCCTGAAAACCCGGTACAAAATGGTTCACAATTAAAACCCCCTACCGATTCCAAGCGCCCCGGATCTTACGTGGAGGAGCCGCCTGTCGAAACTGTGTCCCCTTCTGCTTTGAAACCCTCCCTGGAGAAACCGGGTAAGAAAGTTAACCGACCCTCCTCTGTTTTTCGTGGGGATATAGGCGATATCCTCACCATGGCAGCCAGGCAGGATTGTCCTTCCCGGGATTTTGCCGGGGCTGTAACCTACCTTGAACAACACCTGGGGAAAGAGGCAGAAAACCTGTTGGTCAAGGTGATTGAAACCGGGGATGCCGGTTGCCTTGAATCTGCATATTATCTCAAGGCCTATGCAGGTTTCATGGCTGCTGACCCGAACAATTCCAGTCAAAATCTGACCGCCATGGCAGCCTTCCAGGATGCCCTTGTGGCCTATCCTGACTCACAGCTTTTCCCCTTTGCCCTTGCAGGCCTGGGGCTTGTTCACAACCGTCTTAAAAATCCCGTTGCTGCCGAGGGTTTTTTTACCATCATCAGGGATAGTTACAGGGAGTATCCAGGCCTTGCCCAGGCGCTTTACCTCCTTGGCATGATTTATAGTGCAAAGGGTTACAATGATCAGGCCCTGGCCCTGTTCAAGGAGGTGTTTGAGGATCTTCCGGAGAGCACCTCCACCGTTGACGCAGGCATTGGTGTTGGAAAGACGCTGTTCAAGCGGCGGTTTTACATCGATTCCCTCAAGATTCTCACAGGGCTGCTTAAGTCAAATCCAGACAAGGCCTATGACTCGGAAGAGCTGTTGCTGAACATCGGAAATGCAAATCTTGAACTCGGTAGAACAGCCGATGCCAGGGCGAGTCTCCTGCGGGTTTTAAATCTTTTCCCCGGCCTTTCTGGTCGGGATATGATTTTTGCCAACATTGCCGACACCTATGCCGTTGACAAGAGCTACAAACAGGCGGAAAGCCTGTACCGTCTGGTTATTAAAACCTATCCCAGGGGAGAGGGGTTCCTCAACAGCTCCATGGGGCTTGCCCTTCTGGTGGAAGATTCGGATGAGAAAAAAGCCATTTACAATATGGTTAAAAAGGATTTTCCCGACCATGCCCTTGCCGGTGTTGCCATGATGCGCCTTGCTGAAATTTATCAAAAAGAGGGTGACTATACGCAATGTATCAAGGAAATCGAAACTCTGCTTGCCACCCATTCCCAGGGGATGAGGTATGAGGCGGTTAAGCTCATGGAGCAGGCCTATGAAATCCTCTTTGACAATAATTTAAACAAGGGGTTTTATCCGGACATTCTCCAGGTGTTTGAACAAAAGAAAGAGCTGTTCGACAGAATGGAGAGCAGGCGAATCTATCTGTCGGTGGGTCTTGCCTATTTAGATGCCCGCCTCCATGAACAGGCGTTTAACCAGCTGATCAAGGCATATAAGCTTTACACCCTGAAAGAGAGACCTGAATCCCTTCTCTTCGGGCTCGGGGTTGCCATGGATGAAACCGATCGCAAGGAGGATGCCCTCAAGATACTGGAGGGGTTTGTAAGGAGGTTTCCAGACAATCAAAAGGCAGGCCTTGCCTCCTTGCGCATGGGTAAAATCCTGCTGGATAAAAATAAATTTGCAAGGGCTTTAGAATCTCTTGACAAGGGGTACGGGATGACCCGGGATCGCATTGAAAGGGGAAATATCCTCGTCTTGAAGGGTGAGGTGTTCAAGGCTCAGAAGGATTGGCCCGGGGTGTCAAAAGAGCTTGTTGAAGCTGTCCGGGAGTTTGCCCTGGCCTCGGGAGACAACTATGACCTGCTGGTGGCGACCCAGATCAGAATCGGCGAGTCTTATCTGGAGCAAAAGTTTTACGTCAAGGCTGCCGAGGCCTTTGTCATGGCCTCCAGACTTACCGGTGAAAAGGGCTCCAGGGCGGATCTAGGGTTCATGCTCGGGGATGCCTATCAAAAGGCAAATGTATTGACCGAGGCCAGGAAGGCCTTTGAAAGTGTCATTGCCCTGGAGGATTCCATCTGGACACGCCTTGCAAGGGAGAGGCTCGCCACCCTTGACCTGGCACAAAAGGTGAACGAATCATGATGGCTGCCGGGAAATCAGGTTTTGTTCTGCCCGTGGATCTGACTTTTAGACAACCAACTGGAACCGGGGGGGCACTTATAACCGCCGGTTGTGACCGGGAGCCATTGCCCGCCTGGGCTGTACCGTCCGGGGGTTCTATTGGCGATTAAACGGGTGCTCATTGTTGAGGAAAACCCCAGGGACCGGATGGCTTTTTCAGCAGTTTTTGAAAACCTGGGTTTTGAGGTGACCGCCGCCTCTGGTGGGGGCGAGGCAGAGGCGATAATTGCCCGGAATCATTTCGGGATGGTTCTTGCAAATTTTACCACACCCCTTCTCTCTCCCCTTGAATTCCTTGGAACGATCAAGTCGAAAAATCCAGATGTCCATTTGCTGTTTGTATCAGACACCCCCAGGGTGGCCGATGCCGTAGATGCCATGAAACAGGGTGCAATGGATTTTATGGTCAAACCCGTCGATCCTGAGCTGATTGCGATCTGCGCCCGGCAGGCGCTTTCCATGAACAAACCAACAGATCCCAGGCCGGAAAAGGAGGCCGGGTATGTTAAGATTGTGACCCGTGATCCCCGCATGGAGGCGCTCTTGACCCTTGCCGCAAGGGTGGCAGATTCCACGGCGGCAGTTTTGATCCAGGGGGCCAGTGGAACGGGGAAAGAACTTTTTGCCCGATTTATCCATGCAAAGAGCAACCGGCGTAAAATGCCCTTTATCGCCGTGAACTGTGCTGCCCTTCCTGAAAATCTCCTGGAGAGCGAGCTGTTCGGCCATGAAAGAGGCGCGTTTACCGGGGCCCTGGCAAGGAAACCAGGTAAATTCGAACTTGCCGACAATGGTACCCTGCTCCTTGACGAGATCACGGAGATGCCCTTTCATCTCCAGGCAAAGCTACTGAGGGTTCTCCAGGAACGGACCGTGGACCGGGTGGGCGGAATTGAACCTGTACCGGTGGATGTAAGGGTGCTCTCAACCACCAACCAGGAGATCAAAGAGGCCATCGCCCAGAAGACCTTCAGGGAGGATCTCTACTATCGCCTCAACACCATTCCTCTTATCATTCCTCCCCTTCGTGATCGGCCCGGGGATATTGAGCTTCTTTCAGACTCGTTTATTCGAAAGTACAGCATTCTTGACGCAAGGGGTGTCAAGTCAATGACGAAACCTGCCCTTGAACTGCTCAGGAGGCAGCCGTTTGACGGAAATGTCAGGGAACTTGAAAATATTATTCACCGGGCCGTACTCCTGACTGACACCGACAGGATAGATGTGCAGGATCTGATGATAGATGGTGTTCTTCCAGAGCATCCTCCGGGACATATGGGCGCTGACACCCTGGAAAAAAATTCTGGTTCTGTGGATAGTAGTGTGGGGCCTGTGCATGGGTTCCCCCTTTCGCCCTTGAAAGAGATGGAAGAAAAAATGATATTTCACACCCTTGACAAGACCGAGGGAAACCGCACCCATGCCGCTAAAATGCTTGGTATCAGCGTCCGCACCCTGAGAAACAAACTCAACGAATACAAAAATAATACGGCCTCTTGATCCTGAAGGCATGTAAGTTGCTTTGGTTAGCTGTTAGCTGTTAGCTAAAAGCTATATAACCCACACGTCCTGGCAGACACAACGAACGATGAAACACGATGCTACAGGGTGGGCACTAGTGTCATTCCGCCCCCTTTGGTTATCCTGACCGGAACCGCAAAACGTCGGAGGTCATTTTGACCCTTCTTAAATATTTCCCCCCTTTGGTTTTGAATGTTCCGGTCAGGAAAACCAAAGAGGGCTCCAAAGTCGAGACTTGCACAGTGGTGTTTCGACGGGTGTTTCACATAAACCCACACGCCCTTACGGACACAACGCAGCATGAAACACGATAGCAAAAGGCAGGCGGGGACGGGTGTTGGCCTGAACGGGTTAAATGGCAACGGTGGACACGAGGTCCAAGGAGTTGCCATTTCCCTCGGAGCAGGCCACGGACGGCCTGCGAGAATGAGAGAAGGGTAACACCCGTCCCCGTCTGCCGGATCGGAGCGGGTTTCATATAACCGGCACGGCCGGAGCGAGAGATGGCATCCGGCCACAACGAATATTGAAACTCCGCTACCTATGGCGCTTCGAAGCGAGTTTCATATAACAACCAGGAGAGGAATAAGGCCATGGGAGATTCAAGAGTGTTTAACAGAACCTATGAGGTGCTTTCCACCTCGTTAGATGTATCTGCACGTCGCCACAATCTGATCACCGGCAACATTGCAAACATGGATACCATCGGTTATAAACCCCGGGACATTGATTTTAACGAGACATTGAAGCGGGCAATGGCAGCCCCCCCGCCCGAACGGATAACCAGGACCCATGCGGGGCATTTTGCCGAACCTGGTCCCGGGCCTCTGGCCATGAATGGAGCAAACAGCCAGGATGTGGACATTTATCATCTTGACTCTGTAAATATTGACACGGAGATGGCCAATCTTGTGGAGAATAACATCAAGTATCGAACGACAACCGAGCTTCTTTTGAGGAAAATGGCCATTCTACGTCACACCATCCAGGAGGGAGGTAAATAATGGATCTTTTAAACGCAATGAAGGTAAGTGCAACCGGGCTTGCGGCCCATCGAACCAAGATGAATGTGATCGCTGAAAACCTTGCCAATGTGGATACCACAAGGAGTGCCGAGGGCGGCCCCTACAGGCGAAAGATGGTCGTGTTCAAGGGGCGGGATATTGACGATTTCAAGACGGTTCTTGAAAAGAGCCAGAGGGAGGGTGAGGTCGCCCATATAGAATTTGAACCCATCCGGCTGGGCGGGGGCCGGGGCTTGAACCCGGGCCAGGGGTATGATCCGAGCCATGGTCAGATCAGCGGCATCGGCGTTGCCGTGGATGAGATCGTCCGGTCCCAGGAGGATTTCCGTCTGGTCCACAACCCTGCCCACCCCGATGCCGATCCGGTGACAGGCTATGTTGCCATGCCCAACGTGGATCATCTGACCGAGGTTGCGGACATGATCGTTGCAAAGCGTTCCTACGAGGCGAGCATCACCGCCATTTCCAACACAAAGAGCATGGTATTGAAAGCCCTTGAACTCGGCAAATAGGAGTAGAAATGAATATTGGATCAACCATATCAGGCGCAGGCAGTATTTCATCGGGCCCAGGCAAAACTTCCCTTGTCAGGGAACCTCTAAATCTTAAACTCACCCGCCGGGAGCCTTCGTTTGTCCAGCGGCTTAATTCTGCTGTAAAGGATGTCAACTCAGATCAGAATATTGCCGATGAGGCAGCCGAACAGGTTATCGCAGGCGAGCTTGGTATCCATGAGGGAATGCTGGCCCTTGGCAAGGCCGACACCTCGTTAAAGCTTTTGGTCCAGGTCCGGGGCAAGGTCATGGAAGCGTATAAAACCATCATAAATATGCAGATATAGCGGTGTATAAACTATGAATCCCCTGGTTGAACAGACGGTTAATTTTTATAAAGAGATGCCCCTTGCAAGAAAGATCCTCATGGGTGTGGTTGCAGTTTCAATGCTTGCGGGCTTTGCAGCCATGTTCGTATGGGCAAATAAGACCGAATATAAGCTTGTCTACTCAGGTCTTACAGAGGAGGATGCCGCAGCGGTTGTTGAGAGGCTCAAGGCGTCCAATATCCCCTACAGGTTAGAGGCCGGCGGAACAACGGTCCTGGTACCGGAAGACCAGGTCTATGATGTCAGGCTTACCATGGCCAGGGACGGAATACCCAAGGGTTCGGGGGTGGGTTTTGAAATCTTTGATAAGACTGATTTCGGCACCACCGAGTTTGTCCAGAAGATCAATCGGCGAAGGGCGATCCAGGGGGAGCTTGCCCGGACGATCCGGGCCTTTGACGAGGTCAAGGATGCAAGGGTGATGATTGTCTTTCCCAAGGACTCAGTGTTTGTGGAAGAGACTAAAAAACCATCGGCCTCCATTCTTCTTGAGCTGAAATCAGATTTGACCGAGGAGAAGGTCGCAGCCGTGGCCCATCTCGTGGCAAGTGCCATCGAAGACCTTACCCCAAAGCTTGTCACCATTGTGGATACCACCGGCAGGATTTTGTTCGAGGGGAAATCAGAGGAGGAAAAATCCAGGATCGATGCCAGAAATCTAGCAGACTCCCAGTATAAGTATAAAATACGTTACGAGACCACCCTTTCAGAGCGTATCCAGACCATGCTCGAACGGATAGTTGGAAAGGACAAGGCCATAGTAAGGGTTACGGCCGAGATGGATTTTTCAACCAGCAGCACCAACGAAGAGATCTACGACCCGTTTGAGCGGGAGACCACCTTTGTAAGGAGCAGGCAGAACCTTGCCGAGACAGGTCTTACCCGTCTGGATCCAGGGATTCCCTCAAGTGTCAACCCCGTTGTACCCCCGGGAGATGCCAATGATGGTGCGATCCAGAGCATTGACAAGAAAAATGACACCGTCAACTATGAGGTGAGCCGAAGAACCAGCCAGACCGTGAAACCCATGGCCGTTGTTCAACGGGTGTCGGTTGCCGCCGTTGTCGATGGGAAATATGAGTTGAAAACCGACGACACGGGGAACCGGTCCAGGGCCTATGTGCCAAGATCCCAGGCAGAGATGGCGCAGTTCAACGACATTGTGGTCAAGGCCATGGGGTTTAATGAGAACCGCCAGGACCAGGTTTCCATGGAGTGTTTTCCCTTTGCCTCCATTGATGAGATCGGGGTTATTGAACCTGAATTCACCGGTTGGAGGGCCGTTCAAAAGGAGTATGGCAGAACTATTGCCAACGTTCTGCTTGTGATCCTGCTGTTCCTCCTGGTCGTAAGGCCCATTGTCAAGACTGTTCAGGGGATTCAATCCTCGGCTGACAGGGATGCCCTTCCAGGTAGCGGCGGCATCGACATTGTGGAGGATGGGACCGATTCTGATAGCTTCTCGTTTGTGGATATGGCGCCGGAACAACAGCGCGAGTTCCTTGATGGCATGGATAAGGAGGCCCGTGAGGCCTACATCGAGAGTATGAGTCCGGCTGAACGGGCAGCCTACATCGAAAGTATCAATGTTTCTGAAAAGGCGGGGTACTATGCCCGCCGGGATGTGGTTAAAGCCACCAATATCATCAGGGGATGGCTCAATGAAAGCCCGGAGGAGGATAGCTGATGGCCCGTGCAATAATAGATCCTGAAAAAATGACAGGTGTTGAAAAAGCTGCGGTGTTCATGCTTGCCATGGGTGAAGAGTATGCGTCAAAAGTTTTTGAACGAATGAACGACAAGGAGATCCGAAGCGTTGCCTTTGAAATGTCAAAGATAGAATTTATCACCCCGGAGATGCTCGATGCTGTTTCCCTTGACTTTGTCACACGTTTTGAAGGGGAGAGTAATATGATGATCGAGGGAAGTTCTTTTGTGAGAAAGGTTATTTCGGCAAGCCTGGACAAGGAAAAGGCCGATGCCATATTTCAGGATGTGGAGAATCGGAAACGGGCCCTTCCCTTTGTGTGGAGCAGGGATGTCAATATTGTAACCCTTGCCGGTTACATAGAGGGAGAACACCCCCAGACCATTGCCATGGTGCTTGCCCATATGCCGTCGGAAATAGCCTCAGAGATTTTGATGCTCGTTCCCGACGATAAAAAAGGGGATATCGCCCTGAGGATAGCAAGGCTCGGTCAGATTTCCGACGATGTTGTGAGGGACGTGGACAGGGCGTTGAAGAACGAGCTCTCCGGCGCTGTTGGTCCCGGAGGCAAGGCGGGCGGCCTTCAGGTGTTGGTGGATATTATCAACGGGGTTGACAAGGCAAGCGAAGATGTAATCATGGGATTTGTGGAAGAGGACAGTGCTGAAATGGCCAACGATATCCGGAACATGATGTTTGTGTTCGAGGATATGGTCACCATCGACGACCGAGCCATGCGCGAGATTCTGAAAAAGGTAGAAGGCCAGCAGCTGACCTATGCCCTTAAGACGGCAACAGAAGAGATGAAGGAGAAGATCTTCTCCAATCTTTCCCAGAGGGCTGGGGAGATGCTCAAGGACGATCTTGACACCATGGGGCCGGTTCGACTGGTCGAGGTTGAAGAGGCACAGCAGGCAGTCGTGCGTGCGGCAAAAGAACTTGAGACAGACGGCACCATAACCCTTGGCGGTAAGGGTAAGGATGATATCCTTGTCTGATACCATCCGAAAAGATACGAACGATGGAGAGGGGTGGCATCTTCTTGACGTCGCCTCCCTGGAACATGTGGGGTATAAGTACAGTGCCGGGAACGACCAGAGGGAGAAGCCTGATTTCTCTCTGTTTAAAAAACTGTATGAGGAGACTGAAATCAAGGATCAAGACAGGTTCAAGCTTCTGTATGATCCTGGAGAGGTTTCGTTTAAACATGGCTCCCCAGACGATCAATTTGTACCCATGGACACCCGGGGAAAGTCTGCGGATCGGTTGGACAAGAGATCTGCATCGGCCGGGTCTGGCCCTGGTGTCAATGGCCAGTTCCCCCCGGCCGATAAAACCTCCCGGTCAGATGAGACCGTCCGGGCACCTTCAACCCATGACGGGGCTTCAGGTCTCTCTGAAGCGGTTGAAAAGTCGCGAAAAGAGGGATATGCCAGGGGGCTTGAACAGGGTATGAAAGAGGGGGCTGAACGGGGGTTTGAACAGGGTCTGGCCGATGGAGAAAAAAAGGGAAGAGAAGAGGGTGAAAAAAAGGGCTATGCGGCCGGTGCAGAAAAGGGAGAGCAGGAGGCAAGGGAGGCCGGGGACAAAGAGGCCCGGCGTCTGATTGATTCCCTGGAGACCATGCTCTTAAAGACCGAAGGCTCCTGGGAGGAGCATGTCAAACGCTATGAGGGCAAGATGATAGCCCTCATCGGCAGGATTGCCGAAAAGGTGGTTCAGGCCAGGGTCAAGGTTGACAGGGGGGTTGTCAGGGAATCCATCGTACATGCCCTCGGGCTTTTACCCGAACCTGAAGAGATTGTTCTCCAGGTGTCTGAGGACGATTACGAGTACATCGACATGATCAAAGAAGATTTCTTTGAACGGATAAAAACACTCACCTCCATCTCGGTTGTGGCAAATTCAGGCATCAACAGGGGCGGGTGCAAGATAGAGAGCCGAACGGCCAGGGTTGAAACCGATGTGGAATCAAGGCTTAAGGCGGTGTTCGACGCTCTCCTTGCCCAGGGTGCACCATGATTGATGGTTCAGACAGGCGTATCGAGTGGGACAAGTACTTCAATGCCGTTGAAGAGTCCAAGACCATAAGGCCCGAGGGCAGGATAACCAAGGTGGTGGGTTTGATCGCAGAGGGCGACGGCATGGGGCTTGGCATTGGCAGCCTCTGCGCCATTCGAAACGATTTTAACCGGGAGATCCGGGCCGAGGTGATCGGTTTCAGGGACGATAAAGTTCTCCTGATGCCCTATGGGGATCTAAGGGGAATAAGTCCCGGTTCCAGAATCATTCCCCTTGAGGATACCCCTTCTGTTGCTGTTGGCGATGCCTTCCTAGGCAGGGTGATCGACGGCATGGGTGATCCCCTGGATGGTAAGGGCAGGATTGCCTTTACCCAGAAATATCCCCTGTACGGCAGCCCCATAAATCCCATGGAGAGAAAGACCATCAAAGAACCCCTGGACGTAGGCATAAGCGCCATCAACACCATGATTCCCCTGGGCCGGGGGCAGCGGGTGGCCATCATGGCGGGATCAGGGGTCGGTAAATCTGTGCTCATGGGCATGATGACCAAGCATACCACGGCCGATGTCATTATCCTGGGGCTCATCGGAGAAAGGGGAAGGGAGGTCAAGGATTTTGTATCAGATACCCTTGGCCCGGAGGGAATGGAGCGTTCCGTGGTGGTTGCGGCCACCTCTGATTCGCCGCCCCTTGTCAGGATCAGGGGGGCCTACCTTGCCACGACCATGGCCGAATACTTCAGGGACCAGGGAAAAAATGTGCTGCTGATCATGGATTCCATTACCCGTTATGCCATGTCTTCAAGGGACGTGGGGCTTGCAGCCGGTGAACCCCCCACATCAAGGGGGTATACCCCGTCATTTTTTGTCAAGATTCCAGTTCTTCTGGAGCGGGCCGGGTATGTTGAAGGCAGCGGATCGATCACCGGGATCTATACGGTCCTTGTGGAGGGTGACGACATGAATGATCCGGTGGGAGACACTGTCCGGTCCATCGTTGACGGCCACATCGTCCTCTCAAGGGATCTTGCCAACAAGGGGCACTACCCGGCCATCGATGTGCTGGCAAGTGTTTCAAGGGTAATGAGGGACGTGTCCCAAGCCGAACATATGAAGTTGAGAAGCAAGGCCGTGGATGTGATTGCCGCCTACAGGGGGGCTGAGGACATGATTTCCATCGGTGCCTATGTGGATGGTTCGGATGCCAGAATTGACGAGGCAAAACGACTCATGCCGAAAATCGAAGCTTTTCTCCGCCAGGACATGCACAGGCGTGTATCCATCGAGATGGGGCTGGGTGAGCTCAGGCGCATTTTCTCCTAATCCTGGAGGCAGGCAATGAAAAAATTCAGCTTCAGGCTCGAGGCCCTTATCAAGTACAGGCAGTATAAGGAGCTCCATGCCCGCCAGGAGGTGGCCCGGACTTACAGGGATCTCAACGAGTGTGAGCTTGTTGTCCACAGCCTTGAGCAGAAGCTCTCACAAACGGCAGAACTCCTTGACAGGATCACGGCCGAGGGAATCAGCGTTGTTGAGTTTAAAAATTACCAGGTTTACCTGGACGGTATCTCGGACGATCTAACCCGGCAATCTACGAGGAAAAAGAGCCTTGAACGTCTGCTTGGAGAAAAACAGACTCTTCTAACCCGGGCAAGCGTGGACAGGCAGGTATTAGATCGCCTTAAGGCAAAAAAGAAAGCTGAATATATGCTCCAATTCCAGAAGCTCGAGCAGAACGCATCCGATGAAATCGCCTCGTTGAAAAAGGCAAGGGAAATAATCAATGGCAACCATTAGAATCGCAAAAACTGCAGCTCTGTTTATCCTCTACACCTCTGTCTGGTCAACCCTTCTGAGCCCGGGATGGGGGGGGAGCTTTGAAGCTCTTGCGGGCAGTTTCCACCGTGCTGCCTTTGCCGCCGACGACGATCAAGAAAAAAACAGGGAGGCAAACACCGGCCAGGAAAATGGTGGACAGGCTCCCTGCCCCCCATGTCCTGATCCTGCAAAGGTGGTTCTCGAAGGTCTTGCCGAGCGACGGGCGGCCATTGAAAGGGATGGGGAACTCCTGGAGCAGGAGAGGAGGATGCTTGCAAAATTCAAGCAGGAGATCGATGAAAAGCTCGAGGCCCTTGAGGCCTTGAAACAGCAGATCAACAACGATATTGCAATACTTGAACAGAAAAAAACAGATCAGGAGCTTGCCAGTGAGGCTGCCTTTGACGCAAGGATGAACAGTCTTGTCAAGGTGTACTCCGGGATGAAACCTAAAAAGGCGGCTGCCATCGTGGACGAGATGGATGTTGACGTGGCAAAGCAGATCTTCTCCCGGATGCGTGAGAGTGCCGCATCCGAGATTTTGGCCTTTGTGGAGAGTGAAAAGGCCGCAAAAATCAGCGAACGAATTGTCTTCAGGAAAAAATAGTAAACGAGAATTTCTGCAGGAAAGGTGGGTGGGCATTTTTTTCCCCCTGGCGCTGTTTTGATTGGGAAAGAACTGCTTTAAGTTTTTGTTGGTGAAAAATTATCAATGTGTTGTCTGTGTAACTATTTTGTTTTGTTGGGTAATGTGTTTTGTGGTTTGTTTGGCATAGTCATTGCTTTTGTTCTATTTGAAAAGTAGTGAACAATAATTGATGAATGCGGGGAAATCCATGAATTTAAATTTTGTCAACTCCGGTATATCTCCTGACCAAGTCGTTCCAGGGTCCATGGGCGCCGGTCCCACCACCAAAGGCAGTGGAAGGGATTCTGACTTTACCGCCAGGTTAGAGGCGCTTTTATCCGGAGAAAACAGACAGGCATCTACCCTTTCGGGCTTGGCCCAGGGAAAATTTCAGGGTGGTTTTTCGAGCAAAAATATGGAGGAAAGCATAAATACAAGCGATGGTAAAAGTGTCCTGCTGCCCATTTCAGACCTTCCCCTTATCGCATCTCTTCTTGGTGCCCTTCAAATTTCAGAACAGCGCTGTACAGCCCTGATAAACGATGCCAAAAAGGAGGGGGTGGGAATCGATCTTGACCGCCTCATCAAAGGACTTCAGTCTCTTCAGCAAGACGCTTTTTTCGCCGGTACCCAACTTAAGTTAAGCCCTGGAACCGGGGGGGCTGAAACCAGATGGATGGAGCAGATGTTTGCATCCCTGGGCCTTGAATCCCGTGGGATTGATTTTAGCTCCCTCACCCTTGATGATCTTGTGACGGCCCTTGAACAGAAGAGGCTTTTCTTTGCCGGGACACCTGGGCCTGAAACCGGAGTAACGTCCGGGGTAAAAGCTGACCTTGACCGCCTCATGGCAAGCCTTGAAAAGCTTGAACGGGAAGATCCCGAGTCCGTACCCCGGGATCTTGCCGGCTTTGTGTCGTTGCTTAAAGATCTGGAAGGATCCTTTGGAATCAGCTCTGGTCGAATGAGTTCAGGGGTTGGAACCAGTGGAAAAATCGGGTCTGAGCCAGGGGTCCCAAACGGGATTAAAACAAATCTTGATAACCTGTTAAGGCAAATTCAGGCCCTTGAAAAACAGAGTGTTATGCCCGGAACGGATTCGTTTGAATCCTCTCCTTCTGAAGCGTCCGGAGACTTTGACCCAGAATCTCTGCTGAAGCGCCTCATAGCCGGGTTCAGCGCAAACGGGGAGCAGCCGGGGAAATCCGGAGAGATGACCGTCCGGGTCGGGACAGGAACCGGTGAGAACCCAGCCTCTTTTGCCGGCATCAAGGCTGTTCCCGATCCTAAAATGACTATGAATCCCAGGATTCACACAGGCGGTGATCCTGACCCCGCAAGACTCCTGGAGAATGTGGCGGCCCTGGTCAAAGAGATGAGAGCCAGTGCCGATGATGCAAAAACCATGGGCAGGGAGGCAAACCATGGTGCCGGGGTAAAAGAGACCGTAAAGGGGGGGAGAGCCATTGACGCAGCTGGAGTGGCGGGCGGGGAGTCAAGGCAGATGGGGATGGAATCCCGGGGCCAGGCTGTGTCAAATCAAGGCTCACCCCGCTCTCCACTTCCCTCGTTTGTTGCAAACCAGGTGGGCAAGAGCCTTGCAAGGGCGGTAAGCCAGGGTGATACCGAAATCAAGCTCCAGCTCAGACCACCCGAACTCGGGCGAATCCTCATGACCATCGACAACCGTGGCAACAGCATCAAGGTGAGTGTCATCACCGAAAACCAGGCGGCAAAGGAGATTCTTGTAGCCCATGTCAACGAGTTGAAAGCCACCCTTGCCGGCAGCGGTATCGTAATTGGCAGCTTTGATGTTGAGATGGGCAGTGATTTTAATCACTCCATGGCCGATGCCAGGCAGCATTTTAAAGGATCGGGTTCTAAATCCGCCAGGGGCCGGAGGGACGGACCAGGGTCGGACCAGGGGGAGAATGATTCAAACGCTGATATCGGGGTTTTTCCAGGCGATGACCAGTCGCTCCATTTTGTGGCGTGATGAAAAAAAGTTAGGAGACAAGAGATGGCAATAAATGTAACGGGAAATAGCTCGCTGGATGCTTTGAACAACGCCTACAAGCCAAAAGACAAGGAAAAGAGCGAGGATGTTCTTGGCCGGGACGCCTTCTTGACCATGCTGGTGGCCCAGCTGAAAAATCAGGATCCCCTGAACCCCATGGAGGGCTCCGATTTTTCTGCCCAGCTTGCCCAGTTTTCCCAGCTGGAGCAGCTGATGCAACTCAACACCACCATGGAATCCCTTCAGACAGGCGAGGAGGGTCACTCCAATGTTGTGGACCATGTGGGCAAGACCGTCACGGCAAACGTGGATGCCCTGGAGGTGGTGGATGGCACTCCCTTTGGCGGGTTCTACAATATCCAGGAATCTTCGGATGTGATGATCAAAATTTATGACAAGGCCGGAAACGAGGTCCGAACCCTCTATCCTGGTCAGAAAAATCCAGGAAACTATGATTTCAAGTGGGACGCAAGGAGCAACAGTGGCGGTGCCGTGGAAGACGGGTCTTACACCTACGCCGTACTTGCCAACAACGGCTCAGGCTTTGTCGAGGTTCCCACAATCATTACCGGCACGGTGGATTCAGTCGTGTACAACCAGGGCAAAGCCTATCTCAAGGTACAGGGAGTGCTTGTGGACCCGGCATCCCTCATCGAGGTGGGTGGCGGTTCAGAGCCTGAAAAAAACCCTGGATCTGCCGTGGACTACCTTGGCAGAAAAGTTTCCACCTCCATGCCCCTTGTGGATTATGACGGGAAAAATGGTGAGGCTGGCCGATTTACCTTTACCCCTCCTGGAAAGAGCGACGTCACCCTGAGGATTTTTGACCAGTCCGGCCAGGAGATCCGGTCAATCCGTGTGGATTCAGAAGACGTCCTTCGAGACGAGGAAAATGAGGTGACCTGGGACGGCACCGACAAGGGCGGACAGCGGGTTCCAAAGGGGGTTTACGCCTATGCCGTCACCTCGGATTCAGGCGCCCTCGATGTTTCCGCATCGGACGAGGTGACCGAAATCAGGGTGATCAACGGAACACAATACCTGGTGTTGGGCAGCAGCGGCTTCTTGTCAACCATCAGCACCATCACCAACGTAAAAAAGATCTAATATATATAAAAAATTAGAATCTATAAAACAAGAGGGAAAAACAATGTCATTATCAAGTTCGTTATTCACAGGCACAAGTGGTCTTATCAACATGGGCAACGCCATGCAGGTTGTGGGTAATAATATCTCCAACGTCAATACTGTGGGATTCAAGAAGGGCAGGTCCACCTTTGCCGATACCCTTAGCCAGAATGTGGCCACCCAGTCAGGTACGGCCCAGGTGGGAAGGGGGATGTCAATAGGAGCTGTGGACCAGAGTTTTGATACCGGCTCGTTTGAATCAACCGGTAATGCAACGGATCTCTCCATTGGCGGAGACGGATTCTTTGTGGTGCGTGAGGCTAAAAGTGAAAGGAACTTCTACACCCGGGCCGGAAATTTTCATTTTGACAAGACAGGCCAGCTGGTCAACCCCGAGGGTTACCTTGTCCAGGGCTGGAAACTCGACGAGGCAACGGGCGATGATATGGGTGCCATACGGGATATTGTGCTCGAGGCCTTTACCTCTCCCCCGAAAAAAAGCTCCAGGGTCTCGATGATCACAAACCTTGATTCCGATGCAAACAGCCAGTCAGTGGTTCTCTCCAACGGCTGGAATGCAGATGGTAAAAATGTCATGGAGCCCACAAACTACGAGTATCAGTCTGTGGTCAAGGTGTATGATGCCCTTGGAAGCACCCATGATGTGACCGTCTATTATGACAAAAAACGGGGAACCGAATGGGAGTATGTGGTCGCCTGCAACCCAAGTGAGGACAACCGCAACCTTGTCCAGGGAACCGCCAGCAAGGGCCTTCTGGCCAGGGGAACCATAAAATTCAGCGAGAGCAGCGGTGATATCCTTAAATTTACAATGGAAGAGTTCACAGGCCGCATCGGAAACGTCAAGGCCAACGGGGTAAACAATGAAAATGACATCAAATTTGAGATAGACGATACCGAGAGAATGTCCCTTGACGGGTATGGGTTTAATCTTTATTTCGACGGGAACCGCTGGGATTTTGCCCCACCCGTGGCACCGGCTCTCAATCCGCCCAGTTCATATCCCAATGCTGAAATACTTTATAACGACAACCAGACCGTCCATATTGTTCTTGACAGCTCCATCGATCTTGAACCAGATATCAGGATCAGGCTCGATCAGCCAGCCGTTGCCACAGATTCATTTGGATTTGATATCAATGATCCAAAGGGCCTCCATGTCCAGGGCATTGAGGGAACCACCTATTTCGGTGATACCGCCAACGACAACACCACCCTTGAGATCAACGCCCCCGAGGTGATGACCCACGATGTGTCGGGCATTAAAATTGTGTGGAATCCAATCACTGAGAAGTGGGGCTGGAGTGATCCTGGTGCCGCCCTTGCAAACGTTGCAACACCGCCTGATCCCACGGCCGCCGGAACTCTTGTTCCAACGCCTGCTGTGGGAGGTCCAGGTGCGCCTACGGTAGTTTCAACCACGGTATCTGACCCTTCGGCAATGACCCGGACGGCTTCGGGAATCGAGGCCGTGTACGACGGTAGTAACTGGGACTGGAACTCCCCCATGAAGAGCGCCGATTTTATCAGCCAGACAACCACAGGTATTACCCCGGCCCCCACCCGTACCTTGGTTTCCGCTGCAGGTGGAGTAAAGCAGGATCAAGGGGCCTATGTGCTTGCTTTTGACTCAGTGGCTGGGACATGGAGCGGGACTTTGGACGGTGCCGTGATTCCACCAGCGCAAATCACAGGTGATAAAGATTCGGTAACGGTTACATTTGGAAGCACTGCTACAGCTACCTATTCCTTTGCATCTTCTTTGACCGCCGCTGCCACCGTCAATTTTGAGATTGATCCTTCACCGCCAACCCAATATCCCAAAGCGAAGATTATAACCGAGACACCGCCTACGCCCAATCTGGCGATCTCGTTTAAGGGTACTTCAAGTGTTGATATGAAAATTGCCATGGACCCACTAACTGCGGCGATAGGTGATACCCTCATCTTTGACGTAACGCCAGGACTTGAACCTCCTGCAGATTATGCCAACGCAACCCTCAGGGGGGACAAGGACAGGGTGGTGATCGATCTTGACGGCTCGGGCAACGACAATGACAAGGAGGATATTGTTTTCAGGTTTGCCAAATCCTTGAAATTCGGACCCAATGCAGATCCCGTTGCCGATAGAAGTGAAATAGCCTTTGACATCCTGGGTTCCACCGCCTGGAGGAAGCAATCGGTGGATCAGATCAAGGACACGGGTTACTTCAGCTTTAACACGGATTTCCTCGGCGGCGAGTTCGGCAGCACCGAGTCCAAGATCGAGCTTGACATCGGCACAAGGTACGACGGCATCAACTTCATCAACGACAGCCTTTCATCCACCCAGTACGCAAGATCCTCCAACACCACCTTCCAGGATGCGGACGGCTATTCGGCGGGCGATCTCCAGGGGGTTAACGTGGCCTCGGACGGCATCATGACCGGGATTTATTCCAACGGTCAGCTCATCCCCCTTTTCCGGGTGGGTCTTGCCAAGTTCCTCAACAACAACGGCCTTTCCAATGCAGGCGGAAACCTCTTTGCCGCGACCCGGGACAGCGGTGCGGCCATCACCAACAAGCCAGGTGAAAACGGCCTTGGCACCATCGCCCCAAACTCCCTTGAGATGTCCAACGTTGACATATCCGAGGAGTTTGTAAAGATGATCACCACCCAACGCGGCTTCCAGGCAAACTCCAAGACCATCACAACGGTTGACGGCATGATGGAAACCGTGATCCAGATGAAACGTTAATCCCAGGGAGTGATTAGATCATCCATATAGGGGTTCTCCTTGCGGTCGCCCTTTGCGGCTAGGGAACCATTGTAACCAGGCATCCACAGGGGCGACCGCAAGGGATCGCCCCTGCACATCTACCCGTCAACACGACACCCCATGGTGTCATTCAAAATCATGGGGTGATTCTACAACCTCCCTGATTCCCTTCATCCTTTTCTTGAACAGCTAAAAAGCAATAAAAAACTGGTCAACAAACAGCGTGGTGTGATATTCTTTTTTCCGGTGTCTCTTTCATTCGGGGCTCTGAAGTTGTATGGCACGATGATTGCTTTTGAAATCATTATTGAAAATGATTACCTGAAATTTACGGTCCTTGACACAGGAGCAGGAGATGAAACGTTTCACGCCAAAATTTGCGGTGATTGTTGCAACGTCAGTTGTTCTGCTTGCAGCCGTTTCTCTGGCGGTCTGGTTTTTTTTTCTCAAGGGGTCGGATCCGGATAACTCTTCCGAGGAATTACCAGGGGTTGAATCCCTTGATAAAACTGGGGCTGAAGCGGTTGAATCTCAGCTTAAGGATGTTTTGACGATAGAACCCTTTGAGTCGATAAAGTTGAAACCCGGCAGCAACATCTCGTCGGTGACTCTGGAGGTTGCCCTTGAGCTGGTAGCCCCCGATATGCGACAGGAGGTGCAGTCCAGGATGGAGTCCATACGACGGATCATTGAAACGACCGTGGCCGGGATTGCCTGGCTGGAGCTTAGATCCACCGAGGGTAAGCTTGGTTTGAAGCTGGAGTTGATTAAACAGATCAATAATAGTTTGTCCGGGGCAAGTTTGCCAGGAGATACTTTAGCCGGGGGTACTACTCTATCCGGGGAGAGTTCGGATAGTCAGAATACTGCCGTACAGAGTCGAAATATTGCCGGGGCGAGAATCCGAGACCTCTTTTTTATCAACCTGATGATGCAATGATGAGACCATGAGCGATATACTATCCCAGGACGAAGTCGACAGCCTGCTTGCAGGGCTTGATTCGGGCGATGTCGAGACGGAAACCGAGGTTCAACTCCCGGAGCCGGAGGGTGTCTTGACCTATGATTTTACAAGCCAGGACAAGGTTATCCGGGCCAGGATGCCCACCTTTGACGTTATCAACGAACGGTTGTCAAGGGAGATCAGGACCAGTATGACGGCCCTTCTCCAGACCAACGTGGATGTGACGGCAAATCCCCTTGATACTTTGAAGTTTACAGAGTTTGTCAGGAGCCTTCCCGTTCCCACAAGCCTCCACGTTTTTCGCATGGAGCCCCTGCGGGGGCACGGCCTTGTGGTGCTTGAAAGTCAGCTGGTCTACAACCTCATCGACACCTTTTTCGGCGGTGAAGGCCTTGGCAAGGCAAGGGTGGAGGGCCGGGAATTTACCGCAATTGAGGAGGTGATGATCAAGCGGGTGGTCGTGGCCTGCCTCGAGGACATTGAAAAGGCATGGCTGCCCATCGAGCCTGTTAAAACTTCTCTGATCCGGTCAGAGATGAACCCCCAGTTCGCAGCCATAGTTCTTCCCACCGATCTTGTTATTGTGACCCGGTTTGAAATTGAACTCGAGCAGGCCGCAGGCAACCTTGTGCTCTGTCTGCCCTATTCCATGATCGAGCCTTTACGGGGAAAGCTTGCATCCGGATTCCAGGCTGAGACCGAAGAGATTGACATTGCCTGGAGAAAGCGGCTCAAGGAGATTATTCTCGATTCCATGGTTGACCTCAAGATTCAGCTGGGAACCACCGAGATTTCAGGTGAACGGTTGATCTATCTTCAGCCGGGGGATGTGATCCAGCTGGATAACGATGCAAAGGATATGCTCACGGGCTATATTGACGGTTTTCCCAAGGTGCGGGGCTATGCCGGTGTGCAGCGGGGATTCCAGGCTTTTCGGGTGGAAAAAAAATTGACTGTGAAATAAAAAATAAAGAGAGATAAGTGCCATGGTAGAAAATAGCGGTGGGGAAAACGGCGGTCAGGATCTGTCAGAGGATAATCTTGACCAGGAAGAACAGCAGGAGGGTCGCGAGCTTGATTTTATCCTTGATATCCCCCTGGACCTTTCGGTGGAACTCGGTAGAACAAGGATGCTGATCAACGACCTTCTCCAGCTGGGCCAGGGGTCAATCGTTGAACTCAATAAACTTGCAGGGGAACCCCTGGAGGTTTACATCAATCGAAAGTTGATTGCCCGGGGGGAGGTCGTTGTGGTCAACGAAAAATTTGGAGTCAGACTTACAGACATCATTACGCCCATGGACCGTGTCAAGAGCCTTAGCAACTGATGGGTGCCTCTTCTGAACTCTGGTGGGCCTTTTTGCGCAGCGGGGCCATGCTTGCCTTTGTCCTAGCCCTGCTTGTGTCCATTCTCTACGTTGTACGAAGATTTGCCCCCATGAATCGGACGAAAAAAGGCGAGCAGAAGATCCGGGTCATTGCGGCCCATCATCTTTCACCTAAAGAACGGCTGGTGCTGGTTCAGGTCCTTGACCGAAAAGTTCTTATCGGGGTCACGCCCCAGACCATCACGACCCTTGTTGACCTGGGGGATGGTACAGGTGAACGAACAAAGGGCGGTGTTGATTTTTCGGACATTCTCAACCAGAGAACAGCCGGTTTTACCGGTAAAGGAGAGGGCCATGATCTCTAACTCCAAGAGATTCCAGAACAGGACCATTCTACCCCTTGTCTGTCTGGTAGCCGGTCTGTTCATCTGTTTGATGCTTCCGGCCCTGGTCCATGGGGCCCCCTTCCCCATTCCATCGTTCAGCTTTGGCATTGAAGAGGCCCAGGGCCCTGAAGATGTGGCGGTTGTGCTTGAAATCCTAGCGCTTTTAACCGTCCTCACCCTGGCTCCTGCCATTTTGATCCTCATGACGCCGTTTACAAGGCTCATAGTGGTGTTCCATTTTTTAAGGCAGGCCATCGGAACCCAGTCAAGCCCGCCAAACCAGGTGATAGTAGGGTTGGCACTCTTTTTGACCTTTTTCATCATAAAGCCCGTTGCCCTGGAGGTTTACCATAACGCCCTCAACCCCTACCTGGAACGTGAGATCGATTACCAGCAGGCCTTTGAAGAGGCCCAGGTGCCGATCCGGAAGTTTTTACTGTTAAACACCCGGGAGGCCGATATCGCCCTGTTCGTCAAGGGGGCAGGGGCGGCAAAGCCCGACACCCGGGATGATGTTTCCCTGATGCTCCTCATTCCCGCCTATGTTATCAGTGAACTCAAGACCGCCTTTATCATCGGGTTTGTCATCTATGTCCCCTTTCTTGTCATCGACATGGTGGTGGCTTCAGTGCTCCTTGCCATGGGAATGATGATGCTGCCGCCGGTGATGATCTCCCTTCCCTTCAAGCTGATGCTCTTTGTACTTGTGGACGGGTGGCATCTATTAACCGGATCTCTGCTGAAAAGCTTTGGAGTGTCACCATGACACCTGAATTTGTCATTGAATTTGGAAAGCAGGCCATTCTTCTGACCATCTATCTTTCCATGCCCATGCTGGGACTCGGGCTTGCAGCCGGCCTTATTATCAGCGTGTTTCAGGCCGTTACCTCCATCCAGGAGATGACGCTGACCTTTGTGCCTAAAATCCTGGCGGTGTTTCTCGGGCTTCTCTTCTTTGCGCCGTGGATGCTGGATGAGATGACCTCGTTTACCCGCCGGGTCATTGAAAATATTCCCTTTTACATCCGGTAAAGGGAGGGGTGTGGAAATACTCAACCTCATAGACCCCCGGGAGTTTAATGTGTTTCTCCTTGTGCTCGCAAGGGTGGGGGTCGTTCTTTTCATGCTGCCCATCTTTGCCTCCACAATGTTTCCCCCAATGCTCAAGGTCGGGCTCGTCATGGTCATATCCATGCTTCTCTACTCTGTGGTTCCCGTGGATCCCGACCTTATGCCCGCAACACCCTTGGAGGTGGGGATTCTTCTTGTGTCAGAAGCCATGATCGGGCTTACCCTGGGGCTTTGTGTGCGGCTTTTTTTCGGGTCGTTCCAGCTGGCCGGTCAGGTGATCGGATTTCAGATGGGGTTCTCCATGATCAACGTGGTGGATCCCCAGTCCGGGGCCAATGTCTCCCTCATGGAACAGTTGACCTACTGGGTGGCAATTCTGGTTTTCTTAACCATGGACGGCCATCATTTAATGCTCATGGGGCTTGTGGAGAGCTTTGACCTTGTAAAACCAGGAGCCTTTGTTTTTCAACGAATCATGGTGGATAAGGTCCTCTCCATGGGAGCTCAGATGTTCGTTCTTGCCATCAAGATAGGTGCCCCCGTTATAGCGGCCCTGCTTTTTACCAGTGTGGCATTCGGTCTTATGGCAAAGTTTTCTCCCCAGATGAACGTCATGATCGTTGCCTTTCCCCTCAAGATTATTGTGGGCCTTGTGCTGTTTGGTCTGAGCCTTGAGATCATCATCATCGTCACCCGTTCGTTTGTTGTCGAGTTAAAGGCCCTTTTTCTGATGCTTCTTCTGTGGATGGGGGGTGGTTAACCATGGCTGAAGATCCCCAGGGCGGCGGAGAAAAAACAGAAGATGCGAGTTCCCGGAAGCTTGAAAAGGCAAGGGAAGAGGGACAGGTTGCCAAGAGCATCGAGATTCCTTCGGTGGTGGTTGTCATGGCCGGGGCACTCGCCCTTTACGCCTTTGCCTTTTTTATCTACCAGCGCCTGATGAACGTAATGCACGACGGCCTCGCCTTTACCGGGGTGCCCCTGGTGAACGATGTGGAGGTGGTTCATCTCCTGTTGGTGTGCACCCAGCGGCTCTTTATCATCCTGGCCCCGCTTCTTGCCGCCGTTTTTGTGGGGGCTTTTGCGTCAAACCTCTTTCAGGTGGGTTTTGTCATCTCCTGGAAGGCCATTGCTCCTAAATTTTCCCGCATCGACCCCATCAAGGGATTTGCCCAGAAATTCTCCTCCAAGGCCCTGATGGAATTTGTCAAGAGCATTCTTAAAATCACAATCATCTCGGTTGTCACCTACATGGTGGTAAAATCTGAGATCCACAACATCGTGCGTCTCTATGACACCGGTGTGGCGGCCATTCTTCTCTATATCCTGAAGATCTCCCTTGAAATTTTCATCAAGGTGCTGCTCGTTATGGTGGTTCTGGCGGTGATGGATTTTGCGTTTCAACGATGGAAATTCATGGAGGATCAGAAGATGACCAAGCAGGAGGTCAAGGACGAGCACAAACAGGCCGAGGGAGATCCCCAGGTAAAATCAAGGATCCGCCAGCTCCAGGCAGAGGCGGCAAGAAAGAGAATGATGAGTGATGTGCCCAAGGCCGATGTGGTGGTTACCAACCCCACAAGGCTTGCCATTGCGGTTAAATACGACGGCATGACCATGGAGGCACCAACGGTGGTGGCCAAGGGGGCCGGGGCCGTTGCCGCAAACATCCGGAGAATTGCCATGGAATCAGACGTGCCCCTGGTGGAGAATAAGACCTTGGCCCGGAATTTGTATAAGATGGTGGATGTCGGGCAGGAGGTGCCCACGGAATTGTTCCAGGCCGTTGCTGAACTCCTTGCCCAGGTGTATAAGCTCAAGGGGGACAGTAGGTAGTAGGCAGTACCGGGCCGTGTCAGGTTTTTGGCAGGGGTGTCAAGCAACGGTCGTGTTCAGGTGTTAAAATTTGATTGTCGAGTAAATATAGATCACACAGGAGAAAATGAATGGCGGCTGAAGCAACGGGAATTCTGGCTGGCTTAAAGAGAGAATCCTCTGACATCGCAATGATCGTTACCCTGATCGGTATTCTCATGGCCATGATCCTGCCCATTCCTCCCATCTTCCTGGATTTTTTCCTGGCCCTGAGTATCACCTTTTCCGTGATTGTCTTGATTACCACCATGTATACCAAGAAGCCCCTTGATTTTTTTATCTTCCCGTCCATGCTCCTGATTTTGACCCTTTTTCGGCTTTCCCTGAACGTAGCCTCCACAAGGCTTATCCTTCTCCACGGCAGTGAAGGTCCCCTTGCCGCAGGGTCCATCATCATGAGCTTTGGCAACTTTGTAGTGGGCGGTAACTATGTGGTGGGAATGATCATCTTCATCATCCTGGTGCTGATCAACTTCATGGTCATAACCAAGGGTGCCGGCAGAATTGCCGAAGTTGCGGCCCGTTTCACCCTGGATGCCATGCCCGGCAAGCAGATGGCCATTGATGCCGATCTTAACGCAGGCATGATCGACGAGGTCGAGGCGGGACAACGGCGCCGGGGGGTCGCAAAAGAGGCCGAATTCCACGGAGCCATGGACGGTGCCAGCAAGTTTGTCAGGGGAGACGCCATCGCCGGCATCATCATCACCATGATCAACATCGCCGGCGGGTTTGTCATCGGTGTGGTTCAGCAGGGCATGCCCATGGGTGAGGCCCTTGCCAACTACACCCTTTTAACCGTTGGGGACGGTCTTGTCTCCCAGATCCCGGCCCTTCTCATCTCCACGGCCGCAGGCCTTCTTGTGTCAAGATCAGGTTCTGAAGACCGCATGGGTAAAGAGTTTGCCACCCATCTATTATCCTCCACAACCCCGGTGTACGTCGGGTCGGTGATTGTCTTCTGCTTTGGGCTCGTACCCGGGCTTCCCGCCTTCCCCTTCATGACCCTTGCCCTGCTCCTTGGCGTTGGTTGCTGGTACTTTGTGGGAAGAGAGGGCACTAAAAAAGAAGAGGCCGATGCCGGGGCGGAACAGGATCAGGATCAAGAGGCAGGAGCACCCGAAGAGGTGGATCATCTTCTGACCCTGGACACCATAGAACTTGAGGTTGGTTACGGGCTCATTCCCCTGGTGGATAAGCAGCAGGACGGAACTCTCCTTGGCAGAATCCGGGCCATCCGCCGCCAGTTTGCAAGTGAAATGGGTATTATCATTCCGCCCATCCATATCCGGGATAACTTAAAACTCGCCCCTGCCCAGTATCGGGTTATGATCAAGGGGGTCGAGTCTGCCGCAACCGAGCTCATGGTCAACCATCTGCTGGCCATGGACCCCGGAGGAACGGCCCAGCCCATGGATGGGATTCCCACCATGGAACCTGCCTTTAACCTGCCTGCCCTGTGGATACCCCAGGACCGGGAGGATGAGGCCAAGTTTGCCGGGTACACGGTTGTGGACAACTCAACCGTGGTTGCCACCCATCTGACGGAAATCATAAGGGCCAATGCCCACGACCTTTTGGGCCGACAGGAGGTGCAGCATCTTCTGGATAACCTTGTTAAGACAGCTCCAAAGGCGGTGGAGGAGCTTGTACCCAATCTTCTGCCCATCGGGGTGGTTCAAAAGGTGCTTCAGAATCTGTTGAGGGAAAGGATTTCCATTCGAAATCTGTTGACCATCGTGGAAACCCTTGCCGATTATGCCCCCATGGGCAAGGACCCGGATCTTTTGACCGAATATGTGCGTCAGAAGATTTCAAAAGGCATGCTTGCCCCCTTTTACGGTGACAATAAAACCCTTGAGGTCATCACCCTGGACCAGGAGGTCGAGGATCTTTTGGCAAAGAGCATCAAACACACGGAGCACGGCTCCTATCTTGCCCTTGATCCAAAGAGTGCGGAAAAGATCATCGCCTCTGCATCCAAGGCCGTGGAAAAACAGCTTGCCTCTGATGTACAGCCTGTTATCATGTGTACTCCAGGTTTGAGACGTCATTTTAAAAAATTGATTGAACATGCCCTGCCGTCGGTGTTTGTGATCTCCCATGCAGAGATTGTGGATGAGGTCAACCTCAAGGCAGGAGGAAAGGTCACGCTTAAATGAAAGTGAAAAATTTTAGAGCCCGTACAGTTCAGGAGGCCATGGCAGCGGTCAGGGATGAGCTGGGGCCGGATGCAATGATCCTTTCCACCCGCAGGGTGCAGAAGAGTCCCCGGGATCCCTATGCCCACCGGATGTTTGAAATTGAGGCGGCCTCCAAGGCCCCAGCCCCCAAGGATAAGGTTGCAGATTTTAAAAACCATGGAAGATATGGGGGCGAGGCTGATTCAGACCAGACTTCTGACCCCATCAGGAACGAGCTTGCCGCCATTAAGGATATGATCTCTCTTTTGGGTGTTGACAATGACCTTGGTTCGGTCCTGGGCAATCATTCGGCCTGTGCGGCTATCCTTGCCTCTTTGCTTCGAGCCGGGGTGTCGGAAAGAATGGCAAGGGGCCTCGTTAAAAGAGGTTTTGAAGCCATGGAGGTCCAGGGGGGCGGTGCTGCTTCAGGTTCAGTATTAAAGAGGTACGTGCTCAAGGAGTGCCTCAGACAGATAAGTGTTGTGGAGCCCTTTGCAAAAGAGAGGGAGAGTCCCGGCACTCCCCATGCAGCAGCCTTTGTGGGGCCGACCGGGGTGGGCAAGACAACCACCATTGCAAAACTTGCGGCAAGGTTGAGGTTCAAGGATAAAAAGAGAGTGGGACTCATCTCCATCGACAGTTATCGCATGGGGGCATTTGAACAGCTTAAGGCCTATGGAACCATAATGGGAGTGATGTGCCTTCCTGCCTATTCAGGCACTGATCTTGTAAATGCCCTTGGAAAGATGGAACAGATGGACATTGTGCTCATCGATACGGCGGGGCACAGCCCGAGGGATACCCCGAGGATGGAGGAGGTTGCAGGGGTGTTGGGCGATCGCTCGAAGCTTTCGGTACACCTGGTTCTAAGCGTGACAACCGGATTCGGCAATATGCGGGAATCTGCAAAGGCCTTTTCCGCATTGGATCCCGAGTCCTATATTTTTACCAAGATTGACGAGACACGGCAATGCGGGAAAATACTGGACCAGTTGGGTGATTTAAGGCTGCCCGTCTCTTTTGTGACCAACGGGCAACGTGTGCCTGAGGATTTAATCGTTCCTGATCCAAGGGATCTTCTGGGAATTATACTGGGCCGGGAGCGGGAATAGTAGGCAGTAGATAGTAGACAGTAGCTAACAGCTAAAAGCTAACAGCTAACGGAGGTATCAGGTGGACCAGGCAAGCGGGCTGAGAACAATTGTGCAGTCAAATACAGTGGCAAGGAGCCAGAAGAGCCCGAAAAATCCGGGCCCACGCTCAATTCCCAGGGTGGTTGCCGTGACAAGCGGCAAGGGAGGGGTCGGCAAGAGTCATTGCGTGGGAAGCCTTGCCCTTGCCCTGACAAAAATAGGTAAGCGAGTGGTGGTTGTGGACGCAGATGTGGGGCTTGCCAACATGGATATCCTTTTTAACTTAAGACCCCGCTATAACATCAGCCACGTCCTGAGCGGGGAAAAAAAATTAGAAGAGGTGATGGTCACGACCGGCCAGGGAGTCAGGATTGTTCCCGGTGGCAGCGGGTTTGCCAACTTTACCCAGCTTTCAGACGGAGAAAAGCTCAACCTCCTGTCGGAATTTGAAGTCCTGGGCGAGACAACCGATTTTCTGCTTGTTGACACAGGGGCCGGGATCTCCTCAAATGTGCTCTACTTTAATGCGGCGGCCGACGAGATTCTGGTTGTGGCAACCCGGGAGCCCACATCCATCACCGATGCCTATGCGTTGATGAAGGTCCTCTCAAAGGAGTATGGCACCAGGCATTTTAAACTTTTGGTAAATATGGTAGAGTCGGAAAAGGAGGCCAAGTCCGTGTATGCCTCCCTGAGCGGTGCTATTGACAAGTTTTTGAAAAATGTTGTGCTCGAGTATTTCGGGTCTATCCCCATGGACATAAACCTTCAAAAGGCCGTTTTGAAGCGGAGCACTGTCGTGGAGTATGCACCCCAATCTCCTGCGGCAAAAAGTTTGGGAGAACTTGCTGAAAAAATGGCAAGATCTCCGATAAGGCCGGGATCAGACGGAAACATAAAGTTTTTCATGCGGCGTATTTTTGAACTTGATCGAGACAGGTGAGCCAATGGTACAACCCTATGGGAGTATAAAAGAGCGGGATAGTTCTGACCGGGAGGCAATGATTGTTGAATATGCCTTTCTGGTCAGGCGGATTGCTGCACGTTTTGCCCGGAGGCTGCCATCCAGCGTGCTGTTTGACGAGCTTGTGAGTGCGGGCTCCCTGGGGCTCATCGATGCGGTGGACAAGTTTGATCCAGGCAAGCATGTGAGTCTGAAAACCTATGCCCAGTACAGAATAAAGGGTGCTATCCTCGACGAGCTCAGAAGCATGGACCCCTATTCCCGATCCATGAGAAAAAAAATCCAGGATATTTCAAGGGCGATCAAGGAGGTTGAGGAGAAAAAAGGGGGTGCTGCATCGGACGATGAGGTGGCCCTGGCCCTTGAAGTAAGTCTCGAAGATTATTACGACATGCTTACAGATATACACGGTGCCACTATTTTGAACCTTGATGCCTTTATCAAAACAGGGGACAATGACACCTCATCCAGGACACGGTTTGAATCGGGTCTCAAGGGAGGAGATACGCCTGCCGATCTTCTTGGCAGGGAGGAATTAAAAGCTGTTCTTGCAAAAACCATTGCCACCCTCACTGAGCGAGAGCAGCTGGTTGTCTCCCTCTACTATTATGAAGAGCTGACCCTCAGGGAAATCGGTGAAGTGATGACACTTACGGAATCCAGGATCTGCCAGATACATACGGCTATTCTAATCAAGCTAAAGGCAAGAATCAAGGGTTATATGACAGACAAACATTCCGGTGTGAGGTCTTAAATGGCTCAATTCGACAAGGATGACGATACCCTGATCTCCCAGGAGGATATTGACGAGCTGTTGAACTCTTCGTTCCTGGACGGGGAGGATTCTTTGTTTGACGCCCGGCAGGATGAGATGCCAGGTGGGACGGATGATGATGAAATAGGCGAACTTTCCCAGAATGATATTGACTCTCTCTTGAATACAGTCTCCCGGGATTCTGAATCTTCCCAGGAAGATGAATTGGCCGCTTCTGTTGAGGACACCCCTGATGATGATTATCAGGACGATGACGATTACCTTGAACTGGTCTCCCAGGAAGATATTGAACGGCTCATGGGAGTAGGATCGCAAGAAAATTCCGATGGAGCAGACACTTCTTCTGCCCTGGAGGAAGATAAACCCATGGACGAGGAGCCGGTGCAGCCGCCCCCCGACCCCCGGTTTGAACCAGGCCTGGATCAGGAAATGGTGATTGATGAATCCCAGGCCGTTTCCATTGAGGATAATCTGGTCAGCCAGGCGACCATTGACAGGCTTCTGGCCGGGGCACCCCAACCGGATCTCGAATTCGAATTTGCATCTGAACAGGTCTCTTTCCCGGAACCTGGACCGTCATCTGAAATTGAACCTGATCCGACACCCGATCTCTCTTTTGACCGTTTGTCTGACTCTGAACCTGACCCGGCATCGAATATGGCACCTGGACCGCCACCCTCAACCTTTGCCGGGGATGAGATCGACACCATCGCCCAGGAGGATATTGATGACCTTCTCCGGGAGGACTCGCCAGACGATGGTTCCGACAGGGAATCCCAGGGGGATGATCTTATCTCCCAGGATGATATTGATGAACTTCTCAATACCTCCGAAGAGGAGGATGAGGACATCATCGGAGATCTTGATAACGATCTTTATATGACAACGGATCCCGGAGAGGAGGAGGATGATCATCAGGTGGTGCTGGAAGAGGCAGGCAAAGACCTCTCCCCTGCCCAGGCATCGTCTGATTCCCCGGTCCCCGCCCCCGTTCACCAATGGTATCAATCCAGACATCTCATGGCTGCCTGCCTGGCCGTTGTTATGGTTCTGGCGGCTTTGCCCATGGTTTACTTCGGATTTTTTGCAGAAAAAAAGTCCGACCTGCCCTCCATGACTCAGGTTGATGGGATCTCAGAACCCGGGAGATCCGAGGTTTTAACGGTTCAACCTGACCTGGCCGGGGAAAATATGGCCCAGGGGGGTGTTACCCAGAGAAATCTGGCCCCAAGACCGGGAAACATCATCCTGGAAAATTTTGTTCTGCTGGTGCCGAACGGTAAAACCGGGATCTCCTATGTCACCGCCAGCCTCTCCATAGACTATTCGGATGCAAGGGCCGCAAATGAGATCAACGATCACCTGCCCCTTTACCGGGACATTGTTTTCGAAGCCATGGGCAAAGTACTTGCATCCCAAAAGATAGACAAAGTTACAGAGGCGGACTTTCTGTCTAATATAAAAGCTGCGTTGAACCTTAATCTGTCGGGCACGTATGTGGAGCAGGTTAATTTTAGTGCCTTCACCACTGGATAGGAAACAGCCATGACTACCATACCCGGTCACAATATCATCATTCAGCAGTCAGGAGCAGTGCACGAGGCCACCCAGCATGTCAGATCCGGCAAGCCTGATCCCGAACAGCTTGCGGCACAGCAGGCGGCAAGGGCCGAGGTTGAAAAGACAACGGTCCCGGAATCCAACGATGCCCGGGGAGTTGCACCAGAGAGAGAAAGGGGAAAAAAAGAGCGAAAATCTTCGAAAGGGGCCGGGGCAAACAGACCACCAGGCAAAGATGTTGATAAGGAGACAAAGGACGAGCAGGACCCGGCCGGGACTGGAAATCTGCTGGATACCATTGCATGACCATACTCCTTTCCCTCAAATTCTGGCTGGTGGTACAGCTCTTTATCGATCTTGTGCTTGTCGGCCTTTTTCTTGTGCTTCTTGGCCGCCTGAAAAACCATCCTAAAGAAAAAAAGAACCGGGGAAAAGACGTTGGGGAAAAGATCGCCATACAGGGCAAGGCCTCTGGTGGCGTGGAAGAAAACATCCTTGCTGCCAAGGAGGCCGGGCAGACGGCATCCTGCATCATTGATATGCTGGAACCCCTTGTGCGGGAAGCCGATGCCGCTGCTGCAACTTTTGACGGTCAGATCCGGGATAAGAAAAAAATCATAAAGGGGCTGAACAACTCCCTTGATTCAAGGATCATCAGCATCAATCTGCTGCTCTCCAGGGCCGAGTCCCTGCTTGCCGGGGCGTCAAACCATTCTTCTGTGCATGGGAAGGAGATGGGTTTGTCCGGTAAAGGTGATGGTAAAGATGGGTTCAAGGGGGGGGATAAGCCTCGAAAACACCCTGAAGACGATGTGTTTGATCAGCAAAAGAGCGTTGTTGAACTCTTTGAAAAGGGCTTGGATGCCGATGCAATTGCCCTGCGCCTCTCCATGCCAAAGGGCGAGGTTCAGCTGGTCATAAGCCTTAAAAAGAAATTCATGGCAATGGAGACCCGGTGAATCAGGGGGTTCAGATCTTCGCCCCTGATCTCGCAAGGCAGTTGCGGGGTGATGGTAAAACCCTCCTTCCCGCGCTTGCCAAGGGCCGGACCGTGGATGCCACCGTGCTGAAGGTCCTCTCATCCAGCCGGGCTGAAATCCTGGTGGCGGGTAAGCGCTTAACCGCCGATACAGCCATTGGTCTGATAGCAGGTCAAACCCTGGAACTCAAGGTGACAGGACCCGGCGGGTTTGAAATTGTTAAACCCACCACCGAGAACCTCACCCCTCCCTCTTTGATCAACATCCCTTCCGCAACTGGTTCAACCTCCACACTTCCGGGCTTTTTGTCTGCAGCCCTGGGGGCTTTAACCGATAAAAATCCCTTTGCCTCCCTTGTGTTCTCAGAGTCACACCCTGTTCCTCCAGGCCCGGAATTTGACCGACTCAAGGAGCTTCTCGTGTCTGCCGCCCTTAAGTCGGACGCCCCGGATCATGGGTTTATACTCCGGGTTCTTGGACGAAGCAGGCAGTTGCTCGACCAGAGTATCGCCATTCTCAGCCGTGGCGATTCCGGCAAGGGGGAGGTTCATAAGTCGGTGGGTGATTTCATTGACGCCATGGAAAAGTTTCAGACCCTCAACAGCCAATCTTCGGACAATGCCCGGTATCTGATTCCCTTTCCCATTCTGGACCAAAGGATCTTCACCTTTGGCCAGCTCTTTCTCGATCTTGGGGCCAGACAGGAGAAGCCCGGTACAAAGGGAGGCCGCCTGGTAAGGGCGTCTCTTTTCCTCACCATGACCAACCTCGGCGACCTGCGGGTGGATCTTTCGGTTTTAAACACCGAGATCGCAGCCGTGTTCCAGGTGGCGGATGAAGGCGTGGCCCGGTTCATAAGGACCATGGTGCCGACCCTGAAAGAGCGGTTGACCACCCAGGGATTTAAGGTGCTTCAGGTGGAGTGCCGCAGGGAAAAACCAGAGCTCCTTTCCCAGGCATCCCTGGCCGATATTTTTGTAGAAAAAGAAAGTTCCAGCCTGAATCTTATAGTTTAAGCAAGGGATGGTTCAAGGCCACAGCCAAGGATGAAGCTCTGCCAGCTATCCCTCCTAGGAGAGAGTTTTGTAAACAGATGAAAAAAAAAGCAGTCACACTTAAATATGATCCCTTAACCGGGGATTCCCCCAAAGTAACGGCCAAGGGAACCGGAATCGTTGCCCAAAAGATCATTGACCTTGCCCAGGAGCACGGTATCCCGGTAAAAAAGGACCCAGATCTTGTGGAGGTGCTCTCAAAACTTGAGATCAATCAGGAGATTCCTGAGGAGATCTATGTTGCCGTGGCAGAGCTTCTTGCCTTTGTCTACTCCATTAATAAAAAAGCAGTAGGCATCAGGCAGTAGGCAGTGTGTCCTATGTCGTGGGTTGTCGGTAGGTAGTTTTTTCCGGTAGGCGTCAAGAACCCGGCCCAGATTCGTCAGAGAAGCCTCTTTTATTCATATTGAAAACCGTGTTGTTTTACCACCTCAATAATAACTTCTCATCTATTCGTTGTGTTTCCAGGTAGATATGGCAAGTGGTCGGGTTGATAAAACTTGTGGCATCCTTATTGCTATTTTAAACATTTAAACCGAGAACATTCAGCAAAAAAGGAAATTCCATGATTCTTGAGATGACACGGCCAGTCCAGGGAGGACTACGCCAGGAGAGAAAGCTCGAGGTGACATCCAATCACCTTGCCAATGTGGACACAGCCGGATTTAAAAAGGACGTTGTCAGCTTCGACAGGCTCTTCAAGGCGAGGCTCAACACCGACCTCACCCAGGCTGGGGTGAAGCATACGGGCAACCCCCTTGATCTCGCCCTGGTTGACGAGGGGTTTTTCAAGGTCGAGACCGGATCAGGGGTCCGCTACACCCGGAACGGAATTTTTTCCCTTAACTCGGACAATGTGCTGGTGGATCAGAACGGTGACCCAGTACTTGGCCGGAACGGACCCGTTACCATTGTGGCCGGCACCGTCGAAATCAACGCTGCCGGTGAGGTCCGAGGAGACGGTGTCGTTCTCGATCAGCTGGACATCGTCACCTTTGACACCCTTGAGCTGCTTCAAAAAGAGGGGGGCAATAATTTTATATTTACAGGTGATCCCAACGCCGAGCTCCCTCCGGCAAACGTGAGAGTTGTTCAAGGTTCCCTTGAACTCTCGAGTGTCAAGGCCGTGGATGAGATGGTCCACATGATAGATCACCACAGGATGTACGAGACCTTTCAAAAGATGATGATGACCTTTGACGAGGTTGATGACAAGGCCATAAACAGCCTGGGTAAACTACAGTAACCGGCACGGCGGGAACGAGAATTAGCTGTTAGCTAAAAGCTATTAATAGGGAGATAAGCTTATGATACGAGCCTTGTGGACCTCTGCCACGGGTATGAATGCCCAGCAGATTCAAACGGATGTGGTTGCCAACAACCTTGCAAACTCAAGCACGGCAGGATTTAAGAAGAGCCGGGCCAACTTTCATGACCTCATGTACCAGACCATGCTCGTGGCAGGTGCTACAACCCCGGGCGGGGGTCAGATCCCGACGGGAATCCAGGTGGGTATGGGCGTTAAACCTTCCGGAGTTCAGAAGATTTTCACCCAGGGAGATTACAACCAGACCGGCAACCAGCTGGACTTCGTGATCCAGGGGGACGGTTTTTTCAGGGTTATCCACGGAGATGAGGAGCTTTACACCCGGGCCGGGAACTTCACTCTGGACAGCGAAGGCTTCATCACCACCAACTCAGGCGACAGGCTCCAGCCCGAGATCGCCATACCGGTGGAGGCGACTATAATAAGCCTCCAGGATAACGGTACCCTGACCATAACCGGGTCTGACGATAACATCCTTGCAACCGAGCAGGTGAACCTCTCCTCATTTGTAAATCCGGCCGGATTGTTTGCCGTGGGGGAAAACCTCTTCAGGCCCACCGAGGGTTCTGGTCCCGCCAACGAGGGGATTCCCGGAGAGGCACCCCTGGGGACGGTGGCCAACAACTATATCGAGATGTCCAATGTGAGCGTTGTGGAAGAGATGGTCAACATGATCGTGGGGCAAAGGGCCTATGAGGCAAACTCCAAATCCATCCAGACCGCAGACGCCATGCTGGGTCTTGCCAACGGGCTTAAACGGTAATGGAACAGCCTATTAGGTTTCTGGGGTTTCTACTGTTCTTTCTGTTTTTTTCAGCCGCCTCCGGGGGGACTCCCGCTTACGGGAATGAACCTGATTCTGTTTTGATCGAGATCAATTCCGATGCCAGGGTCAATGCCAGGGAGTATCTGTTAAAGGATATTGCCAGCGTCAAAGGGCCTGGGATGATTAGACAGGCCCTTGAAGATTATACCATGGGTTTTTCACCGGCCATTGGTAAGGTAAAGCACGAGTCTGGCCAGCGTCTTGCCTCGAAGCTTGAGTCCATCTCCTGGCTTCCCCCCACGGCCAGGATCAGTTTCCCCGATTCCGTTTTCATCAAGCGGGTCGGTCAGGAGCTCCCCCAGGAGATGCTGGCCGGTCTTTTCCATGATTATGTCAGGGAGAGAGTCGGGGTGGAATCCTTTGAGATAAGAGAGTTCAAGACAAGGGGGGTAGACCTCTATCCCCTGGGTAAATTAGATCTGTCCGTTCGATCCCGGAACAACAGGGACGTAAAGGGCAGGGTGAGCCTCCATGCCGATGTCCTGGTTGACGATGTCTCCCAGGGCCGGATTTCGATTTCGGGTTATGTGGACGTATACGACAAGGTTGTATGTGCCACAAGAAGCCTCTCCAGGGGTATGATCCTTGAACCGAAAGATCTCAGCCTCCGACGGATCAATGTGTCAAAGATTCCCGACACTTACTTGACCATGACGGATATGGCCGTTGGCATGAGGCTGAGACAAAATGTAGGGGCAAACTATTTTTTTAGAACAGGCATGCTTGAAAAACCTCCCCTGGTAAGCAGGGGAGATAATGTGGTCCTTGTGGCGAAAAAGGGAAATATGCGCATTCTGGCGACAGGGGTGGCAGATCAGGAGGGAGGACTTGGAGATCAAATCCAGGTGAATAACCCGACCACCAACAGAACAGTTTTGGGCAGAATTTCAGGGTCTAAAACCGTGGATGTTTTTTTCTAGGAGGTAAAAGGATGCGACAGATAGTGGCAGCGCTTCTCATGTCGGTCATTGCTTTAACTGGATGCATGGGTAAAATGGCTGACCCTTTTGGTTCAGCAGATGTTGTGCCCCGGGGTATTGCAGCTCAGCCTGTGATAGAACCTCAATATGCAACGATCCCCCCGGAGGAGGGTTCTCTCTGGACTTCGGATTCAAGATCCAGGTTTTTTGAAGATACCAAGGCGTCCATGGTAGGAGACACGGTGATAGTGGACATTGTGGAAAACACCTCCTCCCAGATGGATGTGAACACGGAGACCTCCAGGAAAACAGGGGTCAATGTCGGCATCTCCAACCTCTTTGGCGTTACCCGGGGGTTTGGTGCCACAGGTACAGGCAAGCTTGTGGGGGCCGATTATGCCAACGACTTCAAGGGGGAGGCAAAGAACGACCGCAGCGGCAGCATCACGGCATCCATAGCCGCAAGGATCACCGAGGTTCTGCCCAACGGCAACCTGAGCCTGTTTGGCAGGCGGGCCATGAGGGTGAACGGAGAGGTTCAGTATATAAGCGTATCCGGAGTGCTCCGGCCCGGGGATATCATGGCCGATAACCGGGTAAAGTCCACCTACCTTGCCGACTCAAGGATCGAGTATTCCGGCAAGGGCACCCTTGCCGACAAGCAGAATCCTGGCTGGGGAACCAGGATCATGGACAATATCTGGCCCTTTTAGTAGACAGTAGACAGTAGACAGCAGACAGCAGGTAGTAGTCAGTAGTCAGTAGTTGGTAGTTAGTCGCTACCTCGCTACTGACTACTAATTTAAAAGGATTTTTAGCCGATGAACAGAAATGTGAGTAGATTAAAAAAATGTGTCACATTCCAGGGAGTTCTTTTCCTGATTTTTCTCCTGTTCTTTGGGGTTCAGACGACAAGTGCCGCAAGGATCAAGGACCTTGCGGCCATAAAGGGCATCCGCAGCAACCAGCTTACCGGTTACGGGCTCATTGTGGGTCTTGACGGCACAGGAGACAAATCCGGTGCCGATTTTACCACCCAGGCCCTGGCCAACATGATGGACCGCATGGGCATCCATGTGGACAAGAACCAACTCAAGGTCAAGAACATTGCCGCTGTGATCGTGACGGCCGACATCCCGGCCTTTGCAAGGATCGGCAACCGAATCGACGTTGTTGCCTCGTCCGTGGGCGACGCCAAGAGCCTTGTGGGCGGTACCCTGCTTCTGACCCCCCTCAAGGGGGTTGACGGCCAGGTCTACGCCCTTGCCCAGGGGCCGGTGGCCCTTGGGGGTGTGGGAGCGGGAGGTGCCGGGGGCAGCACCCAGAAGAATCACCTCCAGGTGGCAAGGATCGCCAATGGGGCAAGCGTTGAGAGGGAAATTCCCGTTGTTCTCGACGGTAAAAAAGAGCTGATTCTTTCGCTTTACAACCCTGACTTTACAACGGCAAAGCGGGTGGCCGACACCATCAACGCATCCATCGGCGACGGGGTGGCAGAAACCATGGATTCAAGCGCCCTTCGCCTCAACATCCCGGAAGCCATGCAGCAGAACCGGGTGGCCGAATTCCTGGCCGACATCGAGACCCTCTCCATCGTTCCCGATACAAGGGCCAAGGTGGTTGTGAATGAAAAGACCGGAACGGTCGTTATCGGTGAAAACGTCACCATATCAACCGTTGCCGTTGCCCATGGCAATCTCACCGTGACTATCAAGAGGTCGAGCGAGGTGTCCCAGCCCGATCCATTTTCTGAAGGAGAGACCGTCGTAACCCCCCAGGATGAGGTGGACGTGGAAGAACAGGAGGTCAATGTGCTCCCCCTTAAAGGAACCACCACCATTGGCGAGCTTGTCAAGGGACTTAACTCCATTGGCGTATCTCCAAGGGATCTAATCACCATTCTCCAGAGCATCAAGGCTGCGGGGGCCCTCCAGGCCGAGCTTGAGATTATTTAGGATTCCCCCTACGCTTGATCATCGAGTAAAAGTTGTGATTTCCAGGTCGCAGATGAAACAGGTTGCGGCCCTTAACCATTGGAGGTGTTAAAATGGAGCCAATCAATTCAATAAATCTGATCTCTTCTCCGGTCAAACCTGCCGGAACAAACACTATTGCTTCCAAGGAGGGAGATTCTCAAAAACTCAAACAGGCCTGCCAGGGGTTTGAGGCGATCTTTCTCTCCACCATGGTGAAATCCATGCGCAGCACCCTGCCCGGGGATGCCCTGTTCGGCAAGAGCCAGGGGATCGAAATCTTTGAGTCCATGTATGACAGGGAACTGGTCGATCAGCTTGCTGCGTCTGGCAATGGGATTGGCATCGCCGAGTTTTTAGAAAAGATGCAAAAGGACGATTGAGTTAGGTAGTTGTTGGTGAATACTTAACGGATTCAGATCGTGTATTTAGATGGTATGGCATATGTATTGCTTTATAGTACGCTGAACGGCATAAAAGGGTGGTTAAAGGGAAAAAAATTCCATCTGTTAGATATAGGACACAACGAAGCATGAAACTCAATCGAGCAGGGCGGGCAATGTTATCATTCCGCCCCCTTTGGTTATCCTGACCGGAACGCAAAACGTCGGGGGTCACTTTGACACTTCTTAACTGTTTCGACCCTTTGGTTTTGAATGTTCCGGTCAGGAAAACCAAAGAGGGCTCTAAAGTCGAGGCTCTCACAGTGATGTTTCGGTGGGAATTTCATATAAAAACCGGCACGGCCGGAGCAAGGGAGGCATCCGGCCACAACGAACATGAAAACTCCTCCAATAACAACGCTTTGGCGAGAGTTTCATATAACCGGCACGGCCGGAGCGAGAGAGGCATCCGGCCACAACGAATATTGAAACACCGCCAATAACAACCCTTCGGCGGGAGTTTCATATAAAAAAGCAAGCAATAAATATTCCGGTTTACTTTAAAAAGTTTGTGCAGGTGCCGATAAATAGAAGGTATGGGAGATGACATGGAAAAATTTGCCGATCAGATTCAAGTCCTTTTGCAGGAAAAGCTTGCCTGTTACGGGCACTTGAAAAAACTTTTGGAGGATGATCTAGAGGCTATACTTGCCATGGATGTCGATTTTCTGTGGACCAGTGCAAAGGAAAAGAACAAAACTGCCGGGCAGATTGAATCTGTAAGGAGTAAAATCCTTGATCTTTTAGATGACCAGGGGGTTGTTCATTCCATGGATACCGACTCCTTTCGACTTTCTACTCTGGGCTCTTGTGTTTTGGGGAAGGTTGTGCGAGTCGGGGTTGAAGCCATGGTAATCGCCATCAATACCCGGAAGGATGAGATCCAGGCTCTTGCCCAGGCGAACAACCGCTATATCTCTGAACATCAAAAGGTGATTGGTGATGTGATATCAACCATTGTCAAGGTAAACGACCTGGATCACTATGGGGGCTCAGGCAGGATTTCTGAGAAAAAAGAGTCCAACCATTTTATCAGGGCACGGGTGTAGCCATGTCAGGAATCTCTTCTACCCTGAACATTGCCAAGGGTGCCATAGCGGCCCAGCAGTACGGCCTGACCGTTACCGGCAACAATATCTCCAATGTAAACAACCCCAATTACAGCGTTCAAAATGCCGATCAAAAGAGCAATACTCCGGCCCTTTATTCAGGCTTTTTGTTTGGTACCGGCGTGGGTGTGGAACAGATCCGCCAGCGGGTCGATCAACTCCTTGAGAACAGGCTCACCGATGCTAAATCTTCCCAGGCCGCATTTCAGGAGGCTGAATCTTACCTCAGGGTACTTGAGGGGTATTTTGACGAAACTTCGGAAACAGGCATCAACAACACCATGGGGCAATTCTGGAATTCCTGGCAGGACCTTTCCAACAATCCCATGGGTGCTTCCGAGCGGGTTGCCGTGTATGAAACCGCAAAAAATCTTACCGGGCGTTTTGTTACCATAAACAACGATCTTGTGAGGCTCAGGAGCGATCTGAACAGAGAGATATCAACCGCCCTTGGTCAGATAAATTCCCTAACCAGTCAGATTGCCGACATGAACCGGGAGATTACGGGTCTTGAGCTCAATAGAACCGCCCATGGACAGAGGGACCAGAGAAATGCCCTGGTGGATGAGCTTGGAGAGCTTATAAATATCGACACCTTTGAACAGTCAAGCGGTGCCATTATAATCAACGTCGGCAATGGTTTCTCGCTTGTCAACGGGGTGGACCATTCTGAACTTTCGTACAACGAGGAGCAGGTCCTGTGGCAGGGTTCCTATGGCTCCCAGGTGGATATTTCCAGCAAGATAACCGGAGGTAAGGTTGGGGGGTGGCTCGATATCAGGGATGAGGTTATTCCAAAGTATCAGGCAGACATGGATGTCCTTGTGGAAAATATGATATGGACCATGAACTACCAACACTCCCAGGGGGCAGGGCTTAATTTTTTTTCAGATCCTGTGATAGGCGACTATAGGGCAGAGGAGAGCGGCCTTGTTTCGAGCTTTTATTTTGGTAACAGGATCGACTATGAACAAGACTTTAAGATGTGGATCAAGGATCAGTCCGGCACTGAACCCTCCTACCGTCCGGTTGAGGTTGATATGGGAATCTCTGATGCCAGGGTCTCTGACTGGGAGGGGACGGCCCTTGCCGGCATCCAGGCAAAATATCGCCTCACCGTTGTGGAGGGGGCAACCGTTGGTGACAGGGAGGTTGCTGAATTTGACGGATCAGGCCTTGGAAGTGTTCAGACCGGTACAAGCCTGTCACTTGCCCTTACTGAGGCTATTGCCGATCAGACTCTCACCATCTCCGGCGGTCCGGGCGGCACACAAAAGATCAAGGTCCAGAATATCGGCGGCAACGCACTGAGGTCGGCGGCCTCCCTAGCCGATGCCCTCAATAAAATTGCCGGGGTTGAGGCCCATAGCTCGGAGACATCGGCTGAGTTCGGCCTTGCTGTACCTGTACCTGCCGACGGCCATGTGGTAACCTACACCCTGGTGGTGGATGGAATCGATCAGCGACAGAGTTTTACCGTGGATTCTTCGGTGGGGGACTTTGAAAGGCAGTTTGAGGACTCACTAAAGGACGCCGCAGACACCATAAACGGCATAAACTCTGACCAGGATTTTTCCGCAAGGGGTCTTACCGTGACCAGCTCTTCAGGTAAAACCATCGGGGTCAAGGGGCTTGTGATCGGCGATCCTCTTCTTCCTGTGGTGGGAGACAACACTATCACCTTTGAAGGTAGGGTTGTGAATGAAGCCGGTGCCGGCGGAGATGAGGCTGCGGTAATTACCGGCACGGTGACCATTGTCCATGATCCTGGAATCTCCTTTTCCAGCACGGTCTCAGGAGCTGGCAACGGGGCTCTCTTTGAGAGCGGGAATGCGATTTCCGGAAGTTCCATAATCACCCTTGGGGGTAAGGGTGGATTTGCCAACTTCACCCCTGGGGAGACGGTTGAGTTTGATGTTGATGGACATACGGTCTCCTACACGCCAGTTGGAGGTTTAATGGCGGATGAGGATCACGCTTCCGGTCTGGTAGCTGGAATTAAAGCGGTCTTTCTGGCGGACGGCGTTGAAGGTGACTATGAGGTTTTTGCAACCGGCGGGTCTCTCTCCATTATAAAGGGCAGAGATCTTGAAGAGCCAATTACGATCACAGATTTTAAAGAAACCGGAGCAACCAACGATGCAGCCCTCAAGGTATCCACGGGCACAGGAACAACAACCAGCCAGCCGATCAACGATCTCCTTGAATCCAGCAGCACCTTTGGCAGAAATGGAGCTACCTCCACCCTCTATGATGAAACAGGTTGGATAGAGTGGGAGAAACTCGATGCAAAGGGGTTCTTCACGGGGGAAAGGGGAGTCGTGGAAGTGCCTGACGACGGACGGGTGGAAATCGAGGAAGAGGGAGTCACCACCCTCTCTTTCAATGTCAGTGCAGGTTCCCTTGTGGCCGGGAATACCCTGACCGTGAACACCGATAAATCAGGCAGGGTTGACCCCCTTGATTTCAGGATAAGGGGCAGGGCCAACAGCGTAAGCGATATGTACACCTTTACCGTTCAATCCGGTGGAAAGGTCGGTCACCTGCCGGAAGATGGAGAGCCTCCCCTTGTTGTCAGATGGTCCGGGGGAAGAGGGTCGGGCAGCTTTGAGATAAGGGGGGAAGATCCTCCCAGAACACCCGAAACCCCGGTGGAGGTGGAGGTGGACGGTATGACCCTGGTCTTCTCCGATGGCACTCTCTTTGACGGGGATGTGTTCACCGTAACTACCGACACCTCGGGTAGACCCGTATCCTTTAATGAAAAGGGAGAGCCATCGGGAGAACTCCTTTCCGACTGGCACTGGACCCTTGACTCGTTTGCCGATCAGGTGAACCGAAAATCTTCGGGAATAAAGGCCTCGGCCACCCTTGACAACCGCCTCAAGTTTGAAGCCTCGGCAGATTACCATGGGGTGAAAAACATCTCGTTTGAGCAGGGCAGGGAAAAATCCGGATTCATGGCCCCAAATACCGTTGTTTCGGTTAACAACTATGCCAACCTTGATTTTGAGGTTAAGGATTTGACCTTTTCAAGGTCCGTAACCGGTGAATGGAGCGTACAAAACGATCCCACCGGCGGCAATATCACCCTTGTTCCAAGCGGCGGGGACGATGACGGGTTTGGCATCGATTTTAACGGGGACAAGATTTCAGACATTCAGGTGAACTTTAAAAACAAGATCGTCGGTCAAGGGTCTTTCAGCTTTGACCTTGCTAAGACCGATGCTTCGGAGATGAGCTTTGCCTTTGGAGACGATCAAAGCACAACAGCAGGGGTGATGGCAGCCGCAGGAATCAACACATTCTTTTCCGGCAGGGATTCCATGACAGTGGGGGTGAACCAGAGACTCTCTGACTCCACCTTTATTGCTGCCTCTACCATAAACGGTGAAACCGGGAAAATCAGCCAGGGGGACAATGGAAACGCCCTGAAGCTTTCCGACCTTCAGTATAAAACCATCGACATGGAGACCTGGACCTATGACAGGGGAAGGGATGCCCGGTCAAGCCTTGCCATGTCCACCCTTGACGGCTACTATCAGATGGTGATCGGTTCTCTTGGGGTCAAATCCAGGAGCGTCCAGGTGGGCAGAAAGTTTGCAGAGGTCATGGTGACCAATCTGACAGAGCAGCGCAACTCCATTTCGGCGGTCTCCCTCGACGAAGAGATGATAAATCTGATGAAATATCAGCACGCCTTTGGTGCGGCATCAAAGCTTGTTACGGTTTCCGATGAGATGCTCAACACGCTTCTGGGGATGAGATAGAATAAGGAGGATGTCCATGCGAGTACCAAATATTTCCATATATTCAACCGCCACCCGACGACTCGGAACCATTACAAGCGATCTCAGGGATGCCAATCTTGTGGCCACCACCCAGAAACGCATCAATACGATCTCCGATGATCCCGTTGGTTTGAGTCAGGTAATGGGCATGAAGATAAACCTGAAGGGGTTAGAGCAGCTCAATAAAAATATTGCTATGGGAAAATCCTGGCTCAACTCCGGGGAGGCGGCCCTGACCTCCACCAACGATCGTCTGCTTCTACTCAAGAAGGATATTCAAAACCTCGCAAGCGGCGCTGCGGGCAAGGATCAGAGACGTGCCATGGTGGAGAATGTTGACAATATTATCAGGCAGATGGTGGATCTTGGCAATACCCAGGTTCTGGACAATTATATTTTCAGCGGTTCAAGGGTCTCTGAAAAGACCTTTACCTTTGACAATGAGCTGAATCCTACTTCCGTTGTTTACAATGGTGATAAAAAGCCCTTTACCGTTAAGACAGGGGAGTCCTCGGTCCTGGAGGTGGGGAGAAACGGTTCGAAAATATTCCAGGAGGAGAGAATCACCATTGACGGGTCAAACAATGCGGTTGACTTCAGGGAGTTTTCTTCGGAGTATGCCATGGCAACAAAAGAGCTTACGGCGGTTGTTCAAGACGGGGTCTATACAAAAGAAGAGCTTGCCCAGGCCATTGAAACTGCCATGGACCAGGCATCTGCCTCAAAAAACGGGTATGGCCTTAAGTATGATGTTCGTTTTGACCCCGCATCTGGAAAGTTTTCCATCCAGGATGACGGTTCGAAAAAAGGTTCCCATGTGGAGCTGCTTTTTGGAAACGGAACCCATTCGGGCAGGAGTGTGGATGCCGTCGAGAGCGATCAGGCAGTGATGGGGTTTAACATAACCGAACCTAACAACAGCTTTCAATTCAGGGAGAGTGTTGGAAAAGGCATGGGCGAACCCATTACCGTTACCATTCCAGCCCAGGATTACGCAAGTGGTGATCTCCTGGCCCAAAAGGTTCAATATGAGATGAACCGGGAATCTTCGGGCGCTTATCTGGTCGAGTTCAACGATGTGACGGAGAAATTTACCATCCGGCCCGAGGGCGGTACCGACCTTCAAGCCTTTCAGATAAACTGGACAGGTGAGCCAAACCTCAATTCGGCGGCAGGAGCCCTCGGCTTTACCAGGGATACTTTCTATCCCTCAGGCGGAAATTTAAGCCACGGGGCAGGCACCAGCCTTGCCCTGGACATCGGATTTGATCAGGTTGACCTGAGGGATGCCGTTGTCAGCGATAACAGGGTTGCCTTTGATCCCCTTACCAAGGTCTCCCATGACATCACCATTGCTGCGGGGGTGAACGATGAGATGGTTTTTTATGAGGACAGCAACGATGGTTACGGTCTTCAGGGTCCCATCTCCATAACCATTCCCCCGGGTAACTACTCAGAAACCAGTGCCCCGCCTGCAAAAAGTTTTACAGACCTTGCCAACGAGATCGAAATCAGGATGGAAGAGGCATCAAGAGAGTACTATCCAGGTAAAACAGGCGGAATTGACTATGAAGTTTCCTTTGATAGTGGTAAAAAAAAGTTTGTGATTCAGGAGGAGGGAAAACCAAGACTCAAGGGGCTTGCGTTTGACTGGTCTGCAAGTGGTTCGGCAAAGGCCCTGGGAGATGATCTTGGATTTGATCCAGGGAGAACCTCCCATGTCCCGCCAACGGGCAGTAAAGAACCTGAGTGGGGCATTTTTAACACCCTGTTCGACCTGAAGGGGTTTCTTGCCGAAAATGACGTCGAGGGGCTTAAAAGGTCCCTGTCACGGCTTGACTCCCACATGGCCCATGTGGAGTCCTATATTGTTGATTCAGGTTTAAAGGAAAACAACCTTGAGATCAGGACCAACGTGATATCGAAAACCACGTTAAGCGTTACCGAGAGACGTTCCATGATCGAGGACGCAGACCTTGTAAAGTCTGTGCTGGATCTCAAGGCGATTGAGACTGCCTATGAGGCCGCCCTTTCATCCACCTCCAAGATCATGAAGATCAGCCTGGTTGATTATATGTAAATGGAGAATTTATGCTTGTTCTTACACGGAAGTCCGGGGAGAGTATCAGGATATCCGATGATATTGTAGTCAAGGTGTTCGAGATCGGAAAAAACAAGGTGCGCATCGGCATAGATGCCCCTGCCACGGTTTCCGTGTTAAGGAACGAGGTTTACGAGGAGATTCAAAAGGAGAACATCCTCTCTTTGCAGGGCAGCGTTTCAGACCTTGCAAAGGCCGCAGCCCTCTGGACGGACAAGGGTAAAAAAAAAGACCGGGAAAAGTAAAAACCCGGAAAATAAAGAGAATCAAAAAGAGGAGTTGACAGGGATCAGGATGTTTGAGATTCAAACCCGAAAATTTGGCAGAATAGAGATTGACGAGGCAAAGATCATTGTCATGCCCGATGGAATGCTGGGCTTTGAAGGGCAGAAGCGGTACGTATTGATACAGGATAAGGGAATGGAACCGTTCAAGCTCTACCAGGCGGTGGATAACCCGGACCTGGCATTTTTTGTCATCGATCCCCTTTTAATCCTGGAAGGCTACAGGGTTGACCGTAACAGGGTGATAAAGGCCGCCGCCTGGGGTAAGGGGGATAAAATATCCTATCTTGCCGTGGCAACCATCCCCGATGAAAAGCCGGAACAGATGACGGTTAATCTCATGGGGCCCATTGCCATAAACAGCACCAGGGGGGAGAGTTATCAGCTTATCCTCGAAAACAGCGGTTATGCCCTTAAACATCCCCTGTTCCAGGGATAGTCTTTTCCCAGGAGCGCAGATCAACCAGGCTGTTTCGCCCAGGACATATGATTTGCGGTCTTTATTTTGATATTTAAACCTTATACGCTCTCGTTGAAAAGAAGCCCCGTCATTTCACTCATCTTTTCCCTTAGTTTCAAAATATCTTCGCTGGGGATCTGGCGGATCACCCCGTTGTTTTTTTTGTCTATAACCTTGATGATAACAGAATCGCTCTCCTGGTCCACCTGAAAGCTCAGGGAGGTCTGGAGCATTTCGGTGAGCTCATAGAGGCTTTCGATAATTTCGTTTGCCTCTTCCCTGGTGGCCGCTCCGTTGATGGTTTTATCTGATTTGGTTGTGTTCCCATCTTTTGCAGTGCTATTTAGCTGCCCGGGTTCGTGGATCTTTTTTCCTTGGTTTTGTCCTGCACTGCCCTGGTAAAAATTGGAAACTGGAGACAGGGGTTTTAATTCTGCTGCCGGGGTATAGTTGGTATTCATTTTATCCTCTCTATCTGTAACAGGTTTTTCTGATTAGCCGGTCAGTTCCATGGAGCGCCCTGGGGTGTCTGCACCTCCCCGGTATCCTCTTAATGTCTTTTTTCCCCTTCTAACCGTTTCCATATCCCTGGTAAGTTTTTCTTTACGCTCTTTAACCAGCTCTGTTAGAATCTTTTCCTTCTCGAGAATCTCTGAAACCATGAGCCTGCATTCGAGAAAGGCCGGTTTATCCCGGGCTTTGGATATCCCCGAGAATATGGAGATCTCGTTTCTGAGATCTTCAAAGGTGCGGCTTCTTTCAAAGACCATGTCTTTTATCACCCCTTCTTTGGCGACAGCAGAGCTGTCGCACCCTTTGGAGAGCATCCCTATCTGCCGGTCCTGGAGAAGTTTAAAACGAGCCAGTGCCTGTTCTATTTTTTCCTGCCTGTTCATTTTCCTCCAAGTTTAATCCGTTAGGCATACTCGACACTTCTGACCAGGGTCGTTTTTTTTCTGGTTGATCTGGCGCCCATCACCTCATTCTCCCATATCTCCTTCAAACGCCCGAGGTATCTCAGGGCTGTATCCAGGGTGGAAATGTCTTTTGTCACGTTGACCCTGGGGAGTTCCGTTAGAATCGAGGTGTAGAGTCCCTTTAGAAAAAGAATCTCATCGGTCTTGGTGTCCGTTGAAAGGCAGGCGTTCAACTCCGAGATGATGGCAATCGCCCTGCCGAGGTTTTCCCCTCTCCTTGGGGTATCGTCCTCCAAAAGAGCCCTTTTTGTAAGGTTCAGCCTCTTTATGGCCTCCTTGTAGAGGATAAGGGTGAGCTGTGCAGGCTCCATACACTCATGGGCTTGGGATTGATTGTAGGTTTGATATGCTAAGCTTGCATTCACAAAAGACCTCCGGGTTATTTTTTGGGTTCGGGTTCAAACATCTGCTTTAAAAAATCGGACTGGGCCGTCATCTGGCGCATGAAGATGTCCAGCTGGACAAATTGGTTGGCCATGATCTTGTAGCGTTTGTCAAGTTTCTCTGTATCGTCAGCTATCTTGGTGGTGATGCGGTCTATCCTGGCCTGGGTAGCCTCCCTTTCCGTGGTGACAAGGCCGTCGGAGCCGGTGTAGTTCCTCATCTTTTCGTTTAACAGGTCTCCAAATCCTTTGGTTTCGTTATCCAGGTCGCCGAGAAAGAAGGTCTGGACATCATTGGGGTTAGAGGCAAGTACGCTGTCAAGTACCGTCTCGTTGATGGTGTAGGTGCCGTCCTCGTTTATTTCAAACCCCAGGTCAAACAGGTTCTTTATGGAGCTGCCCGTGGTGATGTTGCTGCCCATGAACTCAAGAAGTTCATTGCCCATGCGGTTAATGGAATTCTCGCCAAACAGCAGCCCCTTTGTCCCGGTTGAACTGTCATAGGTGTTGTTGGAGTCTATTTCAATCTTGAGGCTGTTGAGGGATTCCACCAGCTGCTGGATGGAGGTTTTAATGCTCCCAAGATCGTCGGAGACATTGACCGTTCCCTTTCCGGTGGCTGTCATATCAAGGGTCACCCCCTGGATCACATCTGTGATGCGGGTGTTGGACTGCCGCTGGTAGGCTATGGAGTCAACGGTGAACCTTGCGTTTAAATTTGAATCATGGGGTTTGAATGTGTCGGTTTCAGGGTCGAATCCAAGGCTTTGGCCAGCCGATGAACTGCCCCATTCAATGGTCAGCCCATGGAGGCTTGATCCATTCTCCAGGATGGTGAATTTTTTTTCAACATCATCAAACGAGACCGAGTAGTCAACGGCGTTGCCGCTGCTCAAAGATGCAGCCTCCATGGCCGATTCCACGGCGGCGGCTAACTCTTCAGGGGTATAGTCAGGCTTTTCCCCTATGTCTGCCGTGATGGCAGCGCCAAGGGTGCCGTCGGCAAGCCTCTCCCGGAAAACGATTTTGTTGTTGCTTGATGTAATTCCTATGGTGGCAGCTTCAACCTTATTGTCGCTTGTGGGAGGGGTGTGGAAGGCTCCGCCGGATTCGGTGAGGGCCATTTCTGTAAGCTGGCTGTCAATGAAGATCCTGCTCTGCTCGCCGGTTTGGTTGCTTGTTAGAACAAGACGAAAGGGATTATCCCCCACGCCGGTGTCGGCAATGGACGCTGTAACACCGGGGTTGGCATGGTTTTCGTTGATCAGGTCTGCAAGGCCCTGGAGGGTGGTCCCGGCAGGGACATCCATGGAAATCGCTGTTCCGGTCTCCCCCACCTTAAAGGCAAAGGTCTGGTCAGCAAGGGCCACCGAAGTGGTTTTTTCTGCAAATCCCCCCGAGTTCCATGAGCTGTGGGAGGCAAGGGCCGTCACCTCCACCGAGTGGGACATTATTTGTGCCCCTGAAACGGAGCTTGCATTAACGGCGCTGCCCGAGGTGGAGATCTTTCTGTTGAGGAAGTTGGAACCAAGGGAAAGGTCAAGGGCCGTTGATCGCATGGAGAGAAGGGTGGTATTTAGCTTGTTGTACTCCTGGATCTTCTCCTGAAACCTTGTCTTCTTGGATTCCTGGTTGATTATGGATCTTTGATCCACGGCCCTTAAATCGTCAAGGATCCCCTGGAGGTCAAGCCCTGAACCTACGCCTAATGTTGATATGCTGCCTGTACTCACCTTAAGCCTCCTGGGATGTTAATCAAACATCTGATCTTTATCCGTTTAATGCTGATCTGTCTGATCTCCATTCATGATTGAAAGATAACTATACCCATCGACACCTGGCCGGTCAAACTTAAACCTGAAACGCCCTGGAAAAGAAATTCCAGGGCGTCAGCAAGAAACTTGAAACTTGAAACAAGAGACAAGGTGCGGTTCAGTCTTCGTTGTCGCTGGGGCCGTCAGTCGCTCCGTCCGTGATGGTTTTACTTAGGGGATGCTCAGCCCGCTAAGGGCTGAGCATTATCTGGTGGTTGTTATGGTTTACTGAAGCAGGCTCATCACCGTCTGGGAGGAGGAGTTGGCCTGGGCCATTGCATAGGCGCCGGACTGGGCCAGAATCTGCAGCTTTGAGAAGTTCTGGGATTCGGCCGCAAAATCCACGTCCCTGATGGCTGACTCAGCAGAAGATACATTGATCTGGGTCACGCTGATGTTGGAGATGGTGGATGTGAGCTGGTTCTGGGTGGAACCAAGGTCAGATCGGATGTCGTTGTAGGCCGCAAGGGCGGAGTCTGCAACGGCAATGGCGATCTGGGCACCCTCCTGGGTGGTAACATCGATATCCTGGAGCCTTGTCACCTTTGTGTCTTCAATGGAAATTGCAGATGATCCTCCGCCTCCTGCCGATGCGAAGATACTGGCGGCTGCAAGGGTTGAACCCTTGGCAATGGTCATTTCGTTGGCAAGGACGGTGGCAGTATCTGTTATGACATCCTGTTCAAGTGTTACACCTGCCTTGATGGTGCCGGCCGCAGTGCTGATATCATTGGTCAGATAGGTTCCTGCGGCAATGGTTGAAGCTGATGTAATGGTCGAACCTGCCGCCATTGTTGTGTCTGCTGCAACTTTCTTTGAAGCTACCTGGGTGGTACCCCCGATTGTTGATCCAGCTGCAAGGGTTGCGCCTGAAGCAAGTTCAGATCCCGTCGCAAGTATGGTCTCCTCGGTTGTTGTGCCCGTGCCAGCGCCGCTCGTTATGTTAACACCAAGGGTTGAACCGGCAGCCAGGGTGGATATAAGAATATTTGAACCTTTCTTGAGGGTCATGTCTTCGGATATGCCCGAATTTGCTCCAGTTTCGAAGGTGTCTTCAGTAAGCACCGACCCTGTGTTCAGCACGCTCAATGCAGCCAGCGTGCTCCCCTTTTTAACGGTCATATCCCCTTCGAGTGTCACAGCTGCATTGGTTGTCGTTTCTGCGCTGAGGGTGGAACCGGCTTTGATTATCCCAGCCGCTGTGGATATGTCCGTTGAGAGCACGGTGCCTGCAGCAAGTGTGGTAGCTGCAGCAAGGGTTGTTCCTTTGGTAAGGAGGGCTGAACCGTTTGATATCAATGTTCCGGCTACGGCGGTGCTGGTAGTAAATTTACCACCAAGGGTTGTACCTGCGGCTATGGTAGCTCCAGATAGAATTGTTGAGCCCGCTGCAACGGTTGAATCCTGGGTTGTTGCAGCATCAGCGGTTGCAAGTGAAAAGCCAATCTTGGTCCCAGCGGCATATGTCGATGTCGTGAGGACGCTTGATCCCTTTCCAAGAACCATTGAAGAACCAACGGTGAGATCAGCGCTGGTTACAAACTCTGTTGTAGTGAGCTCGCCGCTTGCTGAATCTTTGATGGCAAGTGTGTTTGAGCCCGTCTGGGTGATTTTCAACTCACCAAAGGTTGACATGGCGCTGGCATTCTTGCCCATGACCTGCCCCAGGTTTCCCTTAATCTCGATGCCCCTGCCGTCAACAGAGTTAAGGGTAAGGATACCGTCATTGATTGATGCTGTAACTCCTGTCTGGTCTGATTTCTGATTTATTGCCGCCTGGAGTGTTCCGTCGCTGTCGTTTTCCTTAACAGAGACAGATCCCATGGCGATACCATTGATCTTGAAGTCGCCTCCAATCTCTCCTGCATTGATCGCACCGCCGGAGGTACTTTGTACAACTGCGCTGGCGGTTATTCCCGTCTGATCGGACGATTTGTTAATGGCGTTGGCAAGGGCACCAATACCGTTTGCGGCCGTGTTGTCGTACTGCATGTTCACGGCTTCAAGTGTAAAATCTTTGTCCTGCTCGTTGCTGTGGATTACAAGGGAGAGCGGGCCTGAATCTGTAACCTTCAAGTTTGCCGTTGTGACATGTCCGATTTTTGCTGTCTCGGCAGACTTGATGCTGACACCGATGGTTTCATTGGTAGTTGCACCCACCTGAAAACTCATGTTTGTAAAGTTACCGGACAGGAGCTTTTTGCCGTTAAAGGATGTGGACGAAGCAAGCAGATCAACCTCTTCCAGCAGCTTTGTAATGTCCTTTTGGATGATTTTTCTTGATGCAAATGTCTGGCCGTCCTGGGCAGCCTGGATGGCTTTGGTCTTGATTGTATTTACAATGTTGGTGGCTTCCTCAAGGGCTCCATCCGCCGTCTGCACGATCGAGATACCGTCGTTGGCATTTTTGATTGCCTGACCAAGTCCTGCGCTCTGGGCCTTCAAAGAGTCGGCGATTGCAAGGCCTGAAGCATCGTCTGCTGCCTTGTTGATTCTGAGACCGGTGGAGAGCCTTCCCAATGAACTGCTCAGTGCATTGTCGGTCTTTTTCATGTTCATGTGGGCGTTTAGTGCTGAAACGTTTGTATTGATTGTAAGTGCCATGTTAATTATCCTCCATGATTTGTTTTTATGCTGGGCTTCCGTGCCCTGCAGGTTTTCTAACGAAAAAAGAGTTGCTGTTTTTTATAAGGTCCACTCAATGAAACTTTTTTAACCGTCTGTTCTTTTCACCTCCTTATTTGTTAACTTTAAAGTACCTTATCGCCATGATAGAATTAAACTTTAGAAAAATATGGGAACTGTTTTGATTTGGTTTTACCGGTTAGGTGCTTTGGTGGAAAGGTTGGTTCCATTTTTATCGTTGTGGAGCTTAAGTTAATTTTTTTTAAGCATATTTGACATCTGTTTCAGGTTGGCAATTGCATCCTGATTTACAGGGTCCAGGCTTAATGCTTTTTTAAAGTGCGCAATGCTTTTTTCAAGCTCCTCTTTTTCCCAACAAATGACCCCAAGGTTGTTATATGCCTCAACAAGATTCGGGTCTTCCAGGATCGCCTGAAGAAAGTTTTTTTCCGCAAGCTCTATATCTCCTTTCTGGAAACAAGCCTCCCCTTTTTTTAAAAGTTCAATCGGGCGGTTGGGCTTATGCCTGGATTTGCACCATTCTATCCATGTCCTGTATAGTTCGTTTTCAAGCTCCCCGGTAAATTTAACGGCATCTATGAATCCTGAATCCTTCATGCCCTGTCTCAACCCCTGCTTAAGCTCAGCGAGTCGATCTGGATTTCGGGCAAGGGCGCAGGCTTTTTCTATGTAGTCGTTTCTCTCCCCTGCAATGAGTTCCTCCAATCCAACATTTGAGAGAATAGTTGTTCCCACGCGGGCAGCATGGGTTCTGCCCTCGAGGGTTATGACTGGAACACCCATCCACAGAGCCTCGCAGGTCGTTGTTGTGCCGTTGTAGGGAAAGGTGTCAAGGGCTATATCCACCTTGTTGTAAAGCAGCATATGATCTGCGGCGTCGGGAAGGTACCCCAGAAATTCGAGCCGCTTGCGGCTTATCTTATGTCTCTTAAAGAGCCTTGCCATAAGTTTCTGGGTTTCCATGTCGGCAAGGGATTTTGCCTTTAGGAGCAGGGTGGATTCGGGGATGTTTTTTAGAATCTCAGCCCAGGTTTTGATCACCGTTTCTGTTATTTTGGACCTGTTGTTGAATGATCCAAATCTTATCCTGTCCGATCGTTTTGACGGTATTCCTCCTGTTTCAGGGCAATATTCAGGAGGTGTGTAGCAGAGAAACGATCTTGGCATTCGTATCAGCTTTTCCGTATGGTATTGTTCTGTCATTCCCTCTGGATCTGCAAAATGATCCGTCACTCGATAGTCAACCTCGTCAAGACCTGTGGTGCCGGGATACCCAAGATAGGTCATTTGAACAGGAGCGGGTTTTAATGCAAGTACGGGTATTCGATTATTGGCAGTGTGGCCTGCAAGATCTATGAGGATATCTATGCCGTCTTTTTTTATGAGGGATGCTGCATCTTCATGGGAAAGGCCTTTTATGGATATGAAACGATCTGAAAGGGTTTTAAAGCTTTCGGTCCATGCGTCAGGCGTTTCCACGTCTGAATAGCAGAATATCTTAAATCGAGACCGGTCATGCTTTTCAATGACTGACCTGATAAACCATGCAACCGGGTGTCCCCTGAGATCTGGGGAGATATAACCTATTCGCAGGATTTTTTCGGGTGTTGCATCATGGCGATTATGGGAGTATCTCCATAATTCCTTGCCATGGCTGGATGCATAATTTCTATGCTCTTTAAAAACTTCATCGGCCGGGATGCGATCGCTGTAATGTAGTCCTAAGAGGAGATTTGAGTGTGCAGCTGAATAATCAGGTTTCAGCTTTACAGCCTTTCTATAGCATTGGATTGCCTGATCCAGGAGTCCATGGTGCTCCAGTGCATTGCCAAGATTGTTGTGGGCTTCGGCAAGTTGCGGATTGATCTTGATGGCCTTTTTACAGTGTTTGATGGCATTCCCGATGTCACCTTTTTTCTGGAAGTAGAGATTTCCAAGGTTTGAATGAACCTCAGCATAGTCGGGTTTAAATCTTAATGCGCGTTTATAGTAGGAAATGGCCTGTTCAGTATGGTTTAAGGCAGCTTTTGTGTTTCCAATGTTGATCAAGATCTCAGGAATGGCCGGCTCCATAGCCATAGCTTTTTCATAAAGTTCAAGTGCCTTTAAGTACTCACCCAATCCCTCCAGGGCCCTTCCAGCATTGTTAAGTACCATATAAGAGTCTGGATCTATGGACAGGGCTTTGGCATAGTAATCGAGGGCTCTTTTAAGGTTCTGGGTTTTAAAGTTTATCTGGCCAAGCAGGTTCAGGGCATCAATGTTTTCATTGTCATTGAAAAGAATGGATTCGCACTCTTTTATGGCGCTGTTATAATCACCCCTGTTGTAGAGCTGTAATGCACTTTCATAACCGGTTGTGTCTGTTGCTGCCGGGGAGGTATTTTTTTTCTTGTTTGCCATGGTTTATATTCCATTAAATTATGGTAGAGATTTCAGAAGGTTAAGGCGGCGTTTTATTTCATCATCACAATAACCAAGGTTCATGAGATATTCAAGATTCCCAATGGATTGCTTGCCTGCAAAATATGATGAGAATGTTTTTTTCTTTTCATAAAGCTCAACAATCGATGATATAAGCCAATTGTCAGGGGAAATGCCTGTGGGTAGGTTATCGTATCTTTCGGAAACCGGAAAAAATGGGAGATCATAGGAGAGTTTTTCTCCTGATATGATCTTTTCGATAAGTGAATCAAGAAGAACAACGGCATCTCCCCTGCGTCCAATGTCCATGAGGACTCTTATTCGTGTCATGGTAATGGCTGTGTCTGTTATTTCTCCTGATAATTGACCGAGGATTTCCTCACTTTGGAGAAGCGCTTTCAACCTTTTATTTGGATCTTTTCCAATGAGATAATAAGAAAAAAAATTTAGAGCCTGACTTAAATCTTGTATGTATCGTTCTTTGCTGGTTGTGACAGTTTTAACCCATTGGTCAATGATAGGTACAGAGGGAGAGCCTGGGGAAAATGTTGAAAAAGCCTTTTCCCTAAGGATATACTTCCATAAATCCCCAGGTAAATCATCCATGGATACCGTGTCGAGATCTGCAAGGTCGTTTATCAGCTTTTTCTTGTTCTTAAGAGTAAGGGCCGTCTCGTCTTTGATTGCAAACAGGTTCAGCAAAAAACCATCAAATGCAAGGCCGGGATTAAAAGGTATGAGCAATTGCGGTCCCGGAATGAGATGGTATGGGGCATAGCCATGGCGTTTAAATGCATTGATCAGGGAAAGGTTTACTTGATCTCCATGTTTGAGCTCGTACATGATGACCGGGGAAAATTTTTCAAGGGTTTGGGTACCGCCCTCTATGATACGAACCTCTTCCCCTTCGGCATCGAGTTTTATAAAATCTATTTTTTCCCAGTTGTACTCCCGGGCGCATTCATCAAGGGTTTTAAGCTTGATAACTTCATACTCTCCATTGTCTGCCGGGGAAGCATTGAGGGAGTTTAATTCTGCATTGGGATTCAGGGATAATTTTGCCTCCCCATTTCTGTTTGAAAGACCCGCATTGATGAGGGTCGTGTTTGAAAAACCGTTGGTTCTGAGGCTGTCATTGAGGCACTCTGCAACAGATACGGTTGGTTCAAATGCCCATACTTCACCTGTTTTTCCGCATTTTTTAGCGCAGCTCAATGTGTAGAGTCCATAATTGGCACCAATGTCAATAACTGTCATCCCGGGTTGAATAAAGTCCCGTATGAAAATTATTTCATCTTCAAACCAATCCAGTTGTTCTTTTAGAACAAACGGGGTCATCAATGCATTGGATAAAGGGACGGTTACTTCAAGATTGTCTACAATTTTAATTCTTTCAGTGTTGGGAGGGGTATCATCCATTTTTTTCTTAATGTTCGTGTCGCTTGAACGAAGTATCTCTATAATCTCTTCTAAATTTGCAAGGGCCTCTTTATTTTGCGGGTCAATAGACAATGCTGTCTTGAATTGTTCAACACTTTTTTGATGGTCGTTATTTTGCCAGTAAACAACGCCAAGATTATTAAAGGCTTCAGCCAGGGTTGGATCCTTTTGAACGGCTTCAAGAAAATGTTGTTCGGCAACTTCCCAATGGCCTTGCTCAAAATAGGCCTTTCCCTGTTGCAATAGCTCTTTTGCCATGTTCTGATTTGATATGTCTGCTGGGGAGCCTCTCTTTTTATTTCTATTCATAAAATTTTCCAGTGTCTTAAAAGTTTAGTGGTAAAGGGAAATACTCTCATCCCCATCCCCATAACCAAAACTCATTCTGCCCTTATAAGCATGATTGCTGGGATATGCAAAGAATGTTATCGGTAATCTCTTCTTTAAAGTGTAATAATCGTGGGGCAGGCCTAAATATGGTTAGGGTTAAGAATCAACTCAAACGCTAAAAGTATAGACGACTATAGCAGTCCGTGGAAAGTGGGGGATAGGGTTTGATTTTAAAGAGCTTATGGAGTTTGTTTTTCCAGAAAATCGGAGAGCGTGGAGGTGCAAAGGTGATCAGTCAGGACCCTTTTTATCGGAAGGTTTGCCGCATTGTCCAAGATACCAGGCATAGGTCTTTTTTACACCCTGGACCAGAGTCACCCGGGCCTTCCACCCCAGACCGCTTAAACGGGAGACATCAAGACGCTTTTGGAACATGCCGTCCGGTTGTGAGGTGTCATATTTAATTTCGCCTTTAAAACCCACCACCTTTTTGATTGTTTCAGCTAATTCAGCAATGGTGCAGTCGACACCGGTACCGACATTTATAAAACAGGGGTCAGGATAAGCGACAAAACATCGGTCAACCAAATCATTTGAAAGATTCATCACAAAACAACAGGCCTCTGCCATGTCATCAATGTACATGAATTCGCGGCGGGGCCTGCCGGTTCCCCAGACCGTCACGGTCATTTCTCCGGAGATCTTTGCATCGTGGAATTTCCTTACCAAGGCTGGCAGAACATGGGAGTTGTCCAGGTCGAATTTATCGTTTTTCCCATAAAGGTTGGTGGGCATGACCGCTATAAACCGAGTCCCATACTGTCTGTTGTATGCCTCGCACATTTTTATTCCGGCGATCTTGGCCATGGCATAGGGCTCATTGGTCGGTTCCAGCAACCCTGTCAGCAGGTCCGTTTCTTTGATGGGCTGGGGGGCCAGCCTTGGATATATGCAGGATGACCCGAGAAACAAAAGGCGCTTTACCCGGTTTATATGGGAGGCATGGATAATATGGCCCTGGATCGTAAGGTTTTCATATATGAAGTCAGCAGGGTATGTCGAGTTGGCATGTATACCTCCGACCTTTGCACCTGCCATAAAGACATAATCTGGTTTTTCTCGATCAAAGAACTCATCCACCTCTTTTTGTACGGTCAGATCGATTTTGACAAACCTGGGGCCGGGGAAAGGAGGTTTTGATTGGTTTCGAGGATCTGAAAAAAGGAATTCAGGTGAGCGTGTATTAAAGCTACCAACTATGTTTTTATATTCCATTTCCAGAAGCTTTGAGGCGATTGCACTGCCAACCATGCCTGATATACCAGATATAAATATTTTACTCTGCTTGTCCATCATTGGTTTAGAATCCCGCCTGTCTGCATATCTGTTCTCGCTTGGCCAATTGAAGGTCCGAGCGGACCATCTCTCTGACCATGGTTTTAAACGATATCTCCGAATGCCAGCCAAGGTTCTTTCTCGCCTTTTCAGCTTCACCCAGAAGGGAATCGACCTCGGTTGGCCTGAAATATGACGGATCTATCCCCACGATTGTCTTTCCATTGGCAGGGTTGATTCCCTTTTCATTTATTCCGCAGCCCTGCCATTCAATATCGATCCCAAGTTCTTTTGCCGTGATTTCTACAAATTCTCTTACAGAATGGGATTCCCCGGTTGCAATGACATAATCTTCTGGTTTGTCCTGTTGAAGCATGAGCCACTGCATCCGGACAAAATCCCTGGCATGACCCCAGTCCCTGCGGGCGTTTAAGTTTCCAAGGTAAAGGCAATCCTGAGCACCAAGGGAGATCCTGGCCATCGCCTGGGTGATCTTTCTGGTTACAAAGGTTTCACCCCTAATGGGAGATTCATGGTTGAACAGGATCCCGTTGCAGGCATACATGCCATAGGCTTCACGATAATTGATGGTAATCCAGTAGGCATAGAGTTTGGCACAGGCGTAGGGGGATCGGGGGTAAAAGGGTGTGTTTTCATTCTGGGGGATTGTTTGAACCTTGCCGAAAAGCTCAGAGGTAGACGCCTGGTAAAATCTTGTTTTATCGACAAGATTCAAAAGGCGGATTCCCTCCAACAACCTTAAAGTTCCTAACCCGTCCACATCGGCAGTATATTCCGGAGACTCAAACGACACCTGGACATGGCTTTGGGCTGCTAGATTATAAACTTCATCCGGCTGGACTTGCTGAAGAATCCTGATCAGATTGGTTGAATCCGTAAGATCCCCATAGTGCAGGATGAAGTTCCGGTCCTGTTCGTGGGGATCCTGATACAGATGATCGATCCGGGCCGTATTGAACAGGGATGTCCGTCTTTTGATTCCATGAACCTGATACCCTTTTTGAAGAAGAAGTTCTGCCAGATATGCACCATCCTGGCCCGTGATTCCTGTGATGAGTGCTTTTTTCATTTTAACCGTCCAGTTTTGTGATCGTCTCTTTTTAAGCGGAGTCAACCATAGCACATCCGCTTTTTTTACTCCAAATTAAAACGCTACTGTTCGGCAATTTTGATTAATACTACAGTGACATATTTCCAGTTTTGCCCACATTCTCCTGAATTGAGCTCCTTGCCTTGAAATCATTGGCCTCAGATAGACTCTTCTTACGGTGGGTAAATTTATGGGTAACATCCACTAACCTTTTGCCCATAGTCGGTGTTTTGACGGATGTCGGGTTGGATGTCAAGTAATCAGCTTTTTTGTCAGCAATTTAAATTTTGGATCTCAGTACATTTTTTATAGCAGTTTTTATTTTGGTTTTATCCTATACGGTGATGATGATACCCTGTCGACACCGTAGGGGTGATTCGTGAATTGCCCCTAAGCCACCGCCCGTCAAAGCAAGGCCGCAGTATTCTGTTGCCCAAAATTATAACTGCTGTTCATCATGTGGTTTAGTGGGTGAAAAATAATAAACCCCCCAACATGTGTGGAGGGTTTTTATGGCCGGGCATGTTTATTGCTTCTTGTTTTGTCATCTCTTTTGTCCTAAAACCTATGGAGTGGTTCTATGGAGCAACACCGACAAACCGATATCAATGAAAATGAATCCCCCATGGAGGAGGATTCTGACCGGGGAGAATATTGCAAAGGGCTTGATCCTTTTGAGATAGATCCTTTTTTATCCATTCCTTCTCCCCGACGGGGAGGGTGGTCTGTTTCCTGGTCGGACCTCATGATGACCATGTTTATTCTGTTTGTTGTGATGTATGTGTACCAGGCAGGCAGCAGGGAGCTTGAGTTTGGTCCTGGTCCCGGCATTAGCAAGGTTGCTGATTCAGGAACGGGCAGGATTGTTGGGCAGAATATAGACGAGTTTCCATCGGATATTTTTATTCAAACTCGCCAGGCGGTCCTGGATGAGTTTGTGGATGGGGATGCCCGGGTTGATCTGGTTGCAGACAAGGCCGTTAGAATCTCCCTTGCCGGGGATCTGTTCTTTGATCGTGGAAATGCAGATTTAAAGCTTGAGGCCCGGTGGCAGCTCAGGCAGATTGGAAAAATTCTTCAGAAGAATTCTTTTGTTGTGAATGTGGTCGGCCACACCGACGACATGCCCAACCATTCCGAGCTGTATCCTACAAACTGGGAGCTTTCAACTGCCAGGGCCTGCCGTGTGGCGAGATTTCTCATCAAAGATGCCCAATTGTCTGAAAAGAGGTTCTTTGTGTCCGGTCATTCCTGGCTTCAGCCCCTGGTACCTAATACCACAGCTTACAACAGATCCCTCAACCGCAGGGTGGAGATCATTTTAATCAAGGAAATGCCCGCCATACAAGAAGCACAATCAATCCCAGGAGAAAACAATAATGGATAATTTCAAGGTGCGGCCGTTTTTTGAGCACGGAAGACAAAATATATTGGGGTTGCTCTTTTGCCTCTTTCTTTTTTGCATGGGGTTTGTCATTCACGGTAATATCGGGGTTTATTTCAACCTTTCGGGTTTTGTGATCGTGATGGGCGGAACCTTTGGCGCTACCCTGATCAGCTATAAAATGGACCGTCTGATTATTCTTGTCAGGGTTTTAATCGCCTCTTATACCAGGGAGATGAGAAGCCCGGACGACATTGTCGAAATCCTGGTGGATCTATCGGTGAAACAAAGACTCCAGGGGATCTTATCCCTCCAGCGGGACGAGGGAGAAACCACCATTGTCTTTTTGCGCCAGGCAATTGGATTCGTGGTTGATGGTTATTCCCAGGCGCAAATCCGGGAATCACTCAACTCCGAGATGTTTTTTTTCAGGATGAGGCGGGAGGAAAGCTGCAGGGTGCTTCAGACCATGGCCGAGGTGGCCCCGGCCTTCGGGCTTGTGGGAAGTGTTGTAGGGCTCATCGGTATGCTGGCCGGAGTGGGGGATTCCGCCGTGATTATGTCAATGGTTCCCATTGCCCTTACCTCAACCCTCTACGGCATTGTGCTGGCCAATTTTTTCTTTCTGCCCTTTGCCGCCAATATCCGGGAAAGAACAGCCCAGGAGTTGATGCTCCATAAGATCATCACCGAAGGGGTTGTTGCCATTGCAGGGGATCTCCATCCAAGGATGCTGGAACGAAAGCTCAAGTCCTTTTTGACGCCGTCCGCCAGAACCGGGGAGCTCATCTCCCTTGAAAGGATCCGTCAGCGGTTTGAGATCCGTGAACAGGGAGAAAAACAATAATGATATAGGGGGTCATCGTTGCCTCCGGCTTAATCCCTGTTTGAAATCTGCCTTGTCAAGGCCCAGTTTCTTCATCTTTCCATACAGGCCCCTTGGATGGATGCCCGCAATTTTTGCAGCGGCCCCGACTTTGCCCGAGGTTTTTTTAAGAACCATTTCGATGTATCTTCTTTCTACGCTGTCGAGCACCTCTTGTTTTACCTGGACAAGAGTTCGGTCTGTCCAGGCATCCGTGTCCATGTGGTGGAGGTTGGGCAGGGGCGTTGTTTCGGAAGAGTTTGCTTGAAAGGTGCCGGGGAGGTCGTCAAGGGAAACGGTCGCTGACTTGCACAGGAGAACGGCCCGTTCAATCACATTGATAAGTTCCCTGATGTTTCCCGGCCAGCCGTAGTTGCACAGGGCCTCCATGGCTGTCCCGGAAAATTCTTTGATCTCCCGGCCTATCTTTTTGTTGCACACATTCAAAAAGTGGTTTGCCATGGCAGGAATGTCAGCCTGGCGTTTTCGCAAAGGGGGAAGGGTCATGGTAATCACCCCCAGGCGGTAGTAGAGATCCTGGCGGAAATTGCCCCTCGCGATTTCCTCCTCAAGGTCTTTGTTGGTGGCGGCAATGACCCTTACATCCACCCAGATGGGGGCTTCCCCCCCAACCGGGGTAAATTCAAAGTCCTGGAGCACCCGCAGAAGCTTGGACTGCATGGCCATGGGCATCTCTCCTACTTCATCCAGGAAAATGGTTCCCCCGTGGGCAAGTTCGAAGGCTCCCCTGCGGGATCGGACGGCCCCTGTAAACGCCCCCTGCTCGTGGCCGAAAAGTTCGCTTTCTATCAGCTGCTCCGGGATGGCCGCAGTGTTTATGGCAATAAAAGGTCCCTGGGATCTGTGGCTCTCCCCGTGGATCGCCTTGGATAGATGTTCTTTCCCAACCCCTGTTTCCCCCAGGATCAAGAGGGTCGAGTTCGTGGTGACGATTTGCTGCACCTCGTCTAAAAAGAGCTGCATCTCCTTGCTGTTTGAGAAAAAATCGCTGAGCCTGGGTTTTATCCTGCCCCGCTGGTCAAACCGGTCGACATAGTAGAACTGGCGTCTTGATTCCAGGGTGCTTTCAATGGCTTCGATGAGGCTGTCCCTTGAAATCCCGGCATAGAGAACCACATCCGCACCCGATGCCAGAAGGTTGGCATGCTCCTCCGAAGATTCCCGGTCGTGGAGGATTATGGTTATGGGCTTTTCCGGCAGATTGTTGAGCATTGCAACGCTCGATTCAATGGGCTTTGGAATCAGCGATTTGCTGACCACAAAGATGTCGGCACAGCTGCGCACCAGATCCTGCCACGGTGTTTTCTGGGTGGCGATCATTTTCAATTGAACGTCAAAAATGGAGAGCCGTTTTTCAAGGTCGGCATGGAGTTTCTTGTCTTTAACGGCGCACACAAGTCTGATCAGCATATGAACCTTTCCTTGTCGGTAAATAAATACCATATTGAGCTTTTGATAACTCCTTTTCTTAACTGATTATATGGAAAAAGCCAAGACAAAAACCGGGTGATTCGCTTAAACAGGGGGCTGGAAATCCTTTTTTAGCATACCCTGTTCCCAGTAAAGGGGTATTTTTTTGCCTGTTTTAAAGAAACTGGTAAATGAATACCTTTCTCCTTCCTGGTCAGTTAAACAGCTAGAAAGCTAAGCGTATGATTTAATTTGTCTTGTCATCTTTTTATAAAATTAAATTACCTGGGCATGGGATGTGCTAAGAGACAGAGTAAGGGTATTATACATCCTGGCAGCCGAGTTGCGGTCGCTTGAACTGCACGGCCCCGGGAACAACTTTAAAGGTGAAAAAAATGAGCAAGGAAATAGATAAAAAGCCCAAGCAAAAGACCCCGAAGTTCAAAGAATCCTATGACGAGGAATTTTCCTGGGAAGATGAGGTGGAAATTCAGACCCGTCGTCGAAAACTTGGCAAGAAATCCCAGTGGAAGGAAAATACCCGGGAAAACCCAAAGGAAAGCTGGTAGATATGAAGAGTTCAGTGCGTGAAGATCCTGACGAGTGCAGGTCTATCTGGGAGAAGGCTTGGCCTGCCAAGGGGCTCTTTGACCTGTGGGAGGTTCGTTCCTGTTTCCATGACGCCTTTCAAAGGGCCTTGAGTTTTCATGTGGTTGAGGAGGACGGCAAGATATTAGGCTTTTTGCCCCTTTGCCGGGATGAAGAGGATAATAAGTATATCCAGTTCCCCGGTGAAACCTGGCATGGAAAGACCTGGCTTGAGCAGAACAGAATCATCGCCAGATCACCCCGGGTGTTTGACGCTCTTTTGGACTCTGTTCCGGGTTCTGTGCATCTTCGATACCTGGTGGAAAATCCTCTGTTCTGCCTCATGGGCCAGGTAACCCCGGATGAGCTGGGATATCTTTTTTCCCCGAGGCTGTATGACTTTTCATTTCAGGGGTATTGGCAGTCTTTTTCAGGAAAAACGAGGAAAAAACTCAGGGCTGAACTCAAAAAAATTGAAGCCGGAAAGGTGACCTACCGGTTTGACCGCTTGGACGACCTTGACCGGATGCTGGTTATGAACATGAACGTTTTTGGCCAGGATTCATACTTTAAAGACCCACGATTTTATCAAGCCTTTGAAAACCTGTCTGCATTTTTACACAAACGAGGCCTGTTGCGTATTACCACAGTTCTTGTGGACGGGGAAGTTGCAGCCGTGGACATGGGGGCTGTCTGGAACAGCGTCTATACCCTTTTGGCAGGCGGCATCAACCCGGAATTCCCAGGCATTGCAAAGCTGATCAACCTTCACCACATGGAGCGCTCGTGCAGGGAAAAAATCGAAACCGTGGATTTCCTCTGCGGTGACTTTAACTGGAAAGAGCGCTTCAACCTCACACCCGTGCCGCTTTATCAGATCAACCTCGAAAGGGAGGCAAGCGCCTATTACGGGCAGTTCCATGAAAGACAGTTTGCCTGTGCCTAGGGACGGAAGGATACTGGTTGTCGGCACCACTCCCGATTATGTTGAGTGGATCACACGGGCCTGGCCTGGCCGGGCCCTTTTTCTGACTGATCCTGACCTCAGGCGAAGAGCAGAAGAACCTTGCCCTTCAACCTGTGAGGAGATCCTCTGCCCGGTTGATCCTGACCGTATCAATGGGATTCGTAAGGCCATTGGGGTTCACCTTGAGCAATGGGGCCAGGCAATCACGGGGGTTGCCTGTTTTGACTGTGAGTCCATGGAAGCGGCAGCCCTGGTTGCGGCCGGCTTATCCCTTGCCTATCCAAGTGTCGAGGCGGTAAGAAACAGCCGGGACAAGCTTAGGTGTAAAGAAATCTGGCAGAACAGCGGCGTTAATTGTCCAAGGTCAACACGGGTCGATTCCCCGGACCAGGTGATGGAGTTTATGGCTGGCTTGGCCGCCATGGATGACATGACCAGCATGACCGGCATTAATGAAGGGATCGTGCTGAAGCCCTGCCTGGGCAGCGGAAGTGAGCTTGTGTTCTGCTGCACCACAGACGAGGAGTGTCAACGGTCGTTTAACATCCTGGAGCAGGGGCTTTTACAACGAAGTACAATTCCACTCTTTGGAGAAAATGCTGCTCAGGGTAGCTTGATCGCTGCCGAGGAGTTGATTCAAGGAACCGAGTTCAGCTGTGATTTTATCGTTGAAAACAACGCCGTTACCATTGTCCGAACCACCCGGAAGATAAAGGCAGCCGGCACACCCTTTGGAACTATCCTCGGGTATCAAATCCCGGCCCCTCCCATGACCTATCCCGGCATGGCCGCCGATGGACTCGAGGATCTCTTGCTCAGGGGGGCAACGGCCCTGGGGATTGAACGGGGCATATGCATGGTTGACTTTATCGTTAAGGATGGCAAACCCGTGCTCATCGAGATGACTCCCAGGCCTGGAGGGGACTGCCTCCCGTTTCTGCTCGTTGAATCAGGAAATCTTGACATCCTGGGGCTTACACTTGATTTTGCCGAAAAAAAACCTTTGATTCTCAACGGCCCTGGTGGGTTTAAACCATCAATGGCGGTGAGGATCTTTACACCCGGGGGCGGAACCCTCAGAAGGATTGATTTTAGCCGACTCCAGTTGCGGTCGGATGTCAAAAAAATACATTTGATGCGTAAGCCCGGCCACAGGGTCACCATGCCTCCCGGTGATTATGACTCATGGTTCCTTGGGCACGTGATTGTTGAGCTTCCCCATGATTTTCAAGAGCATTCTATTGACGAGTTTTGTCTTGGTGTTTCGAGCCTTGTTCGTATTGAGATGGAATAAAAAACTTTACACTTATTAACCACGAAAGGCACGAAAAACACGAAAGAGAAATGCATCCTTTATATTAAGGAATGGTCTTATATCAGTGTAAAGTGCTCAATGGGGGATACCAAAAATGAACTATATTGCCATTCCTGAAGATCCCGTTTCCCGGCCGATGCCAAAGCCGTTTCTTCATGATTTTGTGCGGGGCTTTTTCCAACGAAAAGAGATCTTCCTCAAGGCTGTTGAAACCCATGGCTCTCCCCTCTACCTTGTGGAGGAGAAGGTCTTGAGGGATCGGGCCCGTCAGTTCAGGAAAGCATTTGAATCCGAGCTTCCGACCACCTCATTCTATTACGCCATGAAGAGTAACAATCTTCCCGAGGTGTCAGGGATAGTCCTTGATGAGGGGTTTGGGCTGGATGTGTCAAGTGGGCTTGAGCTGGAAACAGCCCTTGTGCTCGGGGCAGGGGATATCATCTTTAGCGGGCCGGGGAAAACAGATCCAGAGCTTGAACTCGCCGTTGAAAACGCCGATCGGGTAACGGTTCTTCTGGACAGCTTTGGCGAGTGCCGGAGACTCATGGCCATATTGGATCAAAGGAAAAAGCATCTCAGGGTCGGAGTCCGCCTCAATCACCACACGGTTGGGCTGTGGCGAAAGTTCGGCGTTTCCATGGAGGAGCTTCTGCCCCTGTATGAAAAGATCAAGGAGCACTCGTTCATCTCTTTTAGGGGGGTTCAGTTTCATTCGTCCTGGAACCTTGTACCCGACCGCCAGGAGGCACTTATCCGAACCCTTGGCAGGGCATTGAAAAAAATGCCGCCCTCATTTTTCAAGGATTGCGAGTTCATCGATATTGGCGGCGGTTACTGGCCGTCCCAGGGCGAGTGGCTGGTCACTGAGAGCCCCCTTGAGCATCAAATGATTCATGCAGCTTCCATCAACACCTTTGCACAGACCCTTGGGCGGGTTATCCTGGATGAGATCCTTTGCCTTGGCGAATTCAGGATCTGTTTTGAGCCGGGGCGATGGATCTGTAACGATGCCATGCACATCATCGTCCAGGTTATTGACAAAAAGGCCCCGGATCTCGTGATCACCGACGCCGGAACCAATGCCGTTGGCTGGGAACGTTTTGAGACGGATTATTTCCCCGTTCTCAACCTTACAAGGAGCGCCATGGAGGAACGGCCCTGCCACGTGCTGGGCTCCCTGTGCACTCCCCACGATGTTTGGGGCTACGCCTGTTTTGGAGAGGAGATAGGGGAAAAGGACATTCTCATGATTCCCACCCAGGGGGCCTACACCTTCAGCCTTCGCCAGGAATTTATCAAGCCTTTGCCCAGAGTGGTGGTTGTTTGAAAAATTTGCTGGTTATGCAGGGCCTCATTTGACAAATTTAATTGGGTGCATAGGTTTTATTTAAGATTTAATACCAGACGGTGTGAAATCTTGAACCAATAAAAACTATTCAAACAATATAAAATATGAGGCACATAAAATGACAGAACAACTATTGAGAGACATTACAGGTAAGTGTGAGGGTGAATGTGAGAATATCGTCAGACAGGCAGAGGAGAGGCGCCAGGGAGAGATCAACAGTTCAGGGGTGAGTTACAGCGGACCGTCCAAGAGTGTTCCCTGGGCCAGATCCCGCAATGAGCAGCCAGGAGTTTGGGGCGGCCATGTCTAAGGGGTAGGTGCTTGATTCATGATGGATTTGAATCCGGCAGTTATTCTCGAATAATATGATATTCCTTACATCATAAAATATACATCTTAAATAAAGTAAAGCAGGGGGGAGGCAATGATTTGCCTCCCCCCTTTTTGTTTTAATTTGTCAGTCACATCCGTCACCTACTACCTACTAACTACTGACCACTGCCCTTAACAGTCACAGCCGCCGCCGGATTCACATCCGCATCCGCCGCCGCTTGCGCATCCACCCTTGCTGTCATGGGTTCCACAGCCGCATTGGTGTGGGGCGTCAGGCTCAAGCCCTGTTTCAACAACCTCGATGTCAAAAACAATGGTTTTTCCTGCAAGGGGGTGGTTGATGTCCATTTTAATGACCTCATCACCGATGTGGGCAACAACGGCAGGCACTGGGTTTCCATTGGGATCACTCAGGTGGAGCTGCATGCCCACGGCAAGTTCCACGCCTTCTGGAATGGTCGCCTTGGGAAGCTCTACAGTATGGTCCTCGCTGCGTTCGCCATACCCTTTTTCAGGGGGAATGGTTACGGTCTTTTTGTCGCCCACCGTCATGTTGATAACAGCCTGGTCAAAGCCCTTGATAAGCTGACCCGATCCTATGGTGAACTTAAGGGGATCACGGCCTTCAGAGGTGTCAAACACCTCGCCGGTTTCAAGTTTTCCCGTGTAGTGAACTTTTATCGTATCTCCTGACTTGATGGCTTCGGTCATGGTTATTCTCCTTGGGTGTGTGTGGTGGATATTTTGATGGACGCTAAATATCCTGTTTAAAGATGTAATTCGGTCCCGGTACCCCACCGGATTATCCTTCTGGAGCAACAGCGTTGAAATTACAAGAAAATTTGTCAAAATATCAAATAATAGGTGATAATGAAAGAAAAAATGTGTTATTTGAAAAGCCGGAGGTAGTGTTCATACCCTTTATTTTCGATATCTTCACGGGGAATGAACCGCAGGGCCGCAGAATTTATGCAGTAACGCAGACCTGTGGGGGGAGGTCCATCGGAGAAAACATGACCCAGATGGGCGTTGCCCCTGCTGCTTCTAACCTCTGTTCTTGCCATGAACAGGGTTTTGTCCTTGACCTCCACTATATTCTCCGGTTCAAGGGGTCTGGTAAAACTTGGCCATCCGGTTCCAGAGTCATACTTGTCAAGTGAGCTGAACAGGGGTTCGCCTGAGACGAGATCCACATAAATCCCCTCTTGTTTGTTGTCCCAGTAGGGGTTATCAAAGGCAGGTTCTGTTCCGTTTTCCCGGGTAACCTTGAACTGTATGGGGGTGAGCGACCCTTTTAAATCCTGGTCTGAAGTTTTCTGTTTCAAAGGTTCCTTGAGTTTATATTTGCCTGTGTCGGCCCAGGTTTTGTCCAGGAAATTATCCCGGCCTGACCCCTGGCGGTAAAACTTGTAGCGGATGGGATTTTTTTTATAGTAGTCCTGGTGGTACTCCTCAGCCGGGAAAAAAGAGGTTGCGGGAAGGATTCTGGTCACCAGGGTTTTGTTGAATTTTCCGGATGCTTCAAGTTTTTTCTTTGATGCAAGGGCAAGTTCCTGCTGCTCTTTTGAGTGGTAGAACACCGCTGTTGTGTAATGCTCACCCCTGTCGTTGAACTGACCGCCTGGATCTGTGGGGTTCACCTGGCGCCAGAATATATCAAGAATCTCGGCATAACCAATGCGGTCAGGGTCAAACAGGACCTCCACCGCCTCAACATGGCCTGTTGTTCCGCTTGACACCTCTTCGTAGGTGGGATCTTTTTCCTGCCCCCCTGTATAACCGGAAACAACGGAAATGACACCGTCCATCTGTTCAAAGGGCTTTTCCATGCACCAGAAGCAGCCGCCGGCAAAGGTTGCCCGCTCAACCCTGGGCTGGGCTTCTCCTGTAAGGGGAATAAAAAGCAGGAGGGGAGCTATAAACAGGCTTAAACTTATATAAAAAAGCATCTGTACCATCCTTTTTTGTTGTGGAGTTCGGACTTTCCCAATTAATCTGAAATTGACCAGGGCGGTTGAATACCTGCCTGACAGGGTGAGCCCTATCCCGTTTTTAGAAAATTAATCACTTAATCGGGAATGGCAAAAAAAAGGATGGTGCCAAGGCCGGAACGATTGTATCGCTACCGGCCACAGCAAAGGTTGAAACTCGATTATTTTTTGAATTTTTGTTTGTAGGCGGTCGCAACAATTTCAGCTGCGGCATTTGCATCTATGATATAATCCCGGTTGATCACAAGGTCAAACTCGTAGGGAGATGCATCTTTTTTGTCATATACGGTTCTGAAAAATTTTCCCTGTTCCTTGTCGATTGTCTTAAGCCGGTCTTCGGCATCCTGGTATGCTATGCCAAGTTCTTTGGCCAGCCTTTCCGTTCGGAACTCCAGGCTGCATATAAACCGTACGGCAAGGACCCGCTCCCTTGGCAGGATCAGATGTGCTCCCCTTCCCACAAAAATTGTGGGTTCAAGGGCTGCAAGGGCAAGAACCGATTCTGCAAGCTGCCTTGCATAGTCGTTTTTCATAAAGGATTTATCCTTGGTGAGCATGGCCATGAAATCGCTCATTTTTCCAGGATATCTTTCGTCAAAAAAGGCAATCGTCCGGCGGGTGAGATTTGTCTCTTGTGCCATGTGCTCGAGGATTTCATCATCTACCACCCGGAAGTTAATTTCTGGGGCCAGAATATCAGCTATCTCCAGGGCACCCACGCCAATTTTACGGGAAAAGCAAATTGACGGGGGTTGCAGCTCCTGGGGCTTCTGGGCGGCATCTTTACCATGTTTTTCTGTCCACTTTTTGATGTGGGCATCGGTCCAGTCTGAGGCACTCATCCGTTTTTTTCTGTATTGGCCGGGTTTATAGTTTATGGTTTCTGATGCTTTTGTCATGATTCCCTCCTTCCGGGTTACCGTTTCCACCTATCCCACCCCCTGGCAAGAGATGCAGAGTTGGGGGTTGGGGGATTGTCTTGTGTTTATCAGTTATTGATCATATCATATCAAATTAAATTAGACTAACAGCAAATGGCGTGCCAGGTGAACTTGCAGGTTGTACCCGGTGTTTGTGAGGTTTCATGGGAAGGTATTCCCCGCTGGGATATTTTATGTCAGTTCTTTTTACACTTTGTAAATCAGCAATACTCGACGATCATATTTTTTGGATTACATCTTTTTGCTTGCCCTGGGAGTCGATTTTCTTTAATGATTGCCCTATCAAATACGTTTTCAATGGTCATATTTCAGTTACCCTTAACCTTAAAGAGGCTTTTTCATGAAAAATATAGATTATTTAAAATCATTCCAGGTGGATGGAACCCGTCATACATATTTTGACTTTAATCAATTTGCCGCAGACAGGGGATTGACCGTTGAACGGTTGCCCTTTTCCATTAAAATACTCGTGGAAAATCTGCTTCGAAGGCTTGACGGCACCGTGGTGATTGAGGAGGACCTTATCAACATCGTCAACTGGCAGAAGAGCTATGATTCTCCGGTTGAAATTCCCTATCATCCAGCCCGGGTGCTCATGCAGGATTTTACAGGGGTTCCTGCGGTGGTGGATCTTGCGGCCATGCGGGATGCGGTAAAGCTCCTTGGCAAAGATCCGGCATCGGTCAACCCCAAGGTTCCAACCGAACTGATCGTTGACCATTCGGTCCAGGTGGACAAATTTGGCACCAAAGGTTGTCTAGAAAAGAATGTGGACCTGGAGTACAGCCGTAACGGCGAGCGGTACGAGCTATTAAAGTGGGCACAGAAGAGCTTTTCCAACTTTAAGGTGGTGCCGCCAAACTCCGGGATCTGCCACCAGGTGAACCTTGAGTACCTTGGACGTGTGGTGATCTCGGACACCCAGGGTGGAGATTCTGTTCTTTATCCTGATACCCTTGTGGGGACCGATTCCCACACCCCCATGATCAACGGCATTGGTGTGATGGGATGGGGGGTCGGCGGAATTGAAGCTGAGGCCGTGATGCTGGGTCAACCCTATTATATGACAATCCCCGAGGTGATCGGGGTCAAGCTTGTGGGGGAGCTCAAACCCGGGGTTACTGCAACAGACCTTGTGCTCACCATCACAGAGATGCTGCGCAAGGTCAATGTAGTCGAAAAGTTTGTCGAGTATTTTGGATCCGGCATGAAGAGCCTCTCCGTGACTGATCGTGCCACCATTGCCAACATGACCCCCGAGCATGGCGCCACCCTTGGATTTTTTCCGGTTGACGAAAAGACCCTTGAGTACTTGAAAATTACCGGAAGGGGTGACAGGGCAAAGATTGTGGAAGCCTACACAAAAGCCTCAGGCATGTTCTATACCGGTGAAACAACGGCTGATTTCACCCAGGTGGTTGAATTTGATCTCTCAACGGTTGAGCCCTGTGTTGCAGGCCCGGCCCGGCCCCAGGACCGCATCGGCCTTACACATCTCAAAGAGAGCGTTAACGCAAGCCTGGCACCCGGTAAGGGTAAGTTTGACCTGGAGTTAAACGGCCAGCCCATCAGGATCGGTGACGCCAGCATCGTCATTGCAGCCATAACCTCGTGCACCAACACCTCAAACCCCGATGTTCTCATGGGGGCGGGGCTGATTGCCAGAAACGCAGTTGCACGGGGCTTGAAGGTACCGCCCTTTGTGAAAACCTCCCTCGCCCCAGGTTCCAGGGTGGTGATGCGATACCTTCAATCCGCAGGTCTTGTTCCCTTTTTTAACGCCCTCGGATTCCATGTGGCAGGCTTTGGGTGCACCACCTGCATCGGTAACAGCGGCCCCCTTCATCCTGAAATCGAAAGGATCATCGAGGCCAACGATTTAAACGTGGCTGCCGTTCTCTCGGGCAACAGAAATTTTGAGGCCCGTATCCACCAGAAGATAAGGTCAAATTTCCTTGCTTCACCCATGCTGGTAGTTCTATTTGCCCTTGCAGGCAGGGTGGATATAGATCTTACCACAGAGCCTGTCGGCATGGATCCCAACGGTGAACCCGTGTACATGGCAGATCTCTGGCCGGAACATGATGAAATCAAAGAGCTGGTTAAACAGCACGTCAAGCAGGAGTTCTTTGAAAAGGAGTATGGCCGCATCTTTGACGGGGATCAGTTCTGGGAGGCCCTTGATATCGATCAGAGCACAACCTTTGCCTGGAACGAAGCGTCGACCTACATTAAAAATCCGCCTTACTTTGACGATTTTTCCCTGGCGGTAAATTCGCCTTGCGACATCCGGGATGCCCGGGCATTTCTGGTTCTGGGGGATTCTGTAACAACCGATCACATCTCGCCTGCAGGAGAAATTCCAGAGGATTATCCGGCTGGCAGGTACCTGGTGAAAAAGGGGGTCCCTCCGGAAGAGTTCAACTCCTACGGATCTCGCCGGGGCAATCATGAGGTTATGATGCGGGGAACCTTTGGCAATATTCGTATTAAAAATGAGCTTGTGGCACCAAAACAGGGCGGCTTTACCCTTAAATTACCAGAGGGAGAAGAGATGTTCAACTATGACGCTGCCGTGGCCTATGGGCAACAAGGTACGCCCCTCGTGGTTCTGGGGGGTAAGGAGTATGGTACTGGTTCCTCCCGGGACTGGGCTGCCAAGGGCGCAGCACTTCTGGGGATAAAGGCCGTGATTGCCGAGTCCTACGAGCGCATCCACCGGAACAACCTCGTGGGTATGGGTGTTCTGCCCCTGGTTTTTTCCAGTGATGACAGCGCCAGAAGCCTTGGTTTAGACGGAAGGGAAACCTTTCATATCTCAGGGGTGGAAAAGATGACGCCGGGCAAGATTTTGACCGTCAAGGCGGTCAAGGAAGGCGGTGGAGAGATCGAGTTTAAGGTGGTTTCAAGGCTCGATACCCAGGTGGATGTGGACTATTTTGAGAACGGCGGAATCCTGCCCTGTGTCATCCGCAGGATGGTTGGGTAGAGTGGGTATTGGGTAATTAATAGTCTATATACTCCTGAGTTCTGATTATAAGACTATTTTGCCCCGGGATAGTTCCAGCAGGCGGTCCATGGACTTGGGGATTTCGTCGTCATGGTGGGTGATGTAAATCATGGAGCGCTGCTTGTCATGGCCAAGCGTTTCGATCCTATTGCAGATCTGTCGTCTGTTCTCCCGGTCAAGGCCTGCGCACAATTCGTCCATGATCAGGATGTCTGGTGTTTTCACAAGGGCCCTTGCCAGGAGAACCAGGCGCTGCTGGCCGGTTGACAGGGAGCCAAACTTCCTGCCTGCCCAGGCCCTGATCCCGAGGGTCTCAAGGCAGTGTTCGGCCAGGATTTGTTGATTTCGGGAGGGGGCTCTGAAGAGTCCTGCTGAATCAAAAAAACCGGAGATCACCGTCGAAAGAATCGACGAATCCCCTGGGAAACCAAGCTGAAGACGGTTTGAGACAAACCCCATACGCCGCTTGATCTCCCATATGCTATCGCCTGCTCCCCTCTGCCTGCCAAAGATCTCGATTTTGTTGGCATAGGCCTGGGGGTTGTCACCGTAGATCAGCTCCGCCAGGGTGGATTTGCCCGATCCATTGGCCCCTCTTATCAGCCAGTTCTCTCCCTGGTGCAACTCCCATGACAGGTTTGACAGGGCAGTTACATCGCCATAGCGGATTGTGACACTGTCAAATTTCACCAGCAGTGAGGCCTTGTTTTTTTCGTTTATCCCGGGGTGATCCTGGGGTCTCCTTGGGGATGAATTAAAGGATGAATTAAAACTTATCCCCTGGTTGGCCCTGGTTGTGCCGTTCAAGGCATGCCCGGGTGGACAGTCCTCAGGTGGAAGGCCTTTGATGGGGCCTGTTGATTCCACAGAAAGATCGTTTAAATGAATCCTGTGGGTGAAAAGAGAGGGAAGGGTGTTGAACCTGTGGGTGGAAACCACAAGGGTGACGTTTGAGGATGCAAGGTCTTCCATAAGCGCTGAAAGGGAGTTCCCAGCTTCGGCATCCAGTCCCTCAAAAGGTTCGTCCAGGATGAGGATCTCGGGCCTTGTAATCATGGCCCGGGCTATCATCACCATCTTCATCTCGCCTGTGGATAAATCCCTTAGGGTTCTATTCAAAAGGCCCTTCACCATGGCTGGATAGGGGAGCTGGGCTGGATCTTGTGCTTGCCGGTGGCCCTCCTGGTTGTTTAGAAAACATGAAACCCTTGTTCCACATGAGGTGGAGCCGCTGAAATAACGGGCAAAATCTCCGGTGTTTTCATCGTCCAGTATCTGCCGTTCGAGGTCCATGGAGACAGTCACAACTGCCTGGGACAGGGGCTTTTTAAATCCGGTGGTGAAGCTTCCAGCGCAGATGGGAAGTGTGCCTGCAACTGCCTTTAAAAGGGTGGTTTTGCCCGACCCGTTGGGACCTGTGACAAGCCAGTGTTCCCCTTTTTTAACCCGCCAGTCTGTCTGCTCAAGAACAGGATTGCCCATGAGGGAGATCGATGCTCCCCTGAGTTGAAACAACGGTTTTTTGTCCGGCCTAATCATCAGAATCTGTCTCCTTGTCCCGCTGTTTGCCCTTGAAGGTGGAGCTCATCTCCTCAAGAACGGGCATTTTTACACCCAGCCCATGGGCGCAGGTAAGTGCCTCGTCAATGTCCACAAGGGCCTGGAGTCGTTTACCCTCCTCTATCCACTGGAGGTTGAGCTTTTCCACAACCTTTTCCGGGTCTTTGCCCTTTTTTACGGACAATCCCGCCTTTTTTCCAAAGTCGCACCACACCCCCTCGATGCAGAGGCTGATGAAGGTGGCTGTCCAGGCAATGCTTCCGGCGCTGAATGTCTCCTTGTTCCCGCCCAGGGCCAGGGCCAGGGCGCAGGCTTCGGCTGAGATTTCAGCCATGAGAAGGCCGGTTTCAGGAGTCTTGGTGATGCGTTTTGACGATATCATGAAGTTGACCCAGATGGCGTAGATCCTTGCCAGGATGTCGGCGGTCTGAACCCCCAGGGGGTCGCTTGAAAGTAGGATCTTTTCAGGATCAGGGTCAAACATGTCTGAGATTCCACGGATGATGGAGGAGGGACCCGCCAGAATTCCGTTTATCTGCCTGTGGTCGACAACATCATCGGGTGAGACAGGGCCTGCAAGGGTCAGAATTTCCACATCATGTCGCCGGTATTCGGACAACAGACGCCTCACTGCCGTATAGGGGATGCAGTTCATTCCTGGAATGAATCCCCGGGTGGCAACGATCATGATCAGGGGCTGTTCCGATATTCTAAGGATGTTGCGGACGTCCTGTTCAAAAGTTTCCGGCTTGGACGCCAGAATCACCTCGCTTGCCTTTCGGAATGCGCTGGGGTGGTCGCAGGTTACAAAGATGTTTTTGGGAAGGAGCTTGTCCTTGAATCTGCCCGACCCCTGGCGGTTTAGGCCCATATGGGCCGCCACATCCTTTCTTGCGTCAAAGATGGTGAGGCTTGCGTTGTTATAGCGTTTATCGTCAAGGAGCCGGTTGCCGATGAGTGAAGAAAGTGCAAATCCCCAGTTTCCGGCCCCCACAATCACTATGTTCTGGCTGGCCGTGGGTGAGTAGAGCCGCCGGTCCCCGTGGGTGGCGTAGTAGGAGAGGGCAATGGCATCTTTCACTCCGGGAAGGCCTCCTTCATCCTTTAGAAAGCGTTTGACAATTCCCCTTCGTTTTAGAGTCTTGAGTCCGTCTGCCATAATCTGTTCAACTGAATTGTCGATGATGAAATCTTCGAAATCAGCCGGTTCGCCAAAGGTTTCCATGTGGTACTCCTCGATGGCGGCAATTTCTGATTTCACGGAATTTGCAAGGTCTCTCAACCCGTGCTTTCTTGCCATTACAAGCGCCCTTGCAGCGACCTGGCTTGTCATGATCTTCTTATTTCTGGCTATCTCCCTGATCGACGACAGAGCCACAAATTCATCAAGGGAAATCCCGGTCTTGTCCATGGCGTGGGCATTCTTAAGATCACTCAAAAGCATGGGTGGAGGGACCGTGACATAGGCCCGTCCGTACAATGCCTTTGCAGATCGCCATAAAAAGGTCTTGGGATGTATGAAAAACCTTGCCGCTGTTTTAAATATTCCCATTCCCCGGAGCCAGCTTATTCCGCTTTTTCTTGAACACATCATAAGGTCTTCGGGAACGGCTGAGTAAGAGATGGCCACGGGTTGGATGACCAGGTCGTTTTCAACATCGATGGCTCCCCTGAGGGTGACCAGTCGTTTGGGGTATCTAAGGCTTCCGTCCCTTGTCCTTGCACCTCCCCGCCAGGCCTCAAGAAAGATACCCTGCTGGGCACCTGCCCGGCTCAAGGCGCTGCAATAGTTGTAAAGGGCCGCCACCTGGTGGCGGTTTGCCCCCTGGCGCAGCACCACATAGGAGCCGGTCATGAGAAGCTTTTCAACGCTTTTGATGGCCATCATGTTCTGGCCTGCGGCAAACACGGGAAGTCCTAGGGCAAGGTCCTGCCACAGCAGGTCCACCAGAAATTCATCCAGGTGGGATGAATGGTTGACAAGGTAGACAACCCCCAGCCCCTGGCGTCTGTACTCTCTTAACTTCTCAATGTGTTTTAATTCACGCCTGTCCGGTGAGGTAAAGGGAAGCTCGGGATTTTGGTTATCAAAGAGCTGATTAAAGGTAAGCCCCAGGGAGGTTGCCGTTTCCTCATGGGTCTTCCGGTTGTAGCGGATGGCTATCTCTTCCACCAGGGATTCTATTTCCTGTCTTGAAGCCGCTCCCCCCTCCTCTTTTATCTGCTCCATGGTCAGATCGACGGCTAGGCGGTTGATCTCGTCCGTGTTTTGCCAGTCAAGGGGCAGTTTCTTGTATCGTTCAAGCAACGGTTGACCAGCCTCACTGTTGGCTATTCGTTCAGCCAGACCCACAAAGCTTATCCGGTTAATGCCAGAGGCCAGGAGGCGGCTGAAACTCTTTTTAAAAAAAGATCTTCGTTTCTTTATGGTTTTTTTTATGGTTTGTTGCTTCTCAGGCATGATAGATAACTCCAGATTAAAATTAGATGAAGACTTTATAGCACCTTTGACGGGAGAAAATACCATATTGACTTGTACAAATCAAAGTAATCAGGAGGAACCATGGCTGAACAGATAAAAAATTCCACCCTTGTGTATTCCACTGAAACGGGTAGAATCATTGAGATCCAGGGTGATCAGAGGGAAATCCTCATTGCGGAATTAAAATCCCTTGGCAAAATTTAAACGATGTGTCTTTTTTTGTTTACAAACCCCCGGTGGATCTGATTTACTAATTGACTGTGTGAAATCAATTTGTTGTGGTTGTTATATGGCGTTTTATTGTTCTGGTAAAGAGTTTTGGACAGGAGCGTTGGAAGATTTTGTTCGGTTTTTAACGGGAGCTTTCACTTTCAGTGTGGGGGGCGGTGGATATAGATCTTAAAGGTATCGTTATCATTGTTGGTAACTATGGAAGTGGGAAGACCGAAACTGCGGTAAATCTCGCATTTAACCGTCGAGCTGCTGGATTAGAAGTCAGTATGGCAGATCTTGACCTTGTAAATCCCTATTTCAGGACCAGGGAGGCGAGGCAGGTTCTGTTTGAAAAGGGTATACGGCTGGTGTTGCCGGATGCCAAGTATATGAGTGCCGATCTTCCAATACTGGCCCCCCAGGTGGCGGGGCTCATTCGAAAACCTGCCGAATTGACCATCCTTGACGCAGGAGGAGACGACGTGGGCAGCATCGTGCTTGCAGCCCTTGCCGATTCCCTTGAAGGCCGGGAGATAAAGCTCGTCCAGGTGGTAAACCCCTTACGGCCCTTTACCGATAACGTGGACGGGTGTATGAGGATAAGAGACGAGATAGAATATTCGTCAAAGTTGAAGATAACCGGTTTTGTGAGCAACGCCAATCTCATGGACGAGACAACGCCGGATATTATTTATAAGGGATATGAATTGATACAGGAACTGTCAAAACGGACTGGAGTAGGCGTGGAATTCATCACGGCCCATGAGACTCTCCTGCCCGGTCTTGACATGACAAGGTTTGAAACCCCTGTGTTACCCATTTTAAGATGGCTTGTTCCCCCGTGGAAGAGGCAAGGTTCATAAAAGGAGTTATGGTTAATGGCATTACAACATATTATTGAGACTGAAAGGTGCAAGGGGTGCGGGCTGTGCATATCCGTATGCCCGAAAAATGTGCTGGAGATATCCGACGCTGTGAGCGCCAAAGGGTATTTTCCCGCCTTTCAGGCAAGGCCTGATGACTGTATTCATTGCACATTGTGCTGTATCATGTGTCCGGATGTGGCTATCACGATTATTGAAACGGATCTTAAATCTGGTGTGGAATCTGATATGGGTTCTGGTAAAGCAATGGAGGACAGGTGATGGCCAAGGTTTTAATGAAGGGAAACGAGGCGATCGGAGAGGCGGCAATCCAGGCCGGGTGTAAAAATTACTTTGCCTATCCCATCACTCCCCAGTCCGAGGTTGCGGAATATTTGGCCAAGAGAATGCCCGAGGTTGACGGTGTATTTGTCCAGGGCGAGAGCGAAGTTGCCGTGGGTTACATGGTTTTCGGAGCTTCAGCCTGCGGTGAAAGGGTTATGACTACCTCATCAAGCCCGGGAATCAGCCTCATGAGTGAGGCCCTGAGCTATATCGCAGGGGCCCGGTGTCCCGCCGTTTTTGTCAACATCATGCGGGGCGGTCCCGGCCTTGGCGGTATTCTTCCCTCCCAGGGGGATTACTTCCAGGCCACCAAGGGCGGAGGTCATGGTGACTACAGGCTCCTTGTGATGGCACCCGAGGGGGTTCAGGAGGCCGTTGATATGACCATGAGCGCCTTTAAGCTTGCTGAAAAATACCGGGGACCGGTCATGATTCTCGGTGACGGCCTCATCGGTCAGATGATGGAGCCGGTTGAGTTTCCTGAAGATTTTGATGCATCTCCGCCCAATAATGACGACTGGGCTACCAACGGCATGTCTACCAGGAAAAGTGATAAAAAAAACATCGTAAAGTCCCTGTATCTTGATGCAAAGGCTTTGAACGAGCACAACCTGCTGCTTAAATCCAACTACGAGCGGATGAAGAGGGAGGATGTCAGGTACGAGGGGTACAACACGGGTACCAAATATAAGCTTCTCATCGTGAGCTACGGCAGCATGAGCCGTGTGTGCAAGACAGCCATAGATCTCATGAAGGCTGAAGGGCTTGAGATCGGAATGATCCGACCACAGACCCTGTTTCCATTTCCGGAACATGCGATTCATGAGGCCGCAGTAAAGCCGTCATGCAGCCATGTTGTGAGCATTGAGCTCAACATGGGGCAGATGGTCGAGGATGTTGATCGTTGCGTCAAGGGGCAGCGCCCGGTGACCTGGTATGGGGAGGCTGGTGGGGACGTTCCAAGCCCGGAAGAGATTATCGACCATGTCAAGTCACTATTAAAAGAATAAAGGCTGCTGCCAAGGAGAAAACTATACAATGGGAAAAACATTTTCAAGGCCGGAAGCTCTTTCCGACGTCCACACCCACTATTGCCCCGGGTGTACCCACGGGATCGTACACAGGCTTGTTGCCGAGGTTATTGATGAACTTGACATAAGAAAAAGGACGGTGGGCGTGGCCCCTGTGGGGTGCGCCGTTCTTGCATACAACTACTTTACCTGTGACTTTCAGGAGGCGGCCCACGGCAGGGCACCTGCCATGGCAACGGGTATCAAGCGGGTGAGACCGGATCTCATGGCCTTTACCTACCAGGGCGACGGGGATCTTGCCAGCATCGGCATGGGTGAGATTGTCCATGCGGCAAACCGGGGTGAGAAGTTCACCACTATCTTTATCAACAACGCCATTTACGGTATGACCGGCGGCCAGATGGCCCCTACCACCATGCCGGGCCAGAGGGCCACAACGGCCCCTGCAGGAAGGGATGTTGAGAAAACCGGCATGCCACTGCGCATGTGCGAGCTTCTGTCAACCCTTGCCACACCTGGCTACATCGCCCGGGAGACCGTGCTAAGGCCAAAATATATCAACAGGGCAAAAAAGGCTATCAAACGTGCCTTTGAATATCAGAGGGAAAACCGCTGTTTCAGCTTTGTGGAGATTGTATCAACCTGTCCCACCAACTGGGGAATGACCCCTCTGAATGCGTTGAAGTGGGCCGAAGAAACCCTTCTTCCCTATTATCCAATCGGTGAATTCAAGACGCCTGAAGCTTTAAAAAGCCTATAAATATAGTTGTTTTTGGAGGAGTATATGCAGAAAGAAGTTATGTTTGCAGGTTTTGGCGGTCAGGGAATTCTCCTGAGCGCAAAGCTGCTTGCCCATGCTGCCATGGAACAGGGGTCGGAGGTGATGTGGATCCCCTCCTATGGCCCTGAGATGAGGGGGGGGACGGCCTATTGCACCGTTGTGGTGAGCGACAGACTAATTGGATCTCCCATCATTAAAAATCCCACCCACCTGGTTGCCATGAACGGGCCATCCCTTGAGAAGTTTGCCCCTGTGGTCAAACCCGGCGGAGTGGTGCTGATCAACTCTTCTCTGATTCCCATCCGTTCTGGAAGAACCGATGTGATCGAGTTGATTGTGCCTGCCAATGAGGCGGCCATAAGGCTCGGCAGCATAAGGTGCGCCAATATCATAGCCGTGAGCGCCTTTGCCGCAAAGAGCGAGATTGTGGATGTGGAGATCCTGAGAGAATGTGTTAAAAAGGAGTTCGCTAAAAAACCCAAGCTCATTCCCTTGAATATGAAGGCCTTTGACGAGGGGGTTAAGATAGGTAGGCAGTAGGTAGTAGGCAGTCGTTAGTGGTTGGTGGTTGGTGGTTGGTGGGTTGTAGGGGCAATTTATGAATTGCCCTCTGACCGGTGTTTTGTTTTGGATTGGAACGAGGAGTACTAGGTAGTAGAATCCCTAGGTGTTTCCGGAATTCAATAATTATAAACAGGAGGTGCTCCATGATCAGGGTTGAAGTTTCTCTATTCCTTAAAAATGCTCCGGGAGAGCTTGGAACACTTACATCGCTTCTGGGCGAAGCTGGGGTTAACATTGATGCCATCACCATCCAGGATGCGTCAAGCTATGTGCAGAGTCTGTTCGAGGCAAGGGGTAAATCCCTGAAGCGGATTGCCTCGTCGGCCAATTACAGTTCCATGCGAAGGGACAGCGCCGATTTCGCCCTGATCCGGATGATCGTGAACAAACCCGATGCTGCCGTGGATCTGTTGAATAAACACGATTACATCTTTGACACCAAGGATGTAATCGCCATTGACATTGAAAACGCTCCTGGAAAACTTGCCGAGATTACCAGAAAATTTGGTGAAGAGGGGATCAATATCAACTATGTGTATGGATCTGTCGCCCCTGCTGACACCAAGTGCCTGTTTGTATTTTCCCCGGAGGATGTTGTGCTTGCTTCAAAAATTTTTTAGCTGTTAGCGTTTAGCTGTTAGCCCTTAGCTAATGGCTAACAGCTAATAGCTGTTCTATTTTAAGACGCTGTTGGAGATGACGATGCGCTGGATCTCCGAGGTTCCCTCGTAGATGGTGAACACCCTTGCATCCCTGTAGAATCTTTCCACCGGATAATCCTTTGTAAAGCCGTAGCCCCCATGGATCTGGATCGCCCTTGCCGTGACCTGGTTGACCATTTCAGATGCAAACAGCTTTGCCATGGAGGCCTGGGTCGTGTAGTTCTCTTTTCTGTCCTTCATGCCGGCCGCCGACATGACAAGCTGGCGAGCCGCCTCAATCTGGGTAGCCATGTCGGCGATCTGCCATCTTATTCCCTGGTGGTTTGCAATGGCCTTGCCAAACTGCTTTCTTTTTTTTGCGTATTTGACCGAGGCGTCAAGGGCTGCCTGGGCCACCCCGAGGGATTGGGCAGCGATGCCTATTCTGCCGCTGTCAAGTCCTGACATGGCGATCTTGAACCCGTCCCCCTCATTGCCAAGAAGGGCCGAGGCGGGCACCCGGCAGTTTTCAAACATCAGATCCGTGGTGTCCGACGCCCTGAGTCCCATTTTGTCCTCCATGTGGCCGACAATCAATCCCGGTGTCTCCTTTGCCACGAGAAAGGCGCTGATCCCGCGATGTCGGGCGGCTTCGTCGGTCTTTGCCGTTACGATGACGGCCTTGCTGGTCTTGCCCGAGGTGATGAATCGCTTTGTCCCGTTGATAACATAGTGGTCGCCGTCACGAACCGCCGTTGTGGTCTGACTGACAGGATCTGAGCCTGCATCGGGTTCTGTCAGGGCAAAGGCGCCGATGATCTCTCCCTGGGCCAGGGGAACGAGGAACTCCTGCTTCTGCTCTTCTGTGCCGAAGCGGTTGATGCTTTCGCATACTATGGAGTTCTGTACCGACATTACCACCGATGTAGAGGCGCATGAATAGGCGATTTCACACAGGGCCAGTACATAGGAGACCGCATCGGCCCCTTCCCCGCCATACTCGGTGGGAATCATCATGCCCATGAGGCCAAGCTCGCCCATCTGCTTGAAGTTTTTCCAGGGAAACTCTTTTGTCTGGTCCCGTTCGGCCGCCGTTGCTGCCACCACCTTTCTGGAGAATTCCCTGACCATGCTCTGGATCATCAATTGCTCATCGCTTAATTTGAATGACATCTTCTCTCCTTTTCCAGATTAGGGGCTGTAGAGTACCACAATGAGTTCTGCATCCGTGTCTCCCTCATTTTTCAAATCATGCTTGATGCTTGAATTGAAGTGAAGGGATTCGCCGGGTTTAAGATGGTTTATATGGTCGCCCACGGCGATTTCAACCTCCCCCTTGAGGACATAGACAAATTCTTCTCCCTCGTGGCGAAACCCCACACCCCCATGGGACTTGTTTGCCTCAACCAGGATGCGGAAGGCCTTTAAATGTTTGTTTTCAGCTCCTGGGGTCAGGGGGGTGTAGGCGTAGTTGTCCGTACGTTTTGTGTAGGCTTCGGCCCTTTTTTCTGCACTTGACTCCTGATCCTTTAGAAAATAGCCGGAATCAATGCCAAGTGCCCTGGAAATCTGGAGAAGGGTTCCCACAGAAGGACGTTGAGTGCCTGATTCTACACTGGTTAAAAAGTCGATGGAGAGGCCGGTCTCGTTGGCAAGGAAGTCAAGATTTATAAATTTTTCCAGCCGGACCTTTTTAATGGTTTCACCGATGTGAACAAGTTTGGTCTTTTCCTTAGCCATTTGTGCTCCTTTTTGTAGTATCAATCAAGACCTGGGGCGCAGCCTCCATGGCCTTCAGGACGAACATTTAAAGTGTTGATCGAGCGCTCAGTCATACATAACCCCATAAAAAAGGGTTGTCAAGAACTTGAGGGGTGCAACACACAATGTTTTTGAATAACCGGCACGGCCGGAGCGAGAGATGGCATCCGGCCACAACGAATATTGAAACTCCGCTACCTATGGCGCTTCGAAGCGAGTTTCATAAAACCCCCCCCCATGGCACCATCGTTTCAACTGGCCGAGGTGTAGGGACAATCCTAATTTTGGATATCAGACTGTCGCCTCTAATCCAAAATCAAAACAAGAATTGCTTCTCCATTAACGTCACACGCCGTAATTAAACGGATTGACCGGTGGGAGTGAGGCTGTCCCTTGATTATACTCTTTCTATCCAGGACTCTGTGTCCTCAGCCCGTCCATACTGAATATCTGTTATGGCTCGGTTAAATTTAAGGGCCACGGGGCCTGTTTTGCCGTCTCCGATGGTCAGAACATCGTCACCGTAACGCATCTCCCCTACTGGGGAGATGACAGCTGCGGTTCCCGACCCAAAGACCTCCTTAAGGCTGCCGTCTCCATGGGCTTTGATAAGTTCGTCAATGCTGATTTTTCGTTCGCTCATCTTCATTCCCCAGCGTTTTGCAAGGGTGATGACCGAATCCCTGGTGATGCCCGGAAGAATGCTGCCGTTCAGTTCAGGGGTGATAAGTTCGTCGTTGATGCAAAAGAAGATGTTCATGGCTCCTACCTCTTCTATATACTTGAGCTCAACCCCGTCAAGCCACAACACCTGGGCATACCCAGCTTTTTTTGCCTGTTCAGAGGCGAACAGACTGGCTGCATAGTTACCCGGAGTCTTGAATTCCCCGATGCCTCCACGAACGGCCCGGACATGGTCCTTTGAGATCCAGATATTGACCGGGTTGAATCCTGCGGAATAGTAGGCCCCAACCGGTGACAGGATGATGAAAAATCGGTAGGTATCGGCCGCCCTGACTCCCAGGTAGGGATCGGTTGCAATCACCGTAGGGCGGATGTATAGAGAGGTGCCCGGGCTCTCGGGTATCCAGTCTGCTTCAAGTTTAAGAAGGGTTTTCAAGTTCTCCATCATCGAGTCGATATCGAATTCAGGAATGCACATTCCCCTTGCGCTTTTGTTCATGCGTTTGAAGTTATCCCTTGCCCTGTAAAGCCGGATTTCCCCTTTTTCGGTTTTGTAGGCCTTGAGTCCCTCAAAAATTCCCTGTCCATAATGAAGCATCATGGTTGCAGGGGAGAGGGAAAGGTTGGTAAAAGGCTCAATGCGGGGGCTGTGCCATCCTCGGTCAATGGAGTAGTCCATGTTGAACATATGGTCTGTAAATGTGGTTCCAAAGGCAAGTTTATCGTCTTGCGGCCGGGTTCCTCGTTCTTTTTTTTCTGTTATGGATAATTCCATCGAAACTCCTTTGCTGATAAAATTAAGTTAAGCTGAATATATGATCCTGATGCAGCTCATTTGTCAAGATAAAAAAATGTTGAAGATAATGCTTGACATTGTGCGATGGATACAGGATAAAGGTTGTTCTTAATTCCGGGCGTGGTATCGCCTGTTTCCTAGTTTCCCATTGTTATAACTCCATTTTGAGCAATATGGTCGTATTCATAGGGGATAATCATGGGAAAAAATATTTACAATACGCCAAATTATACAGGCATCTTTAATCTTTAGGAGATTTTATAAAATGAACGATTTTCTTCAGAACCTGCGAGGAGGTCAACGGGATAACCGTGCTGCAAAGACCCGAAGGGGTTTTGACAGCAACAGTCAGCAGCCAAACTTCAACTCTTCTTCTCATTTCCATTCCAACCCTACCTATCAGAATCCAAGGGCTGGGAGTGTAAAAAGACCCATGAGACCCAACCTCCAGAATCCAATGGTCACGGATCCCAACACTTTGGCTCTCCCGTCTGATGTGGTTGAAAACATACTGATTCTTGCCGAGACCATGGTTAGAAACCAGGAGTTTCTTGCCGCAGCCCATGAACGACGGGCGGCCGCCGAGGAGCGAAAGGCCGACTCCCTAGAGGAGATTGCCGAGTACCTAAGGATGCTTGCCGTTCCTTCATCCTCCCATGAAAATTTCCCTGCAAATCCTGGTATAGAGGATCAGGATTATGGCCAGGAGTTCGGCCAGGTGTACGGGATGGATGCTCCAGCCCGAAAATTTCCCCTGGAACCTGAATCCTTCCAGGCGGCTGAACCGGTAGAGCAGCCCAGGGTATTCCAGGAGCCGGAACCACTCCCTGCCGCTCCGGTTAAAAACCGCAGGGGTCGAAAACCAAAGGCGTTAAAGCTTGCCGAGGAACGAGAGGCAGCAGAACTTCAACAAAGAGGTGCTGCCCAAGAGCGTGGAGAGAATAAGGTAAAGGTTATCAAGCGCACCAGGGCAGAGAAGATGAAGCTCGCCGAGGGTGAGGATGGCAAGGTTGAAATAATGTCAAGGGAGGCGGTCATGGAGATCGTAAATACCATGCGAAAAGATGGTGCTACCTTTGATGAGGTTGCCCAGCGCCTGGTCGCCTTAGGGCAGCCAACCTTTTCAGGGCGGGGCGAATGGCATGCCCAGACCGTTCACAGGCTTTGCAATACCAAAAAGATTGACAACCGGAAAAAATAAAATCCGGAAAGAAATAAAATGTTAAAAATTTAAGCCCCGGTAAACCATAGAGTTTGCCGGGGCTTAAATTTTTGAAAGGGTCTTCATATATTCATCCCATTCCAGGGGCAGGAGCTGGCGTTTTTTCGTATTGCAATCCTTGCAGCAGGGCACCACGTTGGATTTTATGGACATTCCCCCCCTTGCCACAGGTACCAGATGGTCCATGGTCAGTTCCCTGGGGGGAAAAACCCGTTTGCAATAGTGGCAGATTCCCTGGGAGCGGCGTCTTTTCCACCATTGGCTGTTCCTGAGGTCCCTTGCCTTCTGGCGCTGGCGCTTTTGTGTCGTTTCGTCCACCGCTATAAAAAAAACATCCATCCTAATAACCGAATTCTTTCATTATTCGTTCGTTGCGGCTCCAGTTCCTCGTGACTCTTACAAAGAGTTTGAGCATCACCTTTGTACCGGTCATGCGCTGGATATCCATTCTGGCCTTGGAGCCGATCTGTTTCAGCATCCGGCCGCCCTTGCCGATGATGATTCCCTTTTGCGAGTCACGGTCCACGTGGATGGTGGCGTGGATTTCGGTCAGTGTCGGCAGTTCCTTGAACGAATCAACGGTTACGGCAATGGAGTAGGGAATTTCCATTCCAGTGAGACGAAACACCTTTTCCCGTACCATTTCTCCTGCGATGAAACGTTCGGAAACATCGGTCAGCGTATCTTTGGGAAACAGCCGTTCACCTGCCGGAAGGCACTGTTCTACTTCGGCAAGGAGTTTTTCCGTCTGGTCGCCGGTCTTGGCTGAAACCGGGACCACCGCCTTAAACTCGTGTAGGGATGAATACCGGGCGATCAGGGGAAGGATTTCGTGGTTCTTGACAAGGTCAATTTTGTTGAGGGCCAGGACTACGCTTTTATCTCTTCGCTGAAGCTGTTCTATGATCAAAGCTTCGGATTCCTGGTCCCTGGAGGTGACATCGATCATCAGGAGTATGGCGTCGACATCGTCCACAGCACAGAGGGCCTGGTCAACGATTTTTTTGTTGAGCAGGGAATGGGCCCTGTGGATGCCGGGAGTATCGACGAGTATGATCTGGGCTCCGGTTGTTTCGATAACCCCGAGAATCCTGTCCCTGGTGGTCTGGGGTTTTTTGCTTGTGATGGATATCTTCTGTCCGAGGATGGTGTTGAGAAGGGTCGATTTCCCCGCATTGGGTGCGCCGACAATGGCGATAAAGCCAGCTTTAAAATCGTTCCCACAGGTGATTTCTTTATTCATAGGCTTTTTTCCTGTATGTTAGCTTTTAGCTGTTAGTTGTTAGTTGTTAGGGTTTTAGCTAATAGCTAACCGCTAAAAGCTATTGTTCAGAATGGCATCAAGCTCTTGCCAGACCCTGTCCCTTCCTAACCTTGTCTTTGAGGAAAAAGGAATGAGTGTCTCCTGTCCCCTGCCAAGGCAGCGGGCAATGGCGCTGATGTTTGACTGCTGTTTTGTCTTTGAAAGTTTATCCGCCTTGGTTAAGACAATCAGATGGGGGACGGCGTGGGCGGTAAACCAGCCAATCAAGTCCATCTCCTCCTTCTTGGGTTCCCGGCGCATGTCGATCAAGAGAACCATTGCCCTGAGTGTCTCCCGGACGGTGAGATATCGTTCGATCATCGGTCCCCATTGGGCCCGGACCTTTTTAGATACCTTTGCATAACCGTAGCCGGGAAGATCCACAAACGAGAGGTTCCCGTTTACGAGAAAGAAGTTGATGAGCTGGGTGCAGCCGGGTTTTGAACTTGTCTTTACCAGGCCTTTCCGGTTGATCAGGGTGTTGATGAGCGATGATTTACCAACGTTCGACCTGCCTGCAAAGGCAACTTCGAGGAACATGGGCTCGGTGTACTCGGCTGGTTTTGTGGCGCTTTTTATAAATTCTACATTTTTTATGATCATATCTATGTTTTTGTCTCGGTTTAGTTAGCTTTTAGCCATTAGCTTTTAGCTTTATTTCCACTTTTTTTTAGGCTAACGGCTAACAGCTTGTCTAAAATATTGTTCCAAACGGTTCATCCCCTTTTCAAGGTTTCCCATGGCAGTTGCATAGGAAAACCTGAGATATCCCTCGCCGTTTGCTCCAAAGGCTATTCCCGGCGTCACTCCCACGTGGGCCTTGTCAAGGATATCAAGGGCAAGGGCGTAGGAGTCTTCTGAGAATCTTTTTGCGTTGGCAAAGACGTAAAAGGCACCGGTGGGTTCGTTGGCGATGCCAAGTCCCATCTCCTTGAGTCTTTTAATCATGTACCTGCGGCGGCGGTCGTAGGTGTCGCAGATGGTGCTGGTAACTGCCTCAGCCTCTTTGAGTGCGGCCGTTCCTGCAAGCTGCATCAGGGAATTGGCAGAGATAAAGAAATTCTGCTGAAGAATCTGGAGGGGCCGCATGAATGCCTCGGGTGCGATTATGTAGCCAAGGCGGAGACCGGTCATGGCAAACAGCTTTGAAAATCCGTTAAAGACAAAGGCGTCTTTGGTAAATTCGAGGATGGAGGGGGCCCTGCCCTCGTACACGAGGCCGTGGTAAATTTCGTCGGAAATGATAGGAATTCCGTAGGCCTGGGCAAGCTCCTTGATCTCGTTCATTCTTTTTTCAGGCATGACAATTCCCGTGGGATTGGACGGCGAATTGATCATTATTCCCTTTGTTCGGTCTGTTATACTGGCCTCGATCTCCCGGGGGGTGTAGTGAAACCCCTGGTCTTCAAACACGGGCACGGTAACGGGAACGCCCTGGGCAAAGCGGATGAAGTTGGGATAGCAGGAATAATGGGGGTCTGAGATGATGATTTCGTCGCCTGGATCCACAAGGGTGGAAAATAACAGCAACATGGCAGGCGAGGTGCCCGAGGTGACGAGGATCTGTTCAGGATCGATTGTCACCCCGTAGTTCTTCAGGTAGTAAGCTGCTATAGCCCTCCTGAGCCGGATGTCACCAAGGCTGTGGGTGTAGCAGGTCTGATTGCAGTCAAACCCCTCCATTGTGGCGGTTTTGACGCATTCGGGTATCTTGCTGTCAGGCTCACCGATCTCAAGGTGAACCACGTCAATGCCCACGGCCTCCATCCCATGTATCCGTTCAAGGACCTCCATGACGATAAAGGGGGTGATCTCCCGGGTCCTTTGTGCCGGACACATTCGTTTCAACAGAGGGGTGTTATTCATCAGAGCACCTTGTTAAGGGGGTATTCGATGATGCCTTCGGCCCCCTCTTTGATCAGGACAGGTATCAGGTCCCGGACCACGCTCTGGTCTACTATGGTCTCAACGGAAAACCAGGAGGAATTGTAAAGGGAGGCAACGGTAGGTGCGTTGAGACTGGGTAAAAGCGAAACAATTTTCTCTATAATGGTTCCTGGAACGTTCATCTTGATACCGACAAGCCTGTCAGCCACAAGAGCGCTCTGGAGGAGAAGGGCTATCTGCTCGATTTTTTCCCGTTTGGCCGGAATCTTCCAGGCGTCTCGGTTTGCAATGAGCTGGGTGTTGGTCTGCATGATCTCGTGGATCACCTTGAGATTGTGGGCCCGGATGGTGCTTTCCGTCTCGGTGATCTCCACAATGGCATCGGCAAGGCCTGAAACGATCTTTGCCTCGGTGGCGCCCCAGGAGAACTTAACGTTGACATTGATGTTGCGTTCCTTGAAGAAACGTCGAGTGTACTGGAGAAGCTCGGTTGAAATGGTTTTTCCCTCGAGGTCCTCAAGGGAATTCATGGGAGAATCCCCGGCAACGGCAACGACCCACCTTGCGGGTTTTGCGCTTACCTTGGAGTAGATGAGATCTGAGACAACATGGACATCGGATTGATGTTCGGCTATCCAGTCTTTTCCGGTGAGGCCTGCATCAATAACTCCGCTTTCCACATTGATGGACATCTCCTGGGCCCTGCACAGGGCGCATTCGATATCGTCGTCATTGATGTCCGGAAAGTAGCTTCGTCCGTTAACGTTTATTTTCCATCCGGATCGTTTAAAAAGAGCTATCGTGGCGTCCTGAAGGCTTCCCTTGGGTAGGCCTAATTTTAATAGTTTGTTCATTTATATACCTTTTTGGGGTCAAATATTCGTTGTTCAACAACCACGGGGTCAGCGTCTTTCACGGTTTGTCTGAAGAAACAGCTCTTGTATCCAAGGTGGCAGGCGGCTCCGCCCTTCTGGTCAACCTTGAGCAGCACCGTATCGTTGTCGCAGTCGATCCTGATTTCCTTGACAAGCTGAACATGGCCCGAGGTTTCCCCCTTTTTCCAGAGTGCTTTTCGCGATCTGGAAAAGTAGGTTGCCATGCCCGATTTAAGGGTCTCGTTCCAGGCAGCCTCGTTCATGTAAGCAAGCATGAGAACCTCGCCTGTTTGATGATCCTGGGCTATTGCAGGAATCAGCCCACCTGTTTTGTTAAAGTCAAGTTCAACCATGATTGAGCGTTCCTCGAAAAATTATTTTAAAACTTAAATACTTATGCTTTTTGGGGCGAAATGTCAAACAAATTTTAGCTCTCCCTGCTCCCTCCCAGCAATTCTAATTTTCGTTTTACACTAGAGGCAACAGTCGGTATCCCTTTGTTGAACCAAAAAGTCGGGGATACCGACTGTCGCCCCCAACGCTGACATTTCCGCAAATTTCACCGAAACTGTGAAAATATCGACAATAGAATGGCTGTGCCGGAGGCCAATGTCTTGCCTTGAACCGGGTTATCTGTTAATAAGGTGCAGTTTGTAAGTGGCACTCATTATAAAATAAATGACTGGCAGGTCTGCATGGTAAAAAATGAAAGTAAGGCCCGGATTTTAAAACGTCGGGAAAAAAGAACAGAACGGGGGAAGGGATTCATCCTTTTAAAGTGGACCCTTGTTTTATTCGGTGGTTTAGTAATTGTTGCCATGGGAGGCATGGCAGCGCTATACGCTTATATCAGCCGGGATCTGCCAAAAATAATTTCCCTCAAGGATTACAATCCCTCCATTGTCAGCAATGTGTTCTCAGACGACGGCAGGAAGATCGGTGAGTTTTATGAGGAGCGCCGGATCGTCATTCCCCTCGCAGAGATGCCCGATAATCTCAAAAATGCCGTTGTTGCCGCCGAAGATTCAAGATTCAGGGATCACCCCGGTGTTGATCTGCTGAGTATCTTCCGGGCCTTTATAAAAAATATCAAGGCCGGTACCATTGTTCAGGGGGGCAGTACCATCACCCAGCAGGTGACCAAGTCTTTTTTCCTCACTCCTGCAAGAACCTACGAGCGTAAGATCAAAGAGGCGATCCTTGCCTATCGCATTGACCGGGCCTTTACCAAGGATGAGATACTCTACCTCTATCTCAACCAGATCTATCTCGGCCATGGGGCCTATGGTGTGGAGGCTGCAAGTGAAAATTATTTTGGGAAACATGCCCGGGAGATGAACCTTGCCGAGTGTTCCATGCTTGCCGGTTTGCCCCAGGCTCCGAGCCGCTACTCACCGTTTCGAAACTCTGAACTTGCGCGCCGGCGGCAGATCTATGTGCTCAACCGCATGAAGGAGGACGGTTACATAACCAACCTCGAGGCCACGGACGCCATAAATACGGTGCTTGATATAAAACCGAGAAAAAACTGGTTCATTGAACGAGTTCCCTGCTACACCGAGCACGTCAGGCGCTACGCCGAGGAAAAATACGGCAGAGATGCCCTTTACACCCAGGGGCTGAATATTCATACGGCGGTGAATATTGAGCTGCAGAAGATAGCCCTGGATGAGGTTGTCAAAGGATTGAGGGAGCTTGACCGTCGCCAGGGGTATCGTGGGCCGGTAAGGCACCTTGCAGCCCTTGAGATCGAATCCTTTTGCGCAAAGGCGGCAGCTGGCATGGGTGACGATTCTCTGGAGTCTGGCGTGGTGTATGAGGCCGTTGTTACCGAGGTGACCGACACCCAGGCAGAGGTTCGGGTGGGCAATATCACCGGTGCCATTCCTGCCGGGGATATCACCTGGGCAAGGCACCCAAATGAGGAGGTCGCCTATTGGGAGTCCAAGATAAATTCCCCTAAAAAGGTGTTTGATACCGGGGATGTGATCCTGGTCAAAGCAGTTTCGTCTCCAGATGGCAGCAAAGCATTCTCTTTTACCCTGGAGCAGGACCCCCTTGTGGAGGCTGCTCTCTTGAGCGTTGAGGCTGAAACCGGGCAGGTCAAGGCCATGATCGGCGGCCGGGAGTATCGGGAGAGCCAGTTCAATCGAGCCATTCAATCCAAGCGTCAACCCGGAAGCGCCTTTAAACCGGTGATCTTTGCCGCCGCCCTTGACAAGGGGTATACGCCTGCTACGGTGATCATGGACACCCCGGTGGTGTTCAAGGACCGGGAACGTGATTTTGTTTGGAAGCCCCAGAACTACAAGGATGAATTCCAAGGCCCGACCCTGATGCGCCATGCCCTGGCACAGTCGCGCAATGTGGTAACAGTAAAAATCCTCCAGGATATCGGTATTGACTATGTGATCAACTATGCCAGGAAACTTGGGGTTACGGCACATATCAACCGGGATCTCTCCATCTCCCTTGGCTCATCGGGCATGTCCCTTGTCGAGCTTGTAAATGTTTATTCAGTCTTTTCCAACCTTGGTTACAGGGTGGACCCTGTATTTGTAACCCGGATCGAGGATCGGTACGGCAACGTGATTGAATCATCGGAATTCAAGCGTGAAAAGGTCATGGATATGACCACGGCCTATATCATGACCAGCATGCTGGAGAGTGTGGTTAGTTCCGGGACAGGCTGGCGCGCCAAAGCTCTTGGCCGCCCTGTAGCGGGGAAAACAGGAACGACTAATAATTTAAACGATGCCTGGTTTATTGGCTACACCCCAAGATATACCACCGGTGTGTGGGTGGGGTTTGACAGTGAACAATCCCTTGGAAAGGGTGAGACAGGCTCCAGGTCAGCAACACCCATCTGGCTTGGGTTTATGAAGGGTGCCCTTGAGGGTCGTCCGGTTAGAACCTTCAATGTGCCGGAAGGCATTGTTTTTGTCAAGATCGATGCCAAGACGGGACTCCTGGCGATTGAAGAGTCCCAGGAGACGCTGTTTGAATGTTTCAAGGAGGGAACCGCACCTACCACGAAAACACCCAAGCCGGGTGTGGCAACTGGTACGGACGATCTTTACAAGTCCGGGATATGAGTGGTCAGTAGGTAGTTGGTAGTTGGCAGTAGGGTGTAGGGAGTCGGTTGGTTGGCTCATCACATAGCATTAGTATGCTAGGCAGGCCCAAACAGGCGAATATGGGGCACTGGCCAAACATTTACATTGCCAAGCCACCAAGCTGGTCAACGGCAACCGATGGGTCAGACTCGATTTTTATTTCCACCCAGGGGTAGCGGGTGGTGAGAACTGCAAGGTTGTTGTTACGATCTCCCCTGAGCCGTGATTGGGTTGACGGATGAACCCTGAGTGTGACTCTGGTCTTTTTCGTTGCCTGCGGGTTCTTTTTCAGGTCTGGTGGCTGGCCAAGCATCTGGTCAAGCATTTTTGTTGCCCGGTCCAGCATGAGCCTCGAAAGGACCAGGTGGCCAAAGGCCGGATGCCAGGGCCCGGCCACCATGATCTCCCTGTCCTGGAGAAGGTCCGACGCCTGGAGGCCCATGCGGATCACCGGAATATTGTCCCTCGTGAATAGCGCATGGATGGAGGCCACCAGCTCAACGCAGTGATCAAGGGCCATGGGCGTATATTCGCCCCTGGTATACCAGCGGTGAACAAGGCTGTTTTTCAGCACCATGAGGGGATAAATTCTCACAAATGCGGGGTTGAGGTCGGCAATCTTTCGTGCCGTTTCAATTGCCTTGGCGTCGGTATCTCCGGGAAGGCCGACCATCATCTGCATTCCCTTTTTGATCCTGTCACGGTCAAGCAGCTTTGCCGCCATCGCAGTGTCCCGGGCCGTGTGACCTCTTCTGGCTTTGGCGAGCACCTGGTCGTCCATGGACTGAACTCCTATCTCCACCGTGTCAAGGGAGAATCTCTTTGCCAGGTCAAGGCTCTTTTCATGGATGGTATCAGGCCGGGTCGAGCAACGGATGGATTGGATTTTTTCTTCTCTGATCAGATTCTGGGCGATTTCAAGCAGTGTCTCGGTTTTCCGGGGGGCAAGCCCCAGAAAATTGCCGCCGAAAAAGGCCAGCTCCACCGAGCTTCGGTCGCCCCTGTAGGCAAGCCAGGTTTCAACCTGCCTGCATATTGTATTTTTATCGGGCAGGGCCGCCCTTTTGCTGGTGATGATCGACTGGTCACAGAAGGCACATTTGTGGGGGCATCCCTGGTGGGGGATGAATATGGGGATGACAAGGGGTTTGGATAGCCTCGCCATTTATTTAGATTTTTTAAGAATTCGCAGGGCATTGTGCGCTGCGTCCTGCTCGGCCGCTTTTTTACTCTTTCCAGATCCCATGGACTCGATCTGACCTGCCTTTACGCAAATGGAAAAGGTCTTGTCGTGATCCGGTCCAAATTGACCGTGGATGGCGTAGCAGGGGGATGGGTTTCCCCTTTCCTGGACAAATTCCTGTAGTCTGCTTTTAAAATCTTCGGTTTCAGATGTCGTGCTGACCATTTCGATCTGGGAGATGAACTGTCCTTTTACAAGGGAGTAGGTTTTATCGAACCCGCAGTCAAGATAGACGGCCGCTATCACGGCCTCAAAGGTATCGGCAAGGATAGAATTTTTTTCAGACCCCCTGGAGAGTCTCTCTCCTTTGCCAAGACGGATAAAACGGCCAAGATCGATATGGCGGGCCATGGATGCAAGGCCGGATTCGCTTACCAGGCAGGCCCTTGCCTTTGAAAGGTTTCCCTCGTTCATTCCAGGGGATTCCTCCATGAGCAGGTGTCCGATAGTCAGACCCAGGACGGCATCGCCCATGAATTCAAGCCGCTGGTTGTCGGGAACCGGATTTGTCTGAAGTTCGTTCACATAGGAACTGTGGCGGAGGGCGTTTTCCAGAAGATTCCGGTTGGTGAAGCTGTGCCCCAGGTTCTTTTCGAGTATTTCAAGTCTCGGGTTGGCATCCTGCAACGCCTCGATCTGCCTGACAACTATTCGATAAAGTTCGTCATCAACGTATAGATCTCCCTCTCCCCGGCCCATCATGGTGCCCTGTTTCAAGGCGCCGTGGAAGTCAGAGCCCCCGGTTAAAAGAAGACCCTTTTGAGAGGCAAGTGTGGCGAAATAGTCTGCCTGCTCATCAGAATGGTCTGTATGGTACACCTCAATGCCCATGAGTCCCAAGTCTGTCAAGGCGGTGACAAGGGGCTTCACCGAGCTGTTTGCACCAAGGTCAATCAGGCCGGGGTGGGCAAGTACGGGAACACCTCCTGCCTCAAGAATCAGGGAGATGGCCTCCTGGCTGGTCAACCTTTCCTTGTCCACATAGGCGGGTTTGCCCGTGCCAAGGAACAGGTCAAAGGCCTGGTCAAAAGATTCGACAAATCCCCTGTTGACCATGGCCTCGGCAATGTGGGGACGACCTGTCTGGCCAGGACCGCATATCTCCTCCACCTCTTTAGTGGTGATTGCAAAGCCGAGCTGGTTCAGTCTTCGGATGATTTCAGGGTTTCGGTCTGCCCTTACCTGTTTTAGCCGTTCAAGTGCCTGATTGAGATTCCGGTCGTAGATGCTTATGCCGTATCCAAGGATGTGAAGGCTGTCGTTGATTTCAAATCCCGGCGGTGGTGTGGCGCTTATCTCAAGGCCGGTTACGAATTCAAGGGAGGGGGGGATTCCAGATTCAATGAGTTCACGTACACCGTCGATGGTGTCGTGGTCTGTTATGGCAATGGCGTTGATCGCTGAATCTATTGCTGTTTTAACTATCTCCATGGGAGACAGGGTGCCGTCGGATGCGGTGGAATGAATGTGAAGATCTATCACTTAAGGTTTCCCAAACTATATGCCAAGGGCTTTTTCAAGGACTTCTTCCCTTGTTTTACAATCTATGCACTGGGTCGTTACAGGTCTTGCCTTAAGTCTTGCAATGGATATCTCCTCATCGCAGGTTTCACACAGACCAAAGGTCCCGTCTTCGATTCGTTTTAACGCTTTTCTTACCTTTTTGATCAGTTTGTGTTCCCTGTCCCTGATTCTGAGTTCAAAGTTCCGGTTGGCCTCATGGGAAGCCCTGTCTGTGGGGTCGGCAAAGTTTTCCTTGGGAACGGTCATGCCAGTGACCGTGTCGTCAGCATGGGAAATGAGGTCGTTAAGTCGTTCAGCCAAAAGATTTTTAAAAAAAATCAGGTCGTTGTCTTTCATTCTTTTGTCCTTTTTGGGGTGTTGCCGTTGATCAAATTAGACACAAGCTATATTAAATCTGCTCAAAAATCATGGTGATATTTTAGAGATAACATTTTAAATTGGCAATTATACGCTGACAGATCATGCATGTAAAGTATAAAAAACCATATGGATCATCTCTCCTCCTCCTCAAATTCGGGATCGAGGTTGAACAGATGCCTGGCCACACTGAGGTAATGGGTGTCGTTTCTGTGGCTGCCAGTGTTCTTTAAAAAGAGGACAGGGTCGTGCATGATCTTTCTGGCGACCGATCTTGTCAACCGTCTTACGGCATCGATCTCTTCCGGAGAGAGATCCCCAAGTTTTGTAAGGCTCTTTTCAGTTTCTGCATCGGCAATGGATTCAAGTTTTTTCTTGAGGTCCTTGATGGTGGGAACAACGGCAAGGCTGTCGAGCCACCAGCGAAATTTGATCACGGCCTCGTCCACCAGCCTTTCACCCTTGATTGCCTCCCGCAATCTTTCTTCAAGGTTGTCGTTTACAAGGTTCTGAAGATCGTCAATGTCGTAAAGGTAGGCGTTGTTGATCTGGTTGATGCCGGGATCAAGGTCCCTTGGAACGGCAATATCGATGCAGAAGAGGGGGCGGCTTTTTCTCTTTCCCATGGCTCTTTTGACCTGGGCTTTTGTCAGCACATGCCCGGTTGCCCCGGTGGAACTTATGATGATATCCACATCATGCAGAAAGGTTTCCAGCTCTTCAAACTTAACGGCCTGGCCATCGAACCTCTGAGCCAGACAGACTGCATTGGCAAAGGTTCGGTTCGCAACAATAATCTTTTTCACCCCGTTGGAAATAAGATGTTCGACCGCAAGCTCGGCCATCTCTCCTGCGCCCATGAGCATCACGCTTCTCTGGTTGAGATCGCTGAAGATCTTGTTGGCAAGTTCCACCGCGGCGTAGCTTATGGAAACGGCATTGTCCCCTATACCGGTCTCTTTTCTGACCTTTTTTGCTATGCTGAATGCCTTGTGCATGAGTCGGTTGAGTATGGTCCCCGAGGCCTTATGGGCAATGGCTTTTTTATAGGCTTTTTTAATCTGGCCCAGGATCTGGGGTTCTCCCACGATCATGGAGTCAAGGCTGGCGCCCACCCTGAAAAGATGCTTTATTGCATCATCGTTTTTGTAGATGTAAAGGGATGGTTCAAACTCCTGGACAGGCAGCGCCTTGTAATCGGACAGGAACCTTATGACCAGATCTACGGCTCTGTCATTGCTGGGCACAAAGAGGATTTCCATGCGGTTGCAGGTTGAAAAAATAAGAGCCTCTTTGACCGGAACCGTTGCCAGGAGAGTTTCAAGGGCATCCGGGGTTTGTTCAAGGGGAAACGACAGGCATTCCCTGAGGGAGACCGGTGCTGTTTTGTGGTTCAGTCCAATGAGAATGATTTCTGGCATTGTGTTCCTAAATATCTGGGAAACTCCCACCTGGGCGTGATCAGAGGCGGAGTTTCGTTGTTCTTTGGGGCCGCAAGTTATACCACACTTGGGCCGTGCCGGTTATTTGGTAAAAATCTGGTGGTGCCCGCCTATCAGGGTGTTTACGCCAAGGAAGGTAAAGACAAGAACGGCAAATCCCACAATGGTCATGATGGCCGATCGTCTCCCCCGCCACCCGGACGTCAGGCGGCCGTGGAGGATGGCTGCGTACACAAGCCAGGCCACGGCAGACCAGATCTCCTTGGGGTCCCATGCCCAGAATCGTCCCCACACCGACTTGGCATAGACTATTCCCATGATCAGCCCCATGGTGAGCATGGTAAAACCCGTAATCAGGCATGAGTAGCTGGTGGAATCGAGAAGATGCAGGGATGGGAGCCGTTTATAGAAAAATCCCCGTCGTTTCTGTTTGATAGCCCTTTCCTGGACAAGGTAGAGAATGGCCGCACCGCAGGCAAGGGCAAGGGCCGCCTCACCGACAAATATCATAATGATGTGGGAGGTGAGCCAGAATCCCCTGAGGATAGAGTCAGGTGCAGGCTGAACATCGGGGCTTGCCAGGGCCGCAATCGTCATGATCAGAATCAGGGGGGTTGTGAAGATGCCGAGGATCTTGAGGTGTAATTTAAATCTCAGTATTATAAAGGCCAATGCCAAAGCAAGGGCTGCAATGGAGAGGTTTTGGTGAAAGTTGTGAACCGGCAGGGCGCCCATGATAAAGGTTTCAACTCCGGTCGCCAGGAGATGAAAAAAAGCACCTGCGCAGGTCAGCCCGAAGGCCGTGTGCTGGAATCTCTCTTTCTGGGCAAAGAGGTAGAGAAAGTAGCCGGTCACACTCAACAGATAGATCAATGCTGCAATGGAGAGCAAAAGGTTCTGGAGGCTGGCAGGTGTCATTTGTTCGTTTCCTGGAAAAGGGTTTCAGCCATGTTTCGTTTGCCAAGGATAGTAATGAGCAGGAGCTTTATTTCCTCCTGATCGTTTTCTCCCATGAGATCGAAGAGCCGACCGTCGATCAGCCGTTTAAATATCTTTCTGTGTGTGTCAGGATCATGGTCCCGGGCAAGGAGAGCCTTCCTGATCCGGCCCATGAGCAGTAGGAACCGTTCATATTCCGGGCCGAAACTGCCCTCAAGCTCATGTTTGATCTTTTTTGCAAAGGCCGGGCTGGTGCCCGAGGTGGACACGGCAATGGTCAAGTCCCCCCTTTCAACAACGGCCGGCAGGATGAAATCGCTCAGTTCGGGTAGATCCGCCCCGTTGAACAGGATGTTTGCCCGTTTGGCCTGTTCACCTATGGTCCGGTTGAGTTGACGGTTGTCTGTGGCACCGATCACAAGCGACATTCCCCTGAGGTCCTTCTCCTGGTATTCCCTAGGGACAAGTTCGACTTTGCCTTCCAGGTTATCCCACAGGGCCCCGTCAAAACAGGGACTAACCACCTTTACCCTGGCCCCGCATCGAGCAAGGGTCTCAGCTTTTCTTGCTCCGACTTTGCCTCCGCCCACGACGAGGCAGTTTCGATCTTGAATGTTCAATCCCACGGGATAGTATTTCATTCTTTGTTTCCAAAAGCAGTGATTCTAATTTTGATTTTACATTATTCTTATATTCAAAATTAGAATTGCTGTTCAAAAATTCCTTGTTTGTATAAAACGAGTATTATATGTAATGGTAATCCTTTTTTCAAGGAGCATTTCTAAATCTATCCGCTCCAATAGAAATAGGGGCAAGGGAGGGTGCTTATATGATCATTGATTGTCATACTCATATTTTTCCGGAGGATATCTGTACCGGGCGTGAAGATTGCTGCACAAGGGAGCCTGCCTTTAAGCTTTTGTATGAATCACCAAAATCCAGGCTGGTTGGTGCCGAGGCCTTGATCGCAACCATGGACGAACAGGGGGTTGATGTTTCCGTGGTATTTGGATTTCCCTGGAAGAGCCGGGACCTTGTGCGTCGAAACAACGATTATATTATTGAAGCTGCACTAAAATATCCCGATAGGCTGAGGGGTTTTGCCTGCTTTGATCTCGACTATGGGGATGCCCCAGGGGAGACAGAGCGCTGCCTTGATGCTGGGCTTTCCGGGGTGGGTGAGCTTGCCTTCTACCTCACCGGTATTGACGAGGCGGCCCTTGACCGCCTTGGACCGATTATGGAGATCTGCATGGAAAGGGGCAATCTTCCGGTGATGATTCACACAAATGAGCCCGTGGGTCACAACTATCCGGGAAAGACCCCCGTGACTCTGGAGCAGATCTATGCCCTTGCCGTGAGATTTCCTGAAAATAACATTATCCTTGCCCACTGGGGGGGCGGTATTTTGTTTTACAACCTCATGAAAAAAGAGGCCAAAAAAACGCTTGAGAACATCTGGTATGATACGGCTGCATCCCCGTTCCTCTACGACGCCTCCGTGTACCGGGTGGCCCTTGCCGCAGGTGTAATTGACCGGGTGCTCTTTGGCAGTGATTATCCCCTGTTGAAACCTGCCCGCTACTTCAGGGATCTTGATAGCTCAGGTCTTTTGGAGGTTGACAAACAGCGGGTCCTTGGCGGGAATGCAACTATACTGCTTAACCTGTGACAGTCTTTTTTATATAACCCACATGTCCTGCGGACACAACGAAGCATGAAACTTGAATTAGGACTGAACTTTGTTTCTTGTCTCTTGTTTCAAGTCTCTTGAATGCCTATAAAAAAAGATTGATGTTGGGCCGGGCAACGATTTCGGGGGTTCGTTCAAACACCCTGTCAATGTTGTCCCTTAACTCTTCCATGGTGTCGGCCTTGAGCAGCTCTTTGCAGATGCTGTGCCCGAAACGGAAATTTGCCGAAAAATAGGGGATGAATTTTTTGTAGAGCTTTACGGCAAACTTTTCTTCATGGTAATTCAGCAGAAGCTCGGCCAATCTCAAGGCTGTCTGGTGGTAGGTGGAGATGGTCGGGGTGAATCCCTTGGTCCACTGGGCAAATACCCAAGGTCTTGACACGGCGATTCGGCCGATGGAAACGCCGTCACAACCGGTCTGTTCGACCATGGCTGTAAGGTCGTTCATGTCAAACACATTGCCGTTGCCGAAAACCGGTATGGTCACGGCCTCGCTTAAAAGGGCGATCTGGTCCCACCTGGGGGGTCTTGATCGTCGGTCTGGAGCGACCCTTGGGTGGAATACCAGGGCGTCGGCCCCCTTGTCTTCAAATCGTTTTGCAAGTTCAATCGCAGGAGCGGGGTCACTGGTCCAGCCCGTTCTAAATTTGACAAAAACAGGAATGGTGACAGAACTCCTGACCCGGGCAAGGATCTCAACGGCAAGGTCGGGATCCCGCAAAAGCGCTGCCCCGCATCCACGCTTGCAGATGGCCGCAACCGAGCATCCAAAGTTAAGGTCAACCCCGAAGAAACCCTCCCGTTGGATCCTCTGGGCTGCCAGGGCCATGGACAGGGGGTCTGGGCCGAAAATCTGGCAGACAAGGGTGGCAAGCTCGGATTTGCGCCATTTGAACACCGGTGAGACTGCCGGATTCTCCTGGGGAAGGGCCTTGGCGCTGCACATGCCGGTGAACAGCAGCCCATATCCGCCAAATTCCGATACAAGCTCACGAAAAGCCACATGGCCAAGGCCCGCCATGGGTGCCAGAAACAGCCTGTTTTCGATTCTCTTCTTCCCGATGGTGATACCTTGTGTTATTCTCATAGGTATAATTCCTGTTTTTATTAAGAACAGTTTTTAGCTTTTAGCTGTTAGCTTTTAGCTAAATAGAATAGCTTACAATCGTTGGGTTTCGTTCCTCAACCCAACCTACTACTATCTGCTATCTGCTATCTGCTATCTGCTAACAGCTAACAGCTAATGGCTAATAGCTAATAGCTACTCCCAGGTTCAGGTTGACATATGTTGGTGCGTGTAATAATTTATGCTGACATTTAAAAATTGGGAATATTATTATGAATGAGAGACATGAACAAGAGAAAAAACAATTTCTAAAGCTCCTGGCCCAGGAAGGGGTGGATGAACTTGATAAACGGTTTCAGATTCTAGAGTCATTCCTTAAGAGTGAAAACCATGAAACCTGCCGTGAGATTCAGGCAACCCTTGAACAAAATGGGGTTTTTCTGGGGCCGGGTTTTATTGCCGAAACCATGGAGCTTTTGTGTCGGTTCGGATTTGCCCAGAAACTTAAAATCGACGATGGTCCGCCCCGGTATGAACATCGTCATTTGGGCCTTCACCACGACCACATGGTCTGCATCAAGTGCGGCGCAATCCTCGAATTCCGGGACGAGGCCCTTGAGCGCCAGCAGGTAAATCTTGCGGCAGCCTATGGGTTTCACATGCTCCAGCACAAGATGGAGATTTACGGCATATGTGCCGACTGCCTGGAAAAATCCACTCTTCCTGTGCCGCTCTCCCGGACCAAACAGGGTGAGTTCCTTGTGATCAAGGAGTTTGAAGGGGGCAAGAACGCCCAGATGCGTCTGACCTCCATGGGGCTCAGGATTGGAGATACCATTGAGGTGGTTTCCACCCAGCACGGGGGGCAGTTGGTCGTTGCCCATGGGGAAAGCCGATTTGTAATCGGTCAGGGTCTGGCACAAAAGGTGATGGTCGAGCGCAGTGCCCATCGTTATCCCCCCCTGCCCGCCGGGGAGGCGGTTGGTCATCCAGGAGGGCATCCTGGTGTTGCCGACACAATTTTACTCAGCCAGATGCGTCAGGGCCAGCAGGGTGTTGTCACAAGGGTTTCCGGGGAGACAAGGCTTAGAAGAAGAATCCTTGAGATGGGTATAAACCGGGGGGCAACGGTGTATGTTGAAAAATATGCGCCCCTCAAGGACCCCATTGAGTTGATTGTCAAGGGCTACCACGTTTCCATGCGTGTCGAAGAGGCCGCCCACATAAGTGTCGAAGGGGTGAAAACGGTGAAAAACCCATGAAGCAACTTACAATCGCCCTGGCCGGTAATCCCAACTCCGGGAAAACCACCATATTCAACAATCTCACCGGGGCCCGGCAAAAGGTGGGTAACTGGCCCGGGGTCACGGTGGAAAAAAAAGAGGGGATCGTCAAACATAACGGGGTTGAGCTTAAGTTCGTGGATCTTCCCGGAACCTACAGTCTGACCCCCTTTTCCCTGGAAGAGATAGTTGCCAGGGATTTTATTCTCAACGAAAAGCCAGATGTGGTTGTCAACATTATCGATGCTGCAAACCTTGAGCGCAGCCTCTACCTTGCCATGCAGATCATGGAGCTTGACAGACCCGTGGTATTTGCCCTGAACATGGCCGATCTGGCAAAATCCAAGGGCTTTTCCATCAATGGGGCAAAGCTTGCGTCTCTGTTGGATCTGCCGGTCATCTTCACCGTTGGCAATCGGGTTAAGGGCATGGACCTCCTCGTGGAGGCGGCCGTCAAAGAGGCCGGAACCTCATCAAAGGGCAAGGCCGGCCGCAAGGTTACCTACCACCGGGACATAGAGGCCCTTATTCGGGAGATAGAGACGGCCATGGATCGGGCCGGGCTTGATCTTGACAACTGGCCCGGGCGCTGGACCGCCATCAAGCTTCTGGAAAACGACGAGGTAGTCAAGAAAAATCTTGGAGCCATGGCCCCTGATGCTGCAAAAGGGGCTGCAAATGAAGTCCTGGCTGTGGCAGAAAGAGCCCGTTTCAAGATCGAAGAGCAGTTCCAGGACGATCCGGAAATTGTCCTCACGGACGAGCGCTACGGATTTATCGCAGGCATTGTCAGGAGCGTCGTCACCGTGACGGCAAGAAAGAGGGCGGATATTTCAAGAAGCATCGATCGGGTGTTGACCAACCGATTCCTGGGATTTCCCATATTTATTTTCTTTATCTGGGCCATGTTTCAGATGACCTTCAGTTTTGGGGCCTACCCCATGGAGTGGATCGATACGGGGGTCGGCCTTTTTTCATCCGTTCTCAAGGCCCTGCTTCCTTCGGGGCTGTTAAAGGATCTGATGCTTGACGGCATTGTGGCGGGCATCGGCAGCGTTATTGTTTTTCTGCCCAACATTTTGATTCTCTTCTTTTGCATCGCACTGTTTGAAGATACCGGTTATATGGCAAGGACCGCCTTTTTGATGGACAGGATCATGCATACCGTGGGGCTCCATGGGAAATCTTTTATTCCCATGCTCATGGGGTTTGGGTGCAGCGTTCCTGCCATCATGGCAACAAAGGCCCTTGAGAATAGAAAGGACAGGATACTCACCATCCTGATTACGCCGTTCATGTCCTGTTCGGCAAAACTTCCGGTGTATATTGTTCTGGCAGGTTCTTTTTTTGCCCAAAAGGCCGGGACTGTCATCTTCGGGCTCTATCTCATGGGTGTAGTGATTGCCATCCTCTCAGGGCGGCTTTTCCGCTCAACCCTTCTCAAGGGGGAGGACGCCCCTTTTGTCATGGAACTCCCCCCCTACCGGGTACCCATGCTGAAGAGCCTGATGATTCACATGTGGGATAGAAGTAAAATGTTTTTGCAGAAAATGGGCGGGGTGATTCTTGTGGGGTCGATCATCATCTGGGCCCTTTCCACCTTTCCCCGGGACAGGGTTGTTATGGCCGAGTATTCCCAATATCTGGACCAGGTGGCGACACAGCGTTCTGAGATAGTCGCACAACCTGGGGCTGAGAATCAGGAAGATCTCTTAAAGGAGGTTGATTTCAGGTTGGCAGACCTTGAAAGGCAGAGGGACAAGGCCCTTGTTGAGCGATCGTTTATCGGCCGTTTAGGACACCTTATAGAGCCTGTATTTTCTCCCATCGGAATTGACTGGCGTGCAGGGGTGGCTCTGGTCACGGGCCTTGTGGCAAAGGAGGTGGTGGTTTCCACCATGGGCGTTCTTTACGGAGTAGGGGACGATCAGACTGACGCCCTTGATTATGCCCTCCATGCCTCGGGTATGACTGCGCTATCGGCCCTTTCCATGATGGTCTTTGTCCTTCTCTATGTCCCCTGCATCGCAACAGTCACAACCATCTGGCGGGAGGCTTCAGCCGGTTGGGCATGGTTTTCTCTTTTTTATACAACATCCGTTGCATGGTGCTTCTCCTTTCTGGTATACCAGGGGGGAAAATTATTAGGCTTTGGATAGGAGGTAGTTCGTTTGTATATGCTGGTAGGCAGATTCGATAAGGTGTCTGGTAAAGGTTTTGGTGAGATGTATGGCAAGGTAATGGCCGATCTCAATTTAAGGCAGGCCATTGCTGCAATTTTTTTTCTGACCCTGTTTCTTTCCATGCAAGGTTGGTTCTGTCAGGCATCATGGGCCGAGGAACGTCTTGCTATTACCTCAAAAATTGCCAACGTGCGATCCGGCCCGGGAACAAACCATGAGACCCTGTGGCAGGTCGAGACTTATTACCCCATTTTGATTGTCGAGAAAAAGGGGAGCTGGTATCGATTCAAGGATTTTGAAGGAGATCTTGGGTGGGTGCATAATTCCCTTGTGGGCTCCATCCCATCGGTCATAACCGTAAAGAACAGCTGCAATGTTCGATCCGGCCCAGACCCTGGCAATCCAATTGTGTTTACCGTGGAAAGGGGTGTGCCCTTCAAGGTGTTGAACAAAAAGGACAACTGGCTTGAGGTGGAGCATGGTGATGGAGACAAGGGGTGGATCTACAGACCTTTGGTCTGGTAGGTAGTCAGTGGGTAGCAGGTAGTGGGTAGTAGCTAACAGCTAATAGCCAAAATTCAAATGAGAGGATGAACGCTAAAATGGTCGATAAAATATCAAATGCACGGAAAAAAGAGCTTGAGCAGCCAGATCCTTTTCTGGAGACTCTCCAGGGCTGGGTCAACACTGTAATCCGATACAAAAAACAGGTGGCCATGGTTTTAGGTGCAATCGTGGCAGTTGTGGCTGTTTTTTCCGCAACCCTATACAGCATCGGTCGTTCCGAGGACAAGGCCTCCGAGTTTCTGGCCCGGGTCCTTTCAAATTACAACGATACCGATCCTGTCAAGGGATATGAAACGGTAAAGGATGATGTTGCCGAGTTTATATCCTCCTATCCCAACACGGCTGCATCGGCCCAGGCAAGGGTGAGATTTGCAAAGATCGCATTTGATGCGGGAAAGCTTGAAGAGGCCCATGGTATGTACCTTGGCGCATTGGATAAATTCAAGGGTGATAAGGCCATGGAAAACCTTTTATTCTCCTCCCTGGGGCGCACCACTCTTGCCCTTGGCAAGATGGACGAGGCTGAAACCTGGTTCAGGAAGATCGTCACGGCCAAAGGCTCTATGCTCAAGGGTGAGGCTTTGTTTAACCTTGGGCTGATCCTTGCCGACAGGGGTGATTCAGAGCAGAGTCAGCAACTGCTCCAGGAGGTTGTCCGAGACCATGGTGATTCCATCTACGCACCCATGGCCGAAGCAAGAATCCAGCGGTTATAGTTTTCAACCAAGACCATATTTTTTGAGCTTCTGGTTCAGGCCGCTTTTGCCGATACCAAGAAGCTTGGCAGCCTTAGTCTGTACATTGTCGGCGAGCATCATCGCCCGCTGAATCATTCTTTTTTCCACGGCGGCAAGGGTTTCTGTAAGACCCGCATTTTCAGGGATTCCATCCAGCTGAAGGGGTGCTGACATGGCCTGGCGCATCTTGGCGGGGAGATCTTCGGGTGTGATCTCCTGGTTTGAACAGAAAATGACGGCCCGCTCAATGGCATTTTCAAGCTCCCGGACGTTTCCCGGCCAGGGGTAGTCAAAAAAAAGCTGGGCCGCCCCGGGGGTTATTCCCTTCAAGGGGGTGGCCCTATTGTGTTCATTGCCATACCGTTGAATAAAATGGTTGATCAGCAGAGGAATATCCTCCTGCCTCTCCCTCAGGGGAGGGATCACGGCTTTGACAACGTTGAGCCGGTAAAAGAGATCCTCTCGAAAACGACCCTTTTCAACCTCCTCCTCAAGGTTTTTGTTGGTTGCTGCAATGAGACGAAAGTCCACGACAATGGGGTTGGAGCCTCCAACCCTTTCAAAGGTTCTCTCCTGGAGCACCCTGAGCAGTTTTACCTGGATGTCCATGGGAAGTTCGCCGATCTCATCGAGGAACAGGGTGCCCTGATCTGCCAGTTCAAATCGCCCTTTGCGCATGGCTGCAGCCCCTGTAAAGGCCCCTTTTTCATGGCCGAACAATTCGCTCTCCAGGAGGGATTCTGCAAAGGCCGATGAATTCACGGCAATAAGGGGTTTGCCTTTTCTAGCGCTGTTGTAGTGAATTGATTTTGCCACGAGCTCCTTGCCCGTCCCACTCTCACCCTGGATCAGGATGTTGGCCCGGGTAGGTGCTGCCTTTTTGATGATATCGTAGAGCTCCTGCATGGGTTTGCTCTTGCCGATGATTTTGCCAAAGCTGTAGGCCGAACTCACGGCATTCCTGAGGGTGCAATTCTCCTGGACAATTTTCTGGATGGAAATTGCCTTTGCGATGTGGGCAACAAGGGTGTCATTTTCAAAGGGTTTCAGTATATAGGTGTAGGCACCCTTGTGCATGGCTTCAACTGCCTTTTCAACACTTCCATAGGCAGTCATCACGATGACGGGCGTTCCCGGGGTGGTTTCCTTGATTTTCTCCAAGAGTTCAATCCCATCCATTCCAGGCATGGTAACGTCGGACAGCACAAGGTCGACGCATTGGTCGCTGAGAATCTCAAGGGCCATTAGACCGCTCGATGCGGTGAGGGGGACGTAACCCTCTTCCCTTAAAACTTCGCCCAGGATGGTGGGATAGTTTTTCTCGTCATCAACGATCAGGATCTTTTCCACGGTTAATCCTCCTTTGCGGGCAATATAATTTCCACCTGAACCCCCTTTGGCTCCCTGTTTGAAATTTCGATCTCACCTCCGTGGGATTCAACTATGTTCTTGACGATGCCGAGTCCCAGGCCTGTGCCCATATCCTTGGTGGTGAAAAAGGGGTTCCATATTTTTTTCAGCTCCTCTTGGCCGATTCCCCTGCCGTCATCCTCAAACAGGATGAGGATATCACTGTTGTCGGCAAAGGCGCTTATAATGATTCTGCCCCCGGCCTCCATGGCCTGGAAAGAGTTTAGCAGTATGTTTAAAAAGGCCTGGTAGAGCATGGGAGCGTCAGCCATTATCCTAGGAATATCCCGGCCGAATCTTTTTTCTATTTCAAGGTGTTTTTCCTGGATAAACGGTCCCAGGAAGGCAATGTTCTTGTCTATAATTTCTTCAATTGAACAGGAATGAAGATCGGGATTTCTGGGTCTGGCATAATCAAGGAAATCCTTGATTATGTTGTTGAGCCGCAGGGACTCTTCGATGATGATATTTACAATTGTGGTGGAACTGCCGAGTTTTCCCATCTGCTTTTTTAAAAGTTCCGCTGAACTTTTGATTATGCCAAGGGGATTCCGGATCTCATGGGATACACCTGCTGTCATCTCTCCAATGGCTGAAAGGTGTTCGGACCTTCTGAGTTTTTCTTCTAATTTCAGCTGTTCTCGGTTACGATTCTTGATGATGTTCTCGCCCTGTCTTACCACAAAGATGAGCACGATAAAGAGTGTCCCCATGACGACGCAACAGGTGATGGTGACCATGACCTGAAGCTTGAATATTTTTTTATAGTCTGCTGAAACATCCTGGACAATTTCAACGACTCCCAGTACTGGACCCGAGATGGAGGAGAGGGGTTTTTCCGCCCTCAGGGGTGCAAATGTTATAATCTTTGTCTCGTCTGAAACACCCAGAAAAAGCTCAAGGGCCGAACCAGTCCGCAGAAGTTGTGAGGTCGACCGGTTTTTTACGGCATTTGCATACCCTGACCCAACGGCATCTTTTGTCCCTATCCTTGTTTTATCAAAGCTGTAGGAAATGATATTGTTCATGTCGTAAATATTGACCATTTCTACGTTAAAGCTGTGCAGGGTGGTCCTTACCACCTGATCCATGCGTTTGAATTGAGCCTCTTCCCTTAATTTTATCTGACCATATTTAAGCACAACCGGGATGATGAACTGTAAAAACACCTGATGGTTGAGATTCTCCACAAGGAGATGGGCATACTCCTCGCTCTTTTGCTGGAGAATGGTTTTCACCCAGTGGGTGTTGATGGCTGTGATTATTATGGTCGCAGCAAACATTACGGCAAGGCTTGTGAAGGTGAAGTATTTGACCAGCCTGAAGGGCCGTTGTTCTTTCATGTCTGTTTCTACAGCCATTGACCTGTTCCGTTTTTTTTGTGTGATCGATGATTGTTCTTGACTTAACCATGGTATCAGATAATTTATAAGGAAATGAGTATAGTAGCAATAACCTTGGTTATCAATCAAATTATTGTTGGCAAATTATTGTTGGTAAAAATATTGTTGGTTAACAACTCTAATTTTGGGCGTCAGGGTGGGGGATACTGGTTGCCGCCTGAATGATATAAGAAACAGGTGAAAAACGGGGACAGAATAGAGCTTATGCTTTTTAAAAAACGAGATCACCTGGTGGGGCTAGATATTGGTTCTTCCCTGGTTAAGGTCGCTGAAATCCGGGAAACGGCCAAAGGTCCTGTGCTTAAAAAGTTCGGCATTACCAGAACCGATCCCGGTGCAATTGTTGATGGTGTCATTGAGGATGTTGAAGGGGTTGCCAATTCCATACGCACCCTTTTCAAGACCCACAAAATCAAAGAAAAAAATGTTGCCATCTCAACGGGCGGCTATTCGGTGGTCATCAAGACCATCAGTCTTCCAACACTCTCTGAAAAGGTTCTTCAAGACTCAATCCGCTTTGAGGCGGAACAGTATATCCCCTACGACATTGAAGATGTGAATATTGATTTTCAGATCCTGGGCCCAAGTACCTTTTCCCCGGATCAGATGAATGTTCTTCTGGTGGCGGTCAAGAAAGACCTGGTCGCCTCATACATGGATCTTACCCGCAGGGCGGGTTTGAACCCCTGCATTATTGATGTTGACACCTTTGCCCTTCAAAACATCCATGGGGCCGTATCTAATGATACTTCTGAAGATGTGGTCATGCTTGTGGATGCGGGACATTCTAAAACTTCCCTCAATATCCTCAGGGGAGAGACTTCGCTTATGATGCGGGAAAACTCGTTTGGAACGGCACAGATCCTGAACGGGATTATCGAGGCTACAGGGTGCACCCCGGCCGAAGCCGAGGCCATGGCTTCGGGGCAGAAAACCATTGGTGCGGCAAACCAAGAGGTCCGTGAACTCTGCTCGGAAGGCGTAGAGAAATGGTGCTCTGAAATCGCAGGTGTTGTAAATACCTTTCAGTCTAAATCAAACGATGGAAATGTTGACCGGCTGGTACTTTGCGGTGGAGGAACCTTTATCCGGGGATTCGCTAAAACCCTCGCCTCTGAGATACAGGTCGATGTTTCCATACTGAACCCCTTTTCCGGCCTGATCGTCAATCAGGACCTTTTTCCGGGTAAGACCCTCAATCAAATGGCTCCCCTTGCACCCATTGCCCTTGGCCTTGCCCTTAGAAAGGTGGATGACAAATGATACGGATTAATCTATTACCCTTCAGGGCTGCACGGCGCAAGGAAAATATCCGTCAACAGGTCTCCATGTTTTTTCTCAGCCTTGTTTTTTTCATCCTTGCCCTGGTTTATTTCACCCTGCAGATGAATAAACGAATTGAGCGGATTGAAACGGACATAGGCAATGTAAAGTCCCAGATCACCCTGTACAAGGAAAAGGCGGACAGGGTCACGCAAATAATGAAAGACCTGGCCCTTCTTGAGCAGAAGTTTGAAATTGTAAATACCCTCGAGGTTAAACGCTGGGAACCGGTTGCCCTTATGGATGCCATGACCGCCCTTGTGGTTCCTTCAATGATGTGGCTTACCAATATTAAAACCGGGGAGAACACGGTTTTTCTTACCGGAATAGCCTTTGACAACAAGACTGTTGCAGATTTCATGACCCGGATTGAAGAGTCGCCTCTCTTTTCCGGTGTGGATCTTAAAAATATCAAAATGCAGACCATAGATAAGGATATTCAGATGAAGGCGTTTGAGCTTCTATGCAACAAGAAGATTCCTGACAATCCTGAAAATGAGAGTGACGGGAAAAAATGAACGATAAACAGAGGGAGAGCCTCGGAGGTAGGATCGGTAAAAAAACCGCCCCGATTTTTGAGAAAATCGGGACCTTATCCATGGTTCAGAGAATTCTCGTGTGCGTTGTTACCATTGCCCTTATCGCAGGAACCTATGTCTATTTTATCTATATGCCCAGGCAGGAACAGCTTAAAAGAGTCGAGGATCAGCTTGAATCCTTAAACCGAACTCTTGTATCCTACAGGCAAAAGGCGGCTAAACTTGAAAAATATGAGGAGAAAATGACCGAGGCTCAAGCTCGGTTCAACCTTGCCATGAAGGCTTTGCCTGACAAAAAGGAGATCCCCTCTCTTTTAACTGGAATCTCAAGCTCGGGCAGCGAGGCAGGCCTCGAGTTTCTTCTGTTTCAGCCCAAGGGCCAGGTCAACAGGGAGTTCTATGCTGAAATCCCCGTGGCCATAAAGGTGCAGGGGGGATATCACCAGGTTGCCGCTTTTTTTGATCGGGTGGCAAGGCTTTACCGGATCGTCAATATTGATGATATCACCATCAAGTCCCAGAGCCGGTCGGACAGCCTTGAAGTTTCCTGCAATGCCGTCACCTATATGTTTGTGGAAAAAGAGAAAGATGTAAAAAAGAAAAAGAAAAAATGAGCGAGATGAATCATGCATGCATGGATTAAGATAAAAACGACTTTTCTGTTTGGGGTTGCAATGGCTTTGGGGTGCATGGGACTTGTCGCATGCCAGGAGCCGCCCCCCAGACAAGAGGTCGAACCAAGGCAAGTGGTTGTTTCCATGAAAGTTCCACCGTCGCCGCCTGCTGTGGAACCTGTATCGGAACCTGAAGCAGAAGTCGTTAATTTCATTGCTGTGCCAGGGGATGAGCCTGATCTCTCTTCAACCTCTTTTGCGTTGGAACCCTATTCGCCAACGGACAAGATCAATCCCTTTATTCCCCTGGTACAGACCCGGCCCCAAACAACGATTCCAGTGGATAAGGGCGAAAAAAAACCAACCCGTGCGCTCACCCCCCTGGAAAAATTTGATCTGAGCCAGGTCCGGCTGGTTGCCGTTGTGCTGGCTGAATCCGGGAAAATAGCCATGATCGAAGAGGCGTCGGGCAAGGGGTATGTGGTAAGGGTAGGCACCTATATAGGTAAGGACGCTGGAACGGTCGTCCAGATATTGAAGGATAGGATTGTGATCAATGAAACCATTACGGATTTCAGGGGTGAAGAAATATCCCGCACAAGGGAAATGAAACTTCATAAACAGGAAATTGAGGGTTAATATATGTCTCATCCATGGATAATGATAAGATTCAAAATGGCTATAAAAAAAGGGGTCTGCCTCCTGTTTATTGCAGCCCTGGTTTATGGGTGTGCAGCCCAGGAACAGGTGGTGGGGATTGCCGGAATTGAAAGTCCATCTGAGAAATCAACTGAAAAGTCACCATTGCTTGCTGCTGTACAGCCAACCATAAAGTCCATTGAGCTGGAACAGACCCCGGAAACCATGGTGGTGAATATTGTCGCCAACCGGAGCCTTACCTATACCTCGGTCAAACAGTCCTTTCCCCTGGGTGTGGCCGTTTATCTTCCCGGGGCAGCGCTTGCCGACGATGTCAGGTCTACCACGCTTCAAGGAACAGGCCAGATAAGTTCCATCGTCGCCGCCTATGCGGACCAAGGGATGAAAACGGCCAGGGTGGATATCCTTTTAAGTGAAAATCTCGATTATGAGGTGAACGCCCATGTCGCCGGCCTGACCCTTGTGTTTCAAAAGGAAAAGGACTCTGGGCCAGAAGATGTGGCTGACATATCTGGCACTGTTGAAGATTCCGGGATACATGGCCCAGAATCTTCCATGGCCGGAGCCCAGTCAATAGCCGCAATCGACAAAACTCCTCCCCCCTTTATTCCCAAGGGACCAGCCAGCTTAACGGGTCTTTTTTTCAGCAATGACGACCATGGAAATTCAGAGCTTTTTGTGAAGACCTCCCAGCCCGTCAAGTATGACATGGCAAAGGATGGAGACAGGCGACTGATGCTCAAACTCCACGAAGTCGACATCCCTGCCCACCAACGCCGCCCCCTGGTTACAACCTATTTCAAGTCTGCCGTTGAGCGTATTGTTCCCAGTCAGCGCTCCCAGGGTCACTCTGCTTCAACCATAGGGATTGAAATGCGTGAACAGGTTCCCTTTCACATGGCACAGACACAGGAGGGCATTTTTCTGACCTTTGAGCCGTCAACCCTTGAGCCGCCGACCTTTGACCTTGCCCGAAGAGAGGTCTCCTCCGAAGAGATCATCCTGACCGGTAAACAGGGCAAAGTGGCTTCGTCTCCTGGTGTAGAGTCGTCCCCTGATCAGGATCAGATTCAGGCTAAGTATCTGGAGCAGGAACAGGCCATTGAGCCAGGCCCCAAGCCCGGCTATTTTGATGAAAAAATCTATACCGGTGAAAAGATCCGGCTCGATTTTTTTGATACTGACATAAAAAATGTCTTTCGAATATTGAGGAGCGTGAGCGGTAAGAACTTTGCCGTGGACAAGGATGTCACAGGCAGCGTAACCATGACCCTTGAGAAACCCGTTCCCTGGGATCAGGTCCTGGATCTGGTATTGAAGATGAACCGTCTGGGTCAGGTCCAGGAGGGCACCATAGTCCGTATAGCAACCCTGTCCACCCTGTCCCAGGAACAGAAGTTAAACCAGGACGCCGTGGCAGCCCACAGGGCAACCCTTGAACAGAAAAAAAGCCTTGAACCCCTGATGACCGAGTATATCCCCATCAACTATTCAAGCGCAGAAACAGATGTAAAACCCCATCTGGAAAAGATTTTAACCCCTGACAGGGGGGTGCTGAGCGTTGATGGGAGAACCAACATGATCATCTTGACCGATGTCAGGGAAAAGATTGACCAGGCAAAGGAACTCATACGACGGCTTGACAAGGTGACGCCCCAGATCATGATTTCGGCCAGGGTGGTTGAGGTTAACAAGAATTTTTCCAAGGCCCTTGGGATCAACTGGGGCACAAAAAGAGAAAGTGGACCCCGGGAAAACAACAGGGGAAGCTATGATTTTAACGTGGCAATGAATTATCCCGTGGCAAGCCAGGGAACCAGCCTTGGGTTTGACTTTAAAAATATTTTTGGAACATCTGCGGAACTCAACGCCACCCTGACAGCCTCTGAAATAAAGGGCGATGTTAAAATCATCTCCTCTCCCAAGATCCTTACCCTTGACAACAAAAAGGCCAAGATCAAGCAGGGACTTGAGTATGCCTATCTTGAACGGGACGATTCCGGGGGCTCGGCAGTAAAGTTTAAGAGCATCGACCTGCTCCTTGAGGTAACTCCCCATGTGACACCGGATCATCGCATCGCCATGAGCGTTCTTATCACCAAGAACGATCTGGCAAGCGTGGTTGACGGTGTCCCCTCCCTTTCAACCAATGAGGCGGAAACTGAACTCCTGGTCAACGACGGCAATACCATCGTGATTGGCGGCATTGTCAAAAATACCACTTCAGCGTCCGAGAATGGTTTTCCCGGTCTTTCAAATATCCCTTTTCTCGGCAGGTTTTTTGGCAGTGATTCCACCGAAGACAAAAAAAACGAGCTGTTGATATTTATCACGCCGACCATTGTTCAGCTTGAGCAGAGAGGTAATTGATCCTGACGTTTAGAGACGGCCGAGTCCCTGGGGCAGGTTAGGGTTGTTCAATTGTTCAGTCTTAACTCGGCCTCCCGGGCCAGGGGAGTTCCTTCGGGAACAAAGAGAAGCACCTGCTTCCACATTTCCTTTGCCCTGTCCGGGCGGTTCATGAATTCATAGGTCTTTGCAAGGTCAGCATGGAGGATGGCTGCCCTGGGAAGCTTTGCAATCTTTTTTTCCAGCAAAGTTTCGGCCTTGAGGGGATTGCCAGATTCAAGATAGGTTGATGCAAGGCCGTGGATTGCATTGATAAAGTCGGGCTCCTCATTCAGGGCCTTTAAAAAGTTGTTTTCCGCAAAGAGATATTCCTTCTTGCCAAGATAGGCCCACCCCATATTGGAAAAGGCAAAGTGCGGCGTTGTGTAGAGGAGGTTCTTAGAGAACTGACTATAGCACTCAATGGCCTGGTCGTACTTTTTTTGCTTGAGATAGGCTGCTCCAAGGTTGTTCTGGGCCTGAGTATAGTCGGGTTTAAGGGCCAGGGAACGCTTGAAATGAGTTTCTGCAAGGTCAAATATCTCTTTGCCCATGTAGGCGATTCCCAGATTGTTGTGTATAAAGGGATCGTTGGGAATGGTCTTTTCTGCGTTTAGAAGTTCTTTTAAGGCTGCCGTGAAGTTGCCCTGGTTCAGGTGGGCCTCCCCAAGGGCCATGGTGGCCTCGGCTATGTTTCGCTCCTGAACGTTGTTTGTTGTGGCGCAGGCCATGGGAATAAGACAGATAAACAGAGAAATAATAAAAATCGGTTTCATTTGTGCTCCTTATCCTTCAACTCAAACTAAGAATGCAACCTTCAGATTTCAGGTTTGGCTTCCCAATCAGGGAGATTTGTGCGTAAAATAGATATGCTTCGATGGTGTAAAAATTCTTCGGTTTCAAGATCAAGCCCTTGATCCACAAGCATGATTTTACCGGTGGGGCAGGGGATGTAAACCCCTGGGATGGTTATGGTCCTGTAGGTCCTGGTGCTGATAAAGGCGGGGTTTTCGACCACCTGAATGCCAAGGCCTGTGAAGAGTTTTACCGCAAGTTCCCGCATGGTTTCGCCGGGCAACAGGGATATAAGCTCATACCCCTGTTCGTGGATCAGGTCCAGTGCAAATCCATAGACATCCCCGTATTCAACCAGAAGGTCGGGTTTTTCCCTGCGTAAAATTTTACCTACCTTGATTTCAAGGTCCAGGGTGTCCATTTGCAGGCGGATGACCGAGTCTGACTCGTATTCAAAACCTGCCAGTTTAACAAGCATTGCTGCCGTGACTCTGTGGTTCAGCGCTGTTTTCTGGCTGTTGCCCGGTGGTTTTTCTCCGGGACGGTCCTGGGCTTTCGGTGTTACGGTTTCAAGGGCCCTAGGGAGGTCTACCAGGGTCGCACCCGGCCAGTAAACTCTCACGGTTTTCTCCATTTCCCGGTAATGGTTCCGGTCTGGAACCATGATGATTCTTGTGCCGTTCTGGAATCTTATGATGGGTGTGTATGCAAGGTCAAGGACAAGATCCGGTGATCCCTTTGCCGGAAAGTAATATTTGCCGTTTTCTAGGAGTTCTCCCCGGTGTGTCCTGGTGAACTGCTTAAGGGCAGCTATATCCTTTGCGGTGACGGGTGCAGGCATAAAAGGAACCCCATTATTCTCCGGTACGGCCAGGATTAGTTCCGTCTGGTTTGGAATGGGCAGGTTCAGGACGCTCCCCTCCTGAATGAGATGAACCCCGTTTGTCCCGGGATTGGCAATTAAAAAGAGGTCTATTCCCTGTTGGGTCAGAGTGCCGTCTTTTTTCAGAAAAATCGGGTCTATCAGCTGGGAAACCGTATCTCCGACCTTAACCCGGTGTCGTTTGTACCGGGAAGGGATTTTTTTTTCGAGGGTGGCAAATTCGACCACCGGTACATCCACCACCCCGGGAACACTCTCGTCAAAATCCTCCTGGTGGATCGTTTTGAGGGGTATGAGGATCTGCTGGCCCGGATTGATAGCGTCGATATTGCTTATGTCAGGGTTGATGGATTTGAAAATGGCGAGGAAAAGGGGGAAATCTTTTTCAGAGATCTCCCCTTTCTGCCTGAAAATCTTGTAGAGCCAGTCATCTTTGGCAACGTTATAGGGCTCGCACAGCACCTTTTGATCGCCAAACGAATGTACAGCATATCGTTTCAGCGAAGTCTTGACCGATTGTGTCGCAGTTAGGCCCGGCTGGGCGATGAAAAATCCCAGGCATAGGGTGCAGGTCAGAATGCCCTTGGCTTTTTGCCGCCATATTCTCATAGGCTTTTCAAAAGGTTCAGTTCCTTTGCAATTTTATCGGATACATCCTGGGCAAAGCGCTTGAAATCCTCCTCGTTAAGGGGGGTGCCCTGGCCGGGGATATTCTCTTTGTCTTCGGGCATCACAAGCTTTGGGAGGTTGATGAAATCCGGGTTGGATCGGATGTTGAACCCGGCGGGCATGTTTTCACCAAAGTAGAGATCCTGGAACCCGGAAAATTTCATGGCATGGGCCGTGGCATCCACAATGGCGGTCTCGGCCTTTGTGACAATGCCGAATTTAAGGGCCTCGACCAGTCCTGCAAGGCTTTCTCCCCCCTGGGTGCAGGCAATGTGGCCGTTTCGGTTGGCCTGCAGCTGCCAGTCCATGATGGCCTGCTCGGTCACCTGGGTGACAAACACCCGCTGTTCTCCTGCAAGGGCATTGTATCGGTCGGTCAGGGCAATAACCCTTGGCATGGAAACCGGGTTGCCGATCATGGCTGCCTGGGCTACGCTTGATCGAACCGTCACGGGTTTGAATCGCCGCTTTGATCGATCCGGCTCGAGATAATACTGGAAAACCGGATCTGCATGTTCACTCTGAACACCGATGATCTTGGGCAGGTCGGCGATAATACCGGCGTTGAAAAACTTGATAAAACCGCTCATCAGGGCGGAAATATTTCCTGCATTGCCAATGGGAACAACGACCACCTTATCGTGCATCTCATATTCGAAATCCTGGGCAACCTCGTAGGAGAACGACTCCTGGCCAAGTATGCGCCAGGCGTTTTTTGAGTTGAGCAGCGCTACATTGTACTCTTCGGAGAGTTTTTCCACGATCTTCATGCAGTCGTCAAAAACTCCCGGGATTTCAAATACCCTGGCACCGCTCCCAAGGGGCTGGGAGAGCTGCTGGGGGGTCACCTTGTTGTGGGGCAGGAGTACGGCGGATTTGATGTAGGGCTGAAGATAGGATGCGTAAAGGGCGGCGGCGGCCGAGGTGTCTCCTGTGGAAGCACACACGGCAATGATGTCCGACACAAGCCGCTGGTCAATGAGATACTTGATGTAGGAAAGCGCACTTGCCATGCCCCGGTCTTTGAAGGATGCGCTGGGGTTCTGCCCGTCGTTCTTGTAAAAAAATCTGACTCCGGCAAGATCCTGGAGTCGCTGGTTGGCCTCCACAATGGGGGTGTGGCCTTCGCCCAGGTAGACTATGGATTCAAGGGGGATGTTGGGCCCCAGGAACTCGTGGTAGCGATAAATTCCCTTGAGGGCCGGGATCTTGAGCATCCGTCGATAGTCAAACAGCTTCTGCCAGGTGGCTCCGGAAATTTCCTTGAGCCGGTGGATATCCCTGTCTTCGATGAGCAACACTGCACCGCAGTCGGGACATACGTAGAGAAGGGTTGTGATGGGAAATTCTTTCTCACATCCAAGGCAGCGGTAGCAGAGATCTCCGCCGGGTCTGGGAATAAGAAGCGGCTGAATCTCCTGGGGAAAATTATCGAGTTTCATTGGTGATGGCCTCCTTGCCGCCCATGTACGGTCTTAGAGCTTCGGGTATCTTGACCGAACCGTCAGACTGCTGAAAGTTTTCAAGTATTGCCGCAACCGTCCTGCCAACGGCAAGCCCGGACCCATTCAGGGTATGGACGAACTCAGGCTTTTTCTGGCCTTCCCGCCTGAATCTGATGTTGGCCCTTCTTGCCTGGAACGCCTCGCAGTTGCTGCACGACGAGATCTCCCGGTACTTGTCCTGGCCCGGCATCCACACCTCAATGTCATAGGTCCTTGTTGCGGAAAAACCAAGGTCTCCGCTGCAAAGGGTGACCACCTGGTAGGGCAGCTCAAGGCGTTTGAGAACGGTTTCAGCATTGGATAGAAGGGATTCCAGCTCCTGATGGGAGGTCTCCGGGGTGGTGTATTTGACAAGCTCCACCTTGTTGAACTGATGCTGGCGGATCAAACCCCTGGTATCCTTTCCGTGGGAACCAGCCTCTGACCTGAAACAGGGGGTGTAGGCCGTGAATTTAACGGGCAGGTCTGCCTCAGCTAAAATTTCATCCCGAAAAATATTGGTTAGGGGGACCTCTGAGGTGGGGATGAGGTAATAATCTTGACCCTCAATCTTGAAGAGATCCTGTTCAAACTTTGGAAGCTGACCCGTTCCCACAAGACTTTCCCTGTTTACGATAAAGGGGGGAAGGGTCTCGGTATAGCCATGCTCAAGGGTGTGAAGGTCCAGCATAAAACTGATCAGCGCCCGTTCTATCCGTGCGCCGCTCCCCAGGTACAAAGGAAATCTTGCGCCTGTGATCTTGGCCGCCCTTGGGAAATCGAGTATGCCTAAGGATTCGCCGATATCCCAGTGGGCCTTGACGGGAAAGTCGAAAACAGGGGGGATGCCGATCTGTCTTTCCAGCCGGTTATGGTTTTCGTCCGCCCCCATGGGAACATCCGGGTGGGGCATGTTGGGAATGGACATCATGAACTGCAGGATAAATTCATCATACTCGGAAAGGGTCTTGTCCAGGGTTTTGATCTTTTCCGAGACGATTCTCATGTCAAGAATGGCTGTTTGTGCATCTTCCCTGTTGCTCTTCATCCTGGCGATCTGGTCTGAAACCTTGTTCCTCTGGTGTCTCAGTTCTTCTATCTGTTGAAGGAGCTCTCTTCTTGTTTTTTCCGCCCTGGCAAAACCTTTAAAATCAGCCTTGCCAGCCCGTTTGGCCAAGGCCTGTTCTACCTCGTCCAGGTTCTCGATAACGTACTTGATTTCCAGCATTTAAATACCTGTCTGCCCTGTGCAAAGATTCTTAATTTGTAATATCTGTTTGTCCCATTCACCGATAACCTGAAAAAAATATCATGACACATAAGATCCGTCAATGATTATTGCAGGTTGACAATTGCCAGCTTGTGTATAATGTTTCTTGAAAATTAATGGGGGGAAAATTATACCTATGGATGAGAGCAAAGACAGTACAAAAAATATTCTTGCCGGAATCTCACAGCAGCTTGCCGGATTTTCAAAGGCAGAACTTGCTGAGAAACAGGCCCAGGTGGAGCAGAATCTTTTTGAATTTGCCAATTTCAGGGAGGCCCAGCTTTCACTTTTCTACATTGAGAAGAGCCGTGAGATTTCAACTGAAAATATTATACGGACGAGCCTTGGTGTTAAAAAGGGAATTGTGATTCCCTCGTTCTCTGATTCAAAGCATGCCATTAGCCTGTTCCGGATCTATGATTATGACAAAGACCTGATCAAAGGTCCCCGGGGGGTTCTTACACCCAATCCCGAATCCTGCAAAAAGATCAGCCTTGACCAGATAGACATTGCCGTGATTCCAGGGTTTGCCTTTGATGAAAAGGGGGGGCGTGTGGGGATCGGAGAGAACTTTTACAATCGGTTGATTGCAAAGCTTCCCGAGACTACCCGTAAAATTTCCATAGCCTTTGAAGAGCAGGTGGTTGATTATGTTCCCATGGAATCGAGGAAGTATAATCTGGATATCATCATCACGGATAAGAGGGTTATTTACAAGATTTAAGACGGTTAAGCGATTCTATCTGCTTGACGGACGCAAAGGGTGCTGGTAAACTCCCCGGCATGAATTCACAGAGGAGAAAATTTGAGATATGGCGTAAGGACATGGTCGCCCGTCAGATTGTGGCAAGGGGAATTACCGACCCCGGGGTGATTGCCGCCATGGGAAAGGTGCCCCGTCATCTTTTTGTGAGTGAGGCCCTTACCGACAGCGCCTATGGAGATTTTCCCCTTCCCATTGGGGAGGGGCAGACCATCTCCCAGCCCTATATCATTGCCGAGATGACCCAGGCTCTGAAGCTTACCGGGGATGAAAGGGTCCTTGAGATCGGGACCGGATCAGGATACCAGGCGGCTGTGCTTGCCGAGATCGTTTTCAAGGTATATACCATCGAGCGTAATAATACCCTGTTTCACAGGACAAGAAAGCTGTTTGATGATCTTAAATACCACAACATAGTTGCCAGGTATTCCGATGGTACTTTAGGGTGGAAAGAGGAGGCTCCGTTTGATGCCATCCTTGTGACCGCAGGCGGTACAAGGGTTCCTGACCCTCTGGTTGAGCAACTTGCCGAAGGCGGAAGGCTGGTGATGCCCGTGGGCGGTCTCCTGAGTCAGGAGCTTGTTAAAATTGAAAAAAAACAAGGGGAAATCATCAGGAGTAATCTCGGGGGGTGCCGCTTTGTAAAATTGATCGGTGAGCACGGCTGGAAGGATTAGGTATGCTCAAGCGGCTGTATGACTGGGTCCTCTCCTGGGCCGAGAGACCGGGCGGTGCCCTGGCTCTTTTTGTCCTTGCCTTTTGCGAGTCTTCTTTCTTCCCCATCCCACCGGATATCCTCCTCATTGCCCTTGTCGTGGGAGCCCCCTCCCGGGCCTTTTATTTTGTCCTTGTGTGCAGTGCCGGATCTATTCTGGGAGGAATTGGAGGTTATTTTATAGGCTGGCAGTTCATGGGCACCATTGGCCAGCGGATTGTTGACTTTTATGGTCTTGCCCCCAAGGTTGAGCAGATAGCTACCCTCTACCAAAATTACGACGCCTGGGCTGTAGCCATTGCCGGGTTTTCCCCCCTGCCATATAAACTTTTTACCATCTCTGCCGGTGCCTTTGACGTTAATTTTTCTGTGTTTGTAATGGCGTCAGCCGCTTCAAGAACCTTAAGGTTTGCCATTATAGGCGCTCTTATCTACTGGATGGGGCCCGGCATAAAGAGTTTCATCGACCGATATTTTAACCTGCTTGCCACGGTGTTCACCCTGCTTCTTATCGCTGGGTTTGTGGTTATCAAGTATCTTGTCTGAGCCGTGGAGCCATGTCTTTAGTAACCAAAACTGGATTTGATTTTTATTTTGATAAAGCGGCGTGTGAGGCCTGCAACAGCCTTTGCTGCAGGGGTGCACCCGGAAATGTCTGGGCCACCCGCAACGAGGTTGGGGCCATATGCGAATTTTTGAACATCAACCTGATCGATGGGTTGCAGCGTTACTTTAAAAGGGCTGGAAATAGATTTTTAATCAACGAGATCTTCCTGGACGATGATTGTCCCTGTGTGTTCCTGGTGCCGGGCAAGGGGTGCTCGATCTATGATGTAAGACCTGCCCAGTGCAGAACCTTTCCCTTTTGGGATTATTTTAAAGCCCATATGCAGGAAGTGTTTGACGAATGTCCTGGTGTGTCCACGCTCCCTTAATTATTGCGGAAATGATCTTTTAGAAATTGGATAAAGGTCTTTGAAAGGGGGGATAGGGTCCGCCTTCCATGGGTAGTTATGTAAAAGCTGCGCTTGAGGTCCAGCCCTACCACCGTAAGTGCCTTGAGTCTGCCTGAGTCCAGAAGATCGGCCACGGCAATCGGTGAAAGAATGGATATTCCGGCATTGTTGAGTATGGCCTGTATCATCGAGGCAGTATTTCCCATGGTTGCGATGATCTTGAGATCTTTGGTGGTAAAGCCCGCCTGTTCCATGCTCTGGGCGATGGCACTAAGTGTCCCTGAACCCTCTTCCCTAGCAAGAAATGGTTCTGTAAGAAGCATGGCAGGGGAGACCTCCCGCCTGTCGGCCCATCTGTGGGAGGACGGAACCACAAGCTTCAGTTCGTCATCCACAAGGATCTCCTGAACTAAAAGGGGTGATTTTACCTTGGCACCCACAACTCCCACCTCAATCTCACCCTCTGTGATCCGGTTGATCGTATCGGTTGAGTCGCCTGTCACAAATGAGAGGGAAATTTCAGGAAAGGCTTGGGCAAGGGGGGCGATTATTCTGGGCAGAATATAGTCCGACGGAATGGTGCTGCCGCCAATGACCAGGTGTCCCTTGGGTTTACCTAGAAAGTCAGATATGGCCGATTCCGCCTCGTTCTTGAGCCTCAGAAGACGTTTTGCATAGGAGAAGAGGATCTTGCCCGCCTTGGTGGGAACGGTATTGCGTCCCATGCGGTCCATGAGGCGGCATCCAAAATGGTCTTCGAGTTCCTTTATGTGGCTGCTCACGGTTGGCTGGGAAATATGGATCACCTCTCCAGCCTTTGAAAAACTTCGCTGCTCAACCACATTGATAAATACCTTCAGCTGCCACAGATCCATGATTATATTTTTGCCCCAGGGGGAAATTTTTCAAGCACCTTGAGCTTGACAGGATGGGGAACCATGCCTGTGATCTCACCGCCAAAGGCTGCCACCTCTTTGATGATGGACGAGCTTGTGAATATCCATCTGAGACCTGTCATGAGAAAGACGGTCTGAACATCACGGTTCAGCTTTCGGTTCATCAGAGCCATCTGGAATTCATTTTCAAAATCTGAAATGGCCCGCATACCCCGGACAATGGCAACGGCTTTTTTTATTCGGGTGTAGTCCACCAGAAGCCCGTCAAACGAGTCAACCTCGAGATAGGGCTTGGCATTAAAGCAATCCCGTATCATTTGCACCCGTTCTTCAACGGAGAACAGAGAATTCTTTTTGGGATTGTTCATCACAGCAACGATAACCCGGTCAAAGAGTTTCATGGCCCTTTCAATGATGTCCATGTGACCGTTGGTCAGGGGGTCAAATGATCCTGGATAAATGGCAATTTTTTCTCTGGCTCTCATAATGGCAACTTTTTCGTTGGTTTCCATAGGTGCTCCCTTTAGTAAGATGATTTCAAGGTTACAAAGGTAATTCGTGTCTTTCCGTATTCCCTTTGATCCCTGATGTCAAGGTTGGAAAGATTTGCGCCCAGGTCTTCCCGAACACAATGCTCGCACACGATAAGGGCATTATCGGTCAGAAGATCTAGGAATGAGGTGTCTGCCAGTGTAGTTTCGATCAGTCCCATGCCATAGGGGGGATCCATAAATACCAGGTCGAATTTTTTTTTTGCCCAGGCCAGATTTGTTTGGATCTGATCTATCCTGGTGTGGCTTCTCCGTTCTCCTGGTGTGAAAAGTTGACCGGGCCGGCTAAGATCCCGGTGGATGATTGTTGAACGATCGTCCAGGTGTAAAAGGGTGCTGTTCTCTTTGATGAGTTTGCAGGCCTCCAGGCTTTTGTCCACAAAGGTTGCAAAGTCTGCACCCCGGCTCAAGGCCTCCATGCCAAGGGCTCCGGTGCCTGCAAACAGGTCCAGTACCCTTGCCTTGTGTATTCTTTGGGAGATGATGTTGAAAATCGACTCCCTGATCCTGTCCGATGTGGGACGGGTGGTCTGCCGTCCCTTTGGAGGGATAAGTTTTCTGCCCCTGCAGTTACCTCCGATGATTCTCATTTTTTTCTTTTCAGTCTGTCAAGGAGTTCTTCTTTCCTTACACCGGCTTTTGCTGCGGCCGTTTTAAGGTCTCCCCCGGCCTCGTTGATTTTTTCGGTAAAAAATTTTTGTTCAAACAGCCTTCTGGCCTGGCTCCAACTGCCCAGGGTCAATAGATCTGCCACACTTTTGTCATCTTTGCCCGCGGTTTCATTCCTGTAGGGGGGTGGAATTTCCTCCACCCCTATACTCTCTTTTTTAACCATGATGGCAAGTCTCTCTATCAGGTTTTTAAGCTCCCTGACATTGCCCGGCCACCCATATCCGGCAAGCAGATCCAGGGCCTTTTTATCCATTTTTTTGGGAGCATTTATCGATTTTTGGGCTGCGGCCTTTAGAAAGACTTCAACCAGAAGGGGAATATCTTCTTTTCTTTCCCTCAGGGGAGGGACTGTAACCGGAATAACGTTGAGCCTGTAAAAAAGATCCTCTCTGAAGTTACCCGATTTAATTTCCAACTCAAGATTTTTGTTGGTTGCCGTAATGATTCTGGTATCCACACTCAGAGTCCGGCCCCCGCCGATTCGTTGGAAGGTTTTAGACTCAAGTACCCGTAGTATTTTTGCCTGGGTCTTGAGATTCATGTCCCCAATCTCATCAAGGAACAGGGTCCCTCCTGAGGCCAGTTCAAACTTTCCCTTGTTCTTTGCATTGGCTCCTGGGAAAGCTCCTTTTTCATGGCCGAAAAGTTCGCTGTCAATGGTCTTCTCCGGTATGGCGGCGCAGTTAACAATAATGAACGGTTCTTCCGGGCGGGTGCTGAGCTGGTGCAGGGTTCTTGCCACAAGTTCTTTGCCGGTCCCGTTTTCCCCAGTGATCAGAATGGCGGCATCTGTGGGGGCTGCATTCATGATCTGACGGTTGAGACTCTGGACAGCCGGGCTGGAACCATTGATCGAGTGTTGCTCAATGGTTTTTTTGCGAAGATAACGGTTTTCCTCTTCCAGGCGTCTGAAGTTCAGGGCGTTGTTAATGGTCACTATTATCCTGTCGATGGACAGGGGTTTTTCAAGGAAGTCAAAGGCTCCTGATTTTGTGGCGTCCACAGCTGCCTCAATGGTGCCGTGGCCGGTGATCATCACAACCGGCAGGTTGGGGAATCCCTTTTTTATCTCCTTGAGGGTCTCGATCCCGTCCATTCCCGGCATCCAGATGTCCAGGAGCACGATGTCAGGGGAGTCGGCTTCGATTTTTTTAAGGGCTTCATATCCGTTAAAGGCGTGGGAAACTTCAAACCCCTCATCGGACAGGATCCCCTCTAAAGATTCGATGATGGATGCTTCATCATCAACGATCAAAATTGCTGGATACATCTCTTCTCCTAATTACCTAAGCCGGTAGCTCAATAATGAACCTTGCTCCGGTGGGTTTGTTGTCCTGTACCCGGATCATCCCCCTGTGGTCGGTGATGATCGAGCTTACAATGGCAAGCCCCAGTCCCATCCCTGATTTTTTGGTGGAAAAATAGGGCTCAAACAGCCGGATTTTTTCTCCATCTGAAATCCCCCTTCCATTGTCGGCAACTTCAATCCTGACAATGGAGAGGATGGGATCAAAGAGGATATCCACATTTATGGTTCCCTGTTTGTTAATGGCTGCAACGGCATTGTCAAACAGGTTGATAAAAGCCTGTTTCATCTGCTGGCGGTCAAGGTTGACAGGGGGAAGGTCCTCCGGGACAGAGGTTATTATTTCCACGTCTTCAAGCCCGTCCTGGTACAGGGCCACTGTTTCATCAAGGATTTCTTCAATTCTGCAGGGCTTGGCATTGGTGTCTGGAAACCGTGCAAAGGTGGCAAATTCGTTGACGAGGTTTCGGATCAGATCTACGTGGACAACGATCATTTCAGTACACTTGTCAAACACCTCTTCATTGATGATTTTGGAGTAGCGCCTCTTTAAACGCTGGGCCGACAGTTTGATGGGGGTGAGGGGGTTTTTTACCTCATGGGCGATTCTTCTTGCGACTTCCCGCCAGGCAGCCATGCGCTGGGCCTTTTCAAGCTCGGTAAGGTCGTCAAAGACCATGACAAGCCCCATGTCTTCATTGGCATCGTTCTTCAGGGTGTTAAAGTGGACGGCAAAATGCCTGGGGCTGCCGTTGATGGTTGTGGAGAGGGGGAAGGCCATGCTTTCTGTTGTAAACGAGATTGTTTCGGCAATTTTTTTGGCCATGGCCAGGTGGTCGTCCCGGATGATCTCCCTGTAGTCTCGGTTTAGTACGTTATCTGCATCCATGTCAAGCATGGTTTCGGCAGCCTTGTTTATGGTCGTGATCACCCCGGTATTCGAAAAGGAGATGACTCCTGCCGAGATGTTTTTAAGGACAATCTCCATGTAACGTCGGCTTTTTTCGATTTCAATGTTCTGAAGGCGCATGGTCTTTTCAGAACTTGCAAGCTTTTCCCGGCCAAGGGCCAGTTCCCTTGTCATGGAGTTAAAGGAGTCCACCAGGGTTCCAAGTTCGTCATCGGATTGAAAATCGATCTGGTAGTTCAAGTCTCCCTGGGTCACCCGCTGGGTTCCTTCCGCGAACTTCATCAAAGGAATGGTGATGGATTTTGCCAGGTAGAATCCAAACCAGACAGCACAGAAGATTACCAGAAGTGCCACAATGGAGAGGGCGATGTAGTTGGAGATCTGAACCGGACGTTTGATCATTTTGAGTTGCTGGTATTCTTCAGCCCCCCTTGAAATCGAAGCCAGATTCTGGGCGAGCTCCTGGGAGATGAATGCCGTGACCACAAGAAAGGCATCGCTTTTCTGGGGATCAACGCCAAAGGGAATGGTGGTGATGGTCCGTATGGTCTCCCCATCGTCAACGTTTCTGGAGATGGTTCTCGATGTCTGGTCCTTGGGGATGCCCATGAGATCATCTGAGGTGAGGATTCCAAAATAACTGTTTTTGAACTCCTTGGAAAGGGAGAGGGATCTCCTCCGTGCATCAGGGGTGTACACCTCGACCCCGTCAATATTAAATGCACGCTGAACAACCTGGACATAGCGGTTTAACTCCTTGTCGTTTTCCCCGGCCAGAAGTTTCTGGGAGTGGATCTGGAAGGTGGCTCTTTTGGCAAAGAAAAGATTTTTTTCTTCAACATAGCCGTAGAGCTGGCGACCCACGGACAATGAGTTCTCAAGGGCCTGCTCCACCGGGGCGTTAAACCAGAAGGCAATGGAGGTGGTTATGAAGTGGATGGAGAAGAAAAAGAGCACGGTGGTTGGCACAAGGGAGAGGGTGACAAAGGCGGCCACAAGCCGGGTCTTGAGTTTTGTGCCTAGGATTTTGCTCTTTTTCTCATAGTAGAGTTTTGCAAGGTTTCGAAATACAAGAAGGATCAGGGCAAGGAGCAGGAGCAGGTTGGTGTTGATGAGGATGAACATCAGCACCGTGCTTGAAACCGGAAAGTCGGCACCAAACCCTGTAATTCTTGTCTCGGCATAGGTGATCAGGCCTACGGCAATGAGGATGAACAGAAGAAGTGTGCCTTCGCGTTTTCGCCTTGCCCGCTCCCATGCCGGAGAGTCTGGGTCGCTTGTATGTGTCTTTTGTTTCATGTTCCATTCCGGCCGTTCCGGTTGTAATGGGTTGTGCTAATAGATAAATTCCACCGTGTGCCAGTCGGTTTCAAAGTTCCACAGGGAGAGAAAAAACAGAACATAATGCAGGTAAAGGGGCAGGGTGACCTTGCTTAATTCCGCCTTGATCCGGATCTGGTATTTTTCTCCCTTTGTAAGGGTTGAAAGGGGGGTCACAAGAAGATTGTCGACCTCGACCATCAGAGCTTTTGCCTCCTCAAACGAGGTAACCACAGACAAAGGCTCTCTCTTCCAGGGGCGGTGGACGGAAAATTGTTGCCTGAGGCTGTTGTACTTAAGGGTGCTTGTGATTTCAAGGGCCGACAGTTTCTTGTCGAACCAGGCAGTTCTTGCCCTGTAGATCGCTGCGACAAAGGAAAAGGATGTGGGAATGCCGTTGAGCACTGCCTCTTCCATTTCAGGGGTAAATGCATTTTTTACATCAAAGTAAACAACCAGATCGTCCCTGGTGTTTGTCAGGATGATGTTTTCAAGGGCAGCCTTCTGGGAAGCCATGGCCACAAGGGGTGAAAAAAACATCAGGATGGCCATTACAACCTGGATTACTCGCCTTTTTAAGAGATTTGCAGAGGGGGTTTTCATGGTCAATGGGTCTCCTCCGTGGTCACGGTTTGTGTCTCCCACGCATCCCTTTGGGCGAGAAGTTCCTTGATGAATGCATGGTTCATGGCGTGGCCAGATTTATGGGTGGTGATATGACCCTGGATGGGCATGCCAAGAAGGGAAAAATCCCCAAGGCTGTCCAGGAGTTTGTGGCGGACAAATTCGTCGGCAAACCTGAGACCACCAGGGTTGAGTATTTTGTCTTTGTCAATGACAACGGCTGTTTCCAGGCTCCCCCCCCTGCCAAGGCTGAACCGTTTCAGGTATTCAAGGTCCTGGATAAATCCAAATGTTCTTGCAGGGCTGATTTTTTCAAGAAAATCATCGTGAACAGGATCAAAAAGGATCTCCTGTCTGCCGATAAGGGGGTGATCAAATTCAATGGTGCAGTGGATGGTAAAACCCTTTTTAGGGACGATTTCCACAAATTTATCACCCTCTTGAAACCGGACCGGCCGGGTTATGACGAAATACCACCGGAGCGCCGCCTGCTGTTGGATGCCTGCCCAGGTTATCTTTTCGGCAAAAGTTTTTGAACTGCCGTCCATGATGGGCATCTCGTACCCGTCGATTTCCACAAGGGCATTGTCAATGTCGAGGCCGGCGAATGTTGCCATCAGGTGCTCAATGGTTGAGACAATAACACCGTCTTTTCCCACCACCGTTGCAAGGCTTGTATCCACAACTGTTTTGAACAGAGCCTGGATGTCCGGGGTGCCCGGAAGATCGACCCGCCTGAATCGAATACCGTGGTTTACAGGGGCTGGCTGGATGACGATTCCGGTGGCTTTCCCGGAATGAACCCCGATACCCTCGCATTTTACCGGTCTGGCAAGGGTTTGCTGATGAAATTGGTGCTCCATGTTGACTGCCATAATTAGAATTGCTGTTGTCGGTCTGCTCTAAACTATTATCGCCTAGGGTCATATATACGTTGTTTTGTTCAAAAATGCAAAATAATAGGAGATTTGTCCACGGTGAATTCATTCTTACCGTCAATCCATCAATATTAGGGCCTCAGGGCGCCAAATTATTTTACCACGAAGAACACGAAGAGCACGAAGATTCCCTTCCTTCGTGGCCTTCGTGTTCTTCGTGGTTTTTTAAAAAAATCATCCTGGCACATTTCAAGGCTGCTGCTGAAAAAACCAGCAGAGCATGGCATTCTTTTTTATCTCTAACAGAATAACTTTACCCTGGAGATTTGTCACTGGAATTGTTATTTTCAGGAGACCTGTGCTATATTGTTGTTCTCATTCCGTGAAATCATCAATTGGAGTAAGCGACTGGCATTATTGTTAAATATTATCAATGCCGATTTTTCAAGGAGAACGGTTATGCTTGCAAGGATTAAGAGTGCTGCCGTTGCCGGAATAGATGCCTATATCGTCGAGGTCGAGGTGGATATCTCTTTTGGGCTTCCCATGTTCAATATTGTGGGAATGCCAGAGACCGCCGTGCGAGAGAGCCGTGAGCGTGTAAAGAGCGCCATTAGAAATTCCGGATACAGATTTCCTGTTGACAGAATCGTTGTTAATCTGGCACCTGCGGCCATCAAAAAGGAGGGAACAAGCCTTGACCTTCCCGTTGCCATGGGGATTTTGTCGGCGGCAGGGATTGTGCCGGTTGCCATGGCCTCCCGGTATCTCATGGTCGGGGAACTCTCCCTTGACGGGCGGGTAAAACCGGTTCCAGGGGTTCTTTCAGCTGCCCTTGCCGCAAAGAAGAACGGATTTTCCGGGGTGATCGTTCCCTATGAAAACAGGATAGAGGCGGCTATTGTCAAGGGGGTAAAGGCTATTCCTGCTGGAAACCTTTCCGAGGTCGTTGAATTTCTCGCCCAAAGAAAGAGCATTGAACCCGCAACCGCAGATTTTTCTGCCTTTGAAGGGCAGGACCCCGGCTATGGAGTTGATTTTTCCGAGGTCATGGGTCAGGACCATGCCAAGAGGGCCCTTGAGATCGCCGGGGCAGGGGGTCATAATCTGTGCATGACAGGTCCTCCGGGTTCCGGTAAGACCATGCTGGCAAAGCGGCTTCCGACTATTTTGCCCCGGTTGACCTTTGACGAGGCCCTGGAAACGACCCAGATCTATTCTGTGGCAGGCCTTCTTGGGACGGACCAGCCGTTTGTCAGCACCAGGCCCTTTCGGTCTCCCCACCACACCCTGTCCGATGCCGCCCTTGTGGGAGGAGGCAGATCCCCCGAACCCGGTGAGGTGAGCCTTGCCCATAATGGTGTGCTTTTCATGGATGAGTTTCCCGAATTCAAGAGAAATGCCCTTGAGGCGCTGCGCCAGCCCATGGAGGATGGAATGATCTCTATTTGCAGGGTAAACGCAAGGGTGAGCTATCCCGCCTCGTTCATGCTGGTGGCAGCCATGAATCCATGTGCCTGCGGGTTCCATGGCGACCCCATCAAGGAGTGCATCTGTTCGGCAGCCGAGATAGAACGTTATCTGCGACGAATCTCAGGACCGTTGCTTGACAGGATTGACATTCATGTAGATGTTCCCCGTGTCCCCTTTAAGGAGCTTACAGGTTCAGCCCAGCCGGAGAAATCCGCCCGCATAAGCGAACGGGTAGAAAGGGCAAGGAACCAGCAGGCAAAGAGGTTTCAAACGGCACAAATCCATTGCAACGCCCAGATGGGGGCCACCCATATAAGGCAGTTTGCCCTGGTTGACAACAAGGCCAGGGAGTTGCTGGCAAGGGCAGTTGATACCTTTGGCATGTCGGCCCGGGGCCACGGCCGGGTGATCAAGATAGCACGTACCATTGCCGATATGGAAGAGCAACCCCTTATTCTGCACCGTCATATTGCAGAGGCAATTCAGTACAGGAGTATTGACAGACGTGTACCACTGGGGTTCCAGTAGGTAGTAGTCAGTAGGTGGTTGATAGTTGATAGATAGTGGGTAACAGCTAACAGCTTATTGAGAGAGATAAATGATAAAAAAAGATATTTTTAAAGGTCGGCTTAAAGAGCAGCTCAAGGCGTCGGCCAGGGACAGGCTCTACCGCTTCATGCTTGCCGACGGCATGATCCGGGGAGCTATTGTAGGCGCCACCCGCATGGTCAATGAGATGCGGGCAAATCATGGGCTGGGGGGGCTTGAAACCCTGGTCCTGGGGCAGGCATACATTGCCGCAGCCCTTTTGACTGCAAATCTCAAGGCCCGGGACCGGGTAAGTCTGACCGTTCAGTGTTCAGGACCGATCAAGGGTTTTGATGTGGAGTCCAACGTGTTTGGCGAGGTAAGGGGGTTTCTCAAGGACCCCGGTTTTTCAAGCCATGTGAACCCGGATACCGCAACCCTTTCCTCCCTGTTCGGTGCAGGTTTTTTAACGGTTACCAAATATCTGGAAGAGGCAAAGCATCCTTACTCCGGGCAGGTGATTCTCGAATATGGAACCCTGGCCGAAGATCTTGCCAACTATTTTCTTACGAGTGAGCAGACACCCACAGCATTCAACCTGAGCGTTCATTTCGATGAAGCGGGTGAGGTTACAGGGGCAGGCGGGCTTTTCCTCCAGGCAATGCCGGGAGCGGATGACCGTACGGTGGTAGAGGCCCAGGCCATGCTCAAAAATATCGATTCCCTGGGCCAGGCCTTTGCCGACAATCAGGAACCTGATATCCTTGTGAGCCGTCATTTCAAGGAGTTGAATCCCCTATTGCTCGAAGGACATCGGGTTGAGTTTTTCTGCAGGTGCAGCGAAAAGAAAATGAACGATCACCTTGCCCTGCTGCCCCGACAGGATATTGTCGACATCCTTGATAACGGCCCTTTCCCCGTTGAATTAAGGTGCCACAACTGCAACTCTGTCTACCTTTTTACCCGGCAGGATATCGAAAAATTGCACAAAAAAATAAAGTAGAACAGCGTTTGGATTTTGATTTTATGTTGACAAAGGGGTCAGATATATTATCAATTGCATGGGTACTGGGCAAAGGACAGCAATTTTGTCAACTGCAAGGAAACTCGATAAAATAAACCGGGGCTAGTGTAGGGGCTCCCCTTGCGGGTACCCTTTGTGAAAAGCCCCAATAAAACCGAATACCCGCCTTCCAACTCGGTGGGAGTTTCAAATAAAAAAAAGAGGAAAATATCAATGTGTAACAATTGCAGCGAACATAGTCACAGCCACCATCACCATCCCGAGATAGTTCAGATCATGCCGGCCCATAAAGAATTTTACGCCGTTTACCAGGGTGAGACTCCAGTGGTCCATGGGGTTGTCACAGGGGCGGCCGGGTTGAGTCTGGTTCCGGTTCTATTCCTGGGGCTGATGAAACATGGGGAAAAAACCATGATCGAGGGCTTTTTTGCCTCCCAATCCATCAATTCCTGCGAGGATGTCGAGGGGTTCAAGGGGTATGCCGCTTCCCTTGAAGAGGCTGAAAAACTCTACGCCTAGCAGGTGAGAGATACAAAGGATATTTGAATGCATAAACTTTTACACGATACTCCTGAAAAGGAGGTCATGCTTCTGGGTAATGAGTCCATTGCCAGGGGTGCGGTTGAGGCGGGACTTGCCTTTGCCACCACCTATCCTGGGACTCCTTCGTCTGAACTTTCCCTGAACCTCTTCCAGATTTCCCAGGAGACAGATCTTTACTTTGAATACTCGACCAACGAGAAGGTTGCCCTTGAGGTGGCTGCGGCAGCGGCAAATTCCGGGCTCAGGACCATGTGCATAATGAAGCATGTGGGACTCAACGTTGCGGCAGATCCCCTCATGACCCTTGCCTACGTGGGTGTCAGGGGCGGTCTTGTGATTCTCACGGCCGATGATCCTTCCATGTTCTCAAGCCAGAACGAACAGGACAACCGATACTATGGCAAGCTTGCCGGACTGCCGGTGCTTGAACCCTCGTCGGTTGCCGAGGCAAAAGAGATGACAAAGGCCGCCTTTGAGCTCTCTGAAACGCTTCAGGAACCTGTCATTTTGCGGACGACCACAAGGATCAACCACTCCAGCGCCTGTGTCAGACTTGGCACTATAACCAAACCTGTCACAAGGGGTGATTTTCAAAAGGATCCCTTCAACTTTGTGACCGTTCCTGCTGTTTCAAGAAAGCTCCACGTCAAGCTCCTGGAAAACCTTGAGCATGCCCGTAAAATTTCGAACAGGTGCGAGCATAACAGGGTCGAGGGCAAAGGCAGTCTGGGAATCATCTGCAACGGGGTGAGCTATCTCTATGCCGTTGATGGTGTGAATGATCTTGGAATAAAAGAGCGGGTTAAAATTTTGCGTATTGGTCTTTCCAACCCCATGCCCGATGAGCTGGTCGTTGATTTTTTATCCGGGTGTGGACGGGTTCTGGTCGTTGAAGAGGGCGAGCCCTTTATGGAGGAAGCCGTCCGATCCATTGCCCAGGCAGCCGCCATAACCATTCCCATCAGGGGCAAGGGTGAAGGGCTCTTTTCCCGTCTTTACGAGTTCGACCCCGCCATGGTGAAAAAAGTCATTGCCGACTATTTTGGAATCAAATACACCGGGAAAACTGCCGTGGACAAGGCAGGTTTTCCAGAAATTCCCCAGCGGCCGCCAAATCTCTGTTCCGGCTGCTCCCACAGGGCCACCTTTTACGAGGTAAAAAAGGCTGCCAAGGGTATGGAGACTATCTGTCCCTCTGACATCGGGTGTTATACCCTTGGTTTTCTGCCCCCCCTTTCCACCGGCGATTTTGTGCTTTGCATGGGCGCGTCGGTAAGTTCTGCCTGCGGGTTTTCAAAGGTAACCGACAAAAAGGTGATTGCGTTTATCGGAGACTCCACCTTTTTCCATTCCGGCATGACAGGTCTTGCCAATGCGGTTTTCAACAACCACAACTTCACCCTTGTGATCCTTGACAACGGCATCACCGCCATGACCGGCCACCAGCCCAATCCAGGTGTTGACATGGGGCTTTACAACCTCCAAGGCTATAATCGCATCTCCATTGAAAACGTCGTCAAGGCCCTTGGGGTTGAGCACATCACCGTGATCAAACCGTTCAAGGTGAAAAAGAGCATCGAGGCCATCCGGACTGCCCTGGAGTTCAAGGGGGTTTCCGTTATCATCTCAAAGGAGGCCTGTGCCCTCCATGCCAGAAGCCTCAAGATTTTAAAACCCCGGGCCTTTACCGTGACCGACCGCTGCAAGAACCATAGGGACTGCATGGATTCCATTGCATGCCCCTCGTTTTTTATCGAAGAGAACAGGGTTAAAATCGATCCCAACACCTGCGTAGGGTGCGCCCTTTGCGCCCAGATCTGCCCGGAAAACGCCATTGTTCCCCTGAAATCATAAAAGGATAATTTTAATATGGATGTAAAACGATTGATCATGGTGGCGGTGGGCGGTCAGGGGAACCTGCTTGCCTCAAAGGTGCTGGGCGAGGCTGCCCTTATCTGCAAGGTGCCGGTGAAGATGAGCGAAATCCACGGCATGGCCCAGCGGGGTGGGGTGGTGGAATCGGCCCTGGTGTTTGGCGATGCCCAAAGCACAATCATCTCCGATGGCGAGGCAGATCTGCTCCTGGGATTCGAACCCTCCGAAACCCTGAGGGCCATGAATCGATGCAACAGCAGCTCAACCGTGATAACCAACCTTGATCCTGTTCCCCCCTTCACCGTTGCCATTGGCAGGGGTGTTTATCCGGATATGGAAACCATCAAGGCCCTGATCCGGGAGCGGGCCGCCCGTCTGATAGCCTTTGACGCCATGGCCCTTGCAAAAGAGGCCGGAACCCCCATGACCATGAACATTGTCCTTGTGGGGGCTTTGATACAGACAGGAGCCCTTCCCCTGACCCGGGAGAGCGTTGAAAGGGCCATCGAGACTCGGACCAAGAAGGCCTTTGTGGAGATGAACCTTGCGGCCTTTGACCTGGGGTTTAAGGAAGCTCAAAAGGAGTGATAATCCATGCCGGTTTTTGAGTACAAGGCGCTTGACCGTCGGGGTAGGAAAAAGACCGGTATCATTGACGGGGAAAGTCTCGTCTTTGCACGAACAAAACTGAGGGAAAAGGGCATCTATCCAACGACCATGGTCGAGGTCGGTTCCGAGGGATCTGGGGGCGGGAACGGTTCTGACTCTTCCCTTGCCGGGCGCTTTTTGTTTGGCCGTATCAGCAATGGGGAACTTGCCATGGTGACCCGCCAGCTTGCCACCCTTCTTTCCGCAGGGTTTCCCCTGATCTCAGCCGTGTCAAGCCTGGTCGTTCAGACAAGGTCAAAGCCCCTTAAAAAGGTCCTCTCAAAGATCAAGGGGTCCATTGAGGAGGGAAAGAGCTTTGCCGAGTCCCTGGCCATGTATCCATCGCTGTTTTCGGCCATATATGTCAACATGATCAGGGCCGGGGAATCGTCCGGAACCCTCGAACTTGTGCTTGAGCGTCTGGCAGACATCACTGAAAAAAGAGAAGAAACCAAGAAGAAGATTCAGTCAGCCCTTGCCTATCCTCTGCTCATGGCCCTTGTGGGATCCCTGGTTCTTCTTTTTCTCCTGGCCTATATTGTGCCCGGCATCATCTCTATTTTTTCCGACATGAACCAGACCCTGCCCGGTCCAACCCTGTTTCTTATTGCCATCAGCTCTTTTTTGAAACGGTTCTGGTGGGTGGTTATCCTGGTGCCTGTTGTTTGTGGAGTTGCCCTCTACGTTATGGCAAAAAATGAGCGGGGGGCCTATTTGATTGACAAGTTTCTTTTTCTGACCCCAAAGCTCGGAGATCTTTTAAAAAAAATATCTGCCGCAAGATTTTCAAGGATTCTATCCTCCCTTCTCGCCAACGGTGTTCCCATGATGACCGCCCTCTCCATCTCCAGGGCCACGGCCGGCAATCGGGTAATTTCGGCCATCATCTCCCGGGTATCCAGGCAGGTTGAGCAGGGCGGAGAATTGGGTGTTTCCCTCGGTGCCGAAAGGGTCTTTCCCACCCTTGCCGTGGAGATGATCAAGATCGGGGAAAAGAGCGGTCAGCTTGAACGGATGCTCGAAAAGACCGCCGACCTTTATGAGAGGGAGGTGGAAGGCTCTGTGACGACCATGACAGCCCTTCTAGAGCCCCTGATAATCCTTGTGATGGGTGTGGTGGTGGGTTTTATCGTACTTTCGGTGTGTCTGCCCATCTTTGAGATGAACCAGCTTGTGAAGTAGTCACTACCTGCTGCCCACTGTTTAAAGAGGCGGTTCAACCGCCTGTTCCAGCAACTCAAGGTTCCTCTGGTGGGCCAGAAGGTTGAACTTGTGGGCGCTTGATATGGATCCGTAGATGTTGCCGGCATAGAAGCCCGCCTCGACAAAGGTGATGACTCCCCCAAGGGCGGGGTTCCCATTGTCAAAGGATTCGTGGGCCGCCAGGATAAGGGCCGTGTTCAATAAAAAGCTTACAAGGGCATCCTGGTAGCGCTCGCAGTAGAGAAATCCCATGCCCGGAAAGACCGCTGAAAGCCCCGCTATGGTGGGGCTTTTCTTTTTGATCTTCCAAAGGGAAGAGATGGTTTCGTTCACCCTGTCTCGACTGTACTCCCGGGCCCTGGCGTTGCTTATTCTGTTGATATTTGCCCCAGCCTTTTCAAGGTCAAGGGGGTTCATGCTCTGGGATTGTTTCAGGGCCATCCATCCAAGGGCTGCATGGGCCCGGTCTTTGGTTGCAATCTCATCGGTCAAAAGGAGCAGGTTCTGGAGAACGGTTTCTGCTTTCCCTTCCCTGTCCATTCTCCCAAAGGTTTTAGCCATCATGAAGTAGGATTCTATCACAAGGGTATCTTCCGAAAAGGGAAAGAGAAAGGTTTTAAAGGTCTTTAGAGCCTCTTCATACTTTTCCAGGTCATAGTAAGCCCTGCCGGTTAAAAAAAGAGCCTCCGCTATCCGTTTGTCCCTGGGGAAAAAATGGATGAAACGTTTCAGCTCCACCAGGGCCAGGGAAGGATCATTATCGTTAAAGCACTGTTGAGCATATTCATACTGCATGTCTGCATCAATATAGATCCCTTTTTTTTCAGACCCAAAGCCAGGATTAAGATCCAGAACAATAAGTATAAGAATGATAAACGGCACCAGGGTGGCTATTCGGCCGATACCGGGATTGAGGAAGGTACGGTTCATGGCTCTTTGTACCACCAGAAGTCGTTGGCAGAAACAGGATCAAGGGTTGCTCTGTTTTTGTCTTTTATGATGCCGGGGGATATTTTGGTCTCGTCCCTTCCGCACCGGACAAGCCTGTCGCAGCCCATGATCCACCCCATAAAAAGGCCATGGCGTTGTACCGCCTTCCGGGCATAGGCCGAGCAGGTGGGATGCATGGGACAGCGTTCACCGTCCACCGGGGAGATGAATCGTTCATAAAAACCAATGATGGGATGGGGCCCTGTTTGATTGTTTTCAACATCTGCAAGGTAGCCCCCCTCGCCCTGTGCACCGAGATGCAACTCTTTCTGGTTGTTATGAACATTTGGGCTCCCAGCACAGGCAATAAAGGAGGTAATCATTATCAATGCAAGTATAAGCCCACATCTCCTGGCAGACACAACAAAACATGAAACTTGATAAAACAAGCCGGGTCCAGTGTAGGGGCTCCCCTTGCGGGTGCCCTTTATGGCGGCCACAATAAAGCCGAATGCCCACCCGCTACTCCTGGGTAACACGGAGCACCTCTGCAACTGTTGTTAAACCGGCCAGCACCTTGTCGATTCCGTTTTGGCGAAGGGTCTGCATACCTTTTTCAAGGGCGATGGCCTTTATCTGGTTGGAATCAGAAGTTTTAAGGATCATGGATTTAAGGGCATCGTCGATAACCATTATTTCAAGTATTGCCTGCCTGCCTGCATACCCCGTGTTAAAACAGTTTGAACACCCCCTGGCCTTGAACGCCCTGCACCCTTCCTGGGGAGAATCGTCGATTCTAAGCAAAGCAAGCTCCTGATCGCTCAATAAATAGGACTCCTTGCAGCTTTCACACAAAATCCTCACCAGGCGCTGGGCAATGATGGCCTTGACAGACGAGGTGATGAGATAGGGCTCCACCCCAAGATCCGTGAGTCGGGTCACGGCCCCTGCCGAGTCGTTGGTATGGAGCGTTGAAAAGACAAGGTGGCCTGTCAGGGCCGACTGTATGGCAATCTCTGACGTCTCAAGATCCCGGATTTCGCCCACAAGGATAACGTCCGGGTCCTGGCGTACAACAGATCTCAACCCTGCGGCAAAGGTGACACCGGTTTTCCGGTTAACCTGGATCTGGCCGATTCCCATGAGGTTATACTCCACAGGGTCTTCGATGGTGATGATGTTTTTATCCGGGGAGTTGATAACCGATAGGGCAGCATAAAGGGTGGTGGTCTTGCCGCTTCCGGTGGGGCCGGTGACAAGTACGATGCCGTTATTAAGGGTGATCAGTTCTTTGATAGTTGATAGGTCCTGCTCTGAGAAACCAAATTGATCCAGCTTTAAAAGTACTCCCGATTTGTTCAAAAGCCTCATTACCAGGCGTTCGCCAAAGGCTGTCGGTACTGTTGAAACACGGATGTCGATCTTCTGTTCACCGATTTTAACCTCGAGTCTGCCGTCCTGGGGGGCTCGTTTTTCGGCGATGTTCATTTTGGCCATTACCTTGATTCGTGAGATCAGGGCCGACTGAATCCATTTTGGAGGGGTGAGCATTTCGTAGAGGATTCCGTCGATGCGGTATCTCACCTGGAGGATCTCCTGGAATGGTTCGATGTGGATGTCGCTGGCATTGGCATTGACTGATCTTGAGATGATGTGGTTGACCAGGCGTATTACAGGGGCGTCGCTTGTGTCGTCAAGAAGGTCCGCCGTCTGTTCGATCTCCATGATGATGTTGGAGTTGTTTCCCTCCAGATCTTCCACCATCTGCTGAACATTGTCCGGGCTCTGGTTGTACATGGTGTTGATTGCTGCAAAAATTTCGCTCTTTGGGGCGAGCACAAGCTCATAGTCGGTAAGGTGGAGGATGGCGGCAAGATCATCCACAGCCTGAAGATCTGAAGGGTCGTACACGGCAATGGTCGACGTGCTGTTTTTTCTGACCAGGGGAACCATGATCAGTTTCTTTAGAAAGTGGATGGAGACCTCTGCTGTAAATTCAACCCCGGTGCCCGTGGTGGTGAGCTCAGGCATGAAGGCAATCCCGTAGGTGGCCCCGATGGCCTCCAGGACGGCCTTTTCCGGAAAAAGCTTGAGTTGTACAAGGGCATCTGTGAATCGACCCTCTCCACGGTAGTAAATTGCCCGTATGGCCTTGGCTCCATCCTCATCCACAAAGGTCTTCGCCCTGAGGTATTCAACAAAGATCTCGACACTCAATTTTCTTCCTCCGGGGTGTTGTAGAGCTTTACGTCCCCCTGGATCACTCCGTCAATGGCCTGTTTTTTGACCTTGTAAAGTTCGGCTGCCTCAAGGGGGTTTTTTATCACCCTGGGGGTTAAGAAAACGTAGAGATTGGTCTTCTCATCGCCCCTGGAGGTGTTTTTAAACAGATAGGAGAGGCCTGGAATATCACCGAGGCAGGGGACCTTGTTTTCCGAGGAGGATAGGGTTTCATCGATGAGCCCGCCGATCACAACGGTGTTGCCGTCCTCCACGATCAGGGTCGTTTCGATCTTGCGTTTGAGGGTGGTGGGGCGATCATTGCTCGCTTGATTTGCGGCACTGTCAAGCTTTGTCACCTCCTGGAAGACGTTTAGCCTTACGAGCCTGTCCTTGCTGATCTGGGGGGTTATCTTGAGGGTGATACCAACATCCTTGTACTCGTAGGAGCTGTAGGTGTCGGTGCCGCTTTCGGCGGCCGACCGGGTCTGGTAGGGAACGTTCTTGCCGATGGTCAGGGTCGCCTCTTCATTGTCGGTGGTGAGGATCTGGGGTGTGGAGAGAATGTGGCTGTCCTTGTCATTCTGATAGGCCTGAACAACTGCACCGATGGTGGGGAAGGTGACACCACCGATGGTAATGGTTTTTCCCATGATGCCCGCTGAAAATCCCGAACCCAGGGCCCCCTTGGCAGCGTCAATGAAACTGCCCCCCCCGCTGCCCTTGAAGCTACCGAAATAGACCCCCTGGTCGTTGCCCCCAGCATCTGCATCATACCCTTCACCCACCTGCCACTGGGTCCCAAGATTAAGCCCGGAACTTACATTCACCTCCATGATCAGACATTCGATATAGACCATGGACCTGGGGATATCAAGCTTCTGGATCACCTCCTCCAGCACCGGGTAGTCTTCTTTTTCCGCCATGATGATCAGGCTGTTGGTGGCCTTGTCCGCCATGATCTTGACGGTGTCAGATATCACGGGGGCTGTTTTTTTCCCCTCGCCTGCCTGGGCGCTCTTATTTACCGGGATCTCCTGGAGAACTTTGGCAAGATTTTCTGCAGAGGCGTGCTCAAGGTAGTAGACACGGATCTTTTCATCGCCCCTGGGGATTTTTTTATCCAGAAGCACCACGAGCTGTTTCAGCCGCTCGGTCTCGATATCGCTCGCCAGGGCCACAATGGAATTTGTTCGTTCGTCCGCCACAAACTTCACCACCATGTCAAGGTCTGGTTTGCCCTTATCGGTTTGGCTTCTGGCCATGAAGATGGTCGATAGGTTTGTGACAAGTTTGGCCGCATCGGCATTTTCAATGGGAATGACAGAGATCCTCTTCCCGATGCCCATCACATCAACGGCATCGATGATGGTCAACAACCGTTCAATGTTGGAGAGGGTGTCGGTGATGATCAACGTGTTTGTTTCAGGGTAGGAGAGGGCTACGCTTCCCTTGGATATGAGCGGTGTGAACAGAGTTTTAAGTTCGTTGGCCCCGGCAAATTTCAACGGGATGATCCGGGTGACGATCCTGTCCCTGGGCGATTCTTTTCCCTCGGAGATCCTGGTATCGATGTTTTCAGACCGGGCTTCGGGAGACGGGATGATCTTGATCACCTTACCCGCCTCGACTGCGGCAAAGCCATGGATGGAAAGAACCGATTCAAAAACCCCGTAGGCCTCTCGCACAGATATCTTGGAAGGCGAGATGATGGTGACGTTTCCCTTGACCCTTCTGTCCACCACGAAATTTTTCCCAGTAAGTTCGCTGATGAACTTGATGAATACGTTGATATCAACGTTGTTAAAGTCGATGGAAATATGGTTCTCAGCAAAGTTTGAATCGGCAGATTGAGCCGTGGTCTCCAGGGGTGAAAGGGCTGAAAAAAGTATGATGGCAGCCATTGCAAATTTTGTTGCGGCCGTGGACCATCTCCTGCTCCGGCTGTGCCGGTTATTGTTGAACATTGTAAACAATCTCCTTTATCTTACCCCGCCTTTTTATTTTGAGCTTTGCCCCTGATGCCTGATTCAGTGTCTGGTACATGGAGAGGGCATCGTTGATGGAATTTAGCTCCCTGCCATCAACGCCCATGATGATATCTCCGTTTTTTAACCCGAGTTTTGTGAAAACAGGATTGTTCCTCATTCCGTATATCAACAGGCCGTCGGGTTTTCCACCGGAAAAATGGGGTCGCACCCTTACCTGTTTTGCCAGGGTCTCCATGTCGTTTATGGCATCATCGATCACAGATCTCTCAACGGTTATGGCTGTTTCATCATTGTTGGATTCTGTCATGGAAGGAGGGGTGGCGCTGCTCTTTATCCCCTCTGATTCCATCTCCAGGATCTGATCCTGGCCGTTGTAGGTAAGGATCACGCTGGTTCGAAGTATTTTTTTCACAGTGGCTTTGGCCACGGTATCTCCCTCATGGTAAAGCACCTGGGACTTTGCCTTGTCCTCCTGGATAACTGCAAAGGATTGACTGCCCATCCCGGCCACAGTTCCCCAGAGTTTGAGGTTCAGGGTCGTAGGGGCAAGCTCCGCCTCCTCTTTAATTTCAGAGCCTTTAATTCCAGCCGTGGGGGGTGGCATGATCGCTGCCTTGAAAAGATTCCGCTGGGTGATGATGGCGGATCTATCCTGGACTATTTGTTTTTGGTTTCCACCCTTTAGCCCATTTTTTTCCTTTAGTTCAGGGGGTGAAATGGCGGGCAGAGTGAATAATGCATTTTCTATTTTGTCGTACACCAGGGTTACGCCAAAATAGATGGCAATCGTTAAAAACATGAGGTTTAAACATGTAAAAAAAGTTTTCATAATTTAAAAATGGGATTCTCCACGGTTCCTGAAACGGTAAAGGGGATGCCCCCGTTTTCTGAGTCCTGAAAAAGTACTTCAACCGAGGATATACTGGCAAAGTTTGCAACATGGGAGGGGTCTGGCCTGATTTCTCCCCTTAGGTTCAGACGGCTTTTCTCCATGGGTGACTCAAGGGTTCCCGTGCCAGTAAGGGTTATGGACAGCTTGTCCCCCGGGGCGGAAAAGCTGGTGATCTCAAAATGATCGTTGTCCATGGTAGCTGTTATATCTACATGGGTGAAGGTAAAATCAGAGAACCCCAATGCCTGAACCAGAGGGGTGAGGATCGTAAGCTTGAGGTCTGTAAGGTGTAATTGTGCCCTGGCCGATCCCAGGGGTTGATCCTGAGTATATTCAACGGAGCCGCTTAGTTTGAACAGGGCTTCAAGATCGATTAAGCCTTTGCTGTAATGGATCTTGGGTATCTCAAGACCTGAAAACTCAGACAATAGTGTCATCGGGGAGAGGGGAGTATCGGTGGGTGTTGAGAGGGTGCCCTTGACGGTACCGTTAAGGGCAGCTGCCTTGAAGTTGATTTTTCTGGTTGGGCTGAACAGGGTTAAAATGTCGGGTGAAACAATCGCTGAATCAAGGGAAAACCTGTTTTGATTGAATAGGGTTATGACCGGGCTGGCTGTTCTGAATCCAAGGGGGATAACCGGTGTGACAAGAGAAAGTTCCACCCGGAGTTTCGGGGTGATGCGGTTGATCCGTTCGCCAAGGATGCGGCTCGCAGTCTCACCTGGAAAGCGAAGATAGGCGATAAGGAAAAACATGGTCACGGCGTATGTCAGATAGAGGGAGATGGTCTTGATACGCATCAGGCCGCATCTCCCTTTACAATGGTTTCTGCCTCGACTATGGCGTCTATCAGCGTATTGTCCCTGCCAGTTTTGGAGAGGGAGAGCGATCTTATCTGCACATGGTTGGGGGAACTTTCAACCCTGTTGATGAAATCCACAAACTCTTTGAGAAAGAGGGAATCAAGCTTGATTTTGACCATGGAGACGGCGTATTCCCTGTTGGCCAGTGTCCTTGCCGAAGGTTTCATATAGGCAACGTTGTCCTTTACGCCGCTTTGCTCAGCCAGGGTGTCTATAAAGGAAAAAAGGGTGAAATCTGTCCCACGGCTGGAGATTGTAGAGCTTTCAGCCCCTGTGCGCCCGGTGAGGATGATGTATTCGCGTTCAAGGTTGATGATTTCTTCCAGGGCCACTTTTTTGGCGACAAGCCTCTGTTCAAGGGTTTTTCTCTTTTCAAGGGTTGGGAGTAACATAAACTGAACAATTATAAATGCCATGAGAAAACCTGCACAGATGATCAATGCCTTTTTGTCCCGATTTGAAATGTTCATATGCAAACGATCCTCTTGGGCCTGTCCGGCCTAGTGGGTAATGATAAATTTAAATCGTACCCTGTTGCCTGTTTTATCCGCAGCAGCGCTCTGGATCTCCACCTGCCTGAAAATGTCAGATCCCTCCAGCAACCCCTTGATCCGGTCTATGTCGTTGAAATTTCCCGTAGAACCGGAAAGTACGAGCCGCCCCTGGTTGAGAATCAACCTTTCGGTCTCAACGTCAATGGATGGGGGGATCCTGCTGGACAGTTCCGCAAGTATTTCAACGCAACCCTGCTGGCCTATCAACGAAGCACCAGCCCCTGTTTCTTCCACCCCTGAGCTCTGCCTTATCTGTTCCAGTTCTATTTTCATCTGCATCAGGGGGTCGACGATTCTCGTATTTTGGGGGAAGTTTCTCTTGTAAATTTCAATGCCAGCACTGTCAATCATCGCTACTTTGTTTTCCAGATCATTGATCTCCTGGCTGATCTTGAACATAAAAGAGAAAAAAGCCATCAGGGCAAAGAGTAGCAATATGACAATGTTGGTTGCATGGTGTTTTAAAATTGAATCTTCTGTGTAGCGTTCCCGGCAGAAGTTTAAAACAGGCCGGGATGTGGTTTGGGCAACCGCAGCTGCAAGGGCATTGGGATGTTCGGGCATGGCAGCCTTTTCAACCGGCCATGGAAGTGTAAGTTCAAGGGCGTTGCCAAGGGCATGGGATTCTTGCCCCTGGGAGGTGATGATACAGCGTTCAGGAACAAAGTTGCCGCAGGATTTGAGGTTCTCCCCTTGAACGGTCTGATGTATGGCCCGGACCAGGGTGTCATGACCCAGGGTTTGACCCGGCGTTTGACCAAGGGAACGTACCTGAACGATCCTCTGGCCGGTTGAAAGGCAGATGGTGGTGTGGTCGCTGGAATGATCTATCAGGACAACGGCCTCGTTTTCCCTGTTTGTCCGGGTTAAAACATAGTCGGCTGCCACATACCCCTGGATGGTGATCAAAGACGGCTGCAGCCCCATGGCCTTGAGGGGGGTGAAATATGCATCGAGAACGGCATCTGGAACCGATGCCGTGAGTATTGATGTTGCGCTGCCGCCCTGGATCCTGTCTGGTTTAGTAAAATCGGACACATAGGCTGTATCGGCCAGGGCCAGGTTGGGTGCCAGCTCAAACGCCAGGACCTGGCGTATTTTCTTGGGTGAGGAAAACGGGAGGGTGATTTTTCTGAACGATACAAGGGAAGATGGGATGCAGATGGCAACGGCAGAGATCCGGTAAGAGGTTCGGTCAAGGGCAATTTCGTACCCAAGCTTTGAAATGGCCCTTTGAAAGTCTGATTCAACGGTTTGACCGCCTGGCGTGTCTGTCTGGGTTGCGGCTTCTATCTGTGCGGCTCTTAGGGGCAGTTCTTGCGGAGCAGCATTCTCAAGGGTTGTTTCCAGGGTGCCCGTGTCAATGTCAGGGGTTTGGATTCCAGGTTCGTCAAAGGGAATCACAAGGCTTTTGACCGTTAAAAATTCTTTTGCCTGTTTTTGAACGATAACGGCTGTAATCGAACCTTTGCCTATGTCAAGTCCAAGGATCGTTCTTTTCATTTTACTTGTCCCTTGTCAAACGAATGATCCTGCAAATCCATCGGTTGGTTTCCTTGTCCTTTTCCCTCAGTACAATGGCGGTTGCACTGCCTGTTCTGGTACCGATTGCGGCCGAACACTCTACCTTAAAAACAGTGCTTGAGTAGCGGATCAGACGTTCGAACTGTTTTTCCTCTTTTTCTGTTAGATCAACTACCGTTTTGTACCATCCCTTGTCAAGTGCGTTGACAAAGTCACCCTCGTCCTGTTGTTTTTGAGCCCTGAAGTCAACAAGCTCCTGGGCCTGATCCTCCATGCCCGACGGAAGAAGGGCCATGAGAACCATTGCATTGGCCGTGTTGATGTTGATGGTTCCGGGGAAACGGTAACGGTTTTTTTCCACCAGCTGATCATCCATTCCAAACACGGTAAAGTTCTGTTCAAGCATCAGGTCCATATCCATATTGTCAAGGAGCGGGATTGCCTCACTTGCCCCAAGGCCCTTGGAGAGTCCCTTGATCAGAAAAAGCTCATCCAGGAGGTCAAAGGGAGCGTTGGCGCAAGTGTACGGGGGTTGAAGTGTCTGATAATAGGCTGATTCCGCCCCGGAAGTCCCTGTTTCGAGATCATCGTCCCCAGAGTCAAGCCAGTCTTTTAAGGAGTTGATGATTTCAGCCGGATCTCGTTCATCTTCGGATTTGTCAGCCGAGATCATCAGATCGAGAAGGCGTTCCCAGAGCATTTTCTGATCGTTGTTAAAGGCGTTGCCGGGAAACTCGGAGAGAATGGCGTTTACCTGTATCTTGCCGAGCTCATCCACAATCGACAGTGTTATTTTACCTGAAGTGTAACCCAGCGCTGCGACTGCCTGCTCGAGGAGCAGGGGATCGGCCCAGGTCTCCTGAACCGAATCTGTTTCATTTTTGTTGGCATCTTGCTCAAGAATCACCATGGCAAGATGGACCCCTGCCATGGCCATCTCCTGTACCGCGAATCTGTCACCGAGCACAGCGGTAAGCTCTGTTGAGCGTCCGACTCTTTTTCCAAGTTCAAGGCCTGCTGCAGAAAGCACGGCAATCACTGCAAGACAGACCAGGAGGGCCATGCCCCTGGTGTTGGTCCAAATTGCCCTGGGGTTCTGGGGTTTGGTTCTCATTCTTTTGCCTTTCTCTTAACCACAAGGGGGATTTCAGTCTGAATGATGTTTTTTCCCTTACCCTGGAAGGTATCTTTTGACCAGAGGGTAATCTTCACTCTTATGGAAGATGGAACCGTATACCGATAGATGTCTGACTCCGAGTCCCACTCGCCATGTTCATCCCCATTGGCATCTATATAGCTCAATTCAAATCCTGATATGTCGTGCATGAGTACAGGGTCGCAGTCTGTTTGTCTGATCTCTTCAAAGGGCCTCAATCCGTCTGATCTGCAAAGATCAACCCGGTCGTTTTGATACCCCTGACTGGCCCTGGGATGGTCTTGTCTGGTTTGATTGATCCTTGCATAATAAACGATCCTTGCCACCCCGGGAATCTCTTTTGTTCCAAAGCTCAGATGGTTCAGGCTGGTAAAGGTAAGCCTTGAAAATTCAAGCCCGGAAATCTGTTCCTTGACCCCCTGGAACCTGAAGGGGTCCACGTCTGAAGCGGTTTCCGGGACTTTATACCTTGGGGGGAGGGTTATGTAAAGGGCGTAAAGATCCCTTTCAAGATGGCCCAGCAGGGTGTTTATTCGTTCGTTCTGGGCAAGGGTTTCGGTTACGACGGTTGAGGATGATAAAAAGGCGTTGAACGAGGCAAACAGGGTGGTCATCAACACCCCCAGGATGAGAACGGCAACCAGTATTTCCATGAGGGTAAAGCCTCTATTTGCTGCCAATGTATCTCCAGGTGGTGGCGGTAAATATATTGTCACCATAAGTGATTTCAATGTCGATTCTTTTCAGTCGTTCTGCGGTTTTTTCCGGGATGATTGTTGAATCAAAACTCGGGTAGTCTGAAATCTGGGCCTGCCATTCATAGCCTGGAAACGCCTCTCCAAAGTCCCCGGAAAGGGTAGAGCCTTGTTCAAGTTCTTTTTCCGCCATGGTGATGGCCTGCCTGGCAAGCAGGGTTGCACTTGATTGAAATTTACCGTATTCAGCAAGGTGAATGGTCGAGGAGTGCAACTTGAACAACGAGACAAACACAATGGAAATAAGGGTGAGACTCACCATTATTTCAAGCAGCGTAAACCCCCCAGTGGTTTTTCTATTGATCATTCTAAGCATCGGTCAAAGGAGATGACACTCTCGTATAATTCAACCTTTGAGATAAAGGGCTCGACCATGATGGTGAAATCATTATCCCCAGCCCTCAGATGGATCAACGCCATATCTGAATATCCCTGTTTGTAAAATCGTATTAAAAATTCATCCGTGTTTTTATTAATGTCAAGGGGCAGGGGGGAGGGGAATTCAACACCTAGGAGCATTGTATTGCCAGAAAATTGAACTGCTCCGGTCTTTGCCTCCCCAGCCTGTTCCTCATCCATGGTCTCATCTGAGACCCAGACAAGACCTGCATCAAGGTCCAGGTGCATCAGATAATCCTTGTTGTGTGTGACAGCCCTTGCCTTAAGGGATTCAATCAGTCGAACGGTTTTGCCAAGGGCCTGGGTTCGTCCTGAAAACATGTTGAAATTGTGAAGCTTTGGTATGGCAAAAAAAAGGAACCCTCCCATTATGACAAGAACGACAATCAGCTCGATCAGTGTAAATCCCGTCTCATCCAGATGGTTTTTATTCAAGTTCCCAGCTCTTGATGTCCATATCCTTGCCCTCGCCTCCCGGGGTGCCGTCCCCTCCATAGGAGATGATGTCAAAGTCGCCGTTGACGCCGGGGCAAAGGTAAAGATACTCCCTGTTCCACGGATCTTTTGGGATTTTGCCCTTTTCAAGATACCCGCCTTCGTGCCATTTTGGCGGCACAGGTTCTGACGTGGGCTGTTCCACAAGGGCCATAAGTCCCTGTTCCGTGGTCGGATAGTTGCCGTTATCCAGCCTGTATAGTTTAAGGGCCGTCTCTATGGTTGCTATGTCCATTTTAGCCTTTACCTGTTTTGCCTCGTCTGTCCTGCCCATGAGCCTCGGCACGATAAGGCTTGCCAGAATACCCAGAATTACAACCACAACCATGAGTTCAATCAGGGTAAATCCCCGAACATCCATTTTAATCCGTGACATATGAATCCTCTCCCGCTTATTATTTAATCGGCGGTTGTCAACCGTTACCCCAGCCGTTGTTCGTTAATGCTATTAAAGTGTAAGCTACTATTAATATCTTTTTGATCAGAAATTACAAGACAAAAGTAAGGTTCAGCAATTCTCATCTTGGACAACAGTGTGGTCTGTTGATAGGTACACTTATCGTAGAAGTACATGCGAGACCCTATTGACTTCTCAGCTTGAGGTAACATATTATTATTTAAACGTAACTTGTAAAGTCTTTACGGTTCAAAGATTTCATGATGCTAAATAGATGGGAGGGTCGAGATTCAATGAAAAGCGTTCTTGTAAAACCTGTCCCTCCCTTCAGACTCGACCTTTCCGTGTGGGCGCTGCGTCGATCTCCTGCCAACATCATGGACCGGTGGGACGGCCGGGTCTATCGGCGCGTGCTGGTCACGGGAAATCGGACAGTGGCCGTTGCCGTCGTTCAGGAAGGTTCTTCCGGTTCTCCCGAAGTCCGCATCTCATGGGAGGGCGCAGGCATAAGCATGGGGCATCGGGAAGAGGTACTCGTGACGGTGAGAAAGATGCTGGGTCTCGATATTGACCTCTCCGATTTTTACCGGCTCGCTTCCGCCCACCAGCCACTTGCCGAGCTTGCAGGCCGCTTTGCCGGGTTGAAGCCGCCGTGTCTTCCCACGGTCTTCGAGACCCTGATCAACGGATTCGCCTGCCAGCAACTTTCTTTAAATGTCTGTATCCTCCTTTTGAATCGTCTTTGCAACGCTTACGGCCTGTCCGTGAACAATGAAAGTGCCTTTCCACGACCGGCGGACCTTGCCGGCCTTGAAATGACAGACCTGATGAAGCTCGGTTTCAGCGGTCGGAAGGCTGAATATATCCTGAATATAGCTGCCGGGATTGCCAGGGGGAAAATGGACATGGAATCGCTGGAAGATAGTGATGACGATGCCATCCTTTCTTCCCTCCTGGGCCTTCGTGGTATTGGACCGTGGACGGCCGAGTACGTCATGCTCCGGGGGCTTGGCCGTCTCAATACAATTCCTGCCGATGACGTGGGCATTCAAAACAAGCTCAAGAAGTGGCTCGATCTTGAAAAACGGCCTTCTTCCCAGGTCGTTCGGAAGATGTTTTCCGATATGAAGCCGTATCGAGGGTTGATCTATTTCCTTTTGCTGCTTGATCACTTGAGCGGGAAAGGACTTATACATGGTTAAATAATTGAGAAGGAGGCTTGCATGTCGATCGCTTTGGCTTAGATGAACTCAGGGGCGAATTGAAAAATACCAGAAAAACAAGGAGAAACAACCATGGGTCCACAAACGGACACACCCGATTATTTGGTCAAACTGAAGAAGCGTTTCCTCGTGGCGGAACAGACCATGGCATTTCAATTTGAAAAGCCGGCAGGATTCACCTTCCGCCCGGGGCAATGGATTGACATCACCCTGCTCGAGCCCATAGAAACCGACGCAGAGGGAGATACACGCGGGTTTTCCATCACCAGCGCTCCCCACGAGGACTTTCTCATGGTGGCCACAAGATTGCGGGACACGGCGTTCAAACGCCAGTTGCCCCATCTGCCGATAAACACAATGGTTAAAATTGAAGGCCCCGGCGGCGACCTGAGGCTGCACAACAACACAGCCCACGAGGCAGTTTTTCTGGCGGGCGGTATCGGCATCACGCCGATCCGCAGCATCCTCTTGCACGCCGCGCGCGAAAAATTCGCACATAAGATTTTCGTGTTCTTTTCAAATCGCCGTCCCGAAGACGCCCCATTTCTGGAGGAGTTGACAGATCTGCAAAAGGATAATCCAAACTACACACTGATCGCCACCATGACCGACATGGGAAAATCAGCCCGCTCGTGGAACGGCGATACGTCACGGATTGATCAGTCGTTGTTGGCCAAATATCTGACGGATGTGAAGGCGCCGATCTACTATGTTGTCGGCCCCATGGGCATGGTCAATGGAGTTCATGGGATGCTTAACAAGGCCGGCGTTGACGACGACGACATCCGCCGGGAAGAATTCGAGGGTTATTGAGGCAATCCAACGTAGGGAAGGAGGCAATTATGATTCAAATCAAACGTGCGTATGATCCACCCGACCAGGCAGACGGGATGCGCATTCTTGTGGAACGGCTTTGGCCGCGGGGGATCAAGAAAGAGACATTGAAACTGGACGAATGGCGGAAAGACGCCGCACCCAGCACCGAACTGCGAAAGTGGTTCAGCCACGATACTGCCAAGTGGTCCGAGTTTCAGCGGCGCTACCGGGCCGAGCTCGACGAGCATCCAGACGCATGGCAGCCGATCCTTGAAGCGGCAAACACGGGCAAGGTGACGTTGCTGTTCAGTTCCCACGATGCGGAGCACAACAACGTCGTTGCTCTGAAGAGATACTTGGAAGAACGGTCGGACTAAAAAAAATAATTATTATGGAGGTGACATTATGTTTATAGCGCTAATCTCTTTTCCGCCCATAAAAGCAGGCAAAGATGTTGAATTTCGAGAATGGTTTGCCGGGACGAACGAACTATTTTCCAAATCTAAGGGTTTTATCGGGAGGCGGCTTTTGAAGCCTGTCGAAGAGGGCAATTATGCCGCTATCGTTGAGTTTGAGAGTCAGGAAACTTTCAAGACAATGCATGGCAGTCCTGCCCATGACGCAGCGCTTGTGCGTGTCATGCCGTTATTTGATGGTACTCCCACGCCCAGTTTCTATCAATTAGTCCTAGGATAGGTCCCAAACAGAAAATAAAAGAGGAGGTCAGGGTTTACTCCTTTTTTGCAATGGGTTAATATGGGCTCCTATCCTCCTGAAAACCATGCGTTCTTGTTAAACTCGCCCCGCAGCTTGCTGCGGGGCATCTTCATGTTTTGTTCAAATCCATAGTAAAAAGGGAGCCTAAGTGGAAACTGCAGCAAACAAAGCATTAATAAAAAACAATATTAACGAACGGATCCCTCAGAGTGATCGCACCCGTGTGGTTATAATCGGTGGTGGATTTGCAGGAATAGAATTAGTCAAAAAGCTTGGCAAAATTGATGTTCAGGTAATCCTCGTTGATAAGCACAATTATCATACTTTCATTCCTCTGCTCTATCAGGTGGCAACAGCCGGGTTGAATCCTGGAGATATATGCATTCCGCTCAGGGATTTTATGCGGGACTACAAACATTTTCATTTCAGGATGGCAAAGGTTGAGCGGGTAGATGCCCTGAATAAGGAAATTATTACTGATATCGGAGTGCTGGATTATGATATCCTAGTGATAGCCTCAGGCTCAAGAACGAATTTCTTCGGTAATAAACAGATTAAAAAAAATGCCAGCAATCTCAGGGAAATTACCGATGCGATAGAGCTCCGCATTAAATTGATTAACAACTTTGAGGAGGCTTTGCAGGTCAATGATGAAAGCGATCTGGAGAAGCATATGAACATCGTCATAGTGGGGGCGGGGCCGATCGGAGTGGAGCTTGCCGGTGCCATTTGTGAACTGAGAAGACATGTCCTTCCCAAAGACTACCCTGAACTCGATTTCACCAAGATGAATATTATCATGATCAATAAAGGGAAGCAGGTGCTGGGGGCAATGTCCCAAAAAGCAGGGGCAAAGGCCGCAGGATATCTGTACAATTTAGGTGTAAGGATCCGCCTGGAGACGTTTTTAAAATCTTACGAGGATGGAATAGCAGTACTGAGCGATGGCACAGAGATAAAAACAAATTGTCTCATTTGGGCTGCTGGCGTACATGGCAGCCTGATTCCAGGATTAAATGAAAACGTCGTGATCAACGGCAGGATGAAGGTGGATAAATACAATCTCATCTATGGCCATAAACACATTTACGCCGTTGGCGATGCGGCGCTTCAGCATGATGGCAGGTTCCCTAAAGGACTGCCGATGCTGGCCACCGTGGCAATCCAGCAGGCCAACAATCTCGGTGCAAACATCGGCAATTTACAGCAGGGCAGGAGGCTGAAACCTTTTAAATATGTGGATATGGGCACCATGGCAACAATCGGCAGGAACAAGGCAGTGATCGATTTACCCTTTAATTTAACCATCGGAGGTTTTTTTGCCTGGGTCATCTGGATGTTTATCCATCTGTTTTCAATAGCAGGCTTTAGAAGAAAGCTGCTGGTCTTCTCAAACTGGATGTGGAATTATGTTACTTACAGCCAGGGTAACAGATTGATTATAAAAAAGGATGTTGATGACTGATGTGAAGGATGTTGACTTGAGTTTTACGAAGGGGGGCCTAGGATGAAAAAAACCGCAGAACACCAGAGATTGGCCGATCATCGGGACCGTAAAGCCAACTGGAAGAAGTGGGGCCCATATCTGAGTGAAAGAGCCTGGGGCACCGTGCGGGAGGATTACAGCCCCTACGGCAGCGCCTGGGATTATTCTCCCCACGACCATGCCCGCAGCAGGACTTACCGCTGGGGAGAGGATGGAATCGCAGGGATCTCCGACCGGCAGCAATATATCTGTTTTGCCCTTGCCCTCTGGAACCATAACGACGCTATTCTAAAAGAACGCATGTTTGGTCTGACCGGGACGGAAGGCAACCACGGCGAAGATGTCAAAGAGTACTACTTTTACCTTGACGCAACTCCGACCCACAGCTATCTGAAAATGCTCTATAAATATCCCCATTGCGCCTACCCCTATGGGGATCTGGTGGCGGAGAACAGACGGCGGGGTCCCCATGATTCTGAGTATGAACTGCTCGACACCGGTCTCTTTAACGATAATCGTTATTTTGATCTCTTTGTTGAATATGCTAAGGCGGATACCGACGATATCCTGATCCGCATAACCGCCCATAACCGCGGTCCAGAGGAGGCCTGCCTCGACCTGCTCCCCACCGTCTGGTTTCGCAACACCTGGAGTTTCGGCTACGATGCCGGACCCAAAGGCGATGTACCAGGCCGTCCGATGCTTAAACGAGGCAACGGGGCGAACGGCGAGTCGGTCCTACACCTTTCCCACCCGGCGGCAGGAGATTATTTTCTCTATGCCGATATGCTGAAAGACAAAGGCGGTCCTGAGCTTCTGTTTACCGAAAACGAGACCAACACACAGCGTTTGTTCGATTGGCCAAACAACAGCGCCTTTGTCAAAGATGGATTTCACCGTTATATAGTCAATGGTGACTCTAATGCGGTCAATCCCGCAGAAGTAGGCACCAAAGCCGCTGCCTTGTATCGTTGCCGGCTTCCCGCCCAAGGCTCGTGCACGATACACCTGCGGCTCTCCTCCGTCTCCCTGGACGAGCCCTTTGCCGACTATCAGGCCTCCTTTGCCCGGTGTCTGGCCGAGGCCGATGCTTTTTATAAAGCCATCCAGCGCGATGTCGGTCCGGAACAGCTGGCGATTCAGCGCCAGGCTCTGGCCGGAATGATCTGGAGTAAGCAGTTTTACTACTACGATGTTGAGCAGTGGCTGCTGGGCGACCCAGGGCAGCCTGCACCCCCAGCCACGAGGATAGACGGCCGCAACCACGGCTGGGAGCATCTGAATAATTTCGATATCCTCTCCATGCCTGACAAGTGGGAATATCCCTGGTATGCCTCCTGGGATCTGGCCTTTCATACCATCCCGTTTTCTTTGGTGGATGCTGAATTTGCCAAGAATCAGCTCAATTTGATGGCCCGGGAATGGTATATGCACCCTAACGGGCAATTGCCGGCGTATGAATGGCAGCTCGGCGACGCCAACCCGCCTGTACATGCCTGGGCGGCATGGCGGGTCTATAAGATTGACGCCAAGCAATGCGGCAAAAATGATATGTGTTTTCTGGAAGGAATATTTCATAAACTGCTGATAAATTTTACATGGTGGGTGAATAAAAAGGACAGGGACGGCCACAACGTATTTCAGGGTGGATTCCTCGGTCTGGATAACATCAGTGTCTTTGACCGCAGCGTACCACTGCCCACCGGTGGCCATATAAATCAATCTGACGGCACGGCCTGGATGGGTTTTTACTGTCTGATGCTGCTTAAAATTTCCCTGGAGCTGGCCCGGAAAAATCCCGTGTACCAGGAGATTGCCGGCAAATTTTTTGAACATTTCCTGCGCATCGCCAAAGCCATTACCGGCCGTTACCGCAGCGGGTTGAGCTTATGGGATGAACAGGACGGCTTCTTTTACGATGCGCTGCACCTGCCGGACGGGGAGATAATTCCACTTAAAGTTCGTTCACTGGTTGGATTGATACCGTTACTGGTTGTGGAAACCCTAGAGCATGAGCTTGTGGAAAGTATGCCCGTCTTTAAGCGGAGGATGCTCTGGTTTTTTGAAAATCGAATCTATCTGCGGGATCAGGGGCATATGGCCTGTATCAAATCACCGGGCAAGAATTCCCGGCGGCTGTTGTCTATCATCAATCGAGACCGGTTGGTCAAGATCTTGAGCCCCATGCTCGATGAGGAGGAGTTTCTCTCTCCCTACGGAATCCGCTCCATATCAAAGCTGCACCACGAGCATCCGTACACCATCAGGGTCGATGGTCAGTCGCAAACCATCGACTACCAGCCGGCGGAATCGACCAGCGGACTGTTTGGCGGTAATTCCAACTGGCGGGGGCCCATCTGGTTTCCCATCAACTACCTCTTGATTGAATCCCTGGAAAAGTACCACGATTTTTACGGCGATACACTCAAGGTGGAGTGCCCAACCGGATCAGGCAACATGATGCATCTTGGGGAGGTGGCAACCGAACTGTCCAGGCGCTTGATCAAGTTGTTCCTCCGAAATGGCAGTAAGGGACGTCCCATTTACGGCGGCAATCAGGTTTTCCAAAATGATCCACACTGGCGGGACCACATTCTGTTTAATGAATACTTTCACGGTGAAAACGGCGCCGGCTTAGGTGCCAGCCATCAGACCGGCTGGACTGGACTGCTGGCTGAACTAATACAGCAGTCAGGCGGCTGGCAAGGTGGAGCATGATAAGAAGAAAATTCGATGAGTGCAGGTAAACTGCCGGATATTGTGATGCCGCAGCAGATGCAACAGTTCCTGGGGGTTTGTATCCGGGCGGGGATTTTCCGCCAGTAATAGGAGAACCTGTGCGGCCTTGCGTCATCCTGATGCGGCGGCTACAGGGTCCCATTTTAAGAGGAGGTAGAGCGCATGATGAAGATGATAAGAAGTATCACGTTCCTGGTAGCGAGCCTGGGTTTGCTTCTATGCGGTGCTGCGATGACTCAAATCGTTGCTGCAGCCGAGGAGAACTGGTTCGGCGGGCCGGTCTACAACGGTGAACCGGCACTCGAGGTGACTGCCGCACTGGTCAAGGCCGGTGGCGGCGCTGAACACTTCAGCTTTGCCAAGGCGCTGGTATCAATGCTGGGCGAGGAGACCGTCAACACCGAGGTGGCCAAGCTCAACAAGCAGTACGGCGAGGAGGATGTAACCAATTTTATCAGCGGTATGACCTTTGCCGTTAAGGACGGGCTCAAACGTGCCACCGAAGTCGGTGTCAAGCTGCCGGTCCCACCGGAGGATCTCGAAGGCGTTAAACTGGCCGAGGCGCTGGTGTCCGCCGGAACCGTGGCGGATGGTACCTGGTGGTCCGGCTACCTGTTTGACAAGGCCCTGTCGCACACCATTCATGTGCTGGTAATGGCCGATATCGACGCTAAGGACGGCCATGCCGTCGATGAGAATACCCACAAGATCCTCAATCAGGCCATGTATGATGTGGCACACGCACTGGGTCACAAGAACGTCAAGCTGGCGCCGCTGCATTGAGGGTTTCCGGTCAATCAAGCGCACTTAACCTGGCACAGGCCGATAGTCCCGGCCTGTGCCTTGGTTGGCGCCTTGTGATGAAGCGAGGTGAAACAAACAGTCATGCAAACGCCATTGAAGAAACTCATCACGCAGATGGTGTTGTTATCCTCAATTATTTCAATTCGTTGAATACGGAATGCACTGTCACGGTAGTGTTTACTTTACAAGTTCGTGAATGATAAATTCGTAAAGCTCTTCCGCTCCATCGTCGGAAATCATCCACGGCGGAAACGCCGGCATAGGGCCTGCTTTTCCATCGGGCAGCTTGGGATCGCGCACAAAGGCAAAAAAGGTCTCGAAGCGGGCCAGCTTCGAGGATTCTTTCAGAGGCAGATCCGGCATGATCACATTTGTGCCGTTGGGGTGGCACACACTGCAGTTAGTTGCAAATATTTTCCGGCCGGTGCTATATGTTATCGAAGCAGATACCCCTTTGACTCCATAAACCAGTTGGCCGCCGAAGTACCCGAGTACTGCCACCGATAGAAAGCATAGGGTATATATTGTCACGGCAGTTTTGGAAGCCGCACCTCTTCGGTGGGCGACCATGATAGCAAGCAGCAACAGTACCGTTAAAAAGACTGCCGCGGCCAATTTCACTTTGATCGGAAAGAGCCAGGCACCGGCGTAAAAATGCTGCCAGTCCATGTAGCCGAAGAGCATGGTTGGAAATATCCAGATGAACGCAAGGATGGTGCAATACGGAACCGTCTGTTCCAGATTGCGGCGTTTGAAGATGACGGCGATGTAGATGAAGACGAGGGATGAGATCACCAGGCCGATAGGTATGTGGACCTGGGGGGGGTGTATCGGATGGGAGTAACCAAATTTGGCGAGGAATTCGTAAATAGAATCGAACATAGGGTTGACCCTCCTTCAGTGGCTGGCAAAGGCGGTCCCCGAGCTGAACAGAGGGCCGAATCTCCCTGTCAAGGAATTACCAGTCTGTTGATAAAATTTTACTCATCAGCCATTAAGTTCTTTTGTAAATATCCGGGGTAGTATAATAATGGGATAGGTGGAAAATAGGGAATAAAAGAGAAAATCTGGATTTGTTCTCTTTTAACAATTAGGTCAATATGGTTCCATTCCGCTCGAAAACCACGCGTTCTGATTAAAGATGCTCCGCAGCAAGCTGCGGAGCATCTTTACCGTATGGATAAAATTGATTTCCAGTCCGCTTGCTATTGCAGCTCAATCCAACATCAGGTTAGATTTATCGCCAATAATTATTTGCAATGGCAATGGTTTTGAACTCTATTGCAACCAGCTCTGCCGCGTATATTAATAGTTGAGGGTCATCCTCATATTTTTTTCTAACGGCTTTTTTGATTTCCGGATCCTGCTGAATAGCTCCTATGGTTTTTCTTATCATTTTAATGGCGAGCATGCGGCCTTCAAAAGGCGTTTTGGTAATTAGGCTTGGCATGTAGTCTTCAACGATTTTATCCTCCGTTTTAGCTTCTGCCGCATATCCGGGCAGGGCAAACCCAATAAACAGGAAAGCCAGCAGCAATACCTTAAATATACTATTCATGATAATCCTCCAATAGCCTCTGGGATTAAAAGAAGGATTATTGCAGAGGCATACAATAATCCCACCTCTAAGTTCTTTAATTGGGCAGAGCCACCATGTCCTCTGTTATAAAGATTCGCGTTAAGGTTGCAAGGTTACGATAGTAATCGGTATTGGCATGCTCTGCCATCTTATCGGCAAAAGCGGTGATCCATGCACCAAGGTGTTTTTCCAAAAAGATTTGCTGGTGGTGAATGTTTTCTGAGAGCAGCTGGCCGTCAAGATCTTCGATTGCCCCCTCTGCCTGGTTGATCAGGACGTGCATAAACTCCAGCTCCGCCGTGATGTGGTCTGGCGCTTCCTTGAAATCAACGGACAGATCCAGACCGAGGCTCAGATAATGCTGGCGCACGTCAACGGTGGAATCTCCCATGAGACGGCGTTTGTCCTCAAGATAAATGGAACCGTACGGCGGAGCAAGGGCCATGAATGGTCCGATGAAAAGCTTTGCGTAATCCACCTGCAAAACGTTGGAGTCAAGGCCGCCATTTTCCAGGCAGATAGCGCTTTCCAGGGCTTCAGACTCAAGTTGGGAAAGCGCAGTTACAAGCGCTTGCACCACACCTGGGAGATCCTCCGAAGGTAAGCGGTATGCGTCGGCCAATAGTCGGTATGTATTTGATCTGGCAGCTTCTATTGATAGCAGTTTATCTGATGTTTTTTCCATGTTTCAATTCCCCCAGGCACTCATGAATAAGTTGGCGCCGGGATAACCCCAGGCGACGGACGTCTCAGATCGATTTTTTTGGCCCAGAAGGCGTTCGTAGATCCGGAAACCCCTAATGTCCCGGTGCTGCTTCAAGTTTCAGATAACGCTCGCCCAAGGTGTAAAGCAGCAGGGCCACAGCCACGGCCAGCAGCAGAACGAGCCATTCATAGATAGTTGGAAAATAACTGATATATTCCGGATACTGTTCGGCTTTGGGCCCGATCGGTCGGCTCTGGCCGGCCAGCAGAATCTCCATGTGCATGGCCAGTGTCCCAAGCATTACAAGCCCGGAGGCCAACATCCGACTGCCATTTCCGGCGCGGATCCATGGAATTAACATCAGGACAAAGGGCAGCATCAATCCGAGAAGCACTTCTGTGTTAAGCTTGCCGATGCCGCCAAAGGCCTGGGCATATTGACGGTAATTGAGAAAGTCGGGAATCACGGTGGCTGACTCAATGGCAACCTTTACCAGGACAAATACGATCATCGTTCCCAGGGTGTAGGTAAAGAATCGGGTTATGTCGTCGAATATGCCCTGTTTTGCTTCAGAAAGGCCGTTTCCGTCAATTCCGGCGACCACGAGGTTGTAAAAAATACAAAGCGCAGTGCCGCTTAGGATGGCCATCAGCAGGCAGTAGATGGGCATTACCGGTCCGAAGTAGGTCACCCTGGATTCGGTCAAGCCGAAAATGGATCCGATCATGAGGGGTGCCACCAATGCGCCTAGGAAAGAGATGTGACCCAGCGCCCTGCTGAACAGACTATGCCAATCCCCCGTATGCATAAGAAAGAACTTCACTATCAGCACCACCAGTTCCACGCTGTAGATCAGCCCCATCCACCATATGGGGGAACTCAAGTTCGGGGAAAGGAAGATGTAGATCATGTGGAGGACATTGCCCAATTCGAGACCGATGGCCACAAATCCTCCTATCAGGGTGGCGATGGCCAGAAATACCAGCCGTTTGGTGATAGGTTCGAACTTCTTAACCCCGAACACCAGCGGCAGCGAAGCGAGTAAGGTCAAACCAGAGCTCGTCAGGGCAAGGTAAATGTAACTCCCCAATGGAAGTGACCAGAGGAGGACGTCATTGGTGTTGAAAAGATAATGGCCTTGGGTAAACAGCCGGATGGCAGCGTAAAGACCGGCTAAAATTGCTGCACCGATCAGGCCCAGCCAGGTATAATAAACCCCTTTGGATGAATTCATCAGACACCTCCTTTGGTCGGCTGATAGTGGGCCGGGTTGAAATCCCTGATATAAAAGACATGGGGATCCGTGCCAAGCTGTTCGCGCAGGCGAAAGGGACGGAATTTCCCTAAAAGCTTGCTGACTTCGCTGTTGGGATCCGATATGTCTCCGAACACCCGGGCATCTGCGGGGCAGGCCTCCACACAGCGCGGCAATTCGCCCCGTTTCACGAGGTGATCGCAGAAGGTACATTTTTCAACAACACCTTTAGGACGAATACCGGCAAGGGTTTCATTCCGCTCTGGGTTGTAATAGGGCAGAACTTTACCACCGGCCTTGCTGGCCTCCTCGGCCGGGGAATAGGTGCCGCCTTTGATAAGCTCACTCTCGTCTTGCCAGAAGGGGTGAGGTTTACGCCAGTTGAAGTAGATGACCCCATAGGGGCAGTTGAACTCACAGTACTTGCAGCCAATGCATTTGTTAGGGTCGTGCATTGTGATCCCGTTTTCCAGCTTGTGCATGGCCTGGGTCGGACAGCCCCTGACACAGGGCGCGTTTTCGCAGTGGTTGCACAGGGTCGGGATATAATGGTAGCGAACGTTGGGGAAGGTGCCGGAGGTCTCCGTAATCTTATTGGACCAGTACATTCCATCAGGGACATTGTTTTCGCTGCGGCAGGCGATACTGCAAGCACCACAGCCGACACAACGCTGCAGATCGATTACCATTGCGTATCTGGGCATTTGATTACCTCCTATATCTTCTCGATTTTTATGCGGGTTCCGGCGTGGCGAACAGTGCTGCCGCTCAACCGGTCATAAACTGCAGGGATCAGATCGTTATTGTTGCCGCCCCGGGGGATTTTTCCGAACACTTTGGCTGCCAGCCGTCCGTAGGCCCAATGCCCCTGACCATAACACTTGGCAACCGTCCCCGGCAGCACCCCTTCCCAGAGTTTGGCCGTACATTCGATGCTGCCGGTGGGGGAGGTGAGGCGAACCTTCTCCCCATTGTTGATGCCTAATTTTTTCCCGTCCACCGGGTTGATCTTTGCCACGTCTTCCCAGGCTTCATCGCCGGGATCCAGATCTTTAAAATCATGGTACCAGGAACAGTTGGCCGAACGGCCTTCCGGTTGAGGCGGGATTTGTGGTCCACGAACAACAGGGGGTACTCCCCAGGGTCGCCGGAGGTCCAGGGTTCTTCATAATGGGGAATAAAGGCATGTTCTCCACGTGCCTGGTAGTTACAAACCTCCATGACATGATCAACGGTGGTGCTATGCTTTTCGGCATGTTCTCCCAACGCATCCTTCAGGGTTTCGCTGTAGAATTCGAACATGCCGGTTTTGGTCTTCATCTTGCCCCAGCGATTGCGGAAGGGGTAAGGATCAGAATTCCACACACCGACCTTGGTGAACTCCGACCATCCACTGAACTTGTCCCCACCCTTGTACTTGGAAGGATTCCAAAGATTTTCGGTGGCGATTTTCAGGGCATAAAGGGCGAATTCATCCTTGTTGAAAGGTTCTTTCCCAGTTTCCGGATCTCTGTAGGTTTTATAGTGGCGCAACAGGTTGTCAAAGCCACGTTCAGCCAACTTCTCAGCAATCATCCAGGTAAATTCGGTTTCGTCGGTTTTATAGTCTCCGACGCGCTTAATGATCGGCTGCATGAGGCTTACATGGCGGTGACCATTGCCATGCACCTTGATGTAGCCCCATTTTTCAAAAAGATGATGGGTGTTGGGCAGCAGGATGTCCGAGAACCAGGAGAATTCAGAAGCGTTGGTAGTCAGGTGGACAAGGAAGGGGATCTTGGACAGGGCCCGTTCCCAGCGCTCGGGTTGGCCGCAGGAAAAGGTAAAGTTATTCATATACGCAATGGCCACTTTGATCTCATTAGGGTCTTGGTTGAGGATGCCATCGGCAACATTGTTGGTCACGACGCCCCCACCGGACTTACCTTTGTGGAGGGCCGGAAATTCAAGCCTTCCCCGCTGATCGATTTTTTCGTGTTTTTTGCCTTTTTTGGCGATTTCATCCATAAAATCGTCCGGCTCTGGGAAACCGGAGGTGTACTCCTTGTTGGCCGCCATCGTTCCGCCCACATTGTCAACTGAGCCGACCAGGCCGTTTAAGGCATGGCAGATCATACTGGCGTAGCATCCGCGCACCTGCATGACCGGACCGCCGCCGACCCAGGAGATGGCATGGGGTGCGGCCTTGCCGTAGTCGAATGCTACCTGACGGATCTGTTCGACTGGAAGGCCGGTCTTTGACGCCGCCCATTCCGGTGTCTTGTCTTTGAGTTCCAGGTTCCACCATTTGACCAGACCATGGGTGTATCTCTCTTCAAAAGCCTCTTCAGAAACAGTCTGTCCGGTTTTAAACTGATTTTCGCCTCCCTTGAAATCACCCACGAATTCTCGGTACCAGAGGCCTTCAATGAGGATCACATGGGCGATGGCCGCAGCCAGAGCACCATCATGGCCCGGTTTAATGGGCAACCAGACGTCAGACTTTCCACCGGTAGCAGAGAGCCTTGGTTCGACAACGGCGATCTGTGTCCGGCCGATGAGGGTGCCCCATACACTTGAATAGTAGGATATCTGCCGGTTGGCTGACAACGGATCAGCTCCCCAGATCAGGATATAACGGGCATTTTCCACATCATATTGACGATAGTCCCACAACCCCTCCGTGTAATAGGGGCCAAATTTTTCGGCTTCGGCGCAGATGGCGCTGTGGGAAATGCTGTTGGGTGAACCGATGATCTTGGTCATGCGATCATATAAGATGTCGCGCATATAGGTATAGCGGCCGCGCATGAGCAGGTACTTGTGGGTTTCATTGTTGTCACGCAATTCCATGATCCTGTCTGCGATAGTGTTGAGCGCATCGTCCCATGAGATAGGTACAAATCGGGGGTCCTCGTTGCGGCCTTTTTTGGGGTTGGTTCGCTTCAAAGGTGTCCTGATGCGGTCCGGGTCGTAAACTTGTTGGATACCCAGGTGCGATCGTGGGCAACTGGCCCCGCCATTGACCTTTGAGTGGGGGTTGCCTTTGATCTTTATGGCTCGTCCATCAATGACATAAACTTGTTTTGAGCACCAGGAGGTGCATCCCTGGCATGTTGCCGGCAGCCATTCGCCCCGGGCGGTACCCGTCTGACCGGTGGCTTGGGCCAAGGCCTTAAGCGTTGGTTTCAGTCCGCCACCAACGGCCAATGCGCCGCCGGTCGCCGCCGATGCCTTGATAAAATTTCGCCGGGTCAACTTGGTATTGAGCAGGAATTCAGCCAACATATCTTTGTGTCTGTTGTTTGGCTTTTGCATTTTACCTCCTATTGGTGTCCGGTTGTTCAATAGTATTTTTTATAACCCACATGTCCTGCGGACACAACGAAGAATGAAACACTTAAATTTGCACTTGTAAAATTTTAAAAAATGGTCATACTTATCTATTTTTTTTTTTTATTTACCCAATAAAATACTAAAGGATAAGTATGACCATGAAATCAGATAGCACATTAATCGAAATTCTTCACCCTATTTGTTGCGGTTTGGATGTTCATAAAGATAAAGTTTCAGCCT
>JAVERV010000104.1:0-11094 GCA_034006945.1 Desulfobacterium sp. | reverse complement strand
CTTTCTCGTTCGACTTGCATGTGTTAAGCACGCCGCCAGCGTTCATTCTGAGCCAGAATCAAACTCTCCAGTTAAATTCTTTTGAATATCTTTTGTGTGCTTTCACAGCACTCAAAAAATACGCTTCGTCTCTTTTTGTCACTAACCAGTTTTCAAAGATCAATCACTTTTGGTCGTACATTGTGCTGCCTCTTCTGGTGCAGCACAAACTCGGTCTTTATATCTTCTTGTTCCGAGCCTGTCAACTCTTTTTTTGAGTTCGAACAATTTATCCTTCACTCAAAAAAAATCCGTCATCGGGTCTGAGCAACAGAATTTCCTGCCACCAAGATCAGCAGTGCAACGGGGATTGTTTATATAAAATCCAACCCCCAATGTCAACCACTTTCTTTAGGCCTCAGCAATTATTTTGTGGTAGCGTTTTTTACCGGCCCGGAGAAGGATCTCACCGTCCTTGAAATCCTGATTCGAGATGAGGTCATCAAACGATTTTATCCTTTCGTTGTTAAGGTACCCACCCCCCTGGCCGATGAGGCGCCTTGCATCTCCCTTGGAGTTGCAAAGGCCCGCTTCAACAAAAACATCAACGACAGGAATGCCCTGCTTCAAGCGCTCGGACTCAAAGAGTGACGAAGGCACATTGTCAACCCCGCCCCCCTGGCTGCCCCCCCTTGGTATCTTGCTCGACACACAAAGGTCCCTGGGAACCACTGGAGCACTAAAAACAGACGCAGCCGCATCAAAGGCATCCCCGGCGCCCTCGCTGCCGTGGGCAATGGCAGTTGCCTCATAGGCAAGAACCGCCTTGGCAGAATTCATGTCTGCCCCCTCAAGCCTCTTCACCTGTTCAATCTCGTGCATGGGTAAAAAGGTGAAGAGCGCCATGAACTTTGCCACATCCGCATCATCGGTATTTATCCAGAACTGGTAATAGTCGTAGGCCGAGGTTTTTTGTGGATCAAGCCACACCGCGCCCCTGTGGGTCTTACCCATCTTGATGCCGCTGCTTGTTGTAATCAGGGGGAAGGTGATGCCAAAAACTGTCTTTCCCTGGATCCTTCGGACCAGATCAATTCCAGCAACAATGTTGCCCCACTGGTCGCTGCCACCCATCTGCAGATAACAACCATGGTCCTGGGAGAGCTTCATGAAATCATAGGCCTGGAGAAGCATGTAGTTGAATTCAATAAAGTTCAACCCCTCTTCGGATTCAATACGAACCCGATAACTCTCGGCCTTGACCATTTTGTTTACACTGAAATGACGACCAATATCCCGCAAGAATGGAATATACTCCAGACCAGTAAGCCAGTCGGCATTGTCAAGCATCAGGGCCTTATCAGGACCAAAATCAAGAAACCGTGAAAGCTGCTTCTGGATACCCTGCTTGTTCGTATCCACCTCTTCGGGGGTAATAACCTTGCGCATTTCTGTTTTACCGCTGGGATCCCCGATCAAACCAGTTCCCCCACCCACCAGGGCGATCGGCCTGTGACCATTTCTCTGCATGTGGGCAAGGGCCATTATGGTCACAAGATGCCCCACATGAAGGCTTGGACCCGTGGGATCAAAACCCACGTAACAGGTTGCACCCTCTTTTGCCAGGTAGTCGTTTAACTCTTCCTTATGGGTTACAGCCTCTACAAACCCTCGCTCTTTCAATACTTCCAGAACACTCATTTTTTAACCCTCATTTTTTACATGGAACTCGCTCCGAACCGGGAGCTGGAGATTCGGTTTTATTGGGGCCGCCACAGAGGGCGACCGCAAGGGTAGCCCCTACACCTCGGTCAGTTAAAACGAAACCACCATATGGTACCATTCAACTACCTACTGACTACTGACTACTGCCTACTTATTAGTATACTCCACAGAACGGGTCTCCCGAATGACCACAACCTTGATCTGGCCTGGGAAGGTCAAAGTCTCTTCAATTTTAGCCGCAATGTCCCGACTGAGCAAACCTGCATTGGCATCGGAGACCTTATCGCTCTCAACGATCACCCTGACCTCTCGACCGGCTTGAATGGCATAGGTATTGGAGACTCCTTCAAAGGAATTGGCTACCTTTTCAAGATCTTCAAGGCGCTTGACGTAATTTTCAAGGGTCTCTTTCCTTGCACCGGGCCTTGCCCCCGACAGAGCGTCAGCCGCCTGGACCAGATAGTCATAGACAGTTTCCGGCCTTATGTCCTCATGGTGGGCTGCAATGGCATTGACAACTGCATCTGATTCTCCATGTTTTTTTGCAAGCCTTGACCCGATCAGCGCATGGGGGCCATCCACCTCATGATCAACGGCCTTACCGATATCGTGCAAAAGCCCCATTCTCTTGGCAAGCTTTATATCAAGACCCAGTTCCGCAGCCATCACTCCGGCCAGAAAGGCCACCTCAACCGAATGCTGAAGAACGTTCTGGGCATAGCTGGTTCTGAACTTGAGCTGCCCGAGTACCCTTATCAACTCTGGATTAACGCCATGAACCCCGAGATCAAAAGCGGCCTGCTCACCTGCCTCCTTGATCGTCGCATCCACCTCTTCGGTGACCCTTGCAACAACGTCTTCGATCCTTGCAGGATGAATCCTGCCATCAGAGATGAGTCTTGTCAGGGCTATCCTTGCAACCTCCCGGCGAACAGGATTAAACCCGGAAAGAATGACAGCTTCCGGCGTATCATCAATAATCAAATCAATACCGGTTGCAGCTTCCAGGGCCCGGATATTTCTCCCCTCCCGTCCGATAATCCTGCCCTTCATCTCATCCCCTGGCAGCTGAACCACAGACACGGTTCTTTCCGCCACAAAGTCACCTGCATACCGCTGAATGGCGGTTGAAATAATTTTCTTTGCCTCTTTATCGGCATTTTCCGCAGCTTCACTCATGATACGCTTGATGAGCTTAGCACCGTCATGGTTGGCCTCGTTTTCCATGGACTTTAAGAGAATTTCCTTTGCCTCGTCTGCAGTTAAACTTGCCACGCGCTCAAGCTCACGGGTTGTTTCGGCCACAAGTTTTGAGCAGTTTGACTCCTTTTGGGCAAGGGAATCCATTCGAAGAGTAAACTCATCCTCCCTGGCCTGCAGCTGCATTTCCCGCTGTTCGAACTTCTCATGACGCCGGTCAATGGTCTCACTCCGGGTGAGCAGGCGCTTTTCTTCATGTTTGAGTTCAGCCCGAATCTCATCTGTCTCCGCATCAAAGGCACCCTTCATCTCAAGAAGCCTGCTCTTGGCCTCTATCTGTGCCTCTTTAAGAAGAGTCTTTGCCTTCCTCTGGGCATTTTCAATTATCGATGCCTGCTCTTTTAAAACGTCTGAGGCCTTTTTCTTTGCCCGCTTCAAGGTGAGGTAGTAGGCTGCGCCGAACCCGGATGCAAGCCCTGTTACTGCTGAAACAACCATTATAAGTTCCATATATCCATCTCCTAAAATATAAGTGTCAGCCATCAAATAGACTGTTGTTCTCCTGGGAAAAACACATCATAACGTTTACTTGACCAACCTTATCAGAAGTAACGGGGCCGAGTCCTAAGGATGTGCGAACCAAATTGTCATTACCAGATATTTTATAAGAGGCAGGAAAGGAGTGGGATAAAAAAGCGAGTTCAGGCAAATTTGTTGTTCAAGTACCCCCGCATGATGCCGTGTTGCTTAAGTCTTTGAACCAGAGTTCAAAAAATTGGGCTTCCAATAGCACCTTAAGGCTTTCCCATTTATATGGAACATGCACACCGGTACCAGGGTGGAGACCCTGTTCTGTAGCATTAGGACAAAGGACATCATACAATCACAAACACTGCAGGGGTACTGATTGATTAAACACCTGTACAGAGAGTTTTATTGAATACCCCTGTCAATTTTTTTGACAAGGGACGCCAGTCTTTGGTAAACATCAATCTCAAGTTTTGAATGGGACAGCTTCAACTCTTGAAAATCCTTGGACATATTCATGGCAGCAAGCAGAAGTATTGCCAATTTATTCTTATCCGAGGATTTAAATTCAAACTGTTCTTCCGCCATTTGAACATGATGCTTCAAATATTCGGCAACCTCATTGAAGTCAATATCTGAACCTTCAGACCTAAACCTGAACTCCACTCCGAAAAGTTCAATTGTATCAATTTTATCCAATGAGTTATCTTTACCGGACAGACCACCTGTTATCACTCAGCTCTCCCTAGGGAGCATCTGAAAAATTATTGAGTTTTTCAAGGAGTCCATCAATTTTTGACCTGATTACCGCCTGTTGTTCGGCGTTTCGCTCTTCTGTTTCGTTCTTTTTATTTAGTTCAGCCTCAAGGCGCTCGACCTTATTTTTCAACTCTGTATTTTCCAGCTGAAACGATTGACAGAGCTCAACAAGAAAATCGATCTTCTCGTCTATATCGGCAAACTTATTATCTAATATTTCATTATCCAATTTCCATACCTCGCAAACATTATTTTTATTTATATTCATAGGCTTAGACAAAGTCAAGAAAAATCACAGATTTGATCGTTGCCGACACTGCTCCTCTGCCTGATTTAACTGCGCAGGAGTGTTCACACCAACCACCTCATGGGGGTCATCAGTTATTAGCACTCCCATTTTAATTCCTTCTGCAGCTCCGATTTTCACAAGGTCTGTCAGGTAATATTCGTTCTGGGCGTTATCCCTGGTCAAGCCCTCTAGAGCCGAGGTTAGAAACTTCCTTTCTATACAATAGATCCCTGAATTTATCAGCTTTATTTTTTTTTCTTCCACAGAGGCATCTGCCTCCTCGCAAATAGCCATGAGCATTTTTTCACCATCCAGAATTATTCTACCATACCCCGTAGAATCGTCAACCTCAACCGCAAGGGCCGTCAACAGATTTTTGTTGTACAGGTGAAATTCAACCAGTCTCTCAACCGTTCCGGCTTTGATGAGTGGTACATCTCCGCATAGAATAACCACATGGTTGAGACCTTCAGACAAGAAGGGGAGAGCTGCCTTGACTGCATCACCCGTTCCAAGAAGTTTTTTTTGAAGGGCAAATTTTACCTCGAAACTCTGTAAGACCTCGTCCTTAACATCTTCAGCCTGGTGTCCCACGACAACGACAACATTGGCACCTGAAACCTTAACCGCACAGTCCACCACATGGACAATCATGCTCTGGCCGTTCACATGGTGCAGCACCTTTGCCAGGTTTGAACCCATGCGTGTACCCTTTCCGGCTGCAAGAACAACCACCCCGATATCTTTTTTCCAACACATGGACCCCTCCTCAAACTCCTATGACTCATAAAAAAAGGGGGGATGCATACGAGATATGCACCCCCCCCATCAATTGCAGTCCCCTGAACCCGACCTTAAACTCTAAATCCGGCCTGGCAGATCGGTATCCACCGACTATTTAACCTGGATCAAGGAGAGTCTCTGTATCGCCCTTCTCAGGGCAGCTTCTGCCCGAATCATATCGATGTCAGGTGTGCCTTTGGCAAGGCGTGCTTCAGCCCTTGCCTTTGCAGCCTTGACCCTTTCCACATCAATATCACATCTACGATCGGCAGATTCGGCCAGGACCGTTATCTTGGTTGGCAGCACCTCTGCAAACCCACCGTTGATGAAAACAGCCCTATCCTTGCCTGCGGCGTCTTTGTAACGTAGACAACCAACCTTTAGCGAAGTAAGAAAGGTTGTATGGCCGTGGAGCACGCCAAATTCACCCTCTGAGCCTGGAGCCATTACGATCTGGGCCTCTTCGCTTACAACAGCTGCCCCCGGGGTGACCACTTCAAGAAAAATATTCTCAGCCATAAAATCCCCCTGGTTTATTTAGACTCTGCTATCTTAGCGGCCTTTTCCCTGGCCTCTTCAATGGAGCCAACCATATAGAAGGCTCCTTCTGGAAGATCATCGTGCTTTCCTTCGATGATCTCCTTGAATGAACGAACCGTGTCCTCAACCTTGACAAACTTGCCGGGCATACCTGTAAAGGTCTCTGCCACATGGAAGGGCTGGGACAAAAATCTCTGAAGCTTTCTGGCTCGCTGAACCGTCAGCTTATCCTCGTCTGAAAGCTCATCCATACCAAGAATCGCTATGATATCCTGGAGCTCCTTGTACTTTTGAAGGGTCTGCTGAACCTCCCTTGCCACAAGGTAATGCTCTTCACCAACATAGGCGGCATCGAGAATCCTGGAGGTTGAATCAAGGGGATCCACCGCAGGATAGATACCAAGCTCTGCAATCTGGCGGGAGAGAACAACGGTTCCGTCAAGATGGGCAAAGGTGGTGGCAGGAGCGGGGTCGGTCAAGTCATCGGCAGGTACGTAAACGCACTGAACAGCCGTGATCGATCCCTTATCCGTCGAGGTGATCCTCTCCTGGAGGGCACCCATTTCAACGGCGAGCGTGGGCTGATATCCAACGGCCGAAGGCATACGACCAAGGGTCGCTGATACCTCTGAGCCTGCCTGGGTGAAACGGAAGATGTTGTCGATAAAGAGAAGCACGTCCTGGCCCTCTTCATCACGGTAATACTCTGCACATGTAAGGGCGGAAAGTGCAACCCTGGCCCTGGCTCCGGGGGGCTCTGTCATCTGACCGTAAACAAGCGAGCATTTGGGAAGAACGCCCGAGTCTTTCATCTCATGGTAAAGGTCGTTTCCCTCCCGGGTCCGCTCGCCAACGCCGCCGAACACAGAAATACCACCGTGCTGCATGGCGATGTTGTTAACCATCTCCATCATGATAACGGTCTTGCCAACGCCTGCACCGCCAAACATGCCCATCTTGCCACCCCGGGGAAATGGAACCAGAAGATCCACGACCTTTACACCAGTCTCAAGAACCCGAACTGTTGTATCCTGACTCGTGAACGCAGGCGCAAGCCTGTGAATGGGCATCATTTTTTCCTGACTGATCGGTCCGAGACCGTCAACAGGTTTTCCCACAACGTTAAGAACCCGGCCCAGGGATGCCGCACCAACCGGCATCATGATGGGAGCACCCGTATCCTTAACCGGCATTCCCCTCTGGAGACCGTCTGTGACATCCATTCCAATACAACGCACCACGTTATCACCCAGGTGCTGGGCTACCTCGATGACAAGATTATCCGGTTCATCGTTGATATTCGTATTGGTAATGGTGAGGGCGTTAAGAAGGGGAGGCAACTTTCCCGGTTCAAACCTTACGTCAACAACAGCACCAAGGACCTGCGCTATTTTTCCTATATTTTCAGCCATTATTCCTCCTGTTATCTCTTTTTATATTCTTGTCTTAAGATTCTGGTCGATCAATTCAGTGCCTCGGCACCGCCGACAATATCCATCAGATCCGCTGTGATGCCTGCCTGGCGCGTCTTGTTAAAGATGGTCTGCAGTTCATCGATCATATCCTTGCACGCCTTGGTTGCATTTTCCATGGCCTTCATTCGCTGGGCGTTTTCGCTGGTCGATGTCTGTAAAAGAGCATCATAGATCTGAATAAAGATATTCTTGGGAAGCATCTCCCCAAGCAGGGCATCGGATGAGGGCTCACAGATGTGTTCGGCAAGATAGGCCGTATCTTCTTTTGAACCTGCATCATCACTTTTCTCCATCTCTTCAAGGGAAGGGATCGGAAGAAGCTGCTTGATCATCGGCTCCTGCCTTGCCAGATTCTTAAACTCAGAATATACAAGATATACCTCGTCAACATCCTCCCCAAGGAACCGGTCGATGAGTTTTTGACCTGAGGTGGATGCCACGCTGAAATCAAACTTCCCGCCGACAACTCCAAGGTATTCGTCATCAATTACCATGGTTTTTTTTCTGGCCCAGTCCCGGCCTTTTTTCCCAAAGCAGGTTAACGTAACCTCCTTGTCTGCGAGTTCTGACTTGATAAATTTATTGGCCTTGTCAATGAGGTTAACATTGAATCCGCCGCAAAGTCCTCTGTCTGAAGTGCAGAGAACCACACTCACCTTTTTTACCTCTTCCCTTGGCAATAGAAGGGGGCTTGCCTCTTCTCCGGCCTTTCCTGCTATACTTCCCAACACTTCAGAAAATTTGGACGCATAGGGCTTGAATCTGTCCATTTTATCCTGGGAACCACGCAAACGGGAAGTGGCGACCATTTTCATGGCAGAGGTTATCTGCCTGGTCTTTTTCACACTGCCTATTTTTAGCTGTACTTCCTTTAACGTCGCCATAAGTTCTACCCTTTTAGCCTGTATGTTATTAACTTAATTCCTGAAACTTCCTGCAAGAATCGACCTAATTATACAGTTGTCTTGAACTCCTCGTCATAGGCTTCAAGTGCTTTTTTGATGGTAGCTTCGAGATCCTCGGTAATGGCCTGTTTTTCCACAAGGCCCGTAAAAACCTCGGGGAACCTTGCCTCGATAAAGGGATAGAGCCCTGCTTCGTACTTGCCAACGTGTTCTTTTGGATACTTGTCAATGTAGCCCTTTGTTCCGGCATACAGTGCAAGAACCTGACGCTCCATGGGGAGCGGCCGATACTGGGGCTGTTTCAGAAGCTCAACGAGCCGCTCACCACGGGTAAGCTGGCGCTGGGTTGCGGCATCAAGGTCGCTGCCGAATGCGGCAAAGGCCTCAAGCTCACGGTATTGGGCAAGATCGAGACGCAGGGTACCTGCAACCTGCTTCATGGCCTTACACTGGGCTGCACCGCCAACCCTTGACACGGAGAGACCTACGTCGATGGCAGGCCGTACACCAGCAAAGAACAGGGCCTTGTCAAGGTATATCTGGCCGTCTGTGATGGAAATTACGTTGGTGGGGATAAAGGCTGAAACATCGCCCTCCTGGGTCTCAATTATGGGTAGAGCCGTAAGGGAACCAGCACCAAGCTCATCGTTCAACTTTGCAGAACGCTCAAGAAGCCGGGAATGGTTGTAGAAGATATCTCCAGGATAAGCCTCGCGTCCTGGCGGACGCCTGAGAAGGAGAGAAACCTGACGATAGGCAGCTGCCTGCTTGGAAAGGTCATCGTAGATGATAAGCGCATGTTCGCCCTTATCACGGAAGTACTCGCCCATGGCGCAACCGGCAAAGGGAGCAAGGTACTGCATGGCAGCGGGCTCACTTGCACTTGCAACAACAACCGTTGTGTATTCCATGGCACCGTGCTCTTCAAGGGCCGCAACTACCTGGGCAACGGTAGATTTTTTCTGGCCGCAGGCAACGTAGATACATTTTACGTCCGTATTCTTCTGGGCAATGATGGCGTCAACTGCAATGGCGGTTTTTCCGATCTGCCGGTCGCCGATAATGAGTTCACGCTGGCCCCTTCCAACCGGGGTCATGCCATCGACTGCCTTGGAACCTGTGTAACAGGGCTCATGAACCGATTTCCTCGCAATAACACCGGGGGCGACAAGCTCCATGTTCTTGAACTCTTTTGTATCAATGGGGCCCTTGCCGTCAATGGGCTCGCCCGTGGTTGAAACTACCCGGCCAAGGACAGCCTCTCCAACGGGAACGGATGCGATACGGTCGGTACGCTTGACTATGTCGCCCTCCTTGATATTTCTATCCTCACCAAGGATGGCCACACCTACGTTGTCCTCTTCAAGGTTGAGGGCAAGACCAAGAACGTTGCCGGGGAACTCCACAAGCTCCATGGCCTTTACCTTTTCGAGCCCGTAAACCCTGGCAATACCATCACCAACGCTCAACACAACTCCGGTCTCGCTCAGTTCCACCTTTTTGTCAAAATCCCGAATCTGCTCTTTTATAATCTGGCTTATTTCTTCTGCTTTAATTTTCATTAGGCACTCTCACCCCTTTTTAATGTTTCCCGCATATTGAACAGTTGAGTTTTAACGCTGCCATCCAGCACAAGGTCACCTATCCTGGTAACAACTCCTCCAAGAAGGGTTGGATCCTGCTCAACATCCAGAACAATATCCTTACCGATTCTTTTTGAGAGACCGGCCTTTATCTTTGCAACGGAATCCTCTGAAAGCGTGGTTGCCGATACAAGGGTGGCATGCACCACGCCCTTAAGCTCGTCGGCAAGAGCATGGTAAAATTCAGAGACTTCCCGGATGAAACCAATCCTGGCTTTGACAAACAGCAAAACAAGGAAAGATTTCATTACCTTGGAGAGTTTGCCCTTATCAAGCACGGCGACCAGAACTTTTTTCCGGTCATTTTTATCGTAGAGCGGATTTGAAATGGTCTGTTCGAATTCAGGATTTGCATCAAAGAATTTAACTATGCCGTCAAGCTCCCTGCGATACTCGTCCGACTTGCCGTCTTCCCTGGCGATAAGCATCAATGCCGTTGCATAACGTCTTGAAACAGATACACTTTTCATTATGCCACCACCTTTGCCAGATAGTCGTCGACAAGCCTGTCCTGATCCTCTTTAGAGATGGACTCTTTAACCAGGATCTCTGCCTTTGCCAGGGCCTTTTCAACGATCTCCTGCTTGAGCGCCAGCCTGGCAGCCTTGAACTCCTGCTCTATATTTCGTTTGGCCATCTCCTCAAGCTTTACCGCCTGGGCTTCAGCCTCAACAAGAATTCTCTTCTTTGCAGCTTCTCCCTGGGCTATATAGTCGGCAACAATTCTATCAGCCTCCTGGTCAAGAGTAGCTATTTGTTCGGCATACCCTGCAAGGATTTTTTCAGACTCAACTTTTTTCTGCTCAAGGGTTTCTAGTTCCTCACGGATACCTGTTGTACGGGATGAGAAAAACTCTTTTACCGGTTTTCTTGCAAGGTAGAATAGCACACCTGCAAGAACGGCAAAGTTCATCACCTTGTATGTGTCTGTGATGACCCAACCCTTAGAAGCTGCCTCACCATGATCTCCGCCCCCAGCCGCTATAGCCAATCCTACAAAGCCAAGGAGAATCATGGTCACAACGCAAAAAAAGGCAGACGTTTTAAACTCCCGTCCTGTTGCAAATTTCATCAGCATGCCCTCCCCAGGATCTTCTCTCCGATTATCTTGGAGAATTGCTCCACCTCTGCCTCAAGGGCTACCCTTGCCTTTTCAGTCTCTTCAGCAACCTGAGTACGAATCTTTGCAAGATTTGACTGAGCTGTTTTGTTGATCCTGTCAATAATCTCTTTTTCTTCCTGCGATGCCTGCTCAACAAAGGTCTCTT
>JAVERV010000256.1:0-2888 GCA_034006945.1 Desulfobacterium sp. | reverse complement strand
TGCCGCTTGGATGCCGCTTGCGATGGCAGCGGCGATGCCCTCGCCCATGTCCAGGGTCGCAAGGCCTGCTGCATCCCCCGCCAAAAATGCGTTGTTGATCCCGGGTTGAAGGCGGGGCTGCCTGAGAAAATAGGTGTGGCCTCTGGGATGGGGCGGGGGAGACGAAAGGATCGAGAGATCAAGCAGAGTCTTTATAAAGCTATGCCAGTGGTCCATGATGGTTCGGCCCTGGTGCTTTAGTTTTAAAAGCTTTCCGCCAATACCCACGTTCACATATCCTCCGAGCTTGGGAAGATACCAGCCATAGCCCGGCACCTTGTCGTGGAAAAACCAGATATGACATCGCCTGTCAAGGGCCTTGCAGGGATATTCAGCTTCAACGGCTGCGATGAGACTCTTGTTCAATCTGGGGTGAAGATCGTTGAAGAGAGTTCGCTGAACAGGGCAGTGGGTGCCGCCTGCGCCGATGAGAAAATCGCAGATGTAGCGATCGTCAATGATGTATTGATCCTTGCTCCGGGTGATTCGTTTAACCTTGTGGGTGTGAACCTCTGCACCGGACCGTTTGAGCATCCATTGGTCAAATTCGTATCTTCGGATTGCGTACTGACGGGTATTGACCGCCAGTGTTCGTCCAAGAAAGTGGAAATGCAGGCGGTCAAATTTGGTCATGGTGTGGGGGTATTTTGCCGGGGTAAGATTCAGAAGATCGAGAACTTCGGGCGTGATCCAGCCGGCACACACCTTGCTCCTCGGAAAAACCGATTTGTCGAGGAGCAGGGTGGGGATGGCCCTTTTTTTTAGTTCAAAGGTTGCGGCAGATCCGGCAGGACCTGCACCCACAACAATGACGGGAGCATAGATCAAGACCGGCTCCTTAGGAAATTCGGGTGACCGGGGCGGGTCGTCCCGGTTTGGTCATGAGAATCTGCCATAGCTGCATGCTCCTTGCACGAAAACCCCCTGCCGAGCTTAACAGATAGTATTTCCACATGCGGTAAAAGGATTCGGTGTAGTTTTGTTTGATCTCAGGCCAGGACCGGACAAAGTTGTCATGCCATGCCATGAGTGTCCGGTCGTAATCCTCACCAAAGTTATGCCAGTCTTCCACGACAAAAATTCCCTCCATGGATTTGGAGAGCTGGGCCAGGGATGGCAACATGCCGTTCTGGAAAATATACTTTGTGGTCCATGGGTTGGCGGTAATGCTGCTCGTGTTGCCCCCAATTGTGTGGATAAAGACCATGCCGTCATCCTTGAGGAGTCGGTTGGCAAGTTTCATGTAGGTTCGATAGTTTTTGTACCCCACATGCTCCATCAGGCCAATGGAAACGACCCGGTCATAATGGCCCTGGGCTTTGCGATAGTCTGCAAGCTGAATAGTGATGGGCAGTCCTTTGCAGTATTCCCTTGCAAATTTTGCCTGTTCCTTTGAAACAGTGTAGCCAGTTACGCTGACGCCGTAATTTTTGGCGGCAAATTGTGCAAATCCGCCAAATCCGCAGCCAAATTCTACAATCTCCATTCCAGGTTCCAGGAGCAGCTTTTTGCAGATAAGGTCAAGCTTTGCCCGCTGGGCCTCTTCAAGCTCGTCTGTTTCCTTGAAATAGCCGCAGGAGTATTGCATCCTCTTGTCCAGCATCCTAACATACAGGTCATTGCCAACATCGTAATGGGTTTCCCCGACCCTGAATGCCCGACTCGGCCGCTGGAGGTTTAAAACCGCAGCTTTAAACATCTGCATGGCCGTGGCCCAGTCTTTTTTTAAGTGTCTGGTAAGGTCTGCTTGCAGGATTTTTGCGATGAACTGATCAATTGCCTTGCAGTCCCACCATTTTTCCATATAGGTTTCGCCAAGGCCGAGGTTCTTCTGGGTCAGGACTCTTCGGAAAACTTCTTTGTTGTGTATCTTGGGATCAAAGGGGCGGTCACCGTTGATGGTGATGCCCGCATGCTGAAGCAATCGAGCAAAAGTTTCTTGATCTCCGTTTCCCATTTGGACACCTCCTTTTAAATAAATTTAATGATATCTAAACGGTATGTCTTCACTAAATGTTGCTTTGCTATTTTGCTATATTAACGATATCGGAACAAGAAATGGGTGTCAACCTCTCCTGGGAGTTTTTTCGCAATCCACGCAAGGATAACTCATGAATTTTCCCTACAGTGTTGGCGATGGTATTGTCATGCCCGATGATCCCGTTTCATGAAGAGATGAAACGCCGTCCCGCCAAAGATCATGACGCCGGCACCAAAGGGAAATACCACAGCGAGCTCGGCATGATCCATGGCAAGCCCTGCGGCCATGGAACCTGTCATCATGCCCAGGCTGTGGGCCATGGTGATCAGGGAAATCACAGATCCCATGGCCTTTTTCTGGTTCCCCTTGATAACGGCCATTGCCATGATCGACGGCATGGAGACGCCGCCGCCGATACCGAAGAGGCATATTGCCCGCACAAGTCCCCCGTAGGAGTCTGCAGTGCTGACTATGAGCATGCCGGCCGCACACAGAACTCCGCCCACGACCACCATTATTCGTGTGTTGAACCGATCGGCAAGGTATCCCATGGGGATCTGAAAAATTCCGCTGATAAAGACCCCCAGCATCACAAGGAACCCTGTGTGGGTATCGGTGAGGTTGAATCTTGAATGGGCAAATATGGGGAGAAAGCTCCAGATGATGCCGATGCAGGCCGTGTAGGCGAACCTGTATGCAAAGATTCCGCAAAGGCCTGGATCGCTTACCATGGATCTCCAGGATGGAAGTTCTGCCTCCCTGGGCTGGATATGTTCGTTTCATGTCAATTTGCAATATTTGCTTTTTTTGTTGACCTGGATAGTTTTTATTGGTAATAAAAAACTGACTGATCAATCAGTAGCTGATT
>JAVERV010000103.1:0-11519 GCA_034006945.1 Desulfobacterium sp. | reverse complement strand
GATACAGCTCAACCAGTGAGTCAAAGCATTTGTGCTGTTCAGGTTTAGGGTTCGGGAGGGCCAGCCCATCGGTGAAAATAAGAATATCAGTGACGCCATCCAATGACTCGATTCCCGAGTGGAGGAAAGATTCCGCTGCCTGTTCTCCGTTGAGTACGCCATAGGTCTGGTTCATGCCGGCTCGAATTTTCAGGATCTGGTCTTCCAGGGCCTCTCGGATGGTCAGAGATGTGGAGAGTGCCATTTCTCTCCACATGGACAGGGTTTCATAATCATGGTCCTTTGTTTCACCAAGAACCTGGGAGGTATTATCCCCATATACCAGGATAATAGAGCAGTCCCCGGACTGGACCCATTCCAAGGAACTGCCGTTTAGCCGGATAACGGCCGCACTGGTACTCCAAAGGCACTCCCGCCGGGAACAGTCTACCCCGTGATTGAGCATCCCGCTTAAGATGGCATTATTGGCATCTCGGGCAAGGTTAATCAGGGAATCTCCATTCTTGGCGAAAATTTGCGAAGCTGTTGTCGAAGCTATAAACCCGCCGGTTTCACGGTTATCAAAAACGGTTTTGACAAGGCTTGTGGCTCCGTCAAACACCCCGAACATGGTACTGTCCATTACTATACAGTCTTCATTGATCAACCCTGAACCCTTTTCAAGTATATGGTCTGTTTTCATTGCTGCCCAACGTCAATTAGTATTTACCCCTATCCAGGCTGCCTGGAATTCGGGTTTCCGGATCTTTCCGGCCATAGGAATAGTCTATCCACGAAGCCAATTATAGAGACCTCGACAGCTATGTCAAAGCGATAATTTCCATGAAATTCACACGCCCCATAGAAAATACCAATGACATGCTGGCTTTCACGGATGGCGGAGAAGTTTTCAATCGCTTTTTCCGCATGGCATGGGGAATAGCCCACTCGCATACATGATATTTATATGTTCTATGGAAAGTCAAAAAAACATGAAAAAATACTATTGGAATAATGGGGAAGAACCATATATAAGTACGCAACCTTGGCTTGGGTGGTACTTTATTTTGCAGCGATAAAGATATTTGCTATAGACACAAATATCAGTTAATCAAAAAAATTATTTACTAAAAGGATAGAAAGTTTAATGAAAAAAATAATTGTTGTGTCTGTTTTATTGTCCCTTCTGGGGAGTACTCTGTTGATGGGTTGTGGTGGAAGTAAAGATAAGAACAGTGATGAAACTGTGAATGAGAAAACACTCACAAAAATGAATGTCGGTTACCTGGCGTCTCCGGAACATCTTTTGTATTTTGTAGCAAAGGAAAAAGGCTTTTTTGAAGAACAGGGAATTGACGCCGAGTTGTTCCAGTTTACAAACTCTGCTGAAGGGTTAAATGCAACCATTGCAGGTAAACTTGATGTCGGCAGTTTTGGTGTGTCAGCCCCTCTTGCGTTTATTGCTAAAGGGGCGGATGTAGTAGTAATCGGAGGGCAGAATTCAGGTGCATGTGCACTTGCTTGCGCTCCTGAAAGATATGAAGAACTTAAGGATATAAACAACTATAAAGGCAAAAAAATTGCAAGCGTAAGACTTTCAACTGCGGATGTCATTTTCCGAGGGGCATTGCTTGATGCCGGCATTGACTGGAGAAAAAGAGATGCTGAAATGATCGAAATGGAATCACCTGCATCAACAATGGAAGCCCTTAGAAAGGGAATTGTGGATGCGGCATTGATCTGGACACCGTATGTCGCAATGGCGGAAGATCAGGGAGTTAAAATTGCAATGTACATAACTGATCTGTTTGAAAACAATGTATGCTGTCGTCAGGCTATCATGGGTTCAAATTTAAAAGAGAACCCGGAATTATGGGAAAATTTCATGGCTGCACTGATAGATGCGTATGCTTTTTACCAGACAAATCATGAAGAAACCATCGATATTACGGCAAAATATGTAAGAGTTGACAAAAAATACTTGGAAAAAGAAACCTATGCAGAAAATGCCACGATGATCTGCAGCCCGGACCCTCTCAGGAAATCTACCATTAAATATTGGAATATCATGAAAGAAACCGGATATATAACTTCTGATATTAATATGGATGACCACATCAATGTTACCCTTTACAAGAGCGCTCTTGATAAACTTATCAAAAAGAATCCAAAGAATGAAAATTATAACAAACTATCTGAACAATTTGTAATAAATAATTCCTAACTGTGCATGCCTAATTTAAGGCAATGGTATCTGATAAACAAGTTTGATACCGTTGTCTTATTCTTTTTTGAGCAAAAGGGTAAGAAAAATCATGGGTAAAATAAGATTGGAAGAAGTTTCCTTTGCCTATCAGCAGCAAAATTCAATGGTTCCTGTTATTCGGGATGTCAATATTTCCATCGAAGATGGGGAATTTGTAAGTATAATCGGCCCCAGCGGTTGCGGGAAAAGCACGATGTTAAGTCTTTTGGCGGGGTTGGCTTTTCCTTGTGACGGAAAAATTCTATTGGACAATAAACGGGTTAAGGGTACCGGAAATGAACGAGGAGTGGTATTCCAGCATTATTCGTTATTCCCGTGGATGACTGTCCGCAAAAATATCATTTTTGGTCTGCGACAATTAAATGACCTTAAATCGAAAAAAGAGCATGAAAAAATTGCAGACACGTATCTCGAACTGGTGGGACTCAAAGATGTGGGTGATAACTATCCCAATCAATTGTCCGGTGGAATGCAGCAAAGAGTTGCCATTGCAAGGGCATTTGCAATGAATTCGGATATTCTTCTGATGGATGAGCCCTTCAGTGCTGTCGATGCTAAAAACAGAATGGGACTGCAGGAACTGCTTCTGTCTCTCTGGAATAATGGAAAAAAGAAAAAAACAGTGGTCTTCGTTACCCATGATGTGGATGAGGCAATTATATTGTCCGACAGAATAATTGTCATGTCAGCCCACACAAAAGGTGTGAAGGAGAGTATCCCGGTCTCTTTCAAAAGACCCAGAAACAGATCGGCATTGATGAGAACAGAAGAGTATGCAGAGATGCGGAATCGGCTGGTGAATTTATTGTTTGACGATATGTTGGAAGAAGTTGACATTGCAGTTTAGGAGAATTTGTGGTGATGAATGTTTATGGACAAGTAAAAACCCTCAAGTGTTTTGATTATAGTTTTATAAGAACCCTAGCAGGCAAAACATTTAACGGGGCAAATATTTTTTTTATTCTTTCCATGATCCTGGCCCTTATGCCTGGGAAAAGAATAGCTGGCATGGAATATGAGCTATACCTTATCGGTTTACTCATGTTTATTGAAGCTGTTTATCTCTTGAATCTTATACTGAGAAAGGATGAGATAAAAAAAAGATCAGCTGGAGATATAACAGTCATAGTCTTTATTTTCGTGATGTTTTGTGAACTCATGACAACGAAACTTAATCTTATGGAGCACCTTCTTTTTCCCGTACCGGGAAAGGTTGTTGCTGTATTTATAAATGAGCTTCCTGAATTTGGAAGATGTTTGTTGAGTTCTCTTCAATTGTTGGGTGCAGGTTATACGCTGGCATTAGTTACTGCTATTCCACTGGCCCTGGTGATCGGATGGCGAAAACGGCTGTTTGCTGCTGTTAATCCAATGACAAAGGTATTGGGGCCCATTCCGCCAATTGTATATATCCCCTATGCCATTGTAATTTTGCCCACGTTTAAATGTTCGTCAATTTTTATTATATTTGTGGGTGCTTTCTGGCCAATATTTATCAATACAGTAAATGGCACATTTAACATTGAAAAACAGATCATTGACTCTGCTAAAGTTTTAAATGTTAACGAAAGAACAATGCTGTTCGAAATAATTCTTCCCGGAATCATGCCTTCGGTGATCAGCGGTGCGACATTAGGACTTGTCTTTTCCTTTATCCTTTTAACTGCTGCTGAAATGATCGGGGCTTCATCGGGCCTTGGGTGGTATGTAAAATACTTTTCTGATTTTGCAGACTACCCGAAGGTTGTGGCGGGCATTATTTTTATTGGCATTGTGGTAACAGCGATCACATATTTTTTCGAGTTATTTGAGAAACGGCTGTTGAACTGGCGAAATTAAGTAAAATTTTATATATGTACCAAAAGGAGAAAAATGTCTGATCTAAAAAAACATTTACTGAAAGGGCTGTCAGATTCCGTTGTCAATATGGACGAATCTAAAACAATAGAAATCGCTCACGAATTTATAAAAAACAGTTTCAATGCCTACGAAGCTATTGATCAGGGATTAGCAGACGGCATGGAGATAGCTGGCCGACTCTATGAAGAAGAAGAGTACTATATCCCTGAACTAATGATGTGCTCGGATGCGATGTATGCAGGCCTGGATATCTTAAAGCCCCATTTGAGTAAAAACAAAAGCGGTAATAAGCATAAAGTGGTTATCGGAGTTGTGGAAGGTGACACCCACGATATCGGCAAAAATTTAGTGAAGATCATGCTGGAGACAGCAGGTTTTGAAGTGGTAGATTTGGGAAGAGATGTACCTCCAGTGAAATTTATTGAAACAGCCAAAGAGATTGGTGCCGAAATTATTGCGCTGTCCACACTGATGACAACCACAATGGAAAATATGGAAAAAGTTATGCAGATGCTAAAAGATGAAAAGAATGAGACCATTAAGGTTATGGTTGGTGGCGGATGCATCTCTCCTGGCTTTGCAAATAAAATAGGTGCTTACTATTCAGGAGATGCTTCTAAGGCTGTTAAACTTGCAAAATCATTGGTTGCGGAGGCAGTAGTATGTTAACGGATAAAATAACTCCCATGGAAAGGGCCAGAGCTTTGGCAAAGGGGGAAACTGTTGACAGGCTTCCTTGTAACCCAAACGTTGCAAACGGTGTTGCCCGTGTCTACGGCTGCAAGATATCTGAATTTAATACAAGTGCCAGAACCATTGCAAATGCTCAAATAGCATCCTATCGTCGTTTTGGTTATGATGGGGTTAGAATCTTTACAGATCTCTTTCCATGGGCGGAAGCCATGGGCGCCGAGGTTAGTTTTCCAGACGACAATACGGCAAATATGGCAAAACCCGCAATTGCTGATATCTCTGAAATTTTCAACCTGCAGCCTGCCGATCCATACAAAGATGGCCGTTTACCAATTCATATTGAGGCGATGAAATATCTGATAGATGAACTTGGAGATGAAGTGGGCTGCGCAGGTGGCATTGTAGGACCATTTACCAACGCTTTTTTTCTGTTGGGCACTGAAACCCTGATAAAACTCATGTTTAAAAATAAGGAGGCTGTACACAGGGCATGTGAAGTATCTTTGGAAACCTGCATCAGATACGCACAGGCAATAATCGATCAGGGACTTACCCCCACTATTTCTGAACCCCTGTCATCCTGCACGGTTGTCAGCCCTGCACATTTTCGTGAATTTGGTGCTCCCTACATAAAACGTCTGGTTGAATATATTAACTCCAAGGGTAAGCCTGTAACCATGCACATTTGCGGGAAAACGGCTAAAATATGGGAAGATATTGTCGATATGGGCATTGCCGGATTCAGTGTTGACAATGTGGTTGACTTGAAAAAATGCGCTGAACAAATCGGAGACCGGGTAAAGATTCTAGGTCATGTTGATCCTTCCGCCATCCTTTATTCGGGAACCCCGGCCGATGTCAGAAGAGCTGTTGTGGAATGTGTTCAACAGGCCTGGGATGCACCCAAAGGGTATGTGATCATGTCCGGATGCAGTCTGCCGGTGGAAACGCCATTGGAAAACATTGAGGCCATGATGGACGCTGCAAGGGAAATCGGGTATCCGGTTAATCCTGAAAAATTAGAAAAAATGCTGTCTGTTTAAAATTAATCCTTTGACCGTTAGATTTAATTTTACCAGTAAAATATATATAGGTATTGATATGCTAACTCCCAAGGAGCGATTAAAGTTAACTTTACATGGACAGGAGGTTGACCGGATACCCTGTATCTGTCCCGGTGGAATGATGAATATGATTGTGGAAGAGGTCATGGATATTGTGAAAATTTCCTGGCCGGAAGCACATGAAGATCCTAAATTAATGGCTGACTTAGCTATGGGGCTCCATGAAAATGGAGGTTTTGAAAATTATGGTGTTCCTTTTTGTATGACTGTGGAGGCTGAAGCCATGGGAGCATCTGTGTCCATGGGCAGCAAAATCAATGAACCCCGCATAATTTCTTACCCTTTAAAATCAGTCTCAGAGTGGCGGAGGCTGAATAAAATCAATATGGAATGCGGAAGAGCAAAAGTTGTTATAGATGCCATTAAACTTTTAAAAAATGGTAAATCAGACATTCCGGTAATAGCCAATTTGACTGGCCCTGTGAGTTTAGCTTCATCCCTGATGGAACCTGTTGTATTCTATAAGGAGCTGATTAAAAATCCCCTGGGAGCTCATGCACTAATGGAATATGTCACTGACAATCTTATTGCCTTTGGCAAGGCCCAGCTGGATGCCGGGGCAGATGTATTAACAATTTCAGATCCCAGTGCCACAGGGGAAATCCTGGGCCCAAAAATGTTCAGCAAATTTGCACTCCCCTATTTAAATAAGATTATTGACTCTCTTGGAGAAATTGCGGATGTGGGTACAATAGTTCATATCTGCGGCAGATTGAAAAACATTTATCAGCAGTTGAATGGGTTGAGAAGTGACGGGATCAGTTTTGATTCGATCACCAGTGTAAGACAGGTGGCAGAAAATATCAGCAACAAGGCAATTATGGGGAATGTGAGTACTTTTGCTCTGGAAAAAACTACGCCTAAAAAAATAAAAAGTATTTCCAAACATTGCATGAAAAGAGGTGTAACTATTTTATCTCCGGCCTGCGGCCTAGGACCAAAAACAAGTTTGCTCAATATCCAGGCCATGGTTGAAGCAGCTAAAGAGTATAAGGTTAAGTAAGAATGTCTTTTTTAAACATAGAATCAGAAGATAAAACGTATGAGTTTCTTCCACAAGGCAGTCTGTTGGAAATCTTCCAAAATCATGAATTGGTGACAGAGAGCGCCTGTGGAGGCAAGGGAACCTGCGGCAAGTGTAAGGTTAAAATCATTGACGGAGAGGCAAATGATCCAACGGCTGAAGAGTTAAAACTCCTGACCAATGGAGAACTCTGCCGGGGGATTCGGTTAAGTTGCCAGGTCACTCCTTCAGGCGATATGACTGTCAAGTTGTTGGACAGCAAAAATCTGAAACATAAAATTCTGGCAGATGGCTATCTGCCTGAATTTGAGATAAACCCCCTTATTTCCAAGAAAGTTTATACGATCACCAGGCCTCGGTCAGACAATAATTCATCCTATCAAGAACTATTGGAAAAAATCCTGGAAACACCCATCCCGCAAGATTCTCATGATCTTTTGAGAAGTTTGCCTAAAATATTTAAAGGAAAGAAGCTGACTGCAATCTTTACAGGTGACACACTTATCGGTGTGGAAGCAGGAGACACCAGCGATCAAACATATGGAATTGCAGTTGATATAGGCACCACAACTGTTGTGGTATCCCTGGTTGATTTAAATGAAGGCAGAGAGATTGGATCAAAAACTGCAATTAATCCGCAAAAAGAGTATGGGCTGGATGTGCTGTCACGAATTGATTTTGTCAGAAGAAAAAAAAACGGGCTCAAAAAACTTCAAGGGGCAATTCTTGAAGGCTTAAATCAGTTGACATCAAAAATATGCATGGAAAACATGGTAGCTGTGGAAAATATTTATGAGATTACCGTTGCTGCCAATGCGACAATGATGCATTTACTTTTAGGCGTTGACACAGCTTCAATTGGTAGAACACCTTTTTCCACTGTTTTTTCAAAATCCCAAAATCTTGCAGCCGGGATATTGGGTTTTAAAGCCTCCCCGTTTGCAAGACTTTATTGTTTGCCAGGCGTGTCAAGCTATATTGGTGCAGATATCGCAGCAGGCGTTGTGGTCTCACAATTAAAAGAGACCCGCAAAAATATTTTGTTTGTTGATATCGGAACAAACTGCGAGATCGTTCTGTCAAAAGCTGGCGATTTATCTGCCTGCTCCTGCGCTGCAGGGCCGGCTTTGGAGGGTATGAATATCAGCTGCGGCATGCGGGCTTCAGAAGGTGCCATAGAAGGGGTTAAGATCAATGGCAATAAAATAGACATAAAAGTCATTGGTGAAACTGAACCTGCTGGTGTTTGCGGCAGCGGTATTTTGGAGGCCATTTCTGAGATACTGAGAGTAGGATTGATCGGAAAAACAGGTCGGCTGAAAAAAGGGGAAGAGGTACAATCTGATGTGAAATTACAGGGATTGGCTCAATTCTTGATGGAAAAGAACGGCAAGAGAAACATCATCCTCTCTCAAAAGCCTGAACCAATAGTTATTACTCAAGGCGATATCCGCCAGGTGCAGCTTGCCCGTGGGGCAATTTTATCCGGTCTTTATTCTCTTCTGGAGTTGATGGAAATCACGATGGAAGACTTAGACAAGGTTATAATTGCCGGACAGTTTGGCAAACATCTGAGTGTAGACAGCCTTGTAGGTGTCGGTATTCTTTCGGAAGCATTGAGGGGAAAAATTGATTACATCGGCAACTCTTCCAAAACCGGTGCTTTAATGTGTTTGCTTTCAAGGGAAACAAGGGAAGCCATGGAGAGCATCTCTGAAAAGATTCATTATTTTGAATTATCCACAAAAGAAGGATATGAAAAATTATTCACAAAATGTTTAACGTTTAATTAAAACATTCTTTAGCCCTCCTCTGTCTGCTTAAAATTCATGAGACCTGTAAAATTTATTTAAAGAAGCCTTATATGGGGATTGATATTTTGAAACAAAAAGTAAAATTTAAATGTGCTAATAATGGTGCTGAAGAAATTCCCAAAGAACTCTTTAAGCTTACAGGTTCTGGCTTTCCCGGGATTCATACCAATATGAACGATATGGTAAAACTATCCAAAGGGCTTAAAAATTACAGAAAAGACACAATCTGCAAGCTTCCCTTTTGTGCAACGGTCGAGGCCGAAGCACTGGGGGCCTCCATAAATCTTGGAGACGAAAGAATTGGTCCAAGAGTTAAAAATTATGCATTTAACACTATCGAAGAACTGATAAATATCAAAGATATTGATTTGTGCAGAGGACGCATAGGCCAGGTATTAGATTCGGTTGAAAATTTAAGCGATCAGAATGAAGTGGTCTGCCTGAACATTGAAGGGCCTTTTACCATAATATCCTCACTTGTTGATCCTGGAATATTTTACAGTGCAATAAGAAAAAAAAGGGATATTGTTGATAAGTTCATGCATTTTATTGAAGAGAACCTTGCAGCGTATGCATTGGAGGGTATCAAAAGAGGAGCTAAAATAATATCATACGCTGATCCTGCGGGAGCCATGGATATTGTCGGCCCAAAGACCTATAAAGATCTTAGCGGAAAAAGCTCTTGTAATCTGCTGAAAAGTGTACTGGAGAATAAAGGAGACTTTATAATACACCTTTGCGGAAAAATGTCCACAGCCCTTGAAGAATTAGGCTTTTGCACCTCACTACAGGTTGAATATGATAAAAAGTTCACCTATGGTGAAGCGATAAACCTGCTATTTAAAAATGATGAAGATGCGAAGATTATAGGTCACAGCTGCATTAAAAGAACTCCTTTAAAAATTAAAAAACCGATCATATGGAACATAAAATTAAATTAAAAAAAATGCCGTTTTTTCAAACAGGGAAATTAACCATGGGAAAGCGCAGATTTGCTCCATATGTTATATCCGCTTTTGTGCTGTTGATATTCATTTTTGTAGCACCACATATGATTACGAATAAATTATTAGTAAATCGGCTGCCATTATTATACTTAACGATTTTTTTCCTGGGAAGCCTGATCATAGTTGGGGGTATTAAAGGGGTAAAAGCTATTTTTACCTTAGTTTTTACCATTTTTACCGTCATGAAAATTCTTCTCCCCATGATCCTTAACGGATATGATCCGGTTCTGGTCTCAGTGGGCATTTGCGCTATTGTGATTGTCGTAACATTATTTGTTATCAGCGGTATAAATCAAAAAACATTGGCCGCTATTATCGGAACGCTTGGTGGCATTTGTATTGCAGGCTTTTCAGCACTACTTTTCGGCCATATGGCAGACCTTTCCGGACTTGGAAACGAAGAATCCATCCATTTGGTTCTATATTCCCGTCATATCGATTTTAGAGGCTTACTCTTTGCCGGAATTATTATAGGGGCTCTTGGGGCAGTTATGGATGTGGGAATGTCAGTTTCCTCTTCCATGTATGAAATTCAGCTAAGAAATCCGGAAATTAAAGAAAAAGACCTCATTGCCGGAGGCATGAGTGTAGGACGGGATATCATGGGGACGATGTCAAACACATTAATCCTGGCATATGTGGGCAGCAGCATGAATCTACTGCTGTTGTTCCTGACTTATGATATGCCTTTGAATGAAATAATTGGCCGGGATAATATGGCTGCCGAAGTTGTAAGGTCTCTGGCCGGGAGTGTCGGGCTTATTTTCACAATCCCGTTGACGGCTGTTGTGGCAGGTAAAATTGCAAACAATAAAATGATAGATGATTTTTTTAAAACTTACTCTTCACTTCTGGAACGTAGAAAATGACGGTAAAAAGAAAATTTCAACTTTCCAGCTCAAAAACATGGTCGCAGATATTTTTTACCTGGTCATGATTGTGGGAGACCATGACAAGGGTGCATCTTTTCTTGAGATCAACCATGAGTTGTTCGATTTTTTCTCCTGATGCAGGATCAAGGGACGAGGTTGGTTCGTCAAGGAGCAAAATCTCAGGATTCATAACAAGGGCCCTTGCCATGCAGAGTCTCTGCTGCTGACCTCCTGAAAGAACGGATGCCTTTTTATCGAGCCTATCTTTTACCTCGGGCCATAGCCCGCAAGACTTTATAGCTCCTGTGACAAGCTCTTCTACCTCATTTTTTTTGTTTATACCGGCGAGTTTTAAGGGAAAGGAGACATTTTTGAAGATGCTCATGGGCAGGGGATTGGGCGTCTGGAAAACCATTCCCACCGCTCGTCTCAGCTCTAGGACTGAAAAATTAGGAGAGTTGATATTACAAAATTCTTTTTCCCTATTCCCTGAAAAGCGCACAAGAACACTACCCTCGATTTTTGCCCCGGGAATGTTTTCCCATAGCCGGTTAAAAAGTGAGAGAAAGGTTGATTTACCTATCCCTGAAGGTCCAACAATTGCTGTTATTGCATTTTCAGGGATGGTTTGGTTGACCTGGGATAGAATTTGATGGTTCTTGTAAAAAAAATCCAGATTCCTTATTTTTATTTTTGAGCGGTTCACCGGGGCGTCTTCTCCTATCGGGTGTATAATAAAACGTGCTGTGCCTTTTTTTGAATCAGGACAGCAGCGCTGAAAAGGGTTGCGCAAATAACGATAAGTATGATGCAGGCGCCAAATCCTTTGGCAAGTTCGGCCTCGCTCGTGTACTGGGAGGAGATGTAATAGATGTAAAAT
>JAVERV010000102.1:0-11585 GCA_034006945.1 Desulfobacterium sp. | reverse complement strand
TGGGTGGAGATGTCCGGCTGAGTGGCTAAACAAATCCAGGTATCATGAAAATTGGCTGCAAAACCTTTTGGCTTCCGCTTCTATGAATGGTTTTAAGTATCCTCCCCCAAAAACGTTATAACCAGAAGATATTTCAAGCCAAAGGTAAATACCATTGCCGAATGGATTGTTGAACAGGCAAAGATTGCCAAAACTAAAAATATTATCCCCATGCCAGGCAGAAAACGGACATGAAGATTAAGAGACGAGAACACAATGGAAAACATATCCGACATATTGATTTACCAAAGCACAAACGGCGATGTGAAAATTGATGTTCAGCTACAGGAAGAAACCGTTTGGTTGACACAAGACCAAATGGCCTTTTTGTTTGGAAAAGCAAAGTCCACAATCAATGAACATATAAAAAATATTTTCAAAGAAGGGGAATTAGACGAAACCCTGGTTCTAAAGAAATTCGGAATTTCCGAATTTCAGCAAAAAACCCCAAATTTCTACAATCTTGATGTCATTATCTCCGTAGGCTACCGGGTTAAATCCATCCAAGGCACCCAATTTAGAATCTGGGCCACCCAACGACTGAAAGACTATCTGGTTCAAGGGTATGCCATCAACCGGCAACGGTTCGAGCAGAACGCCGCCGAGTTACAGCAGGCCCTGTCTCTCATTCAAAAGACAGCACGCTCCCCTGCCCTGGCAACAGATATGGGCCGGGGACTGGTAGATATCATGGGCCGGTATACCCAGACCTTTCTCTGGCTCCAGCAATACGACGAGGGACTGCTGGAAGATCCTAAAGGTCAGACAGGGGGAGAGCTGGCAACGGCTGAAAATGCAATGGCATCCCTGGTAGAACTTAAAAGGCAGTTGATGGATCGGGGAGAAGCCTCCGACCTGTTTGCCCGACCATCCCGGGCGGACAGCCTGGCTGGCATATTCGGTAACCTGGATCAAAGCGTTTTTGGGGAACCGGCATACCCCACCATTGAGAGCAAAGCTGCACACCTGCTATATTTTATCGTGAAGAACCATCCGTTTATTGACGGCAACAAGCGCAGTGGTGCCTTTTTGTTTGTGGATTTTCTCCACAGAAATCACCGGTTGCTGAACCGGGAAGGGCAAGCCGTAATTAATGAAACCGGTCTCGCTGCCCTGACACTGCTGGTGGCTGAATCCGCCGCCAATCAGAAAGAGATCCTGATTAAATTGATAATGAACCTGCTCTGCGAACCTGCTCACAAAGAAGATCCCAATATTTAACCAGATCAGTCAACACCCCTGAGCTAAGGACTCAGGGCTTGTTCCTTTTCGGCAAGTAATTCTAAAATTCATGGCCTTGTCGGTATGGATACGACTCAGCAGCAATACAGAATTGCAGAATGAGACAGAGATTATGACTCCACAACAGCGCTATCCCTAACTGGGAAGAGATCGGGGAAGAGATGAAGGAGAGATCGGGGTCAGAGTAAGAATTATTTCGAAAAAATTTTTGATGTAATAGGTGTGAGTCAAAACCGCATATCCGAAATTATCGGAAATACCATTTTTGGTAATTCCTATAATTTGCTCTCCCAGTTGGTGTTGACTGCCAAATTATCTGATTATTTTGAACAACTTTAAATTTTTTCAGATTAACTTGATCCTTTCAAAAAATTAAATTTTAGTGCACATCAAACACCGAAGAGAATGCGGACAGGGAGATAATACACGCTGTACATATCGTGGCCCTTTCATAGCAAAGTGTCGACATTGCAAATATTTGCATTTCCGACTATTTGGAGATCGGGGGCAGAGGAAATTGGGAAATGGGGACAGGTAGATAATGCTTATACTAAAGCGTAAAAACCATGATATGTAGAAGATTGAGCCCTTGAATAAATTGAATTGATCCAATGGAGCAAATAAAATGAACAAACATAAAAAACCCAAAGGTGCCGGTAAGAGTAGTTTTGAACTGATCAATCCGGATAAATTAACGGAGATGCTACCGCTGAAATCAGGGTCTACGGTTCTTGATTTGGCCTGCGGGAAAGGCGCTTATTCCATCTTTTTATCTAAAATTGTTGGTGATACCGGGTTGGTTTATGCTGTAGACCTCTGGGAAGAAGGGTTACAGATCCTGGGAAAAGAAATTGAAGAAAAAAACATCACTAATATTCTGCCCATCTTGAATGATGCTACTGAACAAATTGAAATAGATGACTACAGTGTTGATGTGTGTTTGATGGCAACGGTGTTACATGATTTTGAAGAAATGGATAAATCCAGCGCTGTCTTGAAACAAATCAAGACGCTTCTCAAACCCGGTGGCTGTCTTGTCATTATTGAGTTCAAGAAAATTGAAGGGCCTCCTGGACCACCCATTAAAATACGGTTGTCAGAGGATGAAGTTGAGGAAATGGTTAGTGGATATGGTTTTAAAAAAATTAAAATCGGTGATATTGGAGACTATAATTACCTGATGATGTTTCGGTCATTGTAAAAGAGTCTGTGATAGAGGCCCTTGGGAGCGTTTATTAATAGGTAAAAACCGGCCAAGATAATTGACGCAGGCCGGACAAGGTAATTGATGCGAGACAGAAACGAGTGTAGGAAATAAAGTATGATTTTTGAGATAGGGGAATCAGTGGTCGTAAAGCCTAACCTGGACGAGCCAGAACCAAATTTTTTTTGATTCTCTTGCCAAAACAACACGAAAATCAGAGATAAGAATCTAATGTTGCCGATCCAGATTTCGGGACAGATATAGGCGGTTGGCAAGGACGTGTGAAGGAGGTTGATAACGACACTGTGTTCATCGCATGGGACAGCATCACACTTCGAGAAATGGGGATAGAACTTGTCATTAGGTGTGAGAATGAAAATTTTGATTGGGAAGTCATGACTCTCAGCAAAAAAGAGGTAGACAAGACCACCGGGCGTGACTCAGAGCATGACGTGGAAGCAGTAGCAAATGCTTTAAGAGTGGAGATGATTGGTGACCTGCGGCTTGACACCGAATAATATGGTTAAGATGAACGCCATAAAAAGCTTAGCCATTTAGGCGTTATGCGCAAAAGAATCCAACATCTAATGGAGTTCATATAATGGCAATTATCTCAATGTTCTATGGAATTATTATTTCGATGTATTTTTTTGACAACCAGCAACACAAGTTGCCGCATATTCATGCCAAATATCAAAGTGAAGAAGCTGTATTCTCTATTACTGATGGAGAGATGATAGCGGGAGATCTTAAATCAAATAAAGATAGGCTTGTCCAAGCCTGGATAGAAATTCATAGAGATGAATTAATGGCAAATTGGGAATTAGCAGCAAATGGACAAGAAATATTTAAAATAGATCCTTTAAAATAAGGCAATATCATGAATCCGAGAGTAAAAGAAGTTGTTCCAAATAATGATTATACAATCAACATTGTATTTGATAATGGAGAAGAAAAAGTTTTTGATGTAAAACCATTTTTGGACAAAGGTATTTTTAAAGAACTAAGGGATACAAATATTTTTAAAAGTGTCAAACCGTTTATGGGTAGCATTCAATGGAAACATGGGCAAGACTTTTGCCCTGACACCTTGTATTTATCAGGTAAACGCATAAACACGCAGTGCAAGGAACAGCCAGGGCCGAGCCGCTCAGTGGATCATGATAATTGAGACAGCAGCGCATAATCAGTGGGTTGATGTAGCTTTAAAACAATCAAATAAAAGAGATTCCACGTGGACGCAAAGCATTGCAGTAGGTGATAAAGTGAATGGCCAGAAAGAGGTAAAATCAGAAACGGGTTATGAACTCAAAGAAACTCAGAAATCCTATGGGAATATTATGTTTCATGGGTTTAAAGTAGGGAATATGCTTGATTGGGAAATCAAATCAGATAATTTGTAGTTTTATTGTCTTAGAAAGGCCATTTTGGTATTAAAATAGCCCTTCTAAGATGGCAAAAACAGAACATGTCTGAAATTAAAGCAATATATTCAAGTATTTAAGAAGGGGTACTTGGTCCGACCCCATAAAAAATTATGAAGCGTGAGTGTTGTATGGACAACGTGCTGATCTATAGAGAGCAACAGAACAGTCGCTTCAGTGAGTAGATTTCATCAGACGACACAGAGAGCATGAGTATGGAAGCGTATAAATTTGAAACCATTGTATTACAGGGTGGCACACTCCACATCCCGGTAGTCAAGGCCGTGAAGTATGTCACCGTGTTCTTTTACAGGGTGGCACACTCCACATCCCGGAGTTCGCTCGTTTTGCCAATCGATCGGTTGAGGTTTTTGTGGTACTGAAAACACCAGCGGAACAGCACCAAGAACCTTCGCAAAGCATCGAAGATTTTTTGAATAAATGGACTGGTTTTCTGGGAGACGTTGACCCTGATGTTTTGAAATATCAGTATCTCCAGGAGAAATACGCATGAAGCTGTTGCTGAATACGAATATTCTGCTGGATATTGCGTTGAAGCGTCAGCCTTTCGTGGTGCAGGCGGCGCAGGTTTTTACCACCGCCCAACACCAGAAGTTTTCTCTGTACATGACCGCCACAACCATTACAGATCTGTTTTATATTGTTCGCAAGGCCAAAGGCAAAGACATTGCCTTAGCATTTATTGAGGATGCTGTTCTAGTGGGAGCGGCTGAAAAGGCTGGTGTTGACGTCATTATCACCAGAAATGAGCCTGATTTTCAGAATGCGGCGATTCGTGCACTTAACCCTGGGCAATTTTTACAACACTACCTCATCGTGCCAACCACATCAGAGAACAGTGCCGACTCGACAGTGGATTCCAGTGGCAACAAAGAATGAACCTGGCAACGCCATAAGCTTTACCACTGTGATGTTCTGCGCCAATAACAAGGTTAAGATGAATGCCATAAAACGCCTAACTCAACGCTAAACCTGGTGCGACCTGACGCGAACAGCTCATCGGTTTTCTCGGAGGTTATTGGCGCGGCAGGTGAGCTTACCGTTGGCACGGGGCATCGGAGTAATGCGAAAAGTCCCTGAAGATCTCCTGAGTCTTGAGGTAATAAATGGATAGGCACTTGATCGAAGGATGCGCCAAATTGCGAAAGGTACTAATCTACATTCTGGCGGTGCTCTGTGCTGGTATTGCTTGTACTGAGCATTGCTTTGCATTCGATCTGATCAGTCTTACCGCTCGGGTCGAAAAAGCCATTCCGGAAAACTGGGAGATTATAGAAGCCGAGTCCGGGATTATCCCCAGATGGGCGAAGTCCCAGGAAACCTGCACCAGGCTGACCTTGACAGGCCTTGTAAAATCAGGATATCGATTTTTTGATGACCGACAAAAATTTCAAAGTTTTCGGGATTAACGGCTGGCATATATTTGACCATTCCTATACCAAAGAATCCCCAAAAGGAACCCTTGAGGCTCGATTTAAGGAAACCGACACCAGTTGGCCCGGCTGGAAGAGAGACCTTGGAAACTGCTTTTCAATACGTGGACAAATAGGGGCTGAAAGAGGTCTGGTTTGTGTTTCCGGCCCTTGTGGAAAAAATCAACAAGCCAAATGAAGCGGATGAAACTGCTTGTTTGGGAAATTTATGCCCTTAACAAATTAGGATAATTATCAATGAAGAAAATCAAAAGGAATGATCTTTGTCCATGTGGAAGCGGGAAAAAATATAAAAAATGCTGCCTATTGCAGCAAACAACGGATCGCCCCATATCGTGGACAGAAAATGATGGCATCCATTTTGTTGCGCCAGGATCTCCTCCTGCTCCAGAGCAATTAGAAAAAATGACAAAGGAATATCAAAAAAGAGTACGCAATTCACCACTGTGGGATAAAATGGTTAAAAAATACGGGAAAGAGAAAGCAGCAAAATTATTAACAGAATTCAAGGCTGAATCTCGTTAACACGATTTGCAACTAAATACTCAATTACTTGGCATAACAACCGCCCGAACGCTTAGACGATAGCAGCGCTGAACAAAAACATGCAACGGACAGCGGGGCTTGCTTTTACATTGTCAGTTTATTATCAGATCATAATTTGTGTAATGCAATCCGCAAAAAAACAGAAAAGAATTTATCCGTATCTGTGTGACTCTGTTTTTAACCATGAACGTCATGATGCTCAGCTGGTCCATCTATTCAGGGTTCTTCATTGAGCTGTCACCCCATTCTGTGCAGCTTCTGGCCTGGCCTGTTTTTCTGATGGCCACCGTTGTTGTGTTCTACGGCGGATATCCCATACACAAACGGGCCCTTGCCGGTATCACTTCCGGATGGCCGGGAATGGAAACCCTGGTATCCACCGGTTCATTGTCAACCTATACGTACAGCCTGTTTCATTTTTACAGGGGAAGCATCCATCTGTATTTTGATGCCGCATCCATGCTGATCCTGCTCATACTGACGGGAAAAATGCTCGAACAGACCGCAAAAAACAAAATCTCTGAAGACCTGTGGAAATTTTTTTCCCTGGTTCCCCAGAAAGTCAGAATCTGTGCAGAGCAGTTTCCCAGGGGACGGTATGTTTCCATCAAGCAGCTGTCCCAGGGGGACTCGTTCCTGGCCGAAGAAGGAGAGATCCTGGCGGCAGACGGCATTGTCACCAAGGGCGCTGCCGTCATTGACGAGTCATCCATCACCGGAGAGGCAAAACCTGTCAATGTCCGGCCCCAGGACATGGTCAAAAGCGGCACCCGGATTACTTCCGGCAAGATCCAGGTCAAAGCCGTGAAAGTGGGGGATGAATCCATTCTCGGCAGAATGCTTGCCATCATGGAAAACAGTCTTTCGGAAAAAACCGCCCAGACCCAGCGGTTTGAGAACCTCTTAAAGTTTTTTGTCCCATCGGTTATCGGGTTTTCCGTGGTGACCTATTTTTTCTGGATGCTGTACGGGCTGACCTCCTACGAAGCCTTTAACCGGGGAATATCCGTCATGGTCATCTCCTGCCCCTGCGCCCTTGGCATTGCCATTCCCCTTGCCCTTGTGGCCGGCGTGTCTGCCGCCGGGAAAAAGGGTATCCTGGTAAGGGATTTTGAAGCCTTTGAAAGGGTTGATGGGCTGGATACCATTGTTTTTGACAAGACCGGCACACTGACCACGGGCAGACTTAAGGTGCTGGGCATGGACACGGCAAAGGATTTTCCAGCCCAAAAGGCCTGGCAGATAATCCATGCCATGGAGCAGGGGTCGGACCACTACATTGCCCACACCATATCCGCCTATGGGACGGTCCGGAAGATACCGCCCCTTGATTTGGAAAACCTCACTTACCATTCCAACGGTATCAGCTGCCGGTACCAGAATGAAACCTATTGTTTCGGCAGCATGGATTTTGTGAATAAACCGGCACGGCCGGAGCGAGGGAGGCATCCGGCTGCAATGGATATTGAAACTTCGCCAATAACAACGCTTCGGCGGGAGCTTCATGTAAAAAATCATCAGCCAGAACCCTCTTTTATCTCGTTTTCCAAACAGGGAGCCCAGGTCATATCAACGGTTTTTTTATCTGTGGATGATAGGATTGCAGCAGCTGTCCACCTGGGGGACGCAATGAAAACCGGCGTAAAGACCCTTGTTGCAGATCTTTATAATATGGGACTCACCTGTTTTCTGATTTCAGGAGATGCTGAACGACCAACCCTCGCCGCCGGAGCCTTTGTGCAGATCCCGGCTGAAAATACCCATGGCGGACTGCTGCCCCATGAAAAAGCCGAATTTATCAAACAACTTAAACAATCGGGCAAAAAAGTTGCCATGGTGGGTGACGGCGTAAACGATGCGCCGGCCATGGCCCAATCCGATATTGCCATGGCCGTTCATTCAGGCCTCAACCCGGGTGAAGGTGTTGCCGCCATTACCCTGATGCAGGAGACCCCTGTCCAGATCATCGATTTTATAGCACTTGCCACACGTGTAAACCGGAAAGTTAAACAAAACCTCATATTTGCCCTGGTTTATAACATCATCAGCATCCCGGTGGCGGCCGCTGGGTTTTTAAATCCCATCATTGCGGCAACTGCCATGCTCTTAAGCAGTCTTTCCGTGACATGCAATACCTTGCTCCTGGTAAAAAGTGAATCCAGCGACAAACCACGATCCCAACCTTAATTGCAGTGGTCAGGAATCATTGGTATCAGATGACGGGGATGGGGGATACAATGCCGAAGTCAATTCAGATGCTTGCTGATCAAACCGGACAGGAATAAAATCAACGAAAGAAACGCCAAGGCTAAGCCAAAAGAACAGCTATCTTTGGAGCGTTTATCAATAAGTAACTTGTTGTGCGGCGGCCCGACCCGATTTCCCAAACGGCGAAGGGTCATGGTGTCGTCCTTTACACTGTTTCATCCCAGACCCCGCAGAATTGATTCAAAACAGTCAACGTCTCTTTGACCTGATAAAGGATGGAGAGCCCTGCAGATGACGCAGCTGCTGGGGTGCTTTCCCGCAGAAAATCAAACCGGGAAAAAGCCGTTCTTTTTCATCAAAAAGGGCTCTGCCCGAACGAATTAAATCGTTTCTTTTTTCCAGAAGTTCATTGCTGTGTTGTTCAAAGATTGCCAGGGAGAAAAGATTCATTAAATCAATGGATCTTTGCTTGATCTCACCTGCCTTGTCAAGTTCATCCACGGTCACGGTCAAAGGGGATTCCAGCCATGGTGAACGGGTGGGAAAGCCTGCCAGGGGCGCCTCATGCCAGGCTGCCGCCCGAAGCGCTGGAAAAGAGGCATCACCGTCAAGGCTGACCTCAAACAGGTCAACATTATTTTCAATATCCATGGTGGAGAAGAAGGGCTGGCGGGTGGCAATGGATCGAAAGGCCCGGATCTGTTTTTCCCCATTCTTATCATTTCCTGACTGGACCTTTTGATACCAGTCCTGCCAGAAATAGTTGCCCGACAACTCAAGGCGAAACCATCCCTTGTCAATGGATTCGTCCACCAGGATGGTATCAAATCCGATATTCTGCGCCCGGAGACATAGTTTTAAAAATTCAGGCAGGGCCTCGTCAGCCATCCCAGATGAATCAAAGGGAAGGCTGTGGTGGTTAAACACCATGCAGGAGGTCATAACAGTTTCTCCAGCAGTATATCCGCTTCATCGAAAAAGCCCTTTGGCCAGATGTCTATCCGGCCCTGTTCATCAATCTGTGGGGTGACCACCAGGGATTCGTGGACTGATTTATCATTTCGTTCCAGATAAAACAGTTTCACCTCTGTATTTTCAATTACCTTCTCTTTAACCGCCACCCGGACTCCATTAAGAAAATGGTCAGAATGGGTTTCAATAAACAGCTGCACCCCGTTGACAGCGGCAATGGCGCATAGTTTGCCCAGAACCGACTGCCCGCCAGGATGAAGATGGGCCTCGGGATTTTCAATGATGAGCATATCCCCAGGTTCAGCCCTGAGCACCGAAACCAGAACCGGGAGTACAAGAGTCAAGCCGAAGCCCACATTTTCCGGCTTGAACTCTGCCGTCATTTCAGCTCCCTGCTCAAATGCGTAGCTCAATGAAACAGAATTGATGTGCGGATGAAGCCGGGCTTTAATCCGGATGCCGGGGGAAATTTCAGACATCCATTTATCCAGGTTGTCCAGCAGAGAAAGTGAGGGGGCATTACGGTGTTTTAATGCCTTAATGGTTAGGGGGTTTAATCCGTTTTCTGCAATATAGTGGGCAGTATACTCCCCGTGGTTGCCAATGGAATTTAAATCCTTGATATAATAATCCGAAGCTTCATAGGCGGTTTTGGGGCTGATGCGGTCGGCAGACAGGTATTGAAACGCCTTTGTAAACAAGGCGGGCAGCGGGTCTGGCAGCACAACAGGAGAATCAATGGGCTGCAAGTCGGATTTGCCAGAATAATTAAATCTGAAATTGACGGGTTCCGTATTCTGCCATACCAGGGTAAATTCTATGGTTTCAGTTTCGGCATTTTCCGATAAAATATCCTGCCCGGTCCCCAAAGAGACATACTCGCCCTTGAGAAGCAATCCTTTATTTGTAAGGGTATTCTTCTCCATGGATTGCCGCAGCAACAGCAAGGTCTGTATCAGAGAGGATTTACCCATGCCGTTCAATCCACTAAAGATATTGAGCCCTGCCAAAGGAAACCCTGCATCCCCCAATGATTTGAACCGCTGGGTTCTTATATACTCAAGCATAAAGCACCTCTTTAATCAATTTTGCCACCCTACTCTTCCTTGTCCGGAAATGATCTTTTTCTGTGTTGAATAGGTAATCGATCGAAAATAATCATTATCATTGGCCATGAGATCCATATGTTTTTGATTCAATATTTCCCTGTTCTGAATCAATTTGTCTGTGTCTTCTTCTGACAGCATGGCCATTGCATTGGTCCAGACTTCAAAAAGGGTAGAATTCTTGCGCCGTCGTTTTGCATTATCACCTGAGACACTTTTTTCAAAAGCCGCTTCCTGGAAAATAAGCCAACACCGTTTGACGGCTTTTTGAAATGACCGCTTATACCTCTCCAGTTCGTCAGAAGAAGATTTTTCAAGCTTATTGACCATCTCATCCAAAAAGGTGGCAATGTTTTTCTTGCTCTTTTCATAATCCATGAACCGGAAGGCCAGAAACCGCAAAACCAGCTCCTGGTCCACCATGCGGTTACTCTGGTCTCCGATAGCTTTTTTTAAATAATCGTCAGTAGCCAGATCTTCGAGATATTTCCGAATGCCCGGCTTGGTCATGGCATTTCTTATCTCCAGGTACTCAAGGCCGCTCAGTTTGAGTTTCTTGTCCACCACGAATTTTTTAATGGCCGAAAGTCGTTGAAGCCCATCCACAATGATCCATCTATCCTCGTCCGACGCATCAAAGTAAAAGGCCGGCAAAGGAAAGCGTATGAGAATGGATTCAATGAGCCGTGACATCTTAGGATTGTCCCAAAGGTCTGCATGACGTTGAAAATCCGGGTTCATGTCAATCTCTTCGTATTTCAACCGTTCAATCAGATTGTGCAGGGTATCGGGTTTAGAGATGATGTTTATATCGGACGGGTTGAACGGATCTTCCATGACAAGATCCACTTCTCCGCCTTCCGGATCAGGTGTCAGATCAGGATTTTCCATTTCTATGGATTACTGGTCTGTTATATTTTTTTCAGTATCAGGCATGGCATTTTTTCCTTTACAACCTGTGATTTCGGATGGCCTCGGCCAGGATTCTGGCAGCCTCGGCCTCTTTATCCGGGCACAACGTCTTTGTACCTTTCAGCCCCTGGCGTTTTTCGGCCAGATAATCGGCTATTGTTGCCTGCAGCGCCTTGTTGGCCAGGTGATAGGGACACCTTGTAGATGAATCAAAGTTCGGCGCTATTTCTGCTCATCTTATTTAATCTGCATTCCTAAAGTTCACAAAAATATCTTGACCCAAAGTTCCATGGAAAATGGAACTATTGGGTATCTCCGTTCAGAGAATTAAACATTTTGTCTATGTAACCTTCCCGGTCATCAGTCATAAATAGAACATGATTGGCCTCCATTTCTTCCTGTGGGATTCCCCAACAAAGCTGCGGATACTTTGTCCATGACAGTATAAAACTATTGAGTATGACATCAGGATTGTCAA
>JAVERV010000101.1:0-11588 GCA_034006945.1 Desulfobacterium sp. | reverse complement strand
TATTCCCAAGAAGAATTAGAAAAAATAACCATGGGGATTGACCGGGGTGTAGTTCGGCCTATTCAGGCAGGAAGTGAATACTTTGACCTTACTCCTGAACAAGAAAAAAACAAGAAGGGTAAGGAAAAGTATTTAAAACGTCTACAGACTCAATTGTCCAGGCAGAGAAAAGGTTCTAACCGTAGGCGTAGAACGAAAAATAAGATTGGTAGGGCTCATGATAAAATAGCAAATATTAGAAAAGACTTCTGTCATCAGACCAGTCGAAAGCTAATCGATAAGCCAGAAACCAAGATTTATGTGCTTGAGGATTTGAGAACAAAGAACATGACCAAATCTGCTAAAGGCACAATAGAAAAACCAGGTAAGAGCGTAAAAGCTAAGTCTGGTCTGAATAGATCCATCCTGGATAAGGGATGGAACATGATGGAAAACTTTATAAAATATAAAGCCTTTATTGCTGGAAAGGTCATGTATAAGGTTCCAGCGGCATACACCTCTCAGGAATGTGCAGTTTGCGGCCACATTCACTCCGATAACAGGATAAGCCAGGAATTATTCTTGTGTTTAGTCTGCGGAAACGCTGATAATGCGGATAACAACGCACAAAAGGTGATAGCAAAACGAGCAATCAAACTAATTTTAAACTCTGGAACGGAGTTGTCCAAAAGAGGTGTTCTTTTGGATATAGGACGTGGAGCCAAGGGTAAGCCACATAAACCAAAAGGAATATGTGCTCACGGCTGCGAAGCGTCAAAAAAGAAAGAGTTAGGCCAAGCGGCTTAACTCCAGAAGCTCTGCCCCTTTAGGGGCGAGTAGTTCACTCCTTTCTTGATAGATACTACCCCGATTGGCGCAATCGTGCTGATTCCAATGCTTTTAGAAACCAGAAGGATACATCAGGTTTTGACAATATGACCAGACAGGAAGCCTACCAGATACTTGGCATTGATTCAAGTGCTTCGCAGGAGGAAATCCACCAAGCCTGGAGGCGACTCATAAAAGGGGTTCATCCTGATAGCGGAGGCTCGGCTTTTCTGGCCGCAAAAATTAATACCGCCAGAGATACTCTTTTGGATTAAATAACTAAACAAAATAAATCCGGTATAATAATTATTCCAGGGACCCACTCTCCTTAAAAACTAAAATTGCATCATTTGTCATGTAATCGCCCAAGTGTATGGTCAAGGAATCTCTTGAGTTTTTCAGCCGCTCCATCAATCGCCTGGCCAATCGACTCCGCCTCATCCGAAACCGCAATGGGTTGGTGACCTTCGAGGCGTGCTTCCATCATGCAACGCTTGTCATGGTTCCCGCCCTTGTCGCTATTCTCATCGCTGAGATGCACTTCGACGCGGGTGATATGCTCCGCCAGATGGCCGAGCGTGCCTTCCACCGTAGCTTTGGCCTGCTCGGCCAGTTCTTCGTGACCTGCGATGTTGTTGTCTGTGTTGATTTGGATTTTCATGCTGTTCTCCTTTGTGGTTAATTTCCCTATCATCTGAAGATGGTCGAAATCCGGGCTTTTAAATATTTATTCAGGAATTTCAATTCAACAACGATAATTGCAGCGAAGCTACTTATGTTCAAGAATCTTTGTGGTGTAAGGAATTTTCAAACTCTTTACGATTATAAAACCCGTCGCTTAAAATATCTATCTCAATCGTATTATCGTGAATATAATGGCGGAATATAATTAATTCGTATTCACGATCAATTTCGGCTCCTCGATTGAACCGTCTTGCTTTAACGAAAGTATCATAATCTATTTGGTTTGTGAGCACCTTTTTTTGTTCTTTATTTAAATTCACCATTCCTATTTGGTACAATAAGGTGTTTATCGCCATCCCTGTTTAATAATCCATGCACACCATCGCTTGCAGAAGCATGGTAAGTCTTGTAACCAACCTCTATCAAAGACTCATCAACCTCAACATCAAGATAAACAACCCGCTCAGCTTTTTTATTAACCAGTAAATTGGTCACTTTTCCAATGGTGCGATTCTCGGCATCTATAACATCCCAGCCCCTTGCACGGCACACCGACAACTATCCTGACACAGGGGGTGTTTAATACGAACTAAAATTTGATTTTTTAAAATGATCAATTTAATCTGAAAAAATTTGAACTTTTTCAAAATAATCAGACAATTTTTACCAAGAGAATTTGGCAATCAACAATTATCATAATAATTCTTACTCTGACCCCGACCTCTCGGATTACCAGAACCGTCGTCTCGACTATATTAACGCCGTGCTTGACAAGCTTACCAACTGAAAATTTTTTCATTCTTCCTGGCTGCTGAGGGGGTAGTGATTCAAATACTCCTCGTACCGGGCTTGGAAGCGTTGGCCGGATTCACCCATGCGAAGGGTTTTCAGATAAGCATGAGTGTGAATATGACCTGATCGATCGGTTTCTATCAGACTTGCCGCCAGATTTGAACAGTGATCGGACACCCTTTCCAGGTTATTGAGTAAATTGGATAGAACAAAACCAGATTCCAGGGTGCTGTCACCTCTTTGCAGTCGCCTGATGTGTCCGGCCTTGATGCTGCTGTGCAGCGTATCCACCACTTCTTCCAGAGGCTCCACTTGCTCGGCCATGCTGATGTTATTATTTTGTATGGACTCGACTGTCAGGTTGAGGACGTCCCGCACCGCTCTGCGCATAACTGCCAGATCGCTTTGAGCATCTGATGAAAAATTTAATCCCTTGTTTTCCATCTCTTCCGCTGCTTCGCCCAGGTTCAAAGCATGATCGCTGATGCGTTTTATATCGACAATCATATTCAGCAGTTTAAAAATTTCCAGACTCTCTGCCTGAGACAGAGACTGTGAGTTTATTTTAATCAGGTAGTTTCCCAGCATCTCCTTATACTGGTCAATGCGTTTTTCGATTTCAATGACAAGTTCAAAGATCTTGGAATCGAAATTGTTCAGCAAGGTGTCGCTTTTGAGCAAAGCGTCCCGGGACAGCATAGCCATGACCAGTGTTTGCTTGCGGCACTGCTCGATTGCTATTGAGGGTGTGGCAAGAAAGCGGTCGTCCAAAAGCACCGTTAGCTCACCACGGTTATCATCGGGTATCAGCTTTAGTGCTATTTTCTCCAGCACACCGATAAAGGGGTAGAGGATGGATGTTGATGCTATATTAAACACCGAGTGGATTACTGCGATGCCAAATGGGTTAACGGTGTCGTGCACAAAGTTGAAATGCAAAAAAGCATCCAGCAGATAGAACAAAATGAGGAATATCGCCGTACCTATAAGGTTGAGGCTAAGATGGGCGGCTGCCACCCGCTTGGCATTGCGGTTAGCTCCTATGGACGAAAGGATGGAAGTAATGCAGGTACCGATGTTTTGCCCCATAATGATGGGTAAGGCTGCGCCATAGCTGAGGCTACCGGTAAGGGAAAGGGCTTGCAGAATGCCGACCGAGGCTGAGGAGCTTTGGAGGATGCCCGTCACTATTGCGCCTGCCAGTACGCCGAAGAGCGGGATTTTAAATTTTGTCAACAGGCTAACAAAGGCCGCATTATCAGAGAGGCTTTTAACGGCACCCGACATCTGCTCCATGCCGAACATCAACACGGCGAATCCCAGCAGGATTCCTGCTGTATCCTTGTGGCGCTTGCCACTCATCAGCATAATAATGCCTGCAAATGCGAGCAAAGGCGAAAAGGTAGAGGGTTTTAGGAGCATAATGAAGAAATTGCTGCTTTGAATCCCCACCATTGATAAAACCCAGGAGGTGATTGTGGTGCCTATGTTGGCTCCCATCACCACCCCAATCGCCTGCCTGAGCTGCATAATGCCTGAATTGACAAAGCCCACTGCCATCACAGTAGTGCCTGAGGAGGATTGTATCACCGCTGTCACTCCGGCACCCAGCAGCACAGCTTTTAAGGGATGGCTGGTTAATTGCTCCAGAAGGGGTTTCAGCCGTGAACCGGCCCGCTTTTCCATTGATTCGCCCATGATTTTCATGCCAAAGAGAAACATGGCCAAACCGCCCAGCAGGGTGAAGAAATCATAAATGCTCATACTGAATCACCTGCCTTTATTTGTTAACAGACCGACAAGCATAGTGCTTGCTGACAAAACTACCAAATTGAATGTAATGACTTAATAAAAGCCAGTGACGTACGGTTTTTGCGTAATCGGCATGGTCAGGACGAAACTTAGCTTCCGGTCACAACGAACTACAACCTAAAAAATCATGAACCCTGCGGGAGCGCTATACTTTACTGGATCTGTTTCGTTGCCGGGCATTCATGGTAAACGATTACAGCCGCATGTCCTGCGTCTTGCATATCAGGCCAACTAACGCTTGCAGTTTTTAGGTACAAATCAAACAGGGCATCTTTATCACAACCATTCATTAAATCTTCTAATATACCAGTTTTTAACAAACTGAGTTAACAAACTATAAGCTAACAGTATGCCAATCAACCAGGGGAAATAGGCCAAGGATAGTGGTACCATGGATAGCACTGCCGCAAGGGGTGTAAAGGGAATTATCACGCCAATGACCATTATCAAAGATGTCATAGCCACTACAGGAGCAGAAGCCCAACTTTGAACAAATGGTATTTTTTTGGTTCTAATCATATGCACTATCAGGGTTTGGGATAAAAGTCCCAGCACAAACCAACCTGTTTGAAACAGATGTTGGTGATCAGGGCTATTGGCTTTAAATACAAAAAACATCACCGCAAACAATACATAATCGAATATCGAACTTATAGGACCTATATAAATCATGAATCTGAGAATTCCCTTGGGCTCCCATTTTTTGGGAGATTCCAGGAAATCCTCATCCATATTGTCCCAGGGGAGGGAGATTTGAGAAAAGTCATATAAAAGATTTTGGAACAGCAATTGAATGGGCAGCATAGGTAAAAAAGGCAAAAATGCACTGGCACCAAGAATACTGAAAACATTTCCAAAGTTACTGCTGGTGGCCATCTTGATATACTTCATAATATTTCCGAAAGTTATCCTTCCGTACACTACACCCTTATGTAATGCCTCCAGGTCTTTTTCCAGCAAAATAATATCAGAACTTTCCTTTGCAATATCGACCGCATTATCAACAGTTATACCCACATCTGCCTCTTTCAAGGCCGGAGCATCATTGATACCATCCCCAAGAACCCCTACGGTATGACCCTTGGTTCGCAGGGATTGGACTACCCGTACTTTTTGCAAGGGGCTTAATTTGGCAAATATAGAAATGTCATCTACCCGCTCTGTAAGTTCCTCATCAGAAATAATCTCGAGTTCATTCCCAAGCATAATATTTCGAACAGGGATACCAACATCACCACAAATCTTTTTGGTAACTATTTCGTTGTCTCCAGTCAACACCTTGACTTCAACATTTAGTTTATGTAAAGCCTCAATACTCGGTTTGGCAGAGGGTTTTGCAGGATCTAAGAAACCTATATAACCAGTTAAAATCATATTTTTCTCATCTCCCACATTATAGGTCAGGGGATGATCGGCATCGAATTCCCTAATGGCGAGTGTTAATACGCGAAGCCCCTGGGCATTTAGTTTAGATGTGGTTTCTAAGACGTTTCTACGCATTTCTTCATCTAAAACTACGACTTCATCTTCTTCTATATGCAGTTTTCGATCTTCACCAGGATCGAAACTATGCGTGCAGAGATCCAGCATCTCCTCCACAGCACCTTTGGAAATCATTAGATGCTTGCCATTTTTTTGTTTTAAAATAACACTCATGCGTCGACGCTGAAAATCAAAAGGAATCTCATCGATCTTTTGAAAGTCTTCTTCTACCTTTAAATAATCGTGAATCTCAACATGGTCGAGAACCGCTTTGTCCATCAGGTTTACCAGACCCGTTTGATGAAAACTATTGAGGTATGCCCATTTTAAAACCTCATAATCCTCTAACCCCATGACATTTAAATGCTGGGTGAGAACAATTTTATCAATGGTAAGTGTTCCTGTTTTATCGGTGCACAACATATCCATGGCACCTAGGTTTTGTATGGCATTAAGACGTTTTACTATCACCTTGTGTTTACTCATGCTTATGGCGCCTTTAGCAAGAGTAGCAGTGACTATAACAGGCAACATTTCCGGGGTAAGACCCACAGCAACTGCGATGGAGAATAGTAGCGCTTCAATCCAATCTCCTTTTATCAAACCATTGACCAAGAAAACAATCGGCACCATCACCAACATAAATTGGATAAGTAAAACACTGACTTTGTTTATTCCAATATCAAAACTCGTTTCTGGATTTTTGCCTACTATGCTCTTGCCAATACTGCCAAAATAAGTGTCGGAACCAGTGGCGACAACTATAACTTCAGCTGAGCCACTGACAACGTTGGTGCCCATAAAACATAAATTATTTAGCTCGATAGGCGGTTTGTTTTCAGATTCTTTAACTGCTAATGGCATTTTTTCAACAGGGAGAGATTCACCCGTAAGCATAGATTCTCCAATAAACAGGTCTATACTTTTAACTACACGGCAATCTGCCGGAATCATATCGCCTGCGGCTAAATAAACGATATCTCCCGGCACTATTTGCGACATCGGTATTTCTTCCCTCTTCTTTCCTTTCCGTAAAACTGCGGCGGTGGTTGTAACCATGCCTTTTAATTTTTCCGCAGCACGATTGCTTCTATACTCCTGGAAAAAACTGAGTAAAGAACTGATGATAATCATTGCCGTTATAACGATTACTGTCTTCCAGTCTTTTTCTCCTGGAGCGGCAAACAAAACATCTATCAAAAAGGAAATTACAACTATGGCTACCAAAATAAGAATAAAAGGATTGATAAATGATTTTATCAATTGGATATACCATGCAGGGGCTCGATCATAATCCACTTCATTTAAACCATAGGTTGAAATACGATCCTCGGCAGTTTCCTCAGAAACTCCATTTTCTGAACTATCCAACATATCGTACACCTCGTTGATATCCTGGCGCGATGCTTTTCGAAGTTTTTCGACTGTGGCTAGATTCATTTCAGGATTTATTTCGGATTTGAAAAGCCGTTTATGGACGGGTTTAGATTTTTTCATATGAGTGTCTTCTCTGAAATTAGAGGTATATTCTGATAGGAGAAATAATAATGTATTAAAATTAAAATAAAGATGACTAAAAGCCTGTCTATAAAGGTTTTGTTTTTACGGTGGGGTTAAAGGGGCCAGCGCCATTGAAGTTGTGGTGCGCTTGCAAAAGGCCTTTCAGTCGCTGGTTTCGTCGTTTAATTGATTATTAGTGCAGTTTGTCTAGGAGACCAACTGCCCCGTCCGTTTTATATACCGGGGGACCGTTAAAACGGTTCCCCGGTATATTAGTTTACCGATTACAAAAATCAGACGTGGCCCCCCATTCCTCCGGGTGCCTGATTCCTTTTTTTGGCATGACCAACCGACGGGGTCTCGGCGGTTGACCCTTCCATACCCTCCTTATCAATCTTTTTTTGTTGGTCTTTCTGAAGTTGTGTCACCTGATCCTTACATTCGCCTTCGCACTTTCCTGTTGTATCTCTTTTCGGTATGTCTGCCATGATACACTCCTCCTTATTTTTTGGGTATAATAAAGAACTTTGACAGAAGCCCAGTGCCCCCGTCAACTATGCATAATAGTGTTTTTTTCAGTGTGATAATGGGTAAAAATCTTTAAGGAATGTAGTATCCTTGTCTGTCTTCTCTTTTGCTTTGCCCTATTTACATTCAAATCCATTCAAATTTCATGCCAGACTTTTCATTCATACCAGAAACATTCTATACATTATGTACAGCATGAAGCTGAGCAACAGCTGGCACAAAAATAGTTTGAAGCCGATCCTGTTTAGAATTGGAATATAGTTAAACCAATCCGAAAACTTGTATCTTTACGATACTGCAAGGATTGAGAAAAGGTTTTATCCGACCAATGAATTATATATGACCTTTCAATCATTTCACATTGGTCTTGATGCGGTCATAGGAGAGGCATCTGGTAAAATATTCGAATTTCGGAGCAGAGGAGGTGTCGAGCCATGGATGCAACCCTATCCTGCCGTTATCCGGCTGAGAAACAGCGCCATTAACACCACAACAATCAATATAACAACCGTATCGATGAGATGGGGTGCCTTGAGGGCGTAAAGGGAATCGTCGATTCTTGCCAAACCCGTGATCCAGGCAGGTTTGTATTGATCGATAACCGTAACCCGCCCGTCGATCGCCTGGGCGGCTCGGCGGCCGCTTTCCACGGCGCCTTCGATACTCCAGACATGGGCCTGTGTGCGGGTGTGGGCACCTGCCAGAAAAAGATTCGAAACCGGCGTTTGCTGTCTAGGCATGAAGGCCTGGGTCCTGACAGTGGTGGCCCATTTGGGTTGATGCCCTTGGATGCCTGAGCTGGAAAATTTCCATTCATGCCAGACCTCGATGTCAAGAAGCGCGAATTCTTGCAATTTTTTCCCTTTATTGGCGGCCTGAACCATTTCATCGAGGGCACCGCAGGCCAGGATTTGCGCCTTGACCTCTTGGATGAATTCCTCGCGGGTGCAGTTCTCCACCGGCTTGCCATAAATTCTTCCCGGCACGCTGCTGATGCATGACGTGCCGGTCCAGAGCGATGCTATGGATTCACCCAGGTCGACCTCCCTGTCCCAGGCCTGTTCCTGGGCAAAGAGGGTCAGGTTGAACTCGGAATCGCTAACCACGACTGCGGTCCGTTCCCGCGGAAAACGAATGGGTTCGCCAAAAGCCAGCCGAAAAGAGACCTGTGTGTGGGGTCCTTTTCGGACCAGCGGTCGAAACAGCCTCAGTTCGTTCTGCTTTTCCAGGTCCGGCGTCCGGCTCAATATGTCGGCCGTATAAAATGGGTTCAGGGCCAAAATAAAGATGTTGGCGATGATTTTTTTGTCTCCGGCAACTGCTGCGGTAATCCGGTGACCGTCAAATTCCAGTCGGGTCAGCGGCGTTTCCCAAAAAAACTTTACCCCTTTTCCCGTAAGGTGTGTGACCCAGGGGTCGAACCAGTACTCGTTGCTGGGCCCTTTGAGCAATAACCAGCCGTTCCCAGCACCCTGGCTCCAGGCCGGACCCTCGCTATCGGATGGATGGTGGTGGATCGGTCGGGTGGTCAGCTGTTTTCGGAAAAAATCACCGGCCGTGTGCAGCGAGGAGCGTGACCAGTCCGATCCGATCCAGGGACCGAAACATGCCCGCCAAGTCTTGTAGGCTGTTTCTCCGAGGAGCGGCTTCCATGCCCGGGCGGCATTGAGGGCGTCGTACTTTTTTTCGCTGCGGGTGTTGGCGGTCCAGGCCTTCAACATCAAGTAGGCCCATTTGATGAATTCCCAATGGCCCATGCGGAACATTTTCGGAATGCTCCTGTAGCCCTTGTCATAGAATTGGGCGCCGGTATCGTTCGGGAAAATACCGAAATCGACCGGACGCGAGAGGATGGTCTCGTAAAGGGTTGCTCCGTTGGGGGTAGGAATGGTCTTCATCAGATCGAAGGTGTTGTGATACCATGGCCCCATGCCGTGCCAGGAGTACTCCGTGGGCATACGGTTATGGTCGAGGCGTGCGCTCTTGAAAAAACCTCCCGGCTGGTCGGTGGCCTCGACCACGGAGACCTCATACCCCAGCTGAATCAATTCGTGGGCAGCACTCAAACCGGCGATTCCGGCACCGAATATAACGACGGATTGCATGTCTATCACCTTTTTTGTAGATTTGGAAATTTCAGGTTGGAAATATAACCCGCCTGCCTGGTGCCGGGATGGGTGGCTTCATTCCCTCGACATCAATTTTCATTTCTTTCTGATTTGATCCAAAGCAAAAATTCAATCTTTCCACATTTTTTCATATACTCATTCCTCATTGCTCATTCCGTCGTCCTCGGCTACGGCTAAGGATTTGGCTTGTTCTTTTCCTTCCTGATACCCCGATTCCCAAGCGAGGTGGTCCTGTATATCATCACCAGGACGATCTTCTTTTCCGTTAAGTCCTGCTTGATATCCTGCCTCCCATGATTCTTTGTCAATCCTCATTTCCCTCTCCTTTTTTACTTTTTTTATGTTAACCACTTCTCAGTGATTCTCATGACGGTGAATGACAGAGTAGCAGACAAGTGATAAGGCATGCAAAATATGATCCATAAGTCCATACTTGCTTTTTTGCGATTAAATGATAAACTCGCAAGTGGAGTTTCTATCATGCAAACTTTGGGGGTCGAAACTGATCAATGGAAAATTTCTTTATTAGACTATCTATGAAAACAATATTCTGAAGGGTTATCCATGTCAAAAACATTTTTAGATATTTCCGCCAAATTCCTGGATTCGATTCGCGAACCACTTTTACTGCTTGATCCCGATTTAAAGGTTGTTAAAGCCAATCACTCTTTTTACAGGACATTTAGCATTAAGCCTGAAAATACCGAAGGGGTATTGGTATATGATCTTGGTAACCGGCAAGGGAATATTCCCAAACTCAGGAAATTGCTTGAAGAAATCCTCCCGGAAAACACCATATTCAACGATTTCGAAGTGGAACATTATTTTGAACACATCGGCCCGAAAACAATGCGTCTAAACGCCAGAAAAATTTATAATGATGTGAATCATACCCAGCTGATCCTGTTGGCTATGGAAGATGTAACCGAGCAGGAACATTATAAACGACATCTTGAAGAAATGGTTGAAAGCCGGACTGCCGAGCTCACCAAGGCCAGACAGATGGCAGAAAATGCTCTGTGCGAAATAAGAACGCTTAAAGAACAATTAGAAACAGAGCGGGCGTATCTGAAAGAAGAAATTAAGATAGAACACAACCATGAGAATATTATCGGCAGTAGTGATGCGCTCAAATACGTCCTGTACAAGGTTGAACAGATAGCTGAAAACAATACCACAGTTCTGATTCTTGGGGAGACCGGAACCGGTAAAGAGCTTGTTGCCAGGGCCGTTCACGGTTCCAGCAAACGAAAGAACAGAGCTCTGGTAAAGGTCAATTGCGCAGCATTACCAGCCAGTCTCATAGAAAGTGAACTGTTCGGTCATGAAAAAGGAGCTTTTACCGGTTCTGGCCAACGGCGGCTGGGGCGATTTGAAATCGCCGATGGCGCAACCCTTTTTTTGGATGAAATTGGCGAAATTCCCCTGGAACTACAGTCAAAGCTGCTTCGCGTTCTCCAGGATGGTGAATTTGAACGACTGGGAAGTTCAGAAACCATTAAGGTGGACGCAAGAATCATTACGGCAACAAATCGAAATCTTGAGGAGGAGGTTGAAAAGGGGCGGTTCCGAAGCGACCTGTGGTATCGATTGAATGTGTTCCCGATTACTATCCCTCCGCTTCGAGAAAGAGTAACAGATATACCCCCTTTGGTAGCTTTTTATGTTCAGAAGATATCCAGACGACTTGGAAAAACCATTGATCAAATTCCCATAAATGTTATGAGATCCCTTCAGAATTATCACTGGCCCGGCAATGTCCGTGAACTGGAAAATGTACTTGAAAGAGCAGTTATCAATTCTTCTGGTTCAAAACTTCGCCTGGTTGATGATCTTGGAAAATCCTATAAACAT
>JAVERV010000100.1:0-11668 GCA_034006945.1 Desulfobacterium sp. | reverse complement strand
GTGATCCTGTGGAAAAGGGTGATCCCGTGGTGGTGGTATCTGCCATGAAGATGGAGACCACCCTGACTGCACCCCATGGGGGAACGGTTACCAGGATCGGGGTAAAACAGGGGGACAAGGTTATGCCTGGTGATATTCTCGTGGATATTGAAAAGGGCATTGAAAAGGACAAATCAGATGGAAAAGGTCATGGGCCTCTGCCATGACAGGGAGACAAGGTGCTTGTCTATGCGGGCAGCCTTAACTCTCTGGGAATTGCAGAACACCTGGGGAATACCTGAGGGTCAGAACCATCGAGATGCTGGTATCTGTTTTAGAATTGGATCACCGGTAAAACAAGAATAACGTATGTGAAAAAGAGTCTAAATGGGAGGCGGAATGTACTTTAACAGGGAGCATGAACTGGTTCGCAAGGCTGTCAAAGATTTTGTCAAAAAAGAGATCAATCCCCATGTGGACGAGTGGGAAGAGGCGGGCATGACCCCCCTCCATGACCTTTTTAAAAAAATGGGGGATTTAGGATTTCTGGGCATCCGATACGATGAAAAATATGGCGGGGAAGGTCTGGACTACTGGTATGAGACCATTGTGCTTGAGGAGTGTGCCAGGATCAGCTGCGGTGGAATTCCCATGGCCATTGCGGTTCAGTCCAACATGGCAACTCCGGCCATTGCGGAATTCGGGTCTGAGTATTTAAAACAGACCTATTTAAAGCCAGCCCTTAAAGGGGATATGGTCGCAGCCATTGCCGTGACCGAACCAGATGCCGGATCGGATGTGGCCGCCATTAAAACAACGGCCCTGAAACAGGGAAATCACTATATCCTCAACGGATCCAAGACCTATATCACCAACGGTCTCCAGGCCGATTTTTTAACCCTGCTTGCAAGGACAAGCGATGATCCTGGCTATCACAGCTTCAGCCTCTTTGTGGTCCCCACCAACCTGCCAGGCTTCCAGGTGTCCAAAAAACTCGACAAGCTGGGAATGCGAAGCTCAGATACGGCGGAGCTCTATTTTGACAACATGGAAATTCCCACTGAAAATCTGATCGGCAAAGAAGGCGAAGGCTTTATCCAGCAGATGCAGCAGTTTCAACACGAACGCTTCTGCGTTTTACCCATGAGCTATATTGGTATCAGGGAGATGATTTTTGAAACAATAGAATATTTAAAGGGAAGAGTTGTCTTTGGAAAACCTCTGGTTAAAAAACAGGTGCTTCGCCACAGACTGGCCCACTGGCTTGCCCAGGCCGAGAGCATCCAGCAGTTGACCTACCATATCGTTCGTATGAAAATGGAAGGTAAGGATGTCACAAGGGAAATTTCCATGGGAAAATTACTGGGCGGTGATCTGTTAAACGATGTCTCCTCCGGATGTCTTCAGATGTACGGCGGCATGGGATTCATGAATGAAATGAATATTTCCCGGCGCTTCAGGGATTCACGCCTGCTCTCCATTGGTGGAGGGGCAAGCGAGGTAATGTGTGAGATTATTGGCAAAACCTATGGGTTTTGATTGGGAGATGAACAAACATGTTTATAACTGAAAAATGTGATTTGTGTGGTGATTGTTTTGTTAAGTGCCAGTGGATAGAGGTTGATCGCAGTCAATCTGTCCTATGGATGAAAGAAATTATTGCGGAAAAGAATTCAGAAATTCTGAAAAAATGCTTAACCTGTTATGCTTGTAATGAGTATTGTACCCGTGGCGCAAACCCGTTTGATCAAATCGCAATTCTTCAGGACAAATATCATGCATTGTTTCCAAAAGAAGCGGTTGAGAGCATGGAACAAAAATATATCTTTTCCGGGGAAATAAAAAATCAACCGTCTGCAGATCGGATCATGTCTGTCTGTGTCTTTGGAAAGTCGGACTCTCATTTAATCCAGGGAGAATTGTATGATCTTCCCCGGGTTTCAGGGAAACCTTATTTCTGCTGGATCATGTTCAGTCATCTCGGGGGAGAGAGTGTACAGAGGAGACACGCTCAGGAATTTGTGGATAGACTGGCTGGAACAGGTGCAAAGGAAATCGTCTGTTTCCATGACGACTGCTATTCAATGCTGGCGAAAATAGCCCCTGGTTACGGGGTTAAAGTTCCATTCAGACCGATCCATCTTTCCGAGTATATAGTGGAACGTCTGAAGGCAAACAAAGACAAGATCAAACCCTTAAATATTGATATCGCCTACAGCAGACCCTGTGCCTCCAGATACACACCTGAAAAGGAGTGTTTTATTGATGAAGTCTTTGAATTAACAGGTGTTAATCGTGTAAAAAGATTATATGATCGTGAAAATGCTTTATGCTGTGCCGGTTCTAAACTGCTGTTAGGGAAAGGGGACCCTAAACCAGATCAGGAAAAAAATTTTAACGATGCGAAAGATGCGGGAGCGAAAGCCATGGTTTGCCTGTGTCCTATTTGCATGCATTCCTTTTCCGGCACCGCTATTGAAATGCAAATGCCGCTGATGTTTTTGGGCGATATCGCAAGGATGGCCCTGGGAGAGTTGGATTGTCCTTTATAACTGGCTCAATCAAGAATCTTCTGTTCAAATTATGTGATTTTATTAATGTACCTTTCTCTATACTGGAAGACCTTTATTCAGGGTAGATTTTAATATCACTTGATGGTGAATAAACGATATTAAATCATTAAATGGAGGAGAAAAAATGAATCCTGCACTGGAAAAGAATTTGATTCAACGGGTCGCTGTGGGCGATATTTTCAGGCGGCGTGCCGCCAATACTCCGGATGTAGTTGCGTTGCGGGATTATAAGGGGTTGGGGATCAAACAGCTGACTTTCCTTGAATTAAACCGGGCTATGAATCAATTTGCCTCCTCGGCCAGGCAGCATGGGTTGAAAAAGGGGGACAGTGTGGCCCTGCTGGGGTTGAATTCCGCCGAATACGTCATTGCCCTTTACGGGTGTGCCAAAGCTGGGCTGATAGCCGTGCCCATCAATCCGGGCATTGCACCGCAGGATGTGGTCTATGTGATCAACCATTCTGAGGCTGTAGCCGTGGTCACAGACAGCCTTCTGGTCCCCTTTGTGGACAAGGTGGCGGCCAATCTGCCCAATATCAAGACCATGATCTGTATTCCAACAGGTGAAGAAGAGGTCTCTTCAGACTACATTCTGTTTGCAGGTTTTTTGACCAATGGGGATGACCGGGAACTCACCGATGTCATCATTGAAGACCGGGATATTTTTGAAATCCTTTATACCAGCGGTACCACAGGAAAACCCAAAGGGGTTCTTATCAGCCATCTGGGGGTGTTCATCTCCTCTTTATCCGCAGCCATTCAATGTGGGCTGAAACCGGGGTTTTCCTCTACCATGATGCTGCCGATTTTCCACTGTGCCCAGCAGGCCGTTACCCTGTCCACCCTCCATGTGGGTGGGACGGTTGTTGTGATCCGGCAGTTTGAGCCGGGTATGGTTATGGATATTGTGGAAAAAGATGAGGTGAACTTCATATTTGCCCTGCCAATTATGTACCGGGCCATGGTCAATCATCCGGCCGTCCACGACCACAACTGGGAGAATCTCAAGTCCTGCATGTTTGCCATGGCTCCCATGGATCAGTCTACCCTGAAGAGCTGCATTGATGTTTTCAAGGCTGATTTTATGCTGGGCACGGGTCAGACAGAATGTTATCCACCCACGAACATATTCCATGCCAGCCAGCATCCGGATAAGCAGGGGAATTACTGGGGAAAATCCTGCCTGGTTCTGGACACGGCAGTGATGGATGAACGGGGAAATCTTCTGGGTCCCGATGAAGTTGGGGAGATTGTCTGGCGTGGGCCTGTTGTCATGGAAGGTTATTTCAAGGATGATGAAGCCACGGCCGTGAGCCGGGAGTTCGGCTGGCACCACTCGGGTGATCTGGGATCCTTTGATGAAGATGGGCAACTGTTGTTCGTGGATCGGAAAAAGGACATGATCAAGACTGGCGGTGAAAATGTGGCGTCCATCAAGGTGGAGCGGGCCATTTTAAGTAACAGTCGGGTGGATCAAGTGGCGGTTGTGGGGCTTCCCGACGACCGCTGGATCGAGGCCGTGACCGCCTTTGTTGTTCCGGTAAAGGACAGTGGTCTGACACCAGAGGATGTAATTGCAAATTGCAGCAGTAAACTCGGAAAATTTGAGGTTCCCAAACGGGTAATCCTAGTTGAAAAGCTTCCAGTGACTTCAACGGGCAAGGTCAGAAAAAATATTTTAAGGGAAGAATACTCCGACCTTGAAAAGACTTGAGATGTTCCCCTCGTTGACGGGCTGACTGATTAACCCATATCTTTGGAACTATCGTCGTATTGCACTATAAATAATATCAGGGAATAAAAATGAAAATTATATGCAGCGAACTTATCAGGGAGCATCAAGCCCTTGATGATATGGTCAAGGATTTAAGTGATTCAGAGTGGGAGACAAAGACCCTCTTTTATGACTGGACCATACATGATGAGATATGCCACATCGCTTATTTTGACGATAAGGCAAGGCTTGCGGCAACGGATTCGGACGGTTTTAATAAGGATATGGGAAAAATTTTTGAAGGCGTCACGAGTATTGAAGATTTTTTTGAAAAATCATTGAAAGATTTGAAAAAACTCTCCCCAAAAGCATTGATGGAATACTGGATCGGCGAAAGAACAAAAATGATAAAAGCACTTGAAGTTCTTGGACTGGCAGACATGATTCCCTGGTACGGTCCACCCATGAATGCGAAATCTTTTGTGATTGCAAGGATGATGGAAACCTGGGCCCATGGGCAGGATATCGCCGATGCAATGGGATACAAGAGGAAGCCAACAGATCGGTTAAAACATATTGCTCAACTCGGCGTTAAGACATTTGGCTGGTCATATACGAACAGACAGCTTGAAAAACCATCCCGGAAAGTTCGTGTTGAGCTGAAAAGCCCGTCTAATGAAACCTGGCTCTGGAATGAAGATCAAAGGGAAAATCGGGTTATGGGAAGTGCTGAGGACTTCTGCCTTGTGGTCACTCAGAGAAGGCACATTGATGATACAGGGCTTAAAACCAAGGGTGATATCGCAAGGGAATGGATGTTGATTGCCCAGGCATTTGCAGGCCCTCCGGAAATGGGCCCTGATGCCGGCGCTTTTAACCATTGATTCTCATAAAAGATAAAGGGGGTGCTGATCATGGGGTTTGATTTGAGTTTTAAAGGAGAATATCAGAAATATTTTACAAAGGAACATGACCTTGTTCGAAAATCCATGAGGGAATTCATTAAAAAAGAGGTAATCCCAAACATCAATGAATGGGAAGAAAATGGTGAGTTTCCAAAGGAAATGTATCAGAAAGCAGGAGCGCTTGGTTTTTTGGGGATTGGATATCCTGAAGAATGTGGTGGAACACCGGGCGATGTTTTTATGAAGATAGTTGCAGGCGAAGAGCTGATGCGCTCCACGTCGGGGGGATTTGTTGCGGGAATAGGCTCTATTGACATTGCAATTCCACCGATTATCAGGAAAGGAACAGATGAGCAGATAGAAAAATTTGTGAAACCTGTAATCGCAGGCAACAGGATAGCAGCACTTGGTATCACCGAACCGGGCGGTGGTTCTGATGTGGCGAATCTCACAACCACCGCTGTCCGGGATGGCGATCATTATATTGTTAACGGCAGCAAAACCTTTATCACAAGCGGCGTCCGGGCAGACCAGTTGACAACGGCCGTCAGAACTGGAAAAGAGAATGCCCATGGTATCAGCATGCTTGTTATTGAATCTGATACCCCGGGTTATTCTGTGTCAAACAAACTTAAAAAAACAGGCTGGTGGGCATCGGATACCGCCCAGATTTATTTTGATAACTGCAGGGTTCCGGTTTCGAATCTTCTCGGTGAGGAAAATCAAGGCTTTTACTATATCATGGAAAATTTTCAGAGTGAGCGCCTTCAAATTTGCGTCATGGCATACATGACCGCACAGCTGGCGCTTGAAGAGTCGATTAAGTATGTTAAAGAAAGAAAGGCCTTTGGAAAAACCCTGAACGGATTCCAGGTAACCCGTCATAAACTGGTTGATATGGCAACCCAGGTTGAAGTTGCCCGGGAATTCACATACAGGATTGCGGCTAAAATAAATGCCGGAGAAAATATGGTCAAAGAAATTTCCATGGCAAAAAATTTTGCATGCTCGGTCAGCGACAGAATTACCTATGATGCGGTCCAGCTTTTCGGAGGATACGGATATATGAGAGAGTATGTTGTTGAAAGACTTTACAGGGACAATCGTATTCTTTCAATTGGCGGTGGAACAACTGAAATTATGAAGGAAATTATATCCAAACTAATGTAGCAGGGAGGGTAATCGATGACGAAAATAATGGCACCCAGATTTGAAGTCGGTGAAAAATTTTATGATGCTGCATTTTATGATTTATACAAAAAACTTGATTATCCAGACCCATGGATTGAAGAGGGAAGAAATTATTCTCAAAATGATTCATATTCCATGATGCATCCGACTTGGCTACATGAGACAATCCCTGCCACACCGGATGTATCGATCTACGAACTCCTGGAAAAAACGATTGAAAAATATCCAGATGAAATCGCCGTCATTTTTTTTGATAAAAAAACAACCTACAAAGAGCTTGATACGCTTATTGGAAAATATGCAGCCCTTTTGAAAACACTTGGTGTAAAAAAAGGCGATGCAGTTGCTGCTATCCTACCCAATAGTCTTCAGCATATTGTGGCTTTTTATGGTGCGGCAAAAATAGGGGCGGCACATACTCCGGTCAACGTGATGTACCAGGCCGATGAAATCGCCTATCAGCTTAAGGATTCAAACGTAAAAACCCTTGTGATGCTTGACCTTTTATATGGAAAGGTCAAGGATCTTCACGATGAAAAAACAATTGAAAATGTTATTTTAACAAATCTGAAAGATTTTGCGGCAAAAGATGCAACTGTTTCAGAAACAATCAAACCTCTTTTTAATATACCCAAACAAAAAATTCCCGGAACAATTGATATGCTCGATGGGATAAAGGATTTAACGCCCCTGGAAGAAAGTTATAAAAGTTCTCCAAAACAAGATATTGTACTTTTACTCTATACAGCCGGCACAACAGGGTCTCCAAAGGGTGTTGAAGTTACCCATTTTAATGCTGTTTATAATTCAATCTCCCATACCCATGCATTTAGAAATTGGGATCATGAGGTAAATTTTTCAATTATGCCAATGTTTCACACGGCCGGGTATTATCTCCATTTCCTTCCGGTTTTTTACCAGGGTGGAACCGTAATCCCGATCCCAATGTTTGATTTAAAAGATGCCTTCAGAATTATCGAAATGTATAGGGTAAATGTTATTTTCGCACCGCCAACCTTATATATTGCATTGCTCAGCCAGAAAGCGCTCCTGGAAAACCATGATATGTCAAGCCTGAAGTTTACAATTGCCTGTGGCGCCCCGGTGCCCTATGTCGTTCAGAAAGGCTGGAAAGAGATTACCGGTATTAAACTTCTCAGTGGATGGGGAATGACCGAAACAAATTCCGGTGGAATCATGTCTATTCCGGAAATCAAGGAACGCTCAGAATCAATTGGAGTTCCCGTTCTTTCCGAAGTTAAAATCATTGATGATAAAGGAAATATTGTCCCAAGAAACCAAGAGGGAGAAATTGTTTACAGGGGTCTCCAGCTTGCAAGAGGCTACCTGAATAAAAGAGAGCAGACAAAAGAGTCATTTCTTCCGGACGGGTGGTTCAGAACCGGGGATCGGGGATTTGTAGACAATGAGGATTTTGTTCATTTTGTTGACCGGATAAAGGACCTGATTATTGCCTCTGGATACAACCTTGCGCCAACAGAGGTTGAAAATGTCATCTATCAGGTCCCAGGGGTGGCAGAAGTAGCCGTCATTGGCATTCCAGACACATACCGTGGCGAAACAGTCAAGGCGGCTGTTGTATTAACGCCTGATGCCAAGGGGAAAGTTACACAGGCGGACATTATTGAATATTGCCGTAAACACCTTGCAACTTTTAAAATTCCAAAGGTGGTGGAAATAAGAGATTCCCTTCCGAAAAGTGCTGTTGGAAAAATTTTAAGACGCAAGCTAAGAGAAGAATTATAGCAGTAGGTTATACGACATGTGTCTGTTTCCCAAAAGAATACAAAAATTGCTTGACATAAATGAATGTAAGTTTTACATACGTTTGCAGGGTTATATAATTGAATAAACGCTTAAATGGACTAAAGGCAACCAATTCATATAGAAGGAATTCAATCAAATCAAAACCAACGATGCAAAAATCAGCGATTCCTCTTTAACACCAGGTGGGGTTAAACTGGTTGAAGCTTTGAAAAAATTATTAAACAATAAGGATTTCAATTCAATTACAACCGCCGAAATTTCAAGAACGGCGGGGGTCAATGAAGCTCTGATATATCGATATTTCAAAGATAAGAGAGGTTTACTCCACAAAGTACTGCTGGACTATCTCCAGGATTTTAATATTGAGTTGCGCTCAGCTGTAAAGAGAACCGAAGGGGCTGCGAATAAGATACGACAGTTGATTCATTCCCACATTAGAATATATGATAGCAATCGGTTGTTGGCAAAAATTCTTCTGTTGGAAGTGCGGAATTTTCCGGGTTATTTTGAGAGCGATACTTATCGGGCTGTTAAAGACTATGGAAAATTATTACATCAACTCATTGAGCAGGGTGTTGAAGAAGGTAGTCTTCGTAATGAGATACCTGCTGCCTCGATTAGAAATTTTATTTTAGGAGCGATTGAGCACCAATGTATGGCACCAATTATCTTTGAGCGTGAAATTGACGTGGACAGTATCGTAGAGCAGCTTGTGGAAATGGTATTTAAAGGTATTGAAAAAAACAAATGATGAGTTGATGTGTATAGGTCATACCATCAAAATGCAAAAAAAACGACCTGCGCAGATTCTGAGGCCCCTATCCTAGTTGCCCCAAAAATAGATCGGAAAATTTTATCTTAGAGTATATTGATTGTATTAGTTAAGTTCCATTATTTTTTGTAGAACGATGTTCCTATCGTAAAACGATCGATACAAACGAGATCGCATATGTATGCTATAGCAAAGAGGGTGCTTTTTATTCAGGTTCCTTAAAAAAAGATCATAAGTGAAATGTAATGTATGCTGGCAGATCTCTTTGTCCATTGTTCATGGAGATTAATTCTCCATGGAATGTCTGGGAAAAGAATTTTGCTGAATCGTATGATGGCTATTTTTTTTAAAAAAGGAGAAAGCATGAAAAAGATTATTTTGTTGGTCGTTTTATTTTCTTTTATGGCGGAGTTTGTCCCTCCTGCAATGGCAATTGAGGTCGATTTCAGCGGCAGTCTTCAGGTTGAGGGTATTCTTAATTCAAGCGAAAGAATGCTGAACGAAGATTCAACCAGTGATTTCCGCCAGATGAGGCTCCGGGTTCAGACCGAATTCACCATCACAGATGATTTAAAGCTGGTAACCCGGTTTGACGCCCTGGAAAAGGTTCTCTCGTCCAAGGATTCAGCCTTTGACATTGCCAATCAGCCCACGGGCTGGGATTATAATACAGATCAAAACAACATTGACTTTGACAGGGCCTATCTTTCCTGGAAGAGCCCCGTGGGGCTTTTAGAGGTGGGTCGTATGGCGGGAGTCACCTGGGGGACCACTTTTTGTGATGACGAATCTGATACTGACAGAATAAAGTATATCCTCCCCGTATCCCTTGGACAAGGCAAGCTTTATATCGGTCTCGTGGCAGAAAAGGTGACAGAAAACGATAAGGGACCCGAAATGAGTGACGCAGATAACGACAAATATTACCTCAATGCTACCTATGTTACTAAGAATTATAGAACCGGACTAGTATGGTCGCTTTACAATTTCAAGAAGTTCCAGGATCCTGGGCAGAGTTTTGCGACAAAGGCTTTTTCAGATATTTATAAGGATCAAATGGCCTATTCTCCAATGGAACTGGCTGGTGCTGTAGGTGACTATAAGGGAAAACTTCCAGGACATCTTGGAGGGTTTGGAGCGGCAGTGGCGGCTGATGGTGGTGTGCCTGGTGTGAATGCGGCAGCTTATTTGAAAAACAACCCGGACTTTGTTTCTCTTGGTGCGCCGGTTGCCTTTGGAGGATCTGCAAATGATCCCATGAATGTGCTTGCCACAAGGGGTGCAACCATGGAGGCGAAGGTTTTCCTTCTTTCTCCTTATTTCGTAGGCAAATTTGGAGATTTCTCCATCTCTAGCGAACTTGCCTATGTGTTTGGAACAGCCGAATATGATACACTTGGTGCGGAAGATCGCGATCTCAAGACTTATGCCTTTTTTATAGAAGGCGGCTATGATTTGGGACCATTTACCTTCCAGTTAGGTTTTGCCAATTCAAAGGGCGATGCCGACTATACCGACGACAAGATCGAGTCTATGGGATACGTTTCACCGGGCGTAGACTGGAAAAAACTTTTGATCCTACATGATGATGTAACCGGCATGAATACAACCCTTGCGAACGGCATCGGCAACCATGTGGGCGCAGGATTTGCGACACCATCTACTGCCATGTTAGATGGATACAAACTTTTTTATGCAGGTGTTGACTATGCCGTCACAGACACTATCTCCCTGGGATTTATCGCTGGGATGTCAAAGGCTGACGAAGTTCCAACAGGTTTGCAGTATGACGATGACCAGGGTGTGGAGTATGACGCCACTTTTACCTGGAACCTTACCAAAAACCTCCAGTACAAGGCCGTTGCCGCATATCTTGACGGCGGAGATTACTGGAAAACAAGACAAGCAGGCACGGTTAATCCCAATATCGACCCCGATATCTACACACTCTACCATAAATTGACACTGACCTTCTAATCTGGCTTTAGCAGAGTCCCAGAAACCACCAATTAAACAAAAAGCACTGGAAGAGATATTCTCTGGGGCTTTACTTTTCCATCAACAGGGACAAGGTTTGCATAGTTGGTGTTTTTGCTCTGCCTGCCATAAGGATTGTGAAGGTAATGTTCATTTTTTTCTTGACACAGCTGTTTTTTAATGAGTAAGTGTTACTCACTTGTTCAAGTAAGTATTACTTGCTGTTATTTTTTATTTGGGAACGGTCTTCTATCTGGCACATGCTCATTAATCTGGGTTGAGAAACATTCAGAGCAAAATTGCAATTTTATACGGTCAGGATGATTACATCTTTAATTGATGCCAGTATTGATACCACAGGGGACACCACAGCCCCTTGGTTCGGGGGTCATTTTTTTTAACAACATAAAACATCAAACCATTTTACGAGGAGGAACCATGGCACTTAACCTGGATTCTATTGGAAAACCAATTGGTCCGATTACCAAGGAGTACACCTGGAAAGACGTTGTCCTATACGCTCTGGGTGTGGGGGCAGGATTTAAGGAGCTTGAGTATTGTTATGAAAAGGATCTTAAGGTGCTGCCCAGTTTTTCCATTGCATCCATACTGAATGTTGATTTTTTTCCAACGCTTGCAGAGAGCACCAATATTAACCTTGCAGGCATTCTTCACGGTGAACAGGAGCTGATTTTTCATAATCCAATTCCCACGGAAGGGACATTGACCACCACCGGCACTATCACCAACATCTATGATAAGGGGGATA
>JAVERV010000099.1:0-11689 GCA_034006945.1 Desulfobacterium sp. | reverse complement strand
AAGTTACCCATACTGCCCAACGGCATGAATACCAAGAAACCAACCTGGAATAACATCAACTATTATTTTAGAAATGTTCATCTTTATCTAATCGAAAAACAAGGCAAAATCATTCAAACAAACCTGAAAGGCATTACAAATATGCATGAGTTTGTATTGAGACTACTTGGGATTTCTCCCTCAGTTTATACAACAATTCGAGACCGGTGGTGGCTTTTTACAAATTCAGTTGCGCCCTCAAAAAACAAGGGTTCAACCTAATTCACCAAATCATGCGCAAAAGGTGCGAAATGTAAGTTATAAATCAGTGTTTTTTAATATAAAACAACTACTCACTTCTCTTTCGATCTTTTTATGTATTGTCTGGGAAGCTTCCTTGTTTCCCACAATTTGGAATAATATTGGTCGTACCGTTCACATTGTCGCCGGAAAACTCTTCGGATAGACGATTTTGATCCTGAAGCCATTTAAAAAGCCTGGTTCCCGGAATGGCCTGGAGCATTCCAACCATTGCCGTCATTTGCGACCATTATAGATATTATTCAACCAAGCGTCAACAAAACAAAAACCCCAAAAAAAATACCATGGAAAACCAAAGAGGGCTATAAAATCAAGACTCACACGGTGATGTTTCGACGGGAGTTTCATATAAAAACGCCTGGCTCCCCTTACGGCGTTAATTTATCCGCGAATGACTGCGGCAACAACACAGACAATGCAGGGTGTCGGGCAGCTTGGCTGCGAAAAGTTTTCACCGATGCCAGGCTCCAGGAACTGATTGCCCAGCACCGTTAACCTCTACGCGGTACTAGGCAGTGGAGCTGCGCATAGGACATAATAATTAAAATAGCATTCTATACGTCATGGAGTGAGGGAAAGGGTTCCATGGCCTAACAACGGAAAAAATGAAAAAATGGTTGATCATTGCCACAGATGTGGTAATTTCTGGTGTACTGGGTGTCGTGATCTGGCAAAAACTTGTCGGAAAAGACGATCTTGACGGTTTTGTCAGCGCCAATGGCCGCATTAAGGCGATGGAGATCGACATTGCGACCAAGACTGCCGGAAGAAAAGAAGTGCGGCAAGATCTTTGGTTTTCTCGGCTCCAACGGTTGCGATAAATTAACCACAATAAAAATACTGGCCGGTCTGCTGCCGGCAAACGAAGGCCGTGCCTAGCTGTTCGGCCATGAGGTGTATAATGATTCTGGCCGCACCGGATAGATACTTCCTATCGTCGGGCCAGGCGATTTTCTTCCGTGGGGCTGGTCTGGAAGTAGTATGGCCGCAGCTCCTCACCCTAGTAGGAATCGGTACGGTGTTTTTTATCATCTCCTTGACCCGTTTCCGTAAAACCATAGGTGCGATGGCATAAAGCAACCCTGCTATCTGCACCTAAGGCGAATTTTGGTTCCTCCACAAGGCACATTAATTTTAATGGCGTAAATAAGGTTAGCAATAACATGATCGTCTAGTAAGTCGAATTCGTTGCCGGATGTTTTGTACGGCAATGGATACATAACCGTCACATTATCTCTAAATCCAAATAAGATGAAAGGAGTTTTAAATGAAGAACAAACGTAAAGCCTACGAAGAAAAGTTCGATGCGCAATTTGAGGAATGGAACGCCCAGATTGCGCTTCTCAAGGCCAAGGCAGACAAGGCCAAAGCCAATGCAAAAATTGGATACTACAAAAAAATCGAAGAGTTGGAGCGCAAGCAAGAAGTTGCTGGTACAAAGCTTCGCGAGCTGAAAAACGTAGGAGACGAGGCATGGGAAGAGTTTAAATTAGGCACGGAAAAAGCCTGGGATGAAGTCAAAATAGCCTATCACAAGATAGCCTCAAAGTTCAAATGAGCAATTGCCATCATCGCATGAATCCAAACCAAAAAGGCCGGGAATAAATTTACTGTTAATCTTAATCTCTTGAGACCCGGCCTTTTTGAATAGTTATGGATTTGAATTTAAAAAACAATGGGATATTGTTTTTCTACTTAAAAGCGAAACGTAAAAAGGAGCTGTTCATGACTACTCATACGAACATTGACCTGACCATTAAAATTGGCGGGTCAGCCGGCCAGGGGATACAGACGATTGGAACTCTTTTGGCCAGGGCATGCCGGGATGCAGGTTTTTATATCATGGCGATCAACGATTTTGAGTCCCGCATCCGGGGCGGTCACAGTTTTTTTCAGATGCGCATCAGTGATAAACCGGTTTATGCACCCCATCACAGGGTGGATCTTTTAATTGCCCTTAATCGAGAGACCTGGGATCTGCACAAGGATCAATTAAAGGACGATGGGTTTGCTATCCTGGAGGTGCCGCTTGATTCTTCATCCAAACACGTGGTTGAGGTTGAATTTTCGACTCTTGCCAAGGAAATTGGCAGCACTCTCTATTCCAATACGGTTGCCGCTGCTGCCGGCTTGTCAATCCTGGGGGCCTCTTTTGACAAGATTGAAGCCCTGCTGTCCAGGCAGTTTGCCGGAAAAGAGGAAGATATTATCGAAAAAAACATCAAAGCCGCCCGAATGGGATATGATGCGGTCAAGGATATTCGATTTTCCCGGCAGCCGTTTTTAAAGACATCTCATCCCAAGGGCCGGATCATGGAAGGCTCCCGGGCAGTTGCCCTGGGTGCCATTGCATCAGACTGCCGGGTAGCGGCATTTTATCCCATGTCCCCTGCAACCAGTATCATGCAGCATCTTACCAATTGGACCAACCGCCTTCCCCTTGTGGTGGAACAGGCAGAGGATGAAATTGCGGCCGTCAACATGGTTATCGGCGCCTCCTTTGCCGGTGCCCGGGCCATGACCGCCACCTCGGGCGGCGGATTCTGTCTCATGACAGAAGGCCTTGGCCTTTCAGCCATTACAGAAACCCCCATTGTCATCGTAGATGCCCAGCGGCCCGGTCCTTCCACAGGCCTGCCGACCCGCACCGCCCAGGGAGATCTTTTATTTACCATCCATGCCTCCCAGGATGATTTTCCACGGTTTGTCTTTGCGCCGGGAAATCTCCTGGAAGCCTTTGAAACCACCCAAAAGGCATTTGCCCTGTCTGAAAAATACCAGGTGCCGGCAATTATTCTTGTGGATCAATATATGGTAGACTCCATTTTTATGCTGGAACAGCCGTTTACGTTTCCCAAAAAGGTGGAACGCTTTATTATTGGGGATAAAGATCTTAAGGACCCGAAAAACTACAACCGGTATGCGTTGACACCCTCTGGAGTTTCGCCCAGGGCACTGCCCTGCGCAGGCGCTGCCAGAGTCGTTGTATCCAGTGATGAACACAGGGAAGACGGCCATATCACCGAGGATATTGATAACAGAAACGCCATGGTCAACAAACGCAAGTCAAAGCTGCCGGATATGATCAGGGAAATGTCTGCACCCCAACCCTTGTTCCCCGAAGCAAAGACACTGCTTCTGGGGTGGGGATCAACATCGGGCAGTATTAAAGAATCAGTTGAGGGCCTTCGCAACGTGGGAATGGATGTGGGCTGCCTATTATTCACAGATCTGTGGCCCTTCCCCACCGCAATTGTCCAATCCCTTTTAAAAGACCCGGTCAAAACCATCATCACGGTGGAACAAAATTCGGGGGCCCAGTTCGGGCATCTGTTAAAAGAGCAGACCGGGATTTCATACACCCATGCCATACTGAAATATGATGGAAGGCCCTTTTATCCGATAGAAATCATGGATGCGGTTAAAGAAAAGGAGAAACATTGATATGGTTACCCCAGAAGATTTTAATTCAGACTATCAAAACCAGTGGTGTCCGGGATGTGGAAATTTCGGAATTCTGGAAGCCATGAAAGATGCCCTGGCAACACAGGGTATCCCGCCGGAAGAGATCCTGATCCTTTCCGGCATCGGTCAGGCAGCCAAAACCCCCCATTTTTTAAACTGCAATATGTTTCACAGTCTTCATGGAAGGGCACTGCCCCTGGCTCTTGGAGCAAAACTTGCCAACCATGATCTGAAAATAATAGTCAATTCAGGAGATGGTGATTGTTATGGTGAGGGCGGGAACCATTTCATGCACGCCATCAGGCGGAACACCGATCTGACGCTGCTCGTGCACAACAATCAGGTCTACGGCCTGACAAAGGGTCAGGCATCCCCCACATCAGGCCTTGGCATGACAACCTCCCTTCAACCCGATGGGGTCATATCAGAACCGTTTAACGGACCTGCCGTGGCCCTGAGTCTGGGTGCAGGATTTGTTGCCCGGGGATTTGCCGGCAACAAGGATCATTTAAGCAGCCTCATACAAAAAGCCATGGATCATAAGGGATTGAGCCTCATTGATATCATGCAGCCCTGTGTAACGTTTAATAAAATCAACACCTTTGAATGGTATAAAAAAAGGGCATATGAAGCGGACAATCCTGACCCTGAGGATTTTACACAGGCCATGAACCTGGCCATGGAGTGGGGGGATGCCATCCCCATCGGAATCTTTTATCAAACAAAAAAGCAGGATTTTACATCCCGCATAAAGGGACTTGAAAAAGGCCCCCTTATTTTTCGTAACTATAATCCGGAAAAGGCCAATGCAATATTGGAGGATTCCTAGGGAGATAGAATATGGGTCAGGATAACAAGCATCATCATGATGAGCAAACACCTCATTCGGATGAAGAAATGGAAAATAGCACCCTGAAAGATCCGGTCTGCGGTATGGACGTCGGCAGGGACAGCCCACACTATACCGACCATGGGAAAGAGAAAATCTATTTTTGCAGCGAACATTGTCTGAAAAAATTTGAAGAGAATCCATCAAAATACCTGACAAAACAGGAAAAACCTGCACATAGCAAAGGACAAAAAGCCCATACTCCCCAAAACGAGGCCAATATCTACACCTGTCCCATGCACCCGGAAGTAAAACAGACCGGGCCGGGAAGCTGCCCGAAATGCGGCATGGCCCTGGAACCTGAAAACGCCGGGGAACAGGAAGGGGAAAACCATGAATTAGCAGACATGCGTCGCCGATTCTGGGTCAGTCTGATTCTTACGTTGCCGGTCTTTGTAATAGCCATGGGAGAGATGATTCCCGGTAACCCATTGGCAAAGATCGCTTCGAAAAATCTCCTTGTCTGGTTTGAACTTTTGCTGACAACACCGGTTGTGTTATGGGGCGGGTGGCCGTTCCTGGTAAAGGGCTGGCAATCCCTTGTCACCCGGAATCTCAATATGTTCACCCTGATCGGGCTGGGTGTGTCAGTGGCCTATCTTTACAGTTTGATCGCGGCAATTTTTCCTGAAATATTTCCAGCCTCTTTCAGGGGGAAAGAGGGAACGGTGGCTGTTTATTTTGAAGCGGCGGCATCCATCACCACCCTTATTCTACTGGGGCAGGTGCTGGAATTGAAAGCCCGCAGCCAAACAGGCTCAGCCATCAAGGCGCTGTTGGGGCTGTCGCCTAAAACCGCCAGGATAATTCGAGATGACGGCACCGAAGAAGATATTCCACTCGAACAGGTGGCGCTCGGCAGCAAGCTGAGGGTGCGGCCGGGTGAAAAGGTCCCGGTTGACGGCACAGTTCTGGAAGGAAAAAGTTCCATTGATGAATCAATGGTCACGGGTGAATCCATACCTGTGGAGAAAAACAAGGGCGACAAATTAATCGGAGCAACGGTCAACGGTACGGGAACACTGGTCATGGAAGCCAAACGGGTAGGAACCGAAACAGTTTTGGCGCAGATCGTCCATATGGTTTCCGAAGCCCAGCGGAGCCGGGCTCCCATCCAGAAAGTGGCCGATGTGGTGGCCGGGTATTTTGTGCCGGCAGTCGTGGGTTCGGCCATTCTTACATTTATTGTATGGAGTATTCTCGGTCCTGACCCCAAAATGGCCCATGCTTTGATCAATGCAGTGGCTGTGCTCATTATTGCCTGTCCCTGTGCCCTTGGCCTGGCCACCCCCATGTCGATCATGGTGGCTACCGGCAAAGGAGCTGCCATGGGAGTCCTGTTCAAAAATGCCGAGACCATTGAAGTCATGGGGAAAATAGACACCCTGGTGGTGGATAAAACCGGCACACTCACCGAGGGTAAACCCAAGGTTGTTGCCGTCACTACAGTGACCGGCCACAATGAATTGGACATGCTGGGTTTGGCGGCAAGTATCGAAAAAGGCAGTGAACACCCCCTGGCAGCGGCCATCGTGAACTATGCCGAAGAAAAAGGGATCGACCTGGTCAAAGCCGTTGATTTTGAATCAAAGACCGGCAAGGGGGTCAAGGGCAGTGTGGACGGCAAACAGATTGCCTTTGGGAATATCAAACTTTTTGAAGAATTAAACATAGATGTGCAGGAACTGGCATCAAAAGCAGAAGCCATGCGCAAAGATGGCCAAACGGTCATGTTTGTCGGGATTGACGGGAAGCTCGCAGGCCTGATCGGAGTGGCGGACCCGATCAAGAAAACCACGGCTGAGGCAATCAAACTCCTTCATCAGGACAACATCCGCATTGTCATGTTGACTGGTGACAGCAAAACCACGGCCATGGCAGTGGCTGAAAAACTCGATCTGGATGAGGTGAAGGCCGAAGTACTGCCCGGCCAGAAGGCCGATGCTGTCAAAAAGTTTCAAGAGGCCGGCCGGATTGTGGCCATGGCTGGAGATGGGGTCAACGACGCACCTGCTCTCTCCCAGGCCCACGTCGGCATTGCCATGGGCACGGGCACGGATATCGCCATGGAAAGTGCGGGCGTCACCCTGGTCAAAGGTGATCTCATGGGCATTGTTCGGGCACGTTTATTAAGCCATGCCACCATGCGTAACATCAAACAGAATCTATTTTTTGCCTTTGTGTATAACTCTCTGGGAGTTCCGATTGCAGCCGGTGTTCTTTATCCGGCTTTCGGCCTGCTTTTGAGTCCGATGATCGCGGCCGCGGCCATGAGTTTCAGTTCCGTGTCAGTTATCGGCAATGCGCTCCGGTTGCGCAATATAAAGATCGATTGATCAAACCAACAGGGTGTCGTCAAAAGCACAATAAATACAAGCCTGACCCGTGAACCATCAATTATTACAAGTGGGGGACATTATGATAAAATTATTGAACTCAATATCCCTACTGGTATTCCTTTAATTTACGAGCTTGATTCCGATCTCAAGGTTATACGCCATTATTATCTTACAGATGAGAATATGCCCATATCCTTATAGTAATTGCTCTTATCACCGTAGTTCTCCTAATCATTGCGGTCCGGAGAATCAATAGGGAAAATCTATTATAAAGGGCGTGGTTGCCAAAAAATTTTCCTGTCGTTTACATGAACTGTTCGGCGGACAACCTTGATGCGTATATCCTTTTGCTGCAGCATCTGCTGACCATTCCGGAACAAAAAAAGTTGCTGGCAAAACTTTCGCCTCGGCAGATCAAACGCGGCAAATTGGTGGGTAAAAAAATTCAGACCATCCTTGAAGGAGAAATATCATGAACAATGAACAAGCCAGTGAAAAAAAAAGAAAAAACATGGAGCAAGACAATTTGACAAAAGACCAAAACCTATTTCCACGGATCGTTGATGTACCGGAACTCCTTTTGAAAGATCTTCCCTGCATTCAGACTGGCTATCTTGCAGATGGTGAGATCAGGGTCTGGAACGGTCCACGCCAGGAAGTGCTCTCCCCCGTTTGGGTGACCGACGACAATGGTCCCAAGCCCTTTTTCATTGGTGAATATCCGCTGTTAACGGAGGCGGAAGCGCTTGAAGCCCTTGATGCGGCGGTTGTCGCCTATGACCATGGCCGGGGGGAGTGGCCCACCATGTCCGTGGCCGAGCGGATTGATCACATGGAGCAGTTCGTTTTTCGAATGATCGAGGCCAGGGAACGGGTCGTGGGACTGCTGATGTGGGAGGTAGGAAAATCCTTAAAGGATTCGGAAAAGGAATTTGACCGCACGATTAAATATATTAACGATACCCTTGCCGCACTTAAAGACCTGGATCGAGTTTCTTCCCGGTTCACCATCGAAGAAGAAATCATCGGCCAAATTCGGCGTGCCCCCATGGGTGTCGTGCTCTGCATGGGACCGTTCAATTATCCGCTCAACGAGACATTCACTACCCTGATACCAGCCCTTGTCATGGGAAACACCGTGATTCTGAAACCGCCCAAACACGGAGCGCTTCTTTACGCACCGCTTCTGGAAGCCTTCTGCGATGTTTTCCCAAAAGGCGTCATCAACGTCATCTATGGTCAGGGAAGAAAAATAATTCCTCCACTTATGGCATCCGGCAAGATCAACGTTCTTGGGCTGATAGGCACGAGTAAAACGGCAAACGCATTGAAAAAACTACACCCCCACCCCAATCGCCTGCGCTGTGTGCTGGGGTTGGAGGCTAAGAATCCGGCCATTGTCCTGAAAGGCGCAGACCTTGATCAGGCCGTGCGGGAATGCGTTCTCGGCTGCCTTTCTTTTAATGGACAGCGTTGCACAGCGCTTAAAATCCTGTTTGTGGAAGCCTGCATCGCAGATGAGTTTCTTGAACGTATTTCCGCAACAGTTAATTCCCTGTCTCTTGGGGTGCCCTGGCGGGAAGGGGTTTTTCTGACACCGGTTGCGGAAAAAGGCAAAACGGATTACCTGTGTGAACTGGTGTCCGACGCTGTTGCTAAAGGTGCCAAGGTGGTTAATCGGGGCGGTGGAACGGTTTGCGGGAACTTTTTTTTTCCTGCCGTCCTGTATCCGGTCAACCCTGAAATGAGAGGGTACCATGAAGAGCAGTTCGGGCCTGTGATTCCGGTCCTTTCCTTCGAAAAGATCGATGAACCCATAGAGTACATGATCAATTCCAACTACGGCCAGCAAGTCAGTATTTTCGGCAGCGATCCGGACCAGATTGCGCAATTGATAGACCCGCTTGTCAACCAGGTCTGCCGGGTCAATATCAACAGCCAGTGCCAGCGGGGACCGGACACGTTTCCCTTCACCGGACGAAAGGATTCAGCAGAAGGAACCCTTTCCGTATCCGACGCCTTGCGGGTATTTTCCATTCGAACACTGGTCGCCGCCAAGCAGACGGATTTAAACAAACAGATCATAACCAGCATCGTTCGGGAACACAAAAGCAAATTTTTGGCAACCGACTTTATTTTATAAAAGATATGGAGTATGTCTGGTGCGTCAAAACCTGGCAACCCTTTCCATTCGCAAAGGAGTTTTATATCAAGCAAGGAAGCATCCCAGGCAATACATGAAAAGATCGAAGGTTTACTCTGATCATGGACCGGTAAAATTCTTTCAGGAGGCTTTCCCATGAAAATCATTGTGACCATAACTTTAAATCCGGCGATCGACAAGAGTTCAAGAGTTACCCATGTCATGGCTGAGCAAAAACATACGCCCGACCCGTGCCGAGGTGTCCGATGTGGCCAACGCCATTCTTGACGGCACAGATGCGGTGATGCTGTCCCAAGAGACGGCGATTGGACGTTATCCTGCCGAAGCGGTTGAGAGGCTCGGTAAGATCGCCATCTCCACCGAGCGGAAGGAAAAACCGATCGGGCACCCAGCTGATTTGCACGCCTACTTTCGGGCGACTGCGGGTTCCGGCAACGCCACCGTGGAAGATGTCGCCATGCTGAATGCGGTTGAATCCGCCGATGCCTTGAATGTGCGTTATATCCTGACCCGCACCCAAGGCAGAGGTGCGCCGTGCCTGATTTCTCGATTCAGACCCGACTACTAAATACTGTCCCATGGCGGCGATGAAAAAACGAACAATCTCCTGTCCCTGGCTTACGGGGTTCATCCGTCACCCTCGATGATGCTAAAAGCGGCCTTGTCGGCACCCCCGTCCTGTGGCTGATTACGGCTGGCATGATCGCAAAAGATGAAAGGTTGATCTTGGTCGAGGAGGATGCGTCGGATGACGGGCTGGAAGCCCTGTCGATGAAAATTCATCAAAGCATGAAAAAGACACTATTATCTTGCATCTGGCGAATCGTTATTTGTTACCGGAAACGAGCTTGTCATAGACGGGGGTATACTGCATGATTGAAGAGTCATATATACCCAATTGGTCGAATAAGACCTTTTCTCAACCCTTGCGATATCGTACAAATACAAATTTTCGGATTGTTTTCACGATATTTTTTCCAGTGATCAGGATCGGTTTGAACCCATTTTCTTTGTACCAGCTACTTCCAAACTCCATATTGTACATAGGATATGGAGTGTGCTTGGTGTGGGTCAAAGACCTGGCACGAAACTTGAAAGTAACAAATTAAGAACAAATAAGACATAAGACATAAGACAAAGCAAAATACAGGACAGAGAAGAACACTACCCTTTTGATGCTCAGGGAAACGACAACACATTCTGGGTTCTGGGTTTTTCAGAAATAATAGCGTCAAAAACAACATGGTCTTCAAGTAGGTTTTTATAAAGAACTCACTCAGAAGCATCACAATTGATGGAGTTTCATCGTTAGTTATGGCTGGCCGGATGCCATCCCTCGCTCCGGTCGTGCCGGTTATTGAAATATTAAACAGGAGAATTGCCATGAAATCAAGCACAAAGGACAACACAGAAGGTAAGATGCACAAGGTAAAAGGCAAGATCAAAGAGACTGCTGGAAAGGCCGTGGGAAATCTCGATCTGGAAGCTGAAGGGAAAGTTGAAAAATTTGAGGGAGAAGCGCAGGAGAAGCTCGGCCAAATCAAGAAAGTCTTGGACAAGTAGCCAGATGCTTTCTCAACGAAACAGTGCAGGGCAGAAAAACGAACGATATATTTATTAAAAAGAGACTGACAGCCTGGAGATTAATGTTACTACAAAAGATGCTGTTGTAACGCTTGAAGGCACGGTTTCTAATAAACTTAAAAAAGACTATGCCGTAAAACTTACTGAAAATACAGTGAACGTAAAAAAAGTTATCGATAAATTATACATCAAACAATAAAATAAGGAGTATTTAATGGGGTGACCCAATGATTATAGTCAAAATAACCTTAACCGTGCTTGCAGAAAAAAAAATGGAACTTTTGCAGACCCTTCTTTCGTTGGTCGAACCGGTAAAAAAAGAGATGGGGTGCAGCACCTATGCGATCTTTTGTGACATCAAAGACAAAAACAGCTTTTGTATCATCGAAGAATGGACAAACCAAAAAGATTTGAATAATCATTTAAAGTCGCTTCGATTCGGGGTGTTGCTTGGGACAAAACCCCTTTTATCGAAACCGCCAATTATTCAGATTCACACAGTTACCGATATTCAAGGGATGGCTTTTATTGAAGCGGTCAGAACCAAAGAAAATTGAATAGAAAGGTTAAGTGGAAAATGAACCGACAACTGTCGATCGGGAGTTTACTTTTCAACCCTGTTCCTTCTTGATAAAATATCTTCAGGATCGAGAATAGAAAAAAAGGAAGGGAATGAAAGGCAATAACACCTCCCACCTGATACCTCAAATCTGTTGTCCAAACCGGAGTGAATCCGGAAAGAACAAATGGGCATGGAGAAACTGTCATTAAGAACTTAGTCAGGCAGAGGATTCGTTGCCGGATGTTTTGAGCGGCAATGGATCTATAGCCGTCATATTTAAAAAAAGGAGGATTCATCATGGGAATAGGCACAATTTTACTCATTCTACTGGTACTGGCGTTGTTGGGTGTAATCCCTGCCTGGCCGCATAGCCGATCCTGGGGTTA
>JAVERV010000016.1:0-62780 GCA_034006945.1 Desulfobacterium sp. | reverse complement strand
GGGATCATTTTCTGTTAAACGGCCAGAAACGTTTCATCGTAGGCGGAGAGGGGGCTGATTATTTTCTGGTCTACGCCAGGACCGACCCGGATGCCAGGCCCCATGAGGGCATCTCCTGCTTTATTGTAGATAAGAGCCGGGGGGTCAAAAGCGAATACCTCTACGGCCTTATGGGGTGCCGGGGGGGCGGGGCTGCGAGGCTCAGGTTCGAGGATGTCAGGGTGCCAAAGGAGAATCTTCTGGGGGAGCTCAACCGGGGTGTGAAAGTGTTCAACACCATGATGATCCCTGAGCGTCTGGGCACGGCGGCCATGACCATCGGGGCTGCGGCCCCGGCGGTTGATATCGCAACCGGGTACACCTCAAGGAGAAAGGCCTTTGGCCGGCCAGTGGCGGAATTTCAGGGGGTTTCTTTCCAGGTGGCCGAAGCCGTAACCCTCCTGGATGCGGCCCGTTCCATGATATATACCACTGCCAGGGCCGTGGATGCAGGGATCGACGACAAGCTGATCCGGCGTCTGGTCTCCCAGTCCAAGAAATTCGTAACCGAATCCTGCCAGAGGGCCGCAAAAAATGCCATGCAGGTCATGGGCGGCATTGGGTACACCAATATCTATCCCGTAGAACGCATCGTCAGGGATCTCGGCCTTGCCTCCATCTGGACCGGCACCAACGAGGTGATGTCCATGATTATCGCAAATGAATGGTACAAGCAGTATTGGCGGGATAAAAGCCTGGGCAAGCTCCGGGACATGGAAGGGGATGCTGCCGAAGCCGAGGCAATTGACGAAAAAATCTTCGAGTGATGCTTCAGGCCTGTAAATCTGCCCCAGGAAATTGATATTAAAAAAGACTTGCAGGTTCCCATGGGGCAGAGAACCAGGACCTTCCATGTCCTGGGGAGCCATTTATGGGAGAGCTGAATCTGTTTGCACCACCCCACAGCCAGCTGGCCTAACTCATAAAACAATGGCATATCTTTTGCTTTTATCTTTTCAGGCGCAAGGCTCGATTTTCAACAACCCAACCTGTGGCCGCCCCTCCTGAGTTGTGAAAATCCTAAGGGGCGATACTCTGATGGGACTCTTTCAAAAAAAACTGGTCATCAAATAAGATCGCCTGAATAAATGTGCATAAGGGGATGGGGCATCTCAACTACGATTCACTGAACAACCACCCGGATCTGATCCTCTACCAGGAGAGCTACAGGAAAGAGAGTGATCAGGTCTTTCTTGCAAGGGGCAGGGCAGAGCAGCCCATGAGTGCCGCATGATTTTTCCGGGGGTTCCCCGGGTGAACATGGATAATTTAAGAGTTGGTAATTTAAAAAAATCAAAAAATTAAAAAGGAAGGGTTTGAAATGAATCGGGAAAGTTTATATCATCGGATGATCTCTGTTTGCATCATTTTGGGGGGTGTTGCTGCATGGAATCTGTTCCTGGTACCGTCCGCCCCTGCATCTCCTTTTGCTAAATCAGAAATCCAGGGATCAGAAATCCAGGGAAAGGGGATAGAACTCCAGGAGCAGGATATGGAATCGGTTCCAGAATTGGAGGACGGTCTTGAGCAGGATGATTTGTCATCCACCCCGGATGAGGATGAGAGTATCTTTAACTCCCAGCCCCAGGATGAATCAATCATGAATCCTAGGCCCCAGGAGGAGGGGAACTGCGTGGATGAAAATGTACTGGATGAAAACCTGCTGGATGAAGAGGTTTTGGATGAAGAGGCTTTGGATGAAATCGAGGGGCTGGAGGAGCTGCCCGATGAGAATCTTGAGCCACCCCCGCCTGCCGAATAAATCTCTGCTTCTGGATGATCAAGTTTCCCTACAGGGGGCTATTCATGAGTTGCCCCCTGGTTGTTCAGTCCCAGTCGTTATGCCCCGTCACCATGACACTCCTGTGTTGCCCTGGGAACAGGCCAAAAAGCTTGATCCTAAACTATTACCAGAATTTCCAGAAGGGCTTGTCCTCTTTTTCTTCTTCAGGGGTTCCACCCATATCTGGTTCAATCTTGTCGGCTTCCATGGGGTCGTATGGCCCAAATCCATCATCTGGATCTGGTTTGTTCTTTTTCCAGAATTTCCAGAAAGGTGCGTCTTCTGATTTGTCCTGCCTGGGTTTGTCCGATCCCCAGAATTTCCAGAAGGGCCGGTCTTGGGTATGGTCACCCGCTTCCAGGAGTGAGGGCATCAGTTTTTCCGGGTTTTTCCGGATATTGAAGATCTCTTCATCCGGGGTTGAAGCTTCAGGTTCCAGGGCTTCCAGGGCCGCAGTTTTCCGGTCAAACAGGCTGTGGTTGATCCTTGCGGCAAGGATGTCAAGCTGGGGGATGATCCCCTCAACGGTTGCTGCCTGGCCGAAAAAGGTTTCCACTGTGTTAGTCGCAGCTTTAAAAACAGTGGTGTCAACGCTGAAGGCCCCTGCGAATTCTGTAACGCTGCCCGAAAGTACATAGTCCGCCCCAAGGACGGCTGCCGTGTTTTTCATTTTTTCCATGGAGTTGGGCATATCTGCCATGGCAACGGGTTTGTCAGACAGATAAAGCCTGTCCAGCTCAACAACCTCAACCTGGTCCTGCCAGGAGAGTCTGGATGTGAGCATCTGGAGTGCCCCCTGGCCGATGTAGTCAAGATCTGCCTGGGAATGTATTTCAAAGGGAAGGATGGCTATTTTTTTTGTCTCTGCAAAGGCCGAAGGCTGAATCAGCAAAATGGCAGATAGCAGTATTGGTAAAATAAGGGTTTTGCCGATCCTGGTGGAATGAAAACACTTCAATAGTATAAGCTCCTGGCTATGGTTTCTCGTTGAGTTTCTTCTTAAGTATCTGGGTGACGATGGCAGGGTCGGCCTTGCCCCGGCTCTTTTTCATGATCTGACCCATGAAAAACCCCATGAGCTTTCTCTTGCCTCCCTGGTATGCCGCAACCTCCTCCTGGTTGGCCTCGATAATTTCAACTACGATCCCTTCAAGCTCACCCTGGTCAGAGACCTGTTCAAGACCCATCTCCTCCAGGATTTGACCGGGCTCCTCGTCGGTTGTGACCATGCGGTCAAATATGGTTTTTGCGGCATTTGCGTTGATCCTGCCGGTCTCCATAAGTTTTAACAGTTCGGCAAGGCGGTGGGCGGTCATGGGCAGATCTGGGATGGTGGTGTTCTGCTCCTTTAAAAGGGCGAGTACGGGTCCCATGATCCAGTTTGCCGCAAGCTTTGTCTCCTTGAGTTCCTTTGCAGTCTGTTCAAAAAAATCCGCAAGGGGTATGGAGGAGGTGAGCTGCGAGGCATCATAGGCGGTCATGGCATACTCATCCATGAACCTCTGCCGCTTTGCATCGGGAAGCTCTGGAAGGCTCTGCCTGACCTGTTCGAGCCAGGCGTCATCGATGATGAGGGGTACAAGGTCCGGCTCCGGGAAATAGCGGTAGTCGTGGGCCTCTTCCTTGGTTCTCATGGAGATCGTCCTGCTGTTTGCCGTATCCCACAGGCGGGTCTCCTGGATCACCTCGCCGCCCTCTTCCAGAACGTAGGTCTGACGCTGGATCTCATAGGCAATGGCCTTTTCCACGTTCCTGAACGAGTTGAGGTTCTTCAGTTCCGTTCTTGTGCCGAACTGTTCCCGGCCCTTTGGCCGAAGGGAGATGTTGGCGTCACACCTGAAGCTTCCCTCTTCCATGTTGCCGTTGCAGACCCCGATATACCGGACAATGGCGTGGAGTTTTCTAAGGTAGGCCCCTGCCTCTTCTGGAGTTCTCATGTCAGGTTCACTCACGATTTCCACAAGGGGGATTCCCGCACGGTTGAGATCCACCATGCTCGCCGGCCGGTCAGGGTCATGGATCAGCTTGCCTGCGTCTTCTTCCATGTGGATGCGGGTGATGCCGATGGTTTTTTCAGACCCGTCGGCAAGTTCTATGGTAAGGTGGCCGTGCTCGGCAATGGGGGCCCCGTACTGGGTGATCTGGTAACCCTTTGGCAGGTCTGGATAAAAATAGTTTTTCCGGTCGAAACGGCTTTCGGCGGCCACCTTGCAGCCGGTGGCAAGGCCCGTTTTTATGGCATAGGTTACAGCCCTTTGGTTCAGAACCGGGAGCACCCCGGGCATACCCGTGCATACGGGGCAGGTGTGGGCATTGGGCGATGCGCCGAAACCCGTGGAGCAGGAGCAGAATATCTTTGTCTCAGTGTCAAGCTGGACATGGACCTCAAGTCCGATGACAGGTTCAAACTGCATAAAGATGTTATTCCTATTTCTGGTTGTGCAATTGGGGTTAATAATTTTTATATGAAACTCGCTTCGAAGCGCCATAGGTAGCGGAGTTTCAATATTCGTTGTGGCCGGATGCCATCTCTCGCTCCGGCCGTGCCGGTTTATAGGAAACTCCCGTTGAAACATCATAGTGGGAGCCTCGACTTTAGAGTCCTCTTTGGTTTTCCTGACCGAAACGTTCAAAACCAAAGGGTCGAAAACATTAAGAAGTGTCAAAGCGACCCCCGACGTTTTGCGGTTCCGGTCAGGATAACCAAAGGGGGCGGAATGACACTAATGCCCACCCTGTACCATCGTATTTCATCGTCCGTTGTGTCGGCCAGGACATGGGGGATATATAAAAAACTCGACTGTCGAGTTATAACGTCAATGATTTGATTTATCAATACTATTCTTTATGCTATATTGCACGATTGTATAAATGTCAGGCCAGTAGGCAGTGGATGGGGCTGTAGGGACTCCCCTTGGGGGTGCCCCTGGGGATAACCGACCCAGTTATCTCGAAAAACAGACCAAAAAACTTGATGATCGAGTTGTCCCAGATTGAAACGAAAAATTGTGGATAGTGGGACGTGGACAATAAGAGGAAATCAGCAGATGAGTTTTTTTTTGTGTGTGATAGGTATGGTTATGATTGTGGAGGGCATCCCCTATTTTGTCTTTCCCGGGGGGATGAAGGAGATGATCCAGGCAGTCCTGGAGCAGCCTGAGGGGGTGTTAAGAAGGTTTGGGCTGATGCTCATGGCCATCGGGCTTGTGATTGTTTATCTTGGAAGGAGCTTTGTCTGATGTATCGTTTGTCCGACTACTTCTATGACCTTCCCAGGGATAAAATTGCCCAGACCCCCAGTTCCTGCCGTGACGGTTCAAGGCTTTTGCGCCTTGATCGAAACAGCGGCGCCCTTGCCCACCATGGATTTAAGGACCTTGTGGATCTGTTGATCCCGGGGGACCTTATGGTGGTGAATAACACCCGGGTTGTGCCCGCAAGGCTCCTGGGAAAAAAAACCACGGGCGGGGCTGTGGAGGTGATGATCGTCGACTATGCGGCCGGCCTGCAGGCCCTTGAAGAGAACGGTTGTTTCCAGTGCGACTGCCTTGTAAAGGCGTCAAAGAGCCCCAAACCTGGAGCCGTGCTCGAGCTTGGGGATGAGATAGTTGCAAGGGTTACGGCAAGGAAGGGCCCCCTTTTTAAACTTAAGTTCACCTGTGACGGGGATCTTGTCCAGGCGATCAGGCGCCACGGTGAGCTGCCCCTTCCCCCCTATATCCGGCGCATTAACGGGGTTGAACCCGGGGATGAGACAGGGTATCAGACCGTTTATGCGGCACGGGATGGTGCTGTTGCGGCTCCCACCGCAGGGCTCCACTTTACAGACCCCCTCATGATTGAGCTCGGGGCAAGGGGCGTTGAGTTCGCCTCGATCACCCTCCATGTGGGGTATGGCACCTTTGTTCCGGTCAGGGTGGACGATATAAGGGAGCATCAGATACACAGGGAGATGTTTGATATACCCCGGGAAACCGCCGCTGCCATCAACCTTGCAAAAGAGCAGGGCAGAAGGGTGGTGGCCGTCGGGACCACGAGTGTCAGAACCCTTGAGTATGGCGCGGATGACCAGGGTAAAATAAGGGCGGGCAGCGGCGTGTGTGACCTCTTTATCTATCCCGGCTACAGGTTCAAGCTCGTTGACGCCATGATCACCAACTTTCACCTGCCGGAATCGACTCTTCTCATGCTGGTCTCGGCCTTTGCCGGGAAAAATCAGGTTTTCAGGGCCTATCAGGAGGCGATTCAATCAAACTACCGATTCTTCAGTTATGGCGATGCCATGCTCATCGATTAAAAGGAAACCATGCTCACCTTTGATATCTTAAATCAATCCCTAGAAACCCGGGCAAGGACCGGAAGGATCACAACGGCCCACGGGGTGATCGAAACCCCCATCTTCATGCCTGTCGGAACCCTCGGCACGGTCAAGGCTGTGTCGGTGGAGGAGCTGAAGGGGTGCCAGGCCCAGATCATTCTCGGCAACACCTATCATCTCTATCTGAGACCCGGGTGCGAAGTGATGGCCCACATGGGCGGTCTTCACCGTTTCATGAACTGGGACCGGCCCATCCTTACCGACAGCGGCGGGTTTCAGTTTTTTTCCCTTGCAAAGCTTGCAAAGTTCAAGGAGGAGGGGGTGTCGTTCCAGTCCCACATCGACGGCTCTTCCCACCTTTTGACCCCGGAGCTGGCCGTTGAGATCCAGACCGTTCTTGGATCTGACATCATGATGTCCCTTGACTGGTGCATGGGGTATCCAGCAACGAAAAAAGAGGCCATGACCGCCCTGGAAAAGACCACCCAATGGGCCCGGCGGGGCAGGGAGCGCTGGGTTGAAAACGGCCGGGTTAACAGTCTGTTCGGCATTGTCCAGGGCGGCATGTATTCAGATCTTCGATCCATGTCGGCAACCCAGGTTGTTGACCTTGATTTCCCAGGCTACTCCATCGGAGGATTGAGCGTTGGCGAGCCCACGGAGCTCATGTACGAGATGGCCGACCATACCGTTCCTAAGCTTCCAGCCCTTAAGCCAAAATATGTGATGGGTGTGGGAACCCCTGAGAACCTTGTGGAGCTTACCGCCATGGGGGTTGACATGTTCGACTGTGTGATGCCCTCGAGGAACGCCAGAAACGGCCAGCTCTTTACCTCGTTCGGAACCATGAATATTTCCAACGCACGGTTCAGGTTTGACAAGGAACCCGTTGATGCCGAGTGTTCCTGCTATACCTGCCGGAACTACAGCCGGGCCTACCTGCGTCACCTCTATAAGTCCCGGGAGCTTCTTGCCTATCGCCTCAACACCATTCACAACCTCCATTATTACCTTGACCTAATGGATAGAATGCGCAATGCCATAAATCAGGGCCGTTTTCCGGCCTTTAAACAGGAATTTTATCGAACAAGGGAGCAGTGACCCATGACCATAGCAGCGAAGATCGAAGAGACCCTTTCCAAATCCTCCTGGATCAGAAAGATGTTTGAACAGGGGACAAAGCTCAAGGCGGAACACGGAGCTGAAAATGTGTTTGATTTCAGCATCGGCAACCCCAACCTTGAACCTCCGCAAGCCTTTCAGGAGGCCCTTGAAAGGGTCGCCTGTGAAAGGGGGGGGAACGTCCACGGCTACATGCCCAACACAGGTTTCCCCCATGTGAGAAGGGCCATTGCCGAAAACATCGGGGGAGACCAGGGGGCGGTTCTCGCAGCCGAGGATATCGTCATCACCTGCGGAGCTGCAGGCGGACTCAACGTTGTGCTGAAGGCCCTTCTCAACCCGGGAGAAGAGGTGCTGGTCACAAGGCCCTTTTTTGTGGAGTACACCTCCTATGCGGAAAATCACGGGGGCGTGCTCAAGACAGTCGAGGCCAACCCGGACTTTACCCTGAATCTTGCCGCCATCGAAAGGGCCATCACACCAAAGACCAAGGTGATGATGATAAATTCGCCAAACAACCCCACAGGCCAGATCTATTCAAAGGAGAGCCTGGACGCCCTTGGTCGGCTCTTACGCAGAACCGGCGAAGGGTTCGGCACTGTCATCTATCTCGTGTCCGATGAACCCTATCGAAAGATTGTGTTTGACGGAACCCCTGTCCCGCCGGTATTCCCCTCCTATGAGAACAGCGTCGTTATCACCTCCCACTCAAAGGATCTTTCCCTGTCCGGCGAGAGGATCGGCTATATCGCGGTCAATCCAGCCTCTCCCTTCAGGGATAAGCTTTTGCCGGCCCTGGCCCTGACCAACAGAATCCTGGGTTTTGTAAACGCACCGGCCATGATGCAGCGGGTCCTCCCCCTGATTCAGGGGGCAAGCGTCGATATTGGAGCGTACAGGAGGAAGAGGGACCTTCTCTGCGACATCCTGAAGGATGCGGGGTTCACCTTTGTGGTTCCCTCGGGCGCCTTTTACCTTTTCCCGAAATCTCCCCTGGAGGATGATGTTAAGTTTGTCTCCCTTCTCCAGGAGGAGCTGATTCTTGCCGTGCCGGGAATGGGCTTTGGAGGTCCGGGCTACTTTCGTCTTGCCTTTTGCGTGGACGATCAAACCATTGAACTGTCAAGGGATGCGTTCAAACGGGCCATGGCAAGGGTTAAGGAGGAATAAATAGGATGCACGAGATGGGAATTGCCCAGCAGATGGTTGATATCGCCCTGGATGCCATACCGGCCGAGATCGAAAATCCAAGGGTCGAAAAGCTTAACCTCAAGATCGGCAGGCTTGCCTCAGTTGTCGAGGAGAGCCTCAGGTTCTGCATGGAGGTGATAACAAAGAATACCCCGCTTGAAGGGGTGAAGCTCGAGATAGAGGCCGTTGATGTCAGGGCGAGGTGTAAGGCCTGCAACCACGAGTGGGTGGTGGAAGGCCCTGGCTTCAGGTGCCCTGCCTGCCGCCAGGGTGATGTGGAGCTTCTCTCTGGAAGGGAGCTTGAGATCTCCTCCCTGGAGCTTGCCGATGAATGAAAAATGAAAGATGGGACCACGAAAAACACGAAACACACGAAATTAGAGGCCTTCTTTATTTTCCGCTTTACACCATATGAGACCATTCCCTGATTTGAAGGGGTTTTACCAGAAAGAAGTGTAAACCACTTTTATGCTGATATGAAGGGTGGCAAAACAGAAAAGTTTTTTTCGTGCCTTTCGTGCCTTTCGTGGTTAAGTTTTTAGGACTTTGGAGATGGAAGAATTAAGAGATAATACAAACCAAATAGAGTAAAGGAAAATAAAAAAATGGAAATAAAACTTCAAAAAAGAGTTCTTGAGGCCAACGAGACCATGGCCGAAAAGAACAGGCGGTTCTTTGCAGAAAAAAAGGTGTTTGTTCTCAACATGATGAGTTCTCCTGGATCGGGTAAAACAGAAACTTTGTGCAAGACGTTGTTGAGGATTATGCCCGGGATCAGAACCGGGGTTATCGTGGGGGATATCTGCACGACCAACGATGCTGACAGGCTCAAAAAAACCGGGGCCGTGGCCGTTCAGATCAATACGGACCAGTTTGGAGGAGACTGCCACCTTGCGGCCCACCTCATTGAAAAAACGGCACGGGATATGGATCTTGACCGTCTGGATTTGCTGATCGTGGAAAACATAGGAAACCTTGTGTGTCCAGCCGAATTTGACATTGGAGAAGATGCAAGAACCGTTGTACTGAGCGTCACCGAAGGGGAAGACAAACCGCTGAAATACCCCCTCATGTTCCGCCTCGCAGACTCGGCCATCCTGAACAAGATAGATCTTCTTCCCTACCTTGACTTCAATGCAAAAGAAGCTGTGGACAATATGAACGAGATCCATCCGGGAATGCCCGTGTTTGAACTTTCTGCCAAAACAGAAGAGGGGTTTGAGCCCTGGATCGAGTGGCTCACCTCAAAGGTAGCCTCAAAGAAATAGCTTTTAGCTTTTAGCCGTTAGCTAAAAGCTAAAAGTTAACAGCTAAAAGCTGTTTCTTATAAAAAACTTACATGTCCTCACGGACACAACGAAGAATGAAACACGATAGCTGTTAGCGGTTAGCTTTTAGCTGTTAGCTAAGAGCTAAAAGCTAAGAGCTAAAAGCTGTTTCTTATAGAGGAGGGGTCTATGGAAAGGAAAAAAGCAGCGTTTAAAGGCTCCTGGTATCCTGACGATGGCCGGGAGTGTGAACGACAAATCCTAAGGTTTTTAAAGGACAGAAACGGGCCGTCCAGGGGTAGTTATGTGGGAGGAATCGTTCCCCATGCCGGGTGGTTTTTTTCAGGTTCCATTGCCTGTCGGGTGATTGGTTCCCTCGTGGGCAATGGCACAGATGAAGCTCCTGACCCCGTGGATCTGGTGCTGATCTTTGGGCATCATATGTTTCCCAGCGATCCACCTTTGATCATGGGCAGCGGAGCGTGGGAAACACCGTTTGGTGATCTTGAGGTTCACAGGGGGGTTGCCGCTGCCCTTGCCGAAAGTGTGGATGGAATCCTTCTGGGACCGGACACCTTTCCTGGCGAGAACACCATTGAACTCCAGCTCCCCTTTGTGCGGTATTTTTTTCCAGAGGCAGTCATCGTTCCCGTGGGGGTTCCGCCTTCGCCCCTTGCCCAGAAGATCGGAACTCTGGCCGTTGAAGCAGCCGTAAAATCAGGACTTACCGTCCGGGTGCTAGGGTCGACCGACATGACTCACTATGGACCAAATTATGGCTTTTCCCCGGCAGGCGAGGGTATGGCGGGCCTTGACTGGGTGACCACCATCAATGATCCCAGGGCCGTCAGGGCAATGGTTGAAATGGATGTCGACGCCATCCTTGACCAGGGGCTTAAAAATCATAACCTCTGCTGTTCCGGTGCCGTTGCCGCAGCCGTTGCCGCGGCCCGTTCCATGGGGGCTTTGCGGGGCGTTGTGCTTGACTATGCCACAAGTCATGAACGAAGCCCCGGCGAGAGTTTTGTCGGCTACTCGGGTATCCTTTTTGAAAAAACATCAGCGTAAATGGTTCCATTCGGCAGCAGTTAGCAGTTAGCTAAAAGCTAACTGCTAACTGCTAATAGCTCATCCTTCGATCACGGCCCGGATGCGGCTCACTGTTTTTTCCCGGCCAAGGGCAAGAATCATCTCAAAGATGCCGGGACTTACGGTTTTTCCTGTGAGGGCCACCCTCAGGGGCTGGGCGATCTTGCCGAACTTGAGGTCGTGTTTTTCCATCACCTGTTGGAATACCCCCTCAAGGGCTGGTTCGGTGAACTCTTCGAGGGCCTCAATGGCATCTGCACATTCGGTAAGGGGCTCCATGATTTCGGGTTTGAGGAACTTTTTTACCGCCTTGTCGTCAAAGGCCAGGGTGTCGACAAAGTAGAACAGAGACGCCTCGGCCATCTCCACCAGGGTTTTGCTCCGGGGTTTCAGGCTTTCGACAACCAGTTCAAGCGCTGGCGAGTTTTCAATGGTTATGCCCCTTGTCGCAACATAGGGGATAAGTGCCTTTGCAATTTCAGCGTTGGTCTTTGCCTGGATGTGCTTTGCGTTGAGGGCCATGAGTTTGTCCATGTCAAACATGGACGCAGAACGACCCAGGTGTTCCAGGGAAAATTTCTCTATGAGTTCTTCCCTTGTGAAAAACTCCTGGTCTCCATGGGACCATCCTAGCCTGACAAGGTAGTTGATCATGGCGTCGGGCAGGATGCCCATCTCCCTGTACTCGCTGACACTCATGGCTCCGTGGCGCTTTGACAGCCTTGACTTGTCGTGTCCGAGCACCATTGGTACATGGCCGAACTGCGGCAGTTCTGCCCCAAGGGCCCGGTAGATGAGAATCTGCTTGGGCGTGTTGACAAGGTGGTCGTCACCCCTGAGAATTGTGTTGATTCCCATGGTGAGATCATCCACCACAACGGCCAGGTTGTAGGTGGGACTGCTGTCGCTTCGCTGTATGACAAAGTCGTCTATCTCGCTGTTCTGGAACGAGGTGGGACCCTTTACCATATCTTCAACCACAGTGCTGCCGCTGCTGGGTACCTTGAGTCTGACCACCCGGTTAGCCCCTGGTCCAAGATCAAGGTCCCGGCAGTGTCGGTTGTACATGGGGCGTTGGCCGTTCGCCCTTGCCTCCTGGCGCATTGCGTCCACCTCTTCCGGTGTGCAGCTGCAATAGTAGGCATGACCTGAATCAATGAGTCGTTTTATATATTCCCGGTAGAGGGGATATCGCTCGGTCTGGAAAAAGGGGCCCTCGTCCCAGTCTATCCCAAGCCAGTTCAGGGAATCAAAGATTGCGTCCACAGATTCTTTGGTGGATCGCACCGTGTCCGTGTCCTCGATTCTCAAGACAAATCTGCCCTTGTTTTTTCGAGCCCAGAGCCAGTTGAAAAGTGCGGTCCTGGCCCCCCCGATATGAAGGTATCCCGTGGGGCTTGGCGGGAACCTTGTAATAATGGTATCCATAGATTAACTCCGTTCATTAACTCGGTTTATTAACACCATACAGTATGTTTGATTTGCACTGCTGTGCTGGTTGGTGGAGATACCACAGAGCATAAATTTGGACAAGGTCTTATTGATGTGACGATTATTATCTTGACAATCTCGGCCGGTTAATTTAGTTATTAACGTTTGTTGGTATAGGGAAACTTATAAGATATGGTTCTATTTAGACTCAAATTTAATTAAATAAATTAGAAGGATAGGAGGAGACGAAATGGCAGTTCCAAAACAAAAAAGCTCTAAGTGTCGTGGAAGAAAGAGACGCACTCACCAGAAGGTGGCAGCACCCACATATACAGTGTGCCCGGCTTGTCAAGAGGCAAAACTTCCCCATGCGGCATGCCCTGCCTGCGGCGTTTACCGGGGTAGAAATGTAGGCGCAGTATCGGATGAAGAGTAGTCTGCAATTGCAACCAACCCCCTTTAAGGAGGCAGCTTTTTAATAATGTCTGTTGAGGCAAAAGTAAAAAAAATAATTGCAGAGAAGCTCCAGGGTGTGGATCTTGAGGATGTAGTTCCAGAAGCCTCCCTGGTCGACGACCTCGGGGCTGATTCCCTTGCCCTTGTGGAGCTTATTATGAGCATGGAAGAGGCGTTTGACATTGATATTGATGATGATGATGCAGAAAAGATGATCTTTGTCAGCGATGCCATCGAGTATATCAAAAAAAAATCCTGACTCGGGGCGCACTCCCCATATAAAGAGGCATGGCCGGAGCGAGGAATGGCTTCTGCCGCAATAAACATAGAAGCTTGAATTAGGACTGAATTTTGTCTCTTGTTTCAAGTTTCTTGCAAGGTGGCGAATATGATGGTTCAAACAAAGGACCCGGCAGTTGACAGGCAGGGTCCCATTATCATTGGCAGTGATCATGCAGCCTTTCCCATGAAGGAGAAGATAATCACCCTCCTTACGGGACTGGGCATTGAGGTAAAAGATGCAGGAACGTTCAGCCTGGACTCTGTGAATTATACGGACTATGGAAAAAAAGTGGCAGAGGCCGTATCAAAGGGTGATTATTCCCGGGGTATTCTGCTGTGCGGCACAGGTCTTGGCATGTCCATGGTTGCCAATCGATTTCCCGGAGTCAGGGCGGCCCTTTGCAGCGATCTGTTTTCTGTGCGCATGAGTCGGGAGCATAATGACTCCAATATTCTTGTGCTCGGAGGTCGTATCATCGGAGATGCCCTTGCATTTGAACTTGTCAAAACATGGCTTACGACCCCTTTTGAGGGGGGAAGGCATCTTGACAGAATATTGAGCATGGAAACCTCGGCTTGAATATCGGCCAGGTAAAGGAGAGAGGGTAGTGGATATTGCTGAATTAAAAGAGGTTGACCCGGAGCTTCTTATGATCATCCGTGAGGAGGAACTTCGCCAGGAGGAGGGGCTTGAGCTTATTGCCTCGGAGAACAGGGCGAGCCGGGCCGTGATGGCGGCCCAGGGGTCGGTGCTCACAAACAAGTATGCTGAAGGGTATCCCCTGAAACGTTACTATGGTGGTTGCGCCGTGGTTGACCGGGCCGAAACCCTGGCCATTGACCGGGCAAGGGAGCTTTTCAAGGCGGAGTATGCAAATGTTCAGCCCCACTCCGGGTCAACGGCCAATATGGCTGCCTATTTTGCCGTGATCAAGCCCGGGGAGACCGTGCTTGCCATGGATCTCTCCCATGGCGGTCATCTGACCCACGGAAGTCCGGTCAGCTTTTCCGGCAGGCTCTTCAACTTTGTACATTATGGTCTTTCCAGAGAGACTGAAATGATAGACATGGACGAGGTTGCGGCCCTTGCCCGGCGCCATCGGCCCAAGCTCATCGTGGCCGGTGCCAGCGCCTATCCAAGGATTATTGATTTTAAGGCATTTTCAGAGATCGCAAAATCTGTAGGTGCTCTTTTCATGGTGGATATGGCCCATATTGCAGGACTTGTGGCGGCGGGGGTTCACCCGTCACCGGTTCCCCATGCAGATATTGTTACAAGCACCACCCACAAGACCTTAAGGGGACCACGGGGTGGGTTGATTCTGGCAACCGAAGAGATTGGCCCCAGGATATCCAGCCAGATTTTTCCCGGAATCCAGGGGGGACCTCTCATGCATGTCATTGCAGCCAAGGCCGTGGCCTTGAAAGAGGCCCTGGCTCCGGAATTTACTCAATACCAGCAGCAGGTGGTGGCCAATGCAGCGACCCTTGCAAGGGGCCTTATGGAACGGGGCATGAACCTTGTCTCCAAGGGCACGGACAACCATCTCATGCTGCTCAACCTCTCCTCCATGGGAGTTTCAGGCAAAGAGGCTGAAAATATTCTCGGGGCCGCAGGCATCACGGTGAATAAAAATGCCGTTCCCGACGACCCTTTGGGGCCCAGGGTGACAAGCGGTATTCGGCTCGGGACGCCTCTGTTGACATCCAGGGGGATGGGAGAGGGGGAAATGCTCCTTGTTGCAGACCTTGTGTGCCAGGCCCTTGAGGCACCGTCAACCGCTGAAGCCCTGAGGGAAAAGGTGAAGTCCCTCTGCGCATCATTTCCCCTTTACGGAGAGACCCCCGTTCATGGGTGATCCTGTCCGCCCCTCCTGGGATGCTTATTTCATGGGCATTGCCCGGCTTGTGGCCACCCGTGCCACCTGCACCCGCCGCAGGGTCGGGGCTATTCTGGTCAAAGACCGGCGAATTCTATGCTCTGGGTATAATGGAGCCCCCACAGGGATTGACCATTGTGATGTGACAGGGTGTCTGCGTAAACAGCTCAATGTTCCCTCCGGGGAGAAGCATGAGCTTTGCCGGGGGGTTCATGCCGAACAGAACGTCATTGTTCAGGCTGCCTGCCACGGTATTCCAGTGAAAGATTCAGCCCTTTACTGCACCCACAAGCCCTGTTCCATCTGCGCAAAGATGCTGATCAATGCGGGCATCAGGGAAATTTATTATGCCGAGGGGTATGACGACCCCATGTCTGAAACCATGCTTGCCCAGGCAGGTATTGCCTTAACCCAAATAAAAGACGAGGTGACGCCATGAAATGTCCCTATTGCGGGCTGTTGAACAACCGTGTTGTGGATTCAAGGTTGAGCCGGAGCGAATTTGCCGTTCGAAGGCGCAGGGAGTGCCTGGACTGTATGCGCAGATTTACCACCTACGAAAAGGTGGAAGAACTGCCGGTCATGGTGGTGAAAAAAGATGGCCGCAGGGAGGAGTTCAACCGGGACAAGATCCTTAGCGGAATTAAAAAGGCATGTGAAAAACGCGCCATCAGCGTGGACCAGATTGAAGAGGTGGTGGATTCTGTTGAACGCAATTTCCGGGATGCCAATGAAAAGGAGATCTCGTCGAAAATTATCGGCAACAAGATTATGGATCACCTCCACCGCCTGGATGATGTGGCCTACGTGCGGTTTGCCTCTGTGTATCGGGAATTCAAGGATGTGGATGACTTTATCGAAGAACTCAAGAGCCTTATTCCCCGTAAAATAACCAGCGACCCGGATGCCGGCGGCTGTTCTGATAATGGATGTTCCCATGGTGGATGAAGCAACCCATGAACGCTTTATGGCCCTTGCCATTGGTCTCGCCCGTAAGGGCAGGGGGTACACCTCGCCAAACCCTGTGGTCGGGGCCGTTGTTGTTAAAAACAACAGGGTAATAGGTCAGGGATGGCACAGGGGGGTGGGACTTGCCCACGCAGAGGTCAACGCAATCGATGATGCGGGCGACGCCGCCAGGGGCGGCGATATTTACGTGACCCTTGAGCCGTGCAACCACACGGGGAAAACACCGCCCTGTACCGAAAAAATTCTTGAGGCAGGCATTTGCAGGGTGTTTGTGGGAACCGAAGATCCCAATCCCTGTGTGGCAGGCGGGGGTATAGAGTTTCTGAGGGACCGGGGCGTTAAGGTCGAGGTCGGCATCTGTCGAAACGATGCTGAAACACTCATCGAAGATTTCATCTGGTATGTCAAAAATGATAAAACACCCTTTGTCCTTTTAAAGTGTGCCTCAACCCTGGACGGTCAGCTTGCCACGCGAACCGGGGATTCAAAATGGATCACCGGCAAGGATTCCAGGCTCTATGTTCACAAGCTCCGCCATCGGGCGGACGCCATTCTTGCCGGTGCCGGCACCATTCGGGCCGACGACCCCTCGCTAACCACAAGGCTTGGAGGTTTTGACGGTCGTGATCCCCTGAGGGTGATCCTTGATGCCAGGCTTTCAGTTGATCCAGGTTCAAAGATATTCACGCAACGGTCCAGCGCTAAAACCATCATCGCCACATCTTCAAAGGCAGACCCTGGCCGTTGTGCCCTGTTCCAGGGCCTGGGGGTTGAGCTGCTTTTTATTCCCGAACAAAATGGAATGATCGACCTAGGGCTCCTGATCTCAGCCCTCGGTAAGAGAGGCATCGTGACTCTTTTGATTGAAGGTGGCGGCCGTGTGGTTCATTCCGCCCTTTCAGCCGGGGTGGTCAATAAGCTCTTTCTCTTCTTTGCCCCCAAAATCCTGGGCGGTGATGACGGGGTCTCCATGTGCCGGGGGCAGGGCCCTGAATTGATGAAAGATGCCCTTGGGTTGAGCTGCGTTGAGGTTCAACGGTTTGACCAGGATATCCTCATCAAGGGCTATCTCAAAAAATGTGGTCCTAATCAGCCGGGGGGGCGTTAAGTTGTTTACGGGAATCATCGAAGGGATTGGAACCCTGAAAAAAATCCAGTCAAGCGGCCAGGGAAAAAGGCTTGTCATAGATACTGGAATGGATCTTACCGATACAAAGATTGGCGATTCCATCGCAGTAAACGGGGCCTGTCTCACGGTTGTGACCCTGAAAAATAACATCTTCGAGGTGGACATGGCTCCTGAAACCGTCGCCAGGACCACCTTTAAGTCACTTTTGCCCGGCGCCCGCCTCAACCTTGAACGCGCCCTCCGACTCTCGGACCGTCTGGACGGTCATCTTGTCTCAGGGCACATCGATGCCACGGGATTTGTTGCGTCCAAAGTTATCAGCAGCAACGCCGTTATCATGACCGTCGGCATCCCGAATTCCCTTGCAGACGAGATAATTGAAAAGGGTTCGGTTGCAATCGACGGAATCAGCCTTACCGTTAACAGATGCAGCACCACGGATTTTGATGTGAGCATCATTCCCCACACGGCAAAGATCACAACCATAGGTACGATCAGGGTCGGGGACAGGGTCAACATCGAAACCGATATGCTAGGGAAATATGTTAACCGGTTTTTAAGACACAATCCAAAAACGGCAACTGCCGGAGCCAGCGGAAAAGCAGACTCGATCACAAGGGAGCTACTGGCAAAAAAGGGATTTATATAACCGGCACGGCCGGAGCAAGGGAGGCATCCGGCCACAACGAACATGAAAACTCCTCCAATAACAACGCTTTGGCGAGAGTTTCATATAAACCGGCACGGCCGGAGCGAGGGAGGCATCCGGCCACAACGAACATGAAAACTCCTCCAATAACAACACTTTGGCGAGAGTTTCATATAAAAAAATTAAGGAGTGAAAAAGTATAAATGCCGCAGATCACAATTGAGCAGGCCATTGAAGATATCAAGGCAGGACGCATGGTTATCCTGGTGGATGACGAGGACAGGGAAAATGAGGGGGATCTTACCATGGCTGCCGAGGCAATCACCCCGGAAGCGATTAATTTTATGGCAAAGCACGGCAGGGGACTCATCTGTCTCTCCATGACCGCTGAAATGGCCGATCGACTTGATCTTCCCATGATGGTCGACGACAACACCTCCCAGTTTGAAACAGGATTTACCATATCCATTGAGGCAAGGGAGGGGGTTACCACCGGCATATCAGCGGCTGACAGGGCAAGGACCATCCAGGCGGCCGTGGCAGACGGGGCTACGGCCCACGATCTTGTCAGGCCCGGTCATGTCTTTCCCCTGCGGGCAAGGGACGGCGGCGTGATGGTCAGAATCGGCCAGACCGAAGGATCTGTGGATCTTGCCCGTCTTGCAGGCCTGAAACCCGCCGGTGTAATCTGCGAGATCATGGACGAGGACGGCACCATGGCCAGGATGCCCTCGCTTACGAAATTCAGCCAGGAGCACAACATCGGTATCTGCACCATTGCAGATCTTGTGGAGTATAGGCTGAAGACAGAATCTTTTGTCAGAAAGGCGGCCCAGAGCACCATTCCAACGGGATTTGGGGGGGAGTTTAAAATTATTGCCTATGAAAACGATCTGGACAACCTCACCCACATTGCCATGGTCAAGGGAGAGATCGACCCTGAATCTTCCGTTCTTGTGCGGGTCCACTCCGAGTGCATGACCGGTGATATCTTTGGCTCTCTTCGCTGCGACTGCGGGGAACAGCTCCACAAGGCCATGAATATGATCGAAAAGGAGGGGAGCGGCGTTATCCTCTATCTCCGTCAGGAGGGCCGGGGTATAGGGCTTGTGAACAAGCTCAAGGCCTATGAACTTCAGCGCAAGGGGTGTGATACGGTTGAGGCCAATCTCAAACTGGGGTTTGATGCGGACATGCGCGATTACGGTATCGGCGCCCAGATGCTTGTGGATCTTGGCGTACGAAAGATGCGCCTGATGACCAACAACCCCACCAAGCTCATCGGCCTTGAAGGGTATGGATTGAGCATAGTGGAGCAGGTGCCCATCGAGATTGAGCCAAACAGGCACAACAAGGGTTATTTAAAGTGCAAACAGCTTAAGATGGGGCATATGCTCAAGAAGTGTTAATCAGTAGGCGGTGGGGCTCCCCTTGCGGGTGCCCTTTATGGCGGGCCCAATAAAATCCCATGCCAGGCTGCCAGTTCGGAGCAAGTTCCATAAAAATAACAAGGAAAATAAAGATGCCACAGATAATAGAAGCAAATCTTTCGGCCCAGGGTAAACGCTTTGGAATCATTGCCGCAAGGTTCAACGATTTTATAACTGAACGGCTTGTGGGCGGTGCCATGGACGCTTTGATCAGAAGCGGGGCCGCAGATGAGGATATTTCCCTGGTAAAGGTGCCTGGTGCCTTTGAAATCCCCCTTGTGGCAAAAAAGATGGCCATGACCAACAGGTTTGACGCCATCATCTGCCTGGGTGCAGTTATCCGGGGGGCAACCAGCCATTACGATTATGTGTGCGCCGAGGTTTCCAAGGGTATAGCCTGTGTAAGTCTTGACCACGGTCTGCCGGTGATGTTTGGGATCCTCACCACCGAGAACATCGAGCAGGCCATTGAACGGGCCGGAACCAAGGCGGGAAACAAGGGGTTTGATTCAGCCCTTGCAGCCATTGAAATGGCAAATCTCATGGCCGTCCTGGGCGAGGCCTGATTTTTATGGGTGAACGCAGACAGGCAAGGGAGCTTGCCCTCCAGGCCCTCTGCTACCTGGATGTTGACAGGGGGGCTCCCGAAGAATTGCTTGAGCTTTTTTGCAGCAATTTTAAAGATCGAATCAATGAATCAATCAGGCCCTTTTTTCTTGAACTCGTACACGGGGTGATTGAGTCACGTCAGGAGATAAACGATTTGATGAATCTCTCTTCGAGCAACTGGAAGGTTTCAAGAATGCCCGTTGTGGACCGTAACATAATGCGCATGGCAATCTTTGAGATGCTCAAACGTCCGGACATTCCTTCAACGGTTTCCATCAACGAGGCCGTTGAGATAGGAAAAAGGTTCGGCACCCGGGGGTCAGGGGCATTTATCAACGGAGTGCTCGATAAAATTCGCGTGCTCAAACAAATTGACAGGGGAGGCGACGGATGATTATAAAAAAGCTTGAAGTGGGACCGATTATGGCCAACTGTTATATTCTCGGATGTGAAAGCACCGGCGAAGCTGTTGTCATTGATCCAGGAGATGAGGCAGACCGAATTCTCATGGCCCTTGCCGAGTCTAATCTCAAGGTTAAGTATATCATCAACACCCACGGCCATTTTGATCATGTGGGGGCAAATGCACACATGAAAAAGGTTACCGGTGCAAAACTCATGATTCACCTGGACGACGAGCCCATGCTCAAGGACCTTTCCAAGGCGGCGGCAAGCTTTGGGCTCAGGGCCGAGAACTCCCCCGGGGCTGATATTCACCTTGCCGACGGGGATGAGATCTCCTTTGGCAATATCACCCTTACCGTTATTCACACCCCTGGCCATTCGAGGGGAGGGGTCTGCCTCCATACCCCGGGTGTTCTTTTTTCCGGGGACACACTTTTTGCAGGTTCCATAGGCCGGACAGATCTTCCAGGCGGTGATTACGATACCCTTATCCGGTCAATTAAAACCAGAATTCTCGGGCTCGACAGTGGGACGATCGTCTATCCAGGTCACGGACCTGAAACTTCGATTCTCCAGGAAGAGCGAATGAATCCCTTTCTAAGGTGAGCTGCTCTAAAAAAAACAGTGGTGTCATCCCTTTTTATTCAGTGGGATACCCATTTGAGAGGTTTTATATCATGCGACAGACCATGCCGGTTCTATTTGTTATGCTACTTTTAAGCCTGGTTGCACCTCCGGGTTATTGTGCCGTCACCCCGGGTGTCTCAGCCTTTATTCTTAAACCTGACGTAAGCTTTGGCACGGTTGCCGAGGGAAACAGGGTCGATCATACCTTTGTGGTGGAGAACCGGGGAGATGCGCCCCTTCACATCCTGCGTGTGCAGTCGGGCTGAGGTTGCACCGTTGTCGACTATGACAGAGAAATTCCCCCGGGCGGGGAAGGGAAAATAGCAGTTAAGGTCAACACTCTTGGCTACGGGGGGAGGGTGCTGGTTCAACAGATTAAGGTTCACACCGATCAGACGGGTGATCCTCTGACTCTCAAGGTGAGCGCAAATGTTGAAAAAATAGCCACAGTAACACCCGAGGTGGTTCATTTTGTAGGAGATCCCGGAAAAACCCTGGAGACAACAGTTCATATTCTGCCCTCCGACAGGTATGCCTTTTCGCTTAAAGACCAGGTGATTCCAGCCATGAAGAATGTCGAGGCTGTGCTGAGGTTGTCAAATACCCGGGAAAAAGCCTGGGATCTTGTTGTTACCAATACGAGGAAAATAACGGGGCGCTATTATGAGGTGATCACCCTTGTGACAGACAGCGCAGCCCAGCCGGAACTCAAAATCAGGGTCTTTGGTAACCTTAACGTTGGTGACGGTTCTCCAGCACAGACGACAGGCCCCTAACTAGCTGTTAGCTATCAGCAGTTAGTAGTTAGCTAAGAGCTAAAAGCTAACAGCTAAAAGCTAACAGCTAAAGGCTGTTTCATATAAAAAGCTCAGGAGAGAAGATTTGTCCATGAACAAAATAAAAGCGGTGGTCTTTGACTGCGACGGCGTGATGTTTGATACGGCAGAGGTGAACAAACACTATTACAATCGAGTCCTCCACCATTTTAACAAACCTCCCATGACCCAGTCCCAGTTTGTCAAGGCCCACATGTTTTCGGTAAAAGAGGCCATCGCCCATCTGTTTCCTGAACGACAGAATCTTACCGATGTCTTTGATTACATGCAGGGGTTCAACTATGGGGAATTTATCTCCCTCATGGTCATCGAGCCCGGGTTGATTGATCTGCTGGACAGACTCAAGGAGCGTGAGTACATAAGAGCTGTTGCCACAAACAGAACCAACACAATGGCCAAGGTGGTAAGAGCCTTTGACCTTGGGCATCGTTTTGAGTCTGTTGTCACAGCCGCCGATGTTGAAAATCCAAAACCTGCCCCGGACCAGCTTTTTAAAATTATGGGGCAATTTGAGCTGAACTCCCGGGAGATTCTTTTTATAGGGGACTCAACCTTTGATGAGATGGCGGCAGCCGCTGCCGGAACTTTTTTTGGGGCCTTTAACAACCTTTCGCTTAGGGCTGATTTTCATTTTAATTCAATGGCCGCCATCGGGGAGCTGCTCAATATAGATAAATCAATAAATGTCCTTGACAAAAAGGGCAATGACGATTAGATCAAGTAGTAGTTCTAAGCAGAATTTGGATAAATGTTTGGTAAAACATTTATTGTTGTTAATATTAAACTAGGAGATCGAGTTATATGTCAAAATTAGTTGCACCACACGGTGGAAAAGGGCTTGTATGCAGCAAGCTTGAAGGGGCAGAGCTTGAAGCGGAAAAGAAAAAAGCTGCTGGCCTGAAAAAGATTGAGATCAGCTCCCAGGTAAAGGGCGATCTAATCATGATGGGTATCGGTGGATTCAGCCCCCTCGCAGGTTTCATGACCAAGGCTGACTGGAAGGGCGTTTGCGCAGACTTCCTGCTTGCAGATGGTACATTCTGGCCTGTGCCCGTTATGCTTGATGCATCCAAGGCAGACGCCGCAGGGATCAAAGTTGGTGACGAAATCACCCTTGAGAGAAAAGGCGAGGCATTTGCCACCATGAAGGTCACCGAGAAATTCGAGATGACCGAAGATGATAAGAAATGGGAGTGCGAGAAAGTCTATAAGGGCCATGGCGAAGAGTCTGCCGACGACGTATTCTGGAAGACCGCATTGGAGGATCACCCCGGTGTTCAGGCTGTTATGGCAAGAAAAGAGTTCTGCCTTGCAGGTCCTGTAAAGGTTCTGTCAGAGGGTGAGTTTCCCGAGAAGTTCAAGGGTGTTTACCTTACCCCCAAGGAGACCCGGGCTATCTTTGACGAGCGTGGATGGGCAAAGATAGCCGCCATGCAGCTTCGTAACCCCATGCATCGTTCCCATGAGCATCTTTGCAAGATCGCCCTTGACGTATGTGATGGCGTTCTGATTCATTCCCTGATCGGTAACCTCAAACCAGGCGATATCCCGGCAGACGTTCGCATTGAGTGCATCCAGACCCTGATCAAGGACTACTTTGTTCCAGAGCATGTGGTCAACGCCGGATACCCCCTTGACATGCGTTATGCAGGACCCCGGGAGGCCCTTCTCCATGCAACATTCCGCCAGAACTACGGCGTGAACAGGATGATTATCGGTCGCGACCATGCAGGCGTTGGTGATTTCTATACATTGTTTGAGGCCCAGGAGATCTTTGACTCGATCCCGACTCCTGAGGAGCCCGGCAAGGCCCTTATCTGCAAGCCCCTCAAGATCGACTGGACCTTCTACTGCCACAAGTGTGACGGCATGGCCTCCATGAGAACCTGCCCCCACGGCAAGGACGACAGGGTCATTCTTTCCGGCACAAAACTGCGCCACGCTCTTTCCAACAACGAAGAGGTGGTTGACCACTTTGGCCGAGAAGAGGTTCTTGTTATCCTGAGAAAGTACTATGCAGGTCTCAAGGACAAGGTAGAAATCAAGCTCCAGAGCCATGCCGAAGGAACCAAGATGTAAAAAACCCCGGCGTGGGTATTGATTTAGTTTTTTGATCGAACATATCAGGAGGGGGTTTTCTTTGAACAGGGGAAATCCCCTCCTTTTTGCCGTTGTTCCCAGGTGTTAATCCAAGGATTAATATGGGGCTCTCATTTAAACCCCTTGTCCAGGGAGTTGGAAAGTTGAAATGGTCAGACCGGTAATCAGCAGACGGGTCGGGTATAAGCCCGAGGTCAGTTATTTTAAGCCCAGGGGCATTCCCATGTTTGATCTTGTGGAGGTGTGCCTCACCGTTGATGAGAGGGAGGCGGTTCGACTGGCCGATCTTGAGGGCCTCTCCCACGAGGAGGGCGGTCAGCAGATGGGGGTTTCCCGGGCCACCTTTGGGCGCATTCTAAGGAATGCAAGAACCACCATTGCAGACGCCATCATCAATGGAAAGGCCATCTCTGTCCAGGGAGGGCATTATGAGATCGTGATTACCCAGCGGGTTTTTCTCTGCATGGCCTGCAACCACAGGTGGACAGAACCGCCCGGAACCGGCCGCCCCAGGGGGTGTCCCCTGTGTGAGAGCGCTGATGTGCAGCGCGTTATCTCTGATTAAAGACCTGCCTAACGGCAATCTCCCCTCTGTTTCTTGATGTTCAGCAAGGGGACACTGGTTGCCGTCCCTCACCCTGCCGTGTAAAATGAGATTCGCCGTTTAAAGATTTTCCGGAGTAAAGGCAACTACCTGATCGATTTCAGCGCAATCCGTGAACAGCATCACAAGCCGATCTACTCCCAGGGCGATACCTGCGGCCGGCGGCATGTTTTCAAGGTCCCGGAGAAAGGGTTCGGGCATGGGTGTGGCGGGCTTGTTCAAAAGGGTGCGGATCTTCGCCGCCCGTTCAAACCTGGCCCTCTGCTCAACCGGATCAACAAGCTCAGAAAATCCGTTGGCAAGCTCGACTCCGCCGATGTAGAGTTCAAACCTTTCGGCAAATTTTGGATCATCGGGTTTCAGCCGTGCCAGGGCTGCCATGGATGCGGGAAAGTCCATGATAAGGGTGGGAACCTTGATGCCAAGTTCAGGTTCAATCTCAAAGGCCATTATTTCGTCAAACCTGTCGTCGGCCATGGCCCTTTCCATGGTGAAGGAGGTGTATCGCTTAAAGGCCTCTTTAACCGTGATTTTTTCCCAGGAAGAGCCTATATCGATGATTTTTCCCTGGTACCTGAGGCTCTCTCCACATCCTGTCTCCCTTGCGATATGGCGGACAAGGCCCTTGCACTGCTCCATCAGCTTCAGATAGGTGCAGCCTGTTGTGTACCACTCGAGCATGGTCATCTCGGTCAGGTGAAGGCTGCCCCGCTCATCCCTTCTAAAACATTTGCAGATTTGGAATATCCTGGAATGCCCCCTTGAAAGAAGCCGTTTCATGGCAAGTTCCGGCGAAGATTGAAGAAACCACCCGTCCGACTCAAACGAGTCTATGTGGGCCTCGGGTGCCGGTGCCGGGATGCGTATCGGGGTTTCAACCTCAAGGAACTCCTGCCCGTAAAAATAGTTGCGCATGGCCCGGATGATCCCTGCCCTCTGCTCCAAGTTTTCCAAACTGCTTTTTTCCTTTCTAATTTTGATTTTACACTAGAGACGGCAATCGGTATCCCAAACGAGAAATGCTGTAGCACTACCCACTACCCGCTACCTACTACCTACTATTTAATTGTGTATGTATCCCTGGGCCTGTCCTGGAGATATGCCCGGCTGAATCTTCGCATGTTTGCCCGCTCGAACATGTCATATCCTGTCTCCCGGCAGCTTTTGCAGGCGTTCAGGGGGATGTGGACGCAGAGGACATGGTTGCCGGTGGATGCCTGGGAGTCGATCTCAAGGGCACCGGCGCAATCCCTGCAGATTCGGATTTTTTCCTTTTGTCGTTCAAGGATGCCGTCCGTGTCGTAGAAAATTTCCCTGTTGCGCTGCTGGATCTCGCCATGGGGGCCTGCCTTTTCCCTGAGTTCCCCGCGTTGTTTCCAGTAGCGGTTGATCACGTCTGAGGTCTGTTTGATCGTCCGGGTTACATGGGGTTCCTGCCTGAGGTTTTCAGGGTTGTAATCGGGTTCCACAACCCCGCTGAAGTCCATGTCGGCCAGGGCCAGGATTATGCCCAGGTTGACATAGGGAAGGGCGTCTTCGATGGCATATCCCCCTTCGAGAACCGCGATGTCGGGCTTTAAGAGGCGGGTGAGTTCGGCATAGCCCTGGGCTGAAAATTTCATGTTGGTTAAAGGGTCGGTGTAATGGTTGTCCTGGCCTGCCGAGTTGATGATCATGTCGGGCTTGAACTCGTTGAGTATGGGCAGCACCGTGTTGTTGATCATATAGAGGTATCCTTCGGTTGCCGTTCCCGGTGGGAGGGGGATGTTAAGGCAGCTCCCCTTTGCGTTGGGGCCGCCAAGGTCATGGGTGAATCCAGTCCCCGGGTAGAGGGTGCGGCCGTCCTGGTGAAGGCTGATGAACAGAGTGTCGGGGTCATGCCAGTAGATGTCGTTGGTCCCGTCCCCGTGGTGGCAGTCGGTATCCACAATTGCCACTTTTTTTACACCGTACTCCTGACGCAGGTATTCCACCATTATCGATTCCATGTTGATGTGACAGAATCCCCTTCCTCCGTGGGCAACCCGCATGGCGTGGTGGCCTGGCGGGCGGATAAGGGCAAAACCGCAGTCAATTTCCTTTTCCATGACCGCCCTTGCTATGACCTTGGCTCCGCCTGCGCTGATCAGATGGGACTCGGTGGTGATCGCTGCCTCATCTGGAACGCAGAAATGGACCCGCTGGATTTCTTTGCAGGTGATCATATCCGGCTTGTATTCCCTGATGCCGTTGATGTCGAAAACCCCCTCTTCCATGACTTGATCCTGGGTATAGAGAAGCCGTTCTTCCCTTTCCGGATGGGTTGGGTCTATGGCCCAGTCATATGCCGGGAAAAAAACAAGTCCGGTTCGTCTGTTTGCCTTCAGCATTTTACCCCCGTGGTTTCGCAAAAGGAGTCCTTGAACGTTTCATTTAACGAGGTGTACACATCGTCATACCCCTTGATAAGTCCGGGTTTTACCTGGAGTTTAGCCCGAAAAAGCCTGCCCTGGGTGGAAAATTTACGGACAATGTTGAACTTTTGAAATTCGATCACCTCGATTTCAAGATCCTCAGGATCAGATCCCGATCGAATGGCCTTGCCGTGGATAAGGGTGTAGGCCGTTTCAATGAGGTCATCCTCGGTGTATCCCCGGGGAATGGGCTCGCTGTAATCCTCCTCTGGTGCTGTTGCGATTCCCTGCTCTGTGTCTGCATACAACGACACCTCGCAGGTGGTCCGGGCAAGGGCGGCCCCTATGGCATTGGCAACGTTGCTTGCCGGAACCGCCACTGTCTCTATGCCAGACTGGCGTTGGATTTCAGGTGCTAAAAACGGGGCCGGGCCTCCCAGAAGGAGGATCTTGACGGGTTTTATCTGATACCCCTCCAGGAACTCATGCACCGTGTACACGGGCTTGCTGTTGATGTGGGCAACCATCTTCATTCCCTCTTTGATGATCATGGCACAGCAGGTCTTGAAGATAGTTTCAGCGGCTTTAACCGGAGTCGTTCCCAATTGTTCGGCAATGGCTGTCATTCCCTCCAGGGCCTTTTCCCAGCTTCCCGCCGCCATTATGCCAAGGACGACCATGGCGTCGGTGGGGGTGGGGAAAGAACCGCCAAAGGCCATGGCCGGTCCGGATCGATGGGGGCCTATTTTCAGGGTGTTTCCATCTACCCTTACATGGCTGTCCCCGCCTATCCCCCTGGAGTGGGTCTTGAGGGATCGGATAAGGCTCTTGTAAGGTCCCCGGCCGATACCCACAGGTTCAAGAAGCGGAGCCTGGTCCACCATGATGGCAATGTCCGTGGTGGTTCCACCGATATCCAGAACAAGGACATCCTGAAGGGCCGGTGCATGGGCAAGGGTCCCCATGACGCTTGCGGCAGGTCCCGAAAGAATGGTCTGGCCTGGAAAATCCATGGAAGCCTCAAGGCTCATTGTGCCTCCGTCGGCCTTGAGGATCTGGATCGGTGCTCTGAGCCCCTTTTGTTCAAGGGATCGCTTGACTGCATTGAAAAATGCTCGATGGATGCAGTAAACCGAGGTGTTTAGAAGAACCGTTGCGATCCTTCTTGGGAAGTTGAGGTTTCCCGACACGTGGTGACCGAGGAAAACTTTATCGAAATCCCTGGCCAGAATATCCTTGATCATAAGTTCGTGAAAGGGGTTTCTGGGGGAAAATTTCCCAATGACCCCCACGTGCTTGACTCCCTTTTCTTTGAGTATTTTTGAAATGGCGACGATCTCCCGGGGATCCACCGGGCTTCGCTCCCTGCCCCTGTGGTCGATGGAGCCTGAAACCGGGAAGTAATATTTTCCCCTGCGAAAGTGCATTGGGTCAATGCCCGGCCCTGAGCTTACTATAATCCCTACAGGTTTGGTTTGCCGTTGAATAACGGCATTTGTGGTGAGTGTGGTGCTGAGGACAATCCGGGTGATCGTAAGGGGATCAATTCCCTCAAGCAGAAGGTTGAGACCCGAAAGAACCGTGTTGAATAAATCCAGGGAGTCTGTTGGTACCTTGACATTTCGTTTAAGCCCTGTTTTATCAAGCAGAACTGCATCTGTGTGGGTTCCGCCGACATCTAGTCCGATTAGCATGGGTCTCCTGAAAATTGCCCTCTATAATGAACAGTTGTTAAATTATGACCCTTAATTTAAGAGCAAACCAGAAAAGAAAAAAGATGTCAATCAGATTTTACGGTGCACTTGTTGACTTTCAAGGCTTATTGGCTTAGGAAAGGTAGAGTTTTCATTGAAACCATAGAATCATTCAACAGGTAAGTTAGCAACAAGGAAACAGGAGAAAATAAAATTATGGCACAGTTGATTTCAGATCGGAGGGACATAGATTTTGTTTTGCACGAACAGCTCGGGTTGGTGGACCACGAGCGCTTTTCCGAGTTCAACAAAAAAACGGTTGATTTGATAGTCTCAGAGGCAAGAAATCTTGCCGTAAAGGAGATTCTACCCACCCAGCGCCCCGGCGATGAGGAGGGTTGTATCTTTGATAATGGACGGGTGACGGTTCCTCCATGTTTTAAACGGGCCTGGGAGCTTTACAGGGAGGGGGAATGGCTTGCCATGACCGATGACCCAGAGGTGGGGGGCCAGGGAATGCCAAAGCTTGTGGGGCTTGCCGCCAACGAGTATCTCATCGGGGCCAACCCCTCGTTCATGCTCTACAGCGGGATGACCCATGGGGCCGCCACCCTTGTGGAGGCCTTTGGAACCGATGAGCAGAAAAAGCTTTACATGGAAAAGATGTTCTCAGGGGAATGGGGCGGCACCATGCTCCTCACCGAGGCCGAGGCAGGTTCTGACGTGGGTGCCTTGACATCAACGGCAAAGAAGAACCCGGATGGCACCTATTCCATCACGGGAACCAAAATATTCATCTCAGCCGGCGAACATGACCTTACCGAAAACATCATCCATCCGGTGCTTGCAAGGATAGAAGGTGCACCCGAGGGTACAAGGGGCATCTCTCTTTTCCTGGTTCCAAAGTACAGGGTCAACGATGACGGCTCCCTTGGCGAGTTCAACAACGTTGTTTGTACTGGTATCGAGGAGAAGATGGGGCTCCACGGGAACGCCACCTGCACCCTCTCCCTCGGGGAAAAGGGTGAGAGTATCGGTACCCTTCTGGGCCAGGAGAACAGGGGGATGCCGGCCATGTTCAGGATGATGAACGAGGCCAGGGCCTTTGTAGGTCTTCAGGGATTTGCCGTTTCAACCGCCTCCTACATGTATGCCCTTGACTATGCAAGGACAAGAATCCAGGGAAAGAATCTTCTCAAGGCAAGGGAGCCGGGGGCGAAGAGTTGCGCCATCATCGAGCACCCGGACGTGAGACGTCAGCTGCTCAACATGAAGGCCCTGGTCGAAGGCATGAGGAGTCTGATCTACTTTAATGGACGTTGCATCGACATTGCGGAAACTGCTGAGGACCCAGCGGTCAAGGAGCGATACAGCGACATGGTCGAGCTTTTGACCCCCCTGGTCAAGGGGTATGTCACCGACCGATCCCTTGAGGTTTGCAGCCACGGGGTTCAGGTCTTTGGCGGGTACGGATATATCAAGGAGTTTCCGGTTGAGCAGCTCATGCGCGATACCAGGATCTACATGATATATGAGGGAACCAACGGTATCCAGGCAATGGATCTTCTTGGCCGAAAGCTTGCCATGAAGGACGGGCGTCTGTTTGCCAACTTTATCGATGAGATCCGCCAGGTGGTAGAAAAGGCCAAAACAGTTGAAGGGGTTGAGGCCATTGCCCTGCGGGTTGAAAAGGCCGTGGATCAGCTGGAACAAACGGCAAAGAGCATCGGTGCCCGGGCAAAGTCCAGGGATGTTATGAACGCCTACTCTTTTGCCCATCCATTTCTTGAGGTCACAGGGGATGTTGCCATGGCCTGGATGCTTCTGTGGCGGGCCATGGTGGCGGCTCCAAAGCTTGCAAAAAAGGCAGGTTCCCTCGATCCTGAAACCGTTGCAGCCAAGGCCGCCACCAACAAGGATGCGGCTTATTATGCTGGCCAGGTTATGACGGCGGCCTTTTTCATCAACACTCTTCTTCCGTCGGCCCTTGCAAAGATGGACGCCATTGTCGAGGGGGATACCAGTGTGGAATCCATGCCTGAGGCTTCCTTTGGTAGTAGGTAGTGGGCAGTAGGTAGTTGGGCAGTGGGCAGTGGGTAGTGGGCAGTGGGCAGTGGGCAGTAGATAGTAGGCAGCGATTAACTAACTCACTACTGCCTACTGTTAACAAAGGAGGAGTTATGCTCGAATATATGAAAAAGAGTTTTCTGACTGGTGTGGGGTTGGCCCTGAGGTCAAAAAAAGAGATTGAAGAGCTTGCCAGGGATTTTGCGGAAAAGGGTAAGTTGGACCGGGAAGAGGGGGAAAAATTTTTCGATGAGATTATGGATAAGTATGACGAGGCTGTGGAAAAACTTGACCGGCAGGTGGAAAAAGCCGTGGAAAAGGTCCTTAAAAAGACTGATCTTACAAGACAGAGCGACTTTAATAAGTTGAAAAAGGAGATTGCCGAGATTAAGAAGCTGCTGGTCGAACTCAAGGCGGATAAGGTCCATAGAGACGACAAATAGACAATGCTCAGTATCCAGAAAATAGGCGGTCTTGGCCGGCGTTACCGTCATTTTTTGCGTTATCGCCAGATCCTTGGGATCATGTTCAAGTATGGGTTTGGCAATATCATCGATGCCTTAAACCTGGACGAGTATATTGAGATAGGGCTGAAACTCATCTCCCGGAACAAGGGTGACCGCCTTGAGAAGCTGTCCGGGGCCATGCGGATCAGAATGGCCTTTGAGGAGTTAGGCCCTACCTTCATAAAGTTCGGGCAGATCCTTTCAGCGCGTCCGGATCTCATCCCCGTGAACCTTTTGACCGAGCTCACACGGCTTCAGGACCATGTGCCGCCCTTTCCCTTTGACGAGGTGGCGGCAATCATCTCGTCCGAGTTCGGCCGCCCCCATGGGGAGATCTTTGAGTTTATCGACCGGACGCCCATTGCATCGGCCTCCATCGGCCAGGTCCACAGGGCAGGGATTGGAGGGACAGGAGAAGTCGCCGTCAAGATTCAGCGCCCGGGCATAAGAAAGCTCATTGAGGTGGACCTTGAAATCCTGCATCACCTTGCCACCCTTGCCGAGACCCATGTGGAGGAGATCGCCCACCACAGACCTGTCCGGATAGTTGAAGAGTTTGCAAAAAGCCTTGGCCGGGAGCTTGACTATTCGGTGGAGGCCTCGAGCCTTGAGAGGATGGCAAGGCAGTTCAGCGACGATCCAACGGTTCATATCCCTGGGGTGTTCCGGGCAGAGTCGAGTCAGCGGGTTTTGACCATGGAGTTTATCCGGGGGATCAAGATTTCCGATAAAAAGGAGCTTGTGCGCCAGGGTATGGATATCGGGAAAATCACCAGGAACGGCGCCCAGTTTGTGATGAAGCAGGTGTTTGATTTTGGTTTTTTCCATGCTGATCCCCATCCGGGAAATCTGTTCGTGCTGGCGAGAAACGTCATCTGCCCGGTGGATTTCGGCATGGCAGGATCTATACCCCGCCACACCCGTGAGTTGTTTGTGGATCTCATCTATGCAATCCACAAGAAAAACATGGGCCTTGCAACTCGTTTCCTTGTTGAGCTTGCCGAATACGAGAGTGAGCCGGATCTTGCAGCCCTTGAAAAGGATCTGACACAATTTGTCGTGCTTCACCTTGAACGGCCCCTGAAGGAGATACGGATAGGTCAGCTTGTTAACGATATTCTTGAGATGTCCTCCCATCACAGGATGCGGATTCCCCCGGATCTTTTCCTGATGATGAAGGCCTTTGCCACGGTGGAGGGGGTTGCCAAGGAGCTTGATCCGGATTTTGACATGATCAGGACCGCAGCCCCCCACGTGAGGGCCGCAAAACTGTCAAGGCTTTCGCCTAAACGGCTCTCTGAGGACCTCTTCGGCATTACCAGGGAGGCCCTGCGGTTTGCCCGTCTATTTCCTTCGGACCTCCTTGAACTCCTGCGCCTTGCAAAGCTTGGTAATATCCGGCTTAACATCCAGATCCATGGATTTGAACGTATGCTTGCCACCCATGATCAGATCAGCAATCGCATCTCGTTTGCCATTATAATAGCGGCCCTTATCATGGGATCGGCCCAGTTGATCAACTCCAACGTGCCTCCCATCCTCTTTGGAGTCTCGGTCATCGGAATCGCCGGTTTTATTGCCGCAGCCCTGATGGGGGTGTGGCTGCTTGTGGCCATCATCAAAAAAGGACGATTGTAGGCAGACCCAGAAATTTTCATTTTGGTTTTATTTTTTTATATATGAAACTCCCACCGAGCTGGCTGCCACAAAGGGCACCCGCAAGGGGAGCCCCTACATCACCTCGGTCTGTCAAAACAAGACCGCCATATGGTGTCATTCAAAATGAGAATTGCTGCAGTTCACTATCTTGTCTGCTCATAGGGGTACCAGTCAGAGCTTCGGAGCCGTTCGGCCCTGAGCACGGCAATTTCGAAGCTTGAGGTGTTGAATACAATTTTCCGGCCAAGCTCCCCTCCGATATCCTCTGAAACGATTTTGATTCCTCTATTTCCGAGCATGGTCCTTGCAGTTTCAAGGTTTGTCCTGCCGATGTCCCGGGACATCACCCTGGGAAGAAAGGCACCGCCAAAGATCTGGGCCTCCATGGTCTTGACGGTGGCACCGCTGTTGATCATCATTCGGACAAGGGCTGCCACGGCAACATTTCCATACTTTGCCGTGGGTCTCTGGGGCTTTTCCCTGCGGGGAAAGAGAAAGTGGTTCATGCCGCCCCTGCCTGTCTTTCTGTCATAAAGGCAGACCGAAATGGATGAGCCAAGCACGGTGGAGATCATCGTTGGATGGTGGGGTAGAAAAATATAACCGGGTTTCAGCATATAATCTTCCACCAGGGGATTTGATCTGTTTGATTCCATTGGTCCTGGGTGTTAGGTACCCTTGGGTTAAAGGTTGATTCCTGGTTGGCTTTTAGCCTATATGAACCTCCATATCAAGGAGAATGGCTGGTATTTTTCATAAAGGATTGCCTGACCAACTATCCTGTGTTAAATAACACATTTGTGTTTTGTTCAATAAACTGTTTGGTAAGGAAGGGGGCATGGGGCAGAAACCTGTTTTCAAGATCGGTGTTTTGGGATGGATGGCACCCTTTTATAAGGGATTCTCTGATCTTGAAGGAGAGTTTGACACTTTTTTTCTTAAAAAGGTTTTCCTTGGCTCCTGGAATAGGGTTTTTGAAAGACTTTGCGACCGGTTGATTGACGGAGCATTTATTCCGGTTCCTGCGGCCATTGATCTTGTAAGGTCTGGGGTGGATATTCGTCTCTTTTTCACGCTGTCAGGAACAGAGGCCTTTTTTGTCAAGAGCCGGGGCGCAGGAGTACGACGCATGTCCCAATTTAAGGGAAAAACCATACTGGTGCCCCATGAATTATCCATTTATACCCTTTTGATTCACAGGTTCATGGCATCTGCAGGGTTGTGCCTGGGGCAAAACCGTTCATCGGAGGTTTTTTTTGAAGCCATGTCCGTTCCCCTGATGGGTGAAGCTCTTGCCTATGACCATGAGGGGCATATCGGCGGTTTCATTGCCCCTGAACCCTTTTGCACCGGGGCGGTGAAGGCGGGAGATGGAAGCCTTGTATGTTCTGCGGAAAAATTATGGCCAGGGTATACTTCGGGTGTTTTTGTCCTGGATGGTGCTCTTGCCGACTCGTGTTTTGACTCAGCTTACGGTTTAGTGACTTTGCTTATGAGGGCTCTAGGGTCGCCTGAAGGGGCTGAATCTGGAATGGAGGGGGATGAAAAGACCGATTTTCTCATCGATACCCGGGCAATCCGCCAGGTTGAGAAATATATGCAGGATGAGTTTGGGCAGGTTCCAGGCGGCAAAGGTATCCTGGGGGCCGTTCAGGGGGAATTTGCCATGGGATCAGGAGCTGGAAATTAAGTTTTGAACAAGGAGTGTTGTTATGGCGGTAGATCCAAAGATAAGAATTCTTGTGGTGGATGATTCCGGGACCATGCGTGTCATGTTCAAGCAGATGTTGAACAGGGCCGGGTTCGCGAATATTACCATGGCCGTGAACGGTGATGATGCAATTGCAAAGGTTGAGGCTGAGACTCCTGATCTTGTGATCAGTGACTGGAATATGCCCCAGCGGGATGGGCTTGAATTCCTCAAGTGGCTGAGAAGCCGGGATGCCTACAGGGATATTCCCTTTATAATGGCAACGGCCCAGGCCGATAAGGGGCAGCAGATAAGGATAATGGAGGCAGGCGGAAACGACCATGTGCCAAAGCCCTTTGATGTTGATCAGATCAGGGCAAGCATTGAAAAGGTGTTTTCCAGGGGCGGTGAAACGCCTTCTGGTAAAAAGGAGCATGGGGTTGTTGATGGCAGGGCGATCCTTAAAGTGGCGCATATTCAGATTACAGACCACCTTGCCCTTGGTGCCCTCTGGCACAGGATTCAAAACGGTGAAGTTACCCCCCGCCATTTCACGCTGGATACCGATTGCAAGCCCGGCTGGAATCCCATCCAGGAGGGACTTGAAAACGGCGATCTCGATGCGGCCTTTGTGCTTGCCCCCATTGCCATGGATCTCTTTGCCTATGATGCTCCCATCCGTCTTGTACTCCTGGCACATAAGAACGGCAGCACCTTTGTGAGAAGTCGAAATTATGACCACAGGTTTAACTCCCTTCAGAGTTTTTATAAGTACAAGGTCGTTGATATTCCCCACAAGATGAGCGTGCATCACATGCTCGCCCATCAGTTTTTAAAGGAGCTTGGATTAAAACCAGGGGTTCCCGGGAAAAGGGCCATCAACGTCAGATTTGAGGTGGTGCCGCCCATCAAGATGCCCGGCATAATGAAGGATAACGACGATGTGGCAGGATTCATAGTCGCAGAACCAATTGCCACCAGGGCCATTGCCTCTGATATAGGAGATCTTGAATTTATCTCGTCCGCCCGTTGGGAAGAGCATCCCTGCTGTGTGGTGGCAATGCAGCAGGAGTTTATTGAAAAGTTTCCCGAAGCAGCCCAGGAGTTTGTCACCCTGATTGTTGAGTCTGGTCTCTATATTGAGGCTGACAAGGCACGGGCCGCAGAGATTGGGGTGAAGTTCCTTGACCCTGAAGGCAAGATGGGACTTGACCCGGGGATACTCCAGAGCGTGTTCGCCCAACCCCAGGCCATACGCATGGATGATCTTTATCCGGAAAAACAAGGCCTGGATAAAATTCAGAGGTATATGCACGATGTCATGGGGATCGGCAGGATAATTGATCTTGATCGTTTTGTGGAGACCAGGTTTGCAGATCAAGCCTGCAATCGATAATAGAGGAGTGCCATATGAAGATAACGGATCCGGAAATTATTCGAACAGGTGAGAGAGAACTCCTGGAGACTGTCAAGGGAGATCTTGACTGGGGTGTCATAGGAGAGATTGTCAAACAGCGAATAAATATCTCATCCATGGAGTCAACCGGTGGAGAGATCGTTGTCCATGAAAATCAGGTGGCGTTCCGGATTGATTTTCTACTCAAAATGGACCTGAGCTTGATGTTTGACAGGGATGGTGTTCTTATCCCGGGCAGGGGTGAGGGGCAGGACCATGGCCAGGCCCATGGCCTGGATAAAGTATCCGAACATTCACCCGGGGGTGGGGCGGCTGAAGCCTCTGAGTCTTCTCCAAAGGAGCAGGGGATTTCGCCCTTGGAAAATCAAAAAACCGAGTTGAATTCTGAAGTTGGGGATCACACACCTTCAGGGGCTGAAAACCAGGAAGCCCCGGGGATTGAAGATTCAGAGTTTGATCTTTCCGACCTTGATCTTACAGAAGACGACCTTGCGGATGAGGGCGTTACAGGTGACGAGGCGGGTGGAGCACTGGATGATGATATAGATGAGATTCTCAAGGAGAGTCGGGAATTCTGGGAAAATAAAAAAAACGAGTAAATGGAATCTGAAAAAACAGCAAAAAAAGTGAGGGCCCTGGGGCTTACATCCGGCGGCCTTGACAGTATATTGAGTGCCCTGATTTTAAAGGAGCAGGGGGTCGAGGTGTCATGGATCAGTTTCACAACCCCTTTTTTCTCCTGTGATGCGGCACTGAAGGCGGCGGATAGATACCAGATCCCCCTGATGGTGGTCGATATTACAGACCATTTTCTTGAAATGCTGAGAAATCCCCGGGCAGGTTATGGTAAAAACATGAATCCCTGTATGGACTGCCACGCATTGATGTTTGCAAGGGCAGGAGAGATAGCAGTGGAAGAGGGGTTCGATTTTTTGTTCAGCGGAGAGGTGGCTGGTCAGCGGCCCTTTTCCCAGAACAAGCGCTCGTTGCGCTACGTGGAAAAACACTCTGGGTTTGAAGGCTCCATATTAAGACCCCTGAGTGCCAGGGTGCTGCCTGAAACAGAGGCCGAACGTCAGGGAGTCGTGGATCGAAGCCGGTTGGGGGCAATTACAGGTAGATCGAGACGACGCCAGATTGAGATGGCGGCTCACTTTAATGTGAGGGATTACCCTACCCCGGCAGGGGGATGCAAGCTGACCGACAGGGCCTTTTCCACAAGGCTCAGGGATCTTCTTCATTTCCGGTATGGCCTTGTCCATTCCGGCCAGAGCCTTGTGGATTCGAACAAGTGTCTGGGTGGGAAAATTGCCGGAAAGGATCTTTTTCTGCTGCACCATGGCCGGCATTTCAGGCTTGACCCGGAAACAAGAGTAGTTGTGGGGCGTTCTGACGCAGACAATGGGATGATCGAAACCTTTTATGACCCAGAAAAAGACACGCTTCTTCGCATGAACGACATGCCCGGCCCCCTTGTCCTGATCCCGGGGGTTGTGTCGTTGGCCATGGTAGAGAGGGCCGCTGCCATATGTGCCGGGTACACCAAGGCCGTTACCGGTCAGGAGGTAAGTGTGCTTGTCCTGTCACCCCAGGGAAAACGCATCGTTAAGGTTAAAGTCCCTGATTCTTCAAACTTCCAGGATTTTCTTATTTGATCTTGGCCTTGAGCTGACCGCAGGCGGCCGAGATGTCGTCTCCCTTGCTCTTTCTGACCATGGCCGTGAGGTTGTTGTCTAAGAGCGTCTGCATGAAAGCCTGGATTTTTTCCCTGGACGGGCGCTTGAACTCGCTTTTATCATGCTCGTTAAAGGGGATCAGGTTCACCTTGGCCCTGATGGGCTTCAGCAGCTTGACCAGCCGTTTTGCATCATCCTCTGTGTCATTGACCCCGTGGATGAGAATGTATTCAAAGGTGATTTTTTTCCTTGGCTTCATCTGGAAGTTGGCGCAGGCCTCTAAAAGTTGATCCATGGGGTAACGACGGTTAACAGGCATGAGTATGGATCTGGTCCCGTCCGTGGTTGCGTTGAGGGAGACGGCAAGGTTAACCTCAGTGTCATTGCCAAACCTGAGAATCTCGGGCACGAGGCCGCAGGTGGACAGGGTTATTCTCCTTGAGGAGAGCTTGAGTCCATAATCGCTGTCCGTCATGATTGAGAGGGCTCTTACCACGTTGTCGTAGTTTGCAAGGGGCTCGCCCATGCCCATGAACACGATATTTGACAGGGGGTGGGGGGCGTCCCTTGCGGCAAGAATCGACCGGGCGCTCCTGACCTGGCCGATGATTTCACCGGTGGTGAGGTTGCGGGAAAACCCTCCCTTTGCCGTGAGGCAGAATCTGCACCCCTGGGCGCATCCAGCCTGGGAGGAGATACACAGGGTGAAATGGTCCTTTTCAGGAATGATGACAGCTTCAATGTAGGCGTTGTCCTGGAGGCGGAATAAAAGTTTTTCCGTTCCGTCCTTTGAAACCTCTGAACGTTCAAGTTCCATGGTTGACAGGGTGAAGTTTTTTTCGAGACGTTCTCTTAACTCTTTACCCAGGTCGGTCATTGCATCAAAGGTGTCTATGCTGTGAAGGTAGAGCCATTTGAAAACCTGGCCTGCACGAAAGGGTCGTTCGTTGTTGCTTTCAAACCATGTGGTGAGTTCCTGTCGTGTTAAATCAGTTATCTCTTTCAAAAAAAATCTCCGTTGGGAAAGGTGTTAACCCCTCTCCTGTCATAAATGCTGATTATAATGCTTTTTTCTTGACTTATCATGGAATTAATACTAATTTCAACATTTTAATAACAGAGTAGGGTTTGAAGAGTTCTTATGTTTGAAAACTTGAGTGATCGGCTGAATGCAACGTTTAAGAAACTAAAAGGCCGGGGGACCCTTTCGGAGAAGGCTATTGAAGAGGGTCTTAAGCAGGTCCGCATGGCGCTTCTTGAAGCGGATGTGAATTACAGGGTTGCAAAAAAAGTTGTTTCAGATATACATAAGCGCGCCCTTGGTCAGGAGGTGATGGATAGCCTGACGCCCGGTCAGCAGGTCATTAAGATTGTCTATGACGAGTTCTCGTCGATGATGGGCGGCTCCCACGAGGGGTTGAACCTTGGCAGTAGGGTTCCGTCTGCCGTCATGCTTGTGGGTTTGCAGGGTGCGGGAAAGACCACTACGGCGGGCAAGCTTGCCCTTTTTCTCAAGAAAAAAGGCAACCGGCCGCTTCTGGTTCCTGTGGATGTTTACAGGCCTGCGGCAATCGATCAGTTGACCAAGCTGGGTAAACAGCTTGGGATCCCTGTATTTGCCGCCACTCAGGATATGAAACCGGAGGATATCTGTCAGGCTGCTGAGCTGTTGGCCATACAGGAGGGGTTTGACACCCTGCTTGTGGATACGGCCGGACGGCTCCATGTTGACGATGGGATGATGGCAGAGATTGTCAACCTCAAGAAGTGCCTCAATCCAACGGAGATTCTTTTTGTGGCCGATGCCATGACGGGTCAGGATGCCGTCAATATTGCAGGTGCCTTTGACCGGGCCTTAGATCTGACCGGGGTGATCCTGACCAAGATGGATGGTGATGCAAGGGGAGGTGCAGCCCTTTCCATTAGAGCCGTTACGGGTAAACCCCTCAAGTTTATCGGTGTGGGTGAGAAGTCCACCGGGCTTGAGCCCTTTCATCCGGAACGTATGGCGTCCAGAATACTTGGCATGGGCGATACCCTTTCCCTGATTGAAAAGGCCCAGGATTCGGTTGACCAGAAAAAGGCTGCGGCCCTTGAGGAGAAGTTAAGGAAAAATCAGTTTTCCCTCGAAGATTTTCGGGATCAGATGGTCTCGGTAAGAAGCATGGGCTCGATCAAGGATCTGATCGGGCTTATTCCAGGGGTCAATAAAAAAATGCTTGCGGGTATGAATATTGATGAACGTGAGTTTGTACGGATTGAGGCAATTATCAACTCCATGACCCCCCAGGAGCGACATAACTATGCCGTTATCAAGGGAAGTCGGAAAAAAAGAATTGCAAGGGGAAGCGGGTCCACGGTTCAGGATGTGAACAAGCTTCTGAAGAGTTATACACAGTCAATGAAGATGGTAAAAAAGTTAAATAAAGGCGGCATGCGCTCATTACGGGGAATGCTGCCGTTTTAAGGAGAAATGAAATGTCAGTTAAGTTGAGGTTGGCCCGCTGGGGCGCAAAGAAGAAGCCGTTTTACAGAATCGTTGCAGCGGATATTGAGTCCCCAAGGGATGGGAAATTCCTTGAGAGTGTCGGCACCTACGACCCCATGGTCGAACCTGCCGCCATTATTCTCAAGGAGGATAGAATCCGCTATTGGATGGGTGAAGGTGCCATCCCCACAACAACCGTTAAGAGTCTTCTTAAAAAACAGGGTTTCAGTTCCAATCCTGCATGATGCTATGCTGTATCGTTCCCATATTCTCAACACACACTATAAGGAGATGAGTTATGAAAGAGCTGGTGAAATACATTGCACAGGCACTGGTTGACAATCCCGATGCGGTTGAGGTTACTGAGATAGAGGGAAGTCAGACTTCTGTTCTTGAACTCAAGGTAGCTAAAGAGGATTTGGGGAAGGTGATTGGCAAGCAGGGCAGATCAGCCCGTGCCATGAGAACGATTCTGAGTGCGGCATCTGCAAAGCTTAAAAAGCGAACTGTGCTGGAAATTGTGGAGTAATCATGGAAAAATCTCTGTTTACCCTTGGTGTGGTAACCGGAGTGCATGGCGTAAAGGGGTTGGTGAGGGTCAGGTCGTTTGCCGAATCTTTTGACACGTTTGAAGCCGGACTTGAAATGGTTGTTCAAAAAGCCGGGAACAAAGGCGAGCGCCACACGATACTCAAGGCTTCACCCCATAAAAAAGGGCTTTTGATTCAGTTTGCCGGAGTGGACCGCAACATTGCCGAAACTCTGGTTGGTGCTGAGATCCTTGTGGAGAGAGATCGGCTGCCAGAACCTGAAGCCGACAGCTATTTCTGGGAGGATCTCATTGGCCTCAGGGTCACGGATAAGACCCTTGGGGCGCTTGGCACAATCGATTCCATCATGGAGACGGGCAGCAACGATGTTTTTGTGGTAAAAAACAAGACGGTTGACTCAGATCAGGAATTTCTGGTGCCGGCACTTGCCTCTGTCGTGATCGAGATTGATCTTGACCGGGGTGAGATGGTGGTTGACCTGCCCGAGGGGTTGTAGTGGCAACAAGACAATTTACAGTTTTAACGCTGTTCCCTGAACTGGTAGTCCCGTTTTTTGACCATGGGATTGTTTCAAGGGCTGTTGCCAAAGGGATTATCACCGGAAGAGCGGTGAATCCGAGGGACTTTACAAAAGATCGCCACGCTACGGTGGATGACAGGCCCTATGGAGGGGGATGTGGAATGGTGATGAAGCCGGAACCCCTTGCCCTTGCCATCGACTCTGCCAGAAACAGGTCTGTTGATTCTGGTTCAAGTTCCAGGGTGATTCTCATGACCCCCCAGGGAAGACGGTTTGATCAAGCATCGGCCCTGGATCTTGCAGCAGGCGCTGATGACCTGATCTTTGTGTGCGGCCGATATGAGGGAATAGACGAGAGGGTGTGTCAAAGCTTTGTGGATGACGAGATTTCCATCGGTGACTATGTGATGACCGGGGGCGAACTTGCCGCCATGGTTATCATTGATGCCGTTACCAGGCTTATACCCGGGGCGCTTGGCGGTGAGGATTCGGCGGAACAGGACTCGTTCAGGGACGACCGCCTGGAATACGCCCTTTTCACGAGACCTCCGATGTTTGACTCAATGGAGGTACCTGCCATCCTGCTCTCCGGTGACCACGGGAAGATAGAGCGTTGGCGAAAGTCTTCATCCCTTAAAAGAACCTTTTTAAATCGGCCGGACCTTTTCAATCGACGAGCCTTGGATGAAGAGGAGAAAAAAATATTAAAATCCTGGTGTCAAGAACTTCAAGAGCTTATTGGTGGAAGGAATTAATTAATGGAAAAATCTGTTGATGAATGATTTGTATCTGGCCCTTGTCCATCATCCTGTGGAAAATAAAAGGGGAGATATCATTGCATCGGCCCTGACCACCATAGACATGCACGATATAGCAAGGGCGTCTATAACCTTTGGCGTGCGGGGATTCTTTATTGTCACACCACTTTTAGACCAGCAGATTCTGGCCCGGGAGGTGATCGGCCATTGGACCCAGGGTGTGGGAGGAGTATTAAACCCCCATCGAAAAGAGGCCCTCTCCCTTATCCGGGTGGTATCAAGCTTTGAAGAGGTTGTGGCCCAGGTCAGGGAGGAGATTAAGGGGCAGATTGTCACCGTTGCAACCAGTGCCTCCATGGGGGAAAACAGCGTCCCCGTGGCAGGCGTGAGGGCAGAGATGTCCAGGGGAAAGACCGTTCTTCTTGCCCTTGGCACGGCCTGGGGGCTTTCAGAGACGTTTATCAACGGGTGTGACCTCCTCATGGAGCCCATCAGCGGGGTAAACGGATACAACCATCTTTCCGTTCGATCGGCCGCTTCTATTATTTTGGATAGAATAAGGACAACGAACGATGCAACTCGATAAAATAGACCGAGTCGAGTGTAGGGGCTCCCTTTACGGGTTCCCTTGTGGAGGCCAATTTGGCTGGAATTTAATATGAAAAAAGGGGCAGTCACAAGGGGTGTGAGGAACGACCACAAGGGTCGCAATTGAGGGCACCCGCAAGGGGAGCCCCTACATCTCGGCAAGCTAAAAGCTGTTTCCTAATAAAAAACAAAACAGATATACTAACTGAGGGAGAAAAAAATAATGAATATTATAGATCATTTGGAACAGGAGCAGATGCGACTCGATATGCCCGACTTCAGGGCGGGTGACACCATCAAGGTTCATGTTAAGATCCGTGAGGGTGAAAAAGAGCGTATTCAGATATTTGCAGGTGTAGTGATTAAAAAGACCAAGGGACTTGCCGCAGCCCGTTTTACCGTGAGAAAGATTTCCGGCGGCGTTGGGGTTGAGCGAATTTTTCCCCTTAATTCACCGGGTGTCGACAAGATCGAGGTTGTCTCACGGGGCCGGGTACGACGCTCCAAGATATACTACCTCAGAAATCTGCGGGGCAAGGCTGCAAGAATCAAAGAACTGCGCACGGCATAATTCATATCCTCCATGTGGACTTTTGAACGAAGGGCACAGATGGCAGGATATAGTTGCGTTGCAGGCGTTGACGAGGCTGGCAGGGGCCCCCTTGCCGGTCCGGTTGTGTCTGCGGCTGTAGTTCTTGGTGAGAATTTCCCGGATATCGGGATAATGGACTCCAAGAAACTCTCACCTAAAAAAAGGGAGCTCCTCCACGGGATTATAATGGACAGAGCCCTTGGGGTTTGTGTGGGTCTTGCCTCCCACCACGAGATTGATACGTTCAACATCCTAAGGGCATCCCTGCTCTCCATGTCAAGGGCTGTCAAGGGTCTTAGTGTCAAGCCGGACTATCTTCTGATTGACGGTCGTTTTTCCATTGAATCTCCCATCGATCAAAGGGCAATTGTCAGGGGAGACAGCCTCAGCGTATCCATAGCTGCGGCATCCATCGTTGCCAAGGTGACCCGGGATAGAATCATGGCTGACATGCATCGCCTCTACCCCGGTTATGGGTTTGACCGGCACAAGGGATATCCCACCAAACTCCACAAGGAGGCCCTTGCAGCTCTTGGACCTTCCCCCGTTCATCGCTACAGCTTTAAGGGGGTTGTTTTTCTTTGATGGAAAACCAGAAACAGCGGATGGGACGCCTCGCCGAAGATGCGGCGGCAGACTTCCTGGAAAAACAGGGGTTTACCATTCTTGAGCGCAATTACACGGCTAAGGTGGCCGAAATTGATATCATTGCCAGGGATCATGACACCCTGGTTTTTGTCGAGGTAAAGGCCAGAAAAAGGTTCTCCAGAACCGGACCTCGGGAGGCTGTATCCTGGGCAAAACAGCAGAAAATCATCATGGGTGCTCGTTTTTTCATGCGGGAAAAAGAGATTAGTGACCTCCGGGTGCGGTTTGACGTGGTAGCCCTTTATGAGGAGAACGGCACCTTCCAGATTGAGCTGATAAGAAATGCATTCCAGACCGACTGACCAAGACCTGAACATAGACTTAGATCGGGGCCGGGACGACCACCCGTTACAGGGCACCCTCTATGTGGTGGCAACCCCCATCGGCAATTTAGGGGACATCACCTTCCGGGCCGTTGAAACCCTTGGCCGGGTCTCCATGATTGCCGCCGAAGACACCCGACATACTGGCAAACTCCTTGCCCGATACCAGATAAAAAAGCCCCTCGTATCCTGCCACGATCATAATGAGACCCAGAGGATCGATGAGTTTATAGTCCGGTTGAACCGGGGAGAGGAGATCGCCCTTGTCTCGGATGCTGGCACTCCTCTGGTGTCTGACCCAGGGTTTGAACTTATAAGAGCCTGCACCCAGGCGGGCATACGGGTGATCCCCATTCCAGGGCCCTGCGCCGCAGTGGCGGGCTTGAGTGTCTCAGGCCTTGCCACGGATTCGTTTCTTTTCGTGGGATTCCTCCCGAGAAAAGCCGGACGGCGCCGGGAGAGGATCGAAGCCCTCGCAGGCGAAGGCGCCACCCTTGTATTTTACGAGTCTCCCAGGCGCATCCTTCCCCTTCTTGGGGAAATGGTTGAGATCCTGGGCGATCGCCCCGGGATGGTGGCAAGGGAGATTACAAAGATCCACGAGGAGTACCTCCGGGGCAACCTCTCTGAAATCATGGCAACCCTTGGTTCGAGGGAGAGCGTAAGGGGGGAGTGCTCCCTTTTTGTGGCGGGTGCCGACCTGTCTCACCCCCCTTTGATGGCCGATGAAGCCCTGGATCGGCTTATAGTCACAGCCCTTGAAGATTCAAACCAACGAACCGGGGATCTTGCAAAGGAATTGGCAAAGAAATTCAAAATTCCCAAAAAAGTTGTTTATGAGCGTATTCTTGCCCTTCGGTAGCTCACCCCCCATGATCGGTTTGTTTCTTCAACATCCTTTTTAAGATCCTGATTTCGTCGCTCAGGGCCGTGATCTTAGTCTCCATTCCCTGGAGAATTTTCCCGATCTCTGTTCTCTCCACGGTGGACGTGTTGTCTGGGAGGATCGTACGGTCTATAAGCCCCTTTGTCAGCTTTTCTCCCCTGGCTTTCTTGTTTTTCTCCTGAATCCTCTGGGATCGATTTTCAGCAATAAAGTCAAAACAGCTATGCCAGAAGAGTTCCAGGGAACTGCCTGGCACACCATCGTTCCGGGCCATAAGTTTTTTTGCAACTTTTCGAATGCACTTTGAAGCACCGGCATCGGGGAAAAGCGTGAGAAAAGGGGTCTGGGCAATGACAGCCATGGCTACATGCCTGTCAGCGACTACCATACCAAGGGCAAGGAGTTCGATCTTCAAAAAACGGTTCACCGTGTCCTTCAACTGTCCATAGGCGTTTCGTGCGGTTTTTAGGCTCTTTACCTGGTTGACTACGACGTTCACCGGGTTGGTGTACTGCCTGTTGGATAGAAGTTTTAAAAGGGCATAGGCATCGGTCAGGGAGGTGGGTTCAGGGGTGATGACCATGAGGATTTCATGGCTTGCCGTGCAGAATCCCAGAACCTGGTCAGAGATACCGGCCGAGGTGTCAAAGATGAAATAGTCATACCTATCCAGGTTAAGAAAAGAATCAATGAGATGGGCAGCTTCACGCTGTGTAAGGTCTGCCATCCTTTCCACACCGCTGCTGCCTGGAATGATGTCAATCCCCTGGAAGTTTCTGATCACGACCTCATCCAGGGTGTGGGTCCCCAGGAGCACGGATTCAAGATCGTTTTCCGGTTGAATTCCGGTGAGGATGTTGATGTTTGCAAGGCCAAGGTCTGCATCAAAAAGGCAGACCCGTTTGTTTGCCAGGGCAAGTTCAATGGCAAGGTTGAGGCTGATACTCGTCTTGCCTGCACCTCCCTTGCCGCTGGTTATGGTGATAATTCTGGGGGCGGAGAGCCCTTTGGCCTGTGAAAAAGCCGCTGGATTATTCCTTGGGGAAACTTCCCTTGACATAGCCCTATCTGTGGAATCTGACATCCTGCCGGGGGTTGGAGCAATATTAAGACCCAGGGATTGTGATTTCAAGTCTTCAGGCAGAGTTGGACTGGTGTAAAGAAAATTGTAAAGGATCTTAAACCTTGCCAGGGGGATAAAAACGGCCTTGAACCTGAGGTGTAAGAATCTTTGCCTGATGGCGTCTAGGGCAAGAAGGGCCGAAGGATCTGTCATGCCAAAAAGAATAACCCTCTTCTGCTTAACCATAGGGATAATTCCGTTTTCAAGGGCTCTCTCTTGCTCTATCAGGGTGGTCAACTCCTGTTTATGCAGAGGGTTGAACTGGAACTCGTTGATCAGGCGAAAGGGGATTCTGTAGAGATCATAGGTCAACTTTTGGATTTCGGCCATTGGGATGGTTTTTTGATCCAGGAGCACCGAGAGAAGAGGTGTTTGGGAGCCCTCGGATCTCTTCCGGGCAAGGGCCAGGGCTTTGGTGGAAACCTTGAACCTTTTAACAAGAGCCTGATCCATGGTGATCAGTTTCCGGTGCTTGTGAAGCACTAGAAAGTTGTCAAGGGGAGTTATCAGATTGAGGTCGCACAGGATAATTCCAAACAGGCGGTTTGAGTTGCTCAAGGGGTTTGCCCGTCCCTGCTTCTGGACGGCAAGCACCCTGGCAAGATCCTCCTGACCGATCAATCCTTCCTCAACGAGGATCGCACCTGTTTTAAGTGGGGGCAAGGGTCGAAAGGAGGGGGTGGCGGTTTGCAAGGGGCTTTTACTAACCGATTTCAAGGTTGCGGTTTTCCATTCCTTGTGGAATGGGTCTTGCTGAGGTAATCGGCAAAATGATGGTGAAGCAGGTGCCCGTTGCAGGATCGCTTGAACAGGTAATGGTTCCGTTGAGGTTCCGGATAATCGTGTGAACGATGGAGAGGCCAAGGCCCGAATTTCTCTTCTGCTTGGTGCTGTTGTAAGGTTCAAATAGCTTTTTTTTGATGGAATCGGGAATTCCCGGTCCGTTGTCCTGGATGGTGATCTCGACAACGCCTGGTGTTCTGCGCCGTTCATCGATTAAAATTCTGGAGGAGCCCAACCTTGTTGTGACGGTTATTCGTCCGCCGTGGTCCATGGCCTCGGCCCCATTTTTTATCAGATTGATCAATACCTGCTTCAGGCCGTTCCTGTCCGTTTGCATCGGCGGAATCCGGGGGTCGCCAATAAACAACGATTCAATTTCCCTTGGCCGAAGAATTGACTTCTCCAGGATGGTAAGAATAGACGAGTAGAGATCGTTGATGTCAACTGTTTCAAATTCAGCAAATTCGGGTTCTGAAAAGTCAGAGAGTCTTTTAACCAGCGCCGAGATGCGGTGGATCTCTTCACGGATGACCTTTAGTTCCGATTGTACCGGATGCCGGTCGGGAAGTTTCATGCTGAGTAAGGTAAGATAGTTGGTGACGATGACAATGGGGTTGTTTACCTCGTGGACGATTTTTTGTGTGAGGGTTGTATATGCCTGCATTCGTTCGTCCTTGACAAGTGAGGCATACTCCTGCCGGTGGTTGAGCGATTGGAGGCACATGGCTGTCTGGCGTGACAAGAGGTTGATAAGTGACTTGTTCTTGGCCATGGTTTCCCGTTGGACCTTGTTTACCCCAAGGAGAATGACGCCGATGGGTTGTTTTAAGGAGCGCATGGGGATAGCCAATATTCCCTCACTTTCAAGGAGCCTTGTGATCTGCGTGTCAGAGATCGTTCCCCGGTTTTTGTTTTCCGGATCAAGGCTGCTTAGGGTTTGGTCGCTTGAAAGGGCGGAGGTAATGAGGCTTGATGTGTTGGACATGGGGATGGCAATGGATGTAATGGACCTGTGGTATTTGTGGTCGGGAGTGCACCATCCGTTCAAGAGGTTTTTCCGGGGGTCAAATAAAAAGTAAAAGACCCCCTGGATATTGAAGAGTATTCTGATCCCGTTTTCAATGATGGTCAATATATCATCGATATGTTCCGCACTTAAGAGGTTCTGGAGGGTTCCGTGGATGAGGGAAATTTCCTTGACCCTGGTTGCAAGTGTGTCGGCTGCTCTATCTTCACAATCGTTTGTCCGTGGAGAGTCCTTAAAGCCCGGGATGGGTAACCCCAGGCTTTGGGCCATGGTTCTGGCTTCGGTATGGGCTTCCTGGCGAATTCCTTCAAGTTTTTCAGGTGTGGTTTGAACGAGTGTCGCAAGAGCTGGATCTTGGGTGGCGCCGTCTGCAAGGGCATTTGCCACAAATAAAATTTTAACAAGATCCAGGGCATTGGCAATGGCTTCAGGCGATTCGGTCAGGTAAAGTACGGCATCTGCCATTAATGGGCTCAGGCCCCACTGTCTGAAGAGCCATGCGCTTACCTCCTCTGTGGTTGTGTTGAACTTTTCCTTTTCCGCCTTTTGCAGCTCCCGGGTCGTGGGGCTGTTCATGATGATCGGCAGATAATCGACGGGGGAGTTTTGGAGAAGAACCAGCTGGCCAACTCCATGGAGGAGACCCGATAGAAATGATTCATCCAGAAGGGGATACTGGAGTTCAACGGCTGTTTTCTTTGCTATTAAGGCACAGGTGTAGGAGTGATACCAGAAGGCCGCCATGTCAAACTCAGGAATGGGTCTGTTTATTTTGAACACATGCATGGCAGAGACGCTGATGGCAATGTTTTTGATTGTGTCAAGACCCAGGTAAACTACGGCTGATTCAATGGTCTTCGGGGCCTTGGGAAGGTTGAGGGATGCAGATCCGAAAATATCCAGAAGTCTTGAGGTAAGGGCAGCATCCGTTGAGATGATAGCCGCAATTTCCCTGATCTCCACGTCTTCGTTGTCGCAGACTTCAATGAGTTTGACGATTATCTGGGGAAGCTGGGGCAGGTTTTTGGGCCATTCCAGGGACGACCACTGGGGGGGATCGTTTGCCTGTCCCAGGCCCTTTACCGGGTCGCCCTCCAGACAATCAGCCATACTGTCATTCTGGTTGGATTCCTTTTTTAATCCCATTGAGTCCCTTTCTTGACTGTTCACAGATAATCCCCCAGAATTTTTTTTGACCCTGACTATCGCTTTTGCCAATCAAGCCAAAACTCAATGGTCAGGTTTTTTATAGTTAATTTATCCTTATAAATCAACCCTAATCATTCGAGAATTGAGAAATGGCATTCATTCATAAATAAAACTTGACCAATGTTGCGCAATTATTGTTATCCTGTTACTTTAATGGGTCTGAAAACTGGTTAAATCTCTCTTTCAGGAGGAGGTAACGTGGGTTTTGCAATCAACACAAGCGGGTCAGCCTTAAGGGCCTTTGGAACAAAAATGGCCGTTTCAGCCAACAATGTTGCCAATGTTTATTCCGAGGATTTTAAAAAGAGCCGGGCCCTTGTAACTGAGGGTCAGAACGATGCCGTCAAGGTTGATATCTCAAAGGTTGATGCAGACGGCCCGGTGGAGACTAAGATGGTGAAGGGCCAGGCAGTTCACCAGGAGCTGTCCAATACGGATATTGTCGAAGAACTTATCCAGCAGATCACCGCCCAACGGGCCTTTGAGGCTAATACTAAAACGATAAGAACAGAGGATGAGATGCTTGGCGCCCTCGTTGATATGGTTGGCTGATCAAGAGATAACAACCTGGGCTGCTCAAGAGAAAGCAAGGGAGGTGTCACTCCTTGAACAGTGCCAAACCTGGGATGACTGTTGGGTCTCACGCTTAATTCCACTGCCTCGAGGAATCTCTGTCAACACATCGGATCCTGGCAATATCTCCTAAAGCTGCCGTTAATTCTCCTGAATCCCCTCCTTTAAGAACCTTTTTGGTCTGCCACAGTTTGTGAACGAAATTTATAAAAATTTTCAGTTTTAGAGGATAATAGGTTAATACACTTGACTTTTAGGCGCTTATCTGGAAAAGATATTTCGGTTAATCACTAACCCCTAAATTAGTAGTCTGTAAACAGGAGGATCCATGATTGTTGCAGAACGAAAACCCTTTGATGAGATCAAACATATGGTGTCAGGCTATAAACGAGTCCTGACTGTTGGATGCGGCACCTGTGTCGCTGTCTGTCTTGCCGGAGGATCAAAAGAAGTCGAAACCCTGAACGCAGAGCTCAACCTGGCCTTTGGCCGGGATAAAATTGAGTTTGGTGCCGAGACCCTTGAGCGTCAGTGTGACATGGAGTTTCTGGCCGAGCTTGATTCTAAGGTGGGTGAGTACGATGCTCTTCTCTCCATGGCCTGCGGTGCCGGCATCCAGTTTCTTGCCGAACGTTTCCCCACCATTCCGGTTTTTCCGGCTGTGAACACCTCGTTTATTGGTGTCAACCTGGATGTGGGATGGTATGAGGAAAAATGCCGGGCCTGCGGTTCCTGCGTCCTTGCCATGACCGGCGGCATCTGTCCTGTGACCATGTGTGCGAAAAGCCTCTTTAACGGTCCCTGCGGCGGAACCAACCAGGGAAACTGCGAGATCAGTAACGATCAGCCCTGTGCCTGGTACCAGATCCATGAGCGCCTGGCGGCCCAGGGACGGCTCGACCAGATAATCAAGATTTCACCAGCCAATGACTGGAGCAACCAGAAACCAAGAAAGGTTATTCAACCGGGTTATGAGGAGAGGGTCAAGGCCCTGGGCCGATGATAGCGGTTTTTTTGGTTTAACTTTTACGATTTGACGGAGAGATCGATATGAAATCAGGAAGCAGGTTGGAAAGAATCCTTAAGGCTGGTCACTTTGCCTTTACAGGAGAGGTCGGACCCCCAAGGGGTGCGAATGTGGAAGCATTAAAAGAAAAAGTAGCGCACCTCAAGGGGTGTGTGGATATGGCCAATATAACCGACAACCAGACCGCCATGGTCAGGATGTCAAGCTGGGCAGCATCGTTGATCTGCATGGAGGGAGGGGTTGAACCCAACTTCCAGATGGTATGCCGGGATCGGAATCGCCTTGCCATGCAGGCAGATATCCTCGGGGTCTATGCCCACGGTATTCGCAATATGCTCTGCCTTTCAGGGGATCACCAGCAGTTTGGTGACCATCCCCAGTCCAAGGGAGTTTTTGACCTCGACTCCATGCAGCTCATCGGAATGGTGAAAAAAATGAGGGACGAGGGCAAGTTCCTGGGAGGGGCTGACATTGACGTACCTCCCCGGATCTTCATCGGTGCAGCAGCCAATCCCTTTGCCGAACCCTTTGAGTGGCGGGTCCACCGCCTTGCCAAAAAGGTGGCTGCAGGTGCCGATTTTATCCAGACCCAGTGCGTTTTCAACATGGAAAGAATTCGTGAGTGGATTCGCCAGGCAAACGATATGGGATTGACTGAAAAGGTTGCAATCCTCCCCGGCATAACACCAATGAAGAGCGTTGGTATGGCCAAATACATGAAGAACAAGGTGCCAGGCATGGACGTTCCTGATGAGATCATTCGGCGCCTCCAGGGAGTTGATAAGAAAAATGTCGCAGATGAGGGCATCAAGATCGCCTGTGAGCAGATCGAAGAGTTCAAGGAGATGAAGGGAGTTGCTGGAATTCATCTCATGGCCATCGAGTGGGAGCACATGGTGCCTGAGATTGCCGAGCGTGCTGGGGTTCTGCCAAGACCTGAAGTTTAATAACCATAAGGAGTTTGCAATTGAACAGTCAAACCGGAAAAGTAATGGTTGTGGGCGGCGGTATTGCAGGGCTTACTGCGGCCTGGGAACTGGCCCGAAAAAATATCGGTGTTGAGCTTGTGGAAAAGAGCTGCTTTCTTGGCGGCCACAGCATCGGATACACCTGCAAGGCAACTGAGATGTGTCAGAAGTGCGGTGCGTGCAGCGTTGAAAAGATGCTCAAGGATGTTATTGCCGAACCTTTGATCAACGTTCACCTCAGAACCGAGGTCAAGGCCCTTGATAGATCAGACAGATACAGGATCACCCTTGCAAAGAGCGACGGTGAAGCCGCCGACGGAAAGATTCTCAAGGGATTCTCCAGGCACAATACCCCGCTTTTTGTCATTGGTGAAAATGTTACCGAAGCCGCACCTCCGGGGGCGATGAAGATCCAGGATATGGGCAGCGAGTGTGAGCTTGACGTTGACGCCGTTATCCTTGCAACGGGCTTCTCCCCCTTTGATGCCTCCCTCAAGAGCACCTACGGGTATGGTAAATGGGAAAATGTGATCACGGGCCTTGAGTTCGAGCACATCGAACGGGAAAATGCCGGAATCGTAAGGCCTTCCGATGGAAAGTCACCCAAAAGGGTCGCCTTTATCCAGTGCGTTGGATCAAGGGATGAGCGTTTAGGACATCTCTGGTGTTCTGAGGTTTGCTGTGCCTACGCCCTTCGCATGGCAGGAACCATCCGCCACCAGGACCCCGAGGCCGAGGTTTCAGTTTTTTATATCGATGTTCAGAATGTGGGCAAGGAATTTCCAGTTTTCTATGCCAAAATCAAGGAAAATGTCCGTTTTGTAAGGACCATCCCCGTTGACATCTATCCAGTTGAAAATGATTGCCTCAAACTTCGTCACATGGCCGAAGACCAGGGAACTCCGACCTTTGAAGAGTTTGACCTTGTGGTCCTCTCCATTGGGATCATGCCTGGAGCCGACACCAAAATTATCTCAGAGATTTTTGACGTGCCCATGACGGTGGATGGATTCCTTGACGAGAGCGTTGGCAACGGAATCTTTGTGGCTGGAACGGCCTCAGGACCCGGAACCATAGCCGCCAGCATGGCAAAAGCGGGTAAAGCTGCCTTTGACGCCGTAAAATACCTTGGGGGTGCCAAATGATAGCGGAAAAAACAACCATGATAGATGTGACCATGAACAGGGATGTTCTTGTTGTAGGGTGCGGAGCACCGGGTGTTCAGGCTGCCGCAGTCCTTGCGGATAGAGGCTATAACGTTGTGCTTGCCCATGGAGGGTCAGACGAAAAGATCCCCGCCAGCGGTGTAGAGATTATGTCTGGCACCAGGGTGGAAAAACTTGCAGGAGTTGCAGGCGATTATCGCATCTGCCTTGCCACGGGCGATAAGTTTGTTGAACGGACCTTTGGGGCCATTGTAGTTGCCCCCACCTACGGGCTTGAGCCTTTGAACCTGGCCTATGATCTAACCCTGGACGACAGGGTGGTCACCATGACCCAGATGGAGGCTAAGCTTAAGGATCCCGCATTTACCGAAGATTTGAAAAAGGGTGATGGAAAGGTTGTGGCCTTTTTGTCAGGTTTCGGCCAGGAGGGAGATCCTGCCGCAACCCGACGGGTTCTTGAGGCGGCCCTTGCTGTCCAGAATCTCGGGGCTTCCAGCGCCTATATCTATGCCAACAACGTCAAGGTGGGAGGTCCGGGACTTGAGCGGCTCTTTACCCAGGGCCGTCACCAGGGGGTGGTCTGCTTCAAACCCCTTGAAAAACCGGTGATTGACCAGGGTGAAACCCTGAATATCACCATCAATGATCCGGTTGTCCGGGGGGATCTGGTGCTTGAACCAGACTATATCGTTGTGGAGGAAAAGATGGTAGTGGGTCAGAAAAATCTTGACCTTGCAGCTACCCTCCGCATCGACACGGACCTTGAAGGGTTATTGCCGAGCAACAACGTCCACCGTTTTCCGGTTCGTTCCAACCGGGAGGGGATTTTTGTGGCCTCCCAGCCCGTGGACGGTGCCAACGTTGTGCTGAGGGTGGAGGATCTTTTGGGCGAAGGGGTGGTAACCGTTGCAAAGGAGAGGGCAGTGGTTGATGACAGTAAATGCGTCATCTGTCTCACCTGCTACCGCTGCTGTCCCCACGGTGCCATTTTCTGGGAGAACGGGGTTGCTGTCATCTCCCCGGTTGCCTGCCAGGGTTGCGGCATCTGCGCCAGTGAATGTCCCATGGACGCCATCCAGATCGGCGAGTTTACCGACGCCTCTTTAAAGGCCGATATCGACGAGGCCGTAGCCTCTGCTCAAAAGGCCCCAACCCCTTCGGTTGTAGCCTTTTGCTGCGAGAATTCCGCCTTTGAGGCTGGGCAGGCTGTAAAGGCCCTTGGAGCCGATCTTCCAGAGGGCTTCAGGATGATTCAGGTCCCCTGCGCCGGCAAGGTTGACGTGGAGTTTATCATGAGGGCCTTTGTGGAGGGTGCCGACGGCGTCATGGTCGCAGCCTGCCACGAGGGAAACTGCAAGGCTGAAAGGGGAAATACCTTTGCAGGCTGGCGGGTGGCCGAGGTGCAGCGCCGCCTTGAGGCCATGGGCCTGAACAAGGACCGCCTCATCTTTACGACCATCGCTTCAAACATGGCCGAAGAGTTCAGCGTAAAGGTTCAGAAGTTTATTGAAAAGCTGTAAATAATCAAGGGCAGATTAGAACCACATCCACGGGGGCACCCACCTAGAGGCTCCCCTTGCGGGTACCCTTGTTTAAAATAAGAAAAAGGGGGAACAGATTAAAATCTGTCCCCCCTTCTTGTTTCCAGTTTCAAGTTTCCTGATACAGGGGCACGGTAAGGCCTCCATCCATGAGGAACAGGATCTTTGCCGAATCTCCCTTCTGTTCGATGGCCCGGTCAAGGGCCTCCTGGAGTGAGGGAAAGGGCCTTATGAAGAGTTTTTCAATTACCTGGGGCTCCACGTCTGTCACGGCCCACATCTCGGCCCAGATACCGATTTCGGCCATTTTAGCGGCCTTGTGATATCCGAGCTTGTATCCCTTTTCAATTGTTTCAAGCACCGCCTTTGGGGTATCGCAGCTTCCAAGAAGATCGGCAAAGGCTTTGCCGCCGATGCCGCAGCGGCACTTGGCCACAAGAATCATGATGCCTTTTTCCTTGAGTGCTAACTTTGCGTTGTCGATTCCCTTCTGGGCCTGGTAGAGGTCTATGTCCTGGGGGAACTTGACTATAGATACGACAATGTCGGCCTTTTCCTTGATGGGCGCTGCAAATACCTCGTTGGCCGCAACCGTTGCCTCCATGAACGAATCGTGGATATTGCCTGCCGTAACTGCGTAGACCTTGTGATCCTTGTCCAGAACCGTCATGATGGCAAATATCTCTTTTTTCACAACCGAAAGGGCGTCAACCATATCCTCGTGCACTGGGTTGCCCTCAAGGGCCAGTGCCTTTGCTTCGGGTAGTAGAGCTAACTTGTGGTTCTGCTCGATGGTATTGAACCCTGCTATCCCAGGCAGGAAAGACTTTCTTCCACCTGTATAGCCCGCAAAGTAGTGGGGTTCCACCGATCCTAGAATGATGATCTTGTGGGCGTCAACACCGGCATGGTGTACATACATCTCGGTGCCGTTGCTGCTCTTGCCCAGGAAGACCATCTCCTCAGATTTTTTGGCGTCGTGGACGATGACGTCGTCCTTGATCCGTTCGTAGTGATCGCCGAAGATCTGTATAAACTCCTCATGGCTCGGTCCCCTGTGGGCACCTGTAGCTATGATGTATTTAACCTGCACCCCTTTGAGTCTGTCAATGATCTGGTCTAAAATCTGGCGGGTGGGGGTGGGCCTTGTGGCGTCGTTGACGATGACGAGAACATCCCTTGCACCGGCAAGGAAAGCGGTCAGGTCGGGGCTGTTAACCGGGTTGCCCAGGGCCTCTTCCATCTGGGTCTCAAAGGGTGTGATCTCCACATCGTTGGCCTCTAAAAAGCTTATGTCAAGATCATCGCTGATCACCGCCGTCTCTTGTCTATCCCGTCCGTAGGGTACCTTTATCTGCATGATTATTTCCTTCTCTTTTTTTTTTATATGAAACTCCCACCGAAACGTTGGTATTGGCGGCGTTTCAATGTTCGTTGTGGCCGGATGCCATCTCTCGCTCCGGCCGTGCCGGTTTATATGAAACTTGCTTCTAACCGGCAGGCGGGAACGGGTGTTACCCTTCTCTCATTCTCGCAGGCCGTCCGTGGCCTGCTCCGAGGGAAATGGCAACTCCTTGGACCTCGTGTCCACCGTTGCCATTTAACCCGTTCAGGGCAACACCCGTCCCCGCCTGCCTACTGCTATCGTGTTTTTTCGTTCGTTGTGTCCGCCAGGACATGCCGGTTTATGAAACTTGCGTCGAAACATCATAGTGCGAGTCTCGATTTTAGAGGGCGGAATGACACTCTTGCCCCCCTGTACCATCATTTTTCTATTGGGCCAAGAGTGTTCAGTTTTTCCATGAAGGTGTCGATGGCCGTCTGAAACCCGACCTTGTCCCCGTGCTTTATCTGCACAAGCTGGAGGCGTTCTGGATCGATATCCATCTCTCCAAGCAGCTCCCTCAAAGCCTTTACATGGGATTTTGCCTTGACATTGCCGTCGTGCTCACACTCTCCGTCCGGGCAGCAGACCACAAGCACACCCCAGGCGTTGTTGAGAAGCGGTTCAAGGAGCAGGGGTTTTTCGAGCCGCCCACCGCACATGTTGATGAGAATTTTGTACTCAGGGGGCTCATCTGGCTCCATGAAGGATGCTTGAAAATCAGGATAGTAGGACCAGTTGCAGCCAAATACAATGGCCTTTGAGTTTTCCTTTTCAAGGAATTGACCTATTTCAAGGTTCAGTGCCGGACGGTTGGTGCCGTAGCTGAGACTTGTGGAGACGGCCTTGTTAGGACATACGTCCACACAGATGCCGCAGCTCTGGCATTTAACCGTGTCTGTGACGATCTTGCCGCTGACGAACAGCCTTGCCTCGTGGGGGCAGGCCCTTACGCAGGCAAGACAAGCCACGCAATCGGTGTTGGTAACAGTTGTGGTTCCTAAAGCCTCAAACTCGGTGCCCTGGAAGTCTCGTTTGGCGTCGGTGAATATATCGGTCAGGAGCACTCCGCTGGAACAGGCTGCAACGCAGCGTCCGCAGTAGAAGCAGGAGGCGATCCTGTCTGCAAGATAGGTCGAGGGTTGAAGTTTTCCGGCAAGTAAGCCGTAGAGCATGATCAGCTTGGCCCGGGGGGCGTCCGATTCCCACCGGGTGTGTTTAAATATGGGGCAGTGCTCATAGCAGTATCCGCAGCGGATACATTTGTCCAGGCTGGTCTTCCATTTTTCAAGGTTTTTTGGTTCAAAGGGTCGTGTTTCCATTTGTGTGACTCCGTTTTTGTTCAAGGTCAATTTCAGGCAACCATGTATCGAAGATCTGTGGCGGTCACCCAATCCTCGGGGGCGTCCATGAGCTTGCCGGGATTGAGGATGTTGTTGGGATCAAAGGCCTTTTTGACCCGTGTCATCAGATCCAGGCTGTCGGCCTTTTCCGCCTTAAATGCTGCTGCCTTTGAAATGCCGATGCCGTGCTCGGCCGAGGTGGTGCCCTTTACCGATCGGACATACTCGTAAATCTCAGCCACGGCCCTTCTTGCCGAATCCCACTGGTCGCTTCGGGTCGGTTCCATCAGTATCTTGGTGTGCATGCATCCTGAACCGCAATGGCCGTAGGCCGTCATGATGATGTTGTTTCTGGCCGCAATTTCGTGTATTTTTTTGGCGGTTTCAGCCATCTTGGAGTAGGGAACGGCCATGTCGTCGGCAAGGGAGGTGCTGGACAGTACGTCGCTGAACTTAGACAGGGCCGGGAAGAGTTTTTTCCTTCCCATGAAGATCTTGGCCCGTTCATCTGCATTATAGCTGCTGACAAGGCCCGTGCCGTTGTTCTTTCGGCAGACTTCCTTCATGGCGTTGATCTCGTAGTCCACGGCCTCCTTGACCATTCCGTCTGCCTCGTAGAGGAGAACCGCCGCAACATCGGGAAGGCCTAAGTCCATGGTCTTGTTCACGGCCTTTATTGCCACGTTGTCCACGAGTTCCAGCATGGATGGTGCGATTCCACCCCCCATGATTCCTGCAATGGCGGCCCCTGCATCTTCAAGACGGTCAAAGTTGGCCATGCCAAGGCAGCGGAACTTTGGAATGGGTACAAAGCTCAAGGTGGCCTCCACAACTACCCCGAGGGTGCCCTCTGACCCCACGATGAGCTTGTGGAGTTGATACCCGGTTGCCTCAACCCTTGTTCTTGCGCCAAGGGTCACAAGCGCTCCATCGGCCAGCACCACCTTCATGCCAAGTACGCTGTCCCTTGTGGCTCCATATTTCACCGAGCGCACCCCGCTTGCGTTGTTGCCGATTTCACCGCCGATGGTGGCGATTCTGCTGGAGGCAGGTGTTGGGGGGTAGAATAACCCATAGGGTTTCAGCGCCTGGTTGAGATCGTCGTCAACAACGCCAGGCTCAACCCTGCAGAATACGTCCGAAGGATTGATCTCAAGTATCTGGTTCATCCGTTTCATGTCAAGGGTGATGCCGCCGTGGATGGGCACTGTCTGGCCGCACATCCCAGATCCGGCCCCCCTTGTTACCACGGGGATTCGTTCCTGGTTTGCGTAGGCCATTATTTTTTGAACTTCACCAGTGTTCCTGGGTCGTACAACCACCCAGGGCCTGGCAGAATGAACCGAGGAGTCAGAACCGTAAACGTAGAGATCCGCCGGATTACTCTTCAGGTTTTCTTCTCCCACAATGTCTATCAGCCTCGGTATATCAATTTTTTCCATTACCCTTCCTCCATTTTACAAGAAACTTGAAACAAGAGACAAGAAACAAAGTTCACTCCTAATTCAAGTTTCATACTTCGTTGTGTCCGCTATGACATGTGGGTTTATATAAAGATATAAAGGCAGATGTCGCAACGGTCGAAATGGAACCAGCATCCAATGGAATCTGTTCCATATGAATTATAAATGAGTTATAGTTCACTTAAACCGAAAAAAAAGTTTTTGGTCAATGAAATTTTAAGAATTCTTAAATTGAACCAGTTTATAACCATGCAAAACCACATCTACGGGGGCGACCATGTCGGGGCTCTCCTTGCGGGTGCCCCTGTGGATAACCGACTCCCTTATCCCGAAAAACAGGTCAAAAAAACTAAGGATTGCAGATTAAATAATCGAGTAAAAGTTGCAAGGATCGCTGGTAAGTGATAATTCAGATCTAAAAATCACGAATGCAAATTTTAGTTTGAGGAGGAGATCTGATGACAAGACATAAGATTACCTTTCTGCCCCATGGCAGAGAGATTAAGGTGGATGACGGTGCAAATCTTATCCGAGCCGCAATGGAGGCTGGTGTCCATGTGAACGCATCCTGCGGCGGTGAGGGTGTGTGCGGAAAATGCAGGGTCATCATCGAACAGGGAGAGGTGGACAATGGCGTTTCAGAGAGGCTTTCCCCGGAGGACATTGCCAATGGATACAGGCTTGCCTGTCTTACAAAGGTCCGGTCCGATCTCGTTGTCAGAATTCCCGTGGAGTCGGATGTGGATTCATCAGTATTAAACCTCCAGGCAGCGCCCAGGCACACGGCCAGGATCAAAACCTTTGATCTTAACACGCTCAAAGAACAGGGTCTTTTTATTCCTCCGGTCGAAAAAAAATACATTGAGCTTCCAAAACCCACGGCCCAGGATAATATCTCCGATGTCTCAAGACTTTTCTACCATCTCAAGATCGAGCACGGCGAGCATCGCCTTGCCATGGATCTAAGCGTGATGCGAACGGTTCCGGATATTTTGCGCAGGGCAGATTTCAAGGTCACTGCAACAATTGTAAGACCGGTTCGAGAGGATGGAAAAAACCAGATTGTCCGCATCGAGCCCGGCGATACAACAGGACGTGATTTTGCCGTTGCCATGGATATCGGCACCACCACCATTTACGGGGAGGTTCTGGATTTAAATTCGGGTGAGGTGCTTGCAAGTTACGGTGAGTTCAACGGCCAGATAAGCTATGGTGAGGATGTGATCGCCCGAATCGTTTTTTCGGAAAAAAACAACAACCTGGCCGTTTTGCAGAAGAAGGTTATGGAAACCATCAACAAGGTGCTCTCCAAGATCATTAAAAGGGCAAAAATTCAAAAGCATGAGATCACCACCATAACCCTTGCCGGCAACGCCACCATGACCCAGCTCATGATCGGCATAAACCCCCGGCACATCAGATTGGCACCCTATGTGCCTGCTTCAAACTTTTATCCGCCGTTTGCCGCCTCGGACATCGGCATTGACCTTGCAGATCACGCCATTGCCCTTGTTTACCCCGGGGTTTCATCCTATGTGGGCGGAGATATTGTAGCCGGTGTCATGGGGTCAGGCATGTACCGAACGGAAAAGTTGACGCTGTTCATGGATATCGGAACCAATGCCGAGATTGTCGTCGGCAATAAAGACTGGATGGCCTGCACTGCCTGCTCTGCCGGTCCAGCCTTTGAGGGTGGTGGTGTCGTCTTTGGAATGAGGGCTGGAAAGGGGGCCATTGAGGATTTTTCCATCGATTTCACAACCTTTGAACCCATGGTCATGACCATAGGAAATGTCAGACCCAAGGGAATCTGCGGGTCGGGTTTGATAACAATTGTGGCAAGGCTCTTTGAGGCAGGGGTGATCGACAATGGCGGAAAGTTCAACCAGAACCTTGGCATCGACAGAATTAGGGAGCACAACGGGGTGTGGGAGTATGTGATCGCCTGGCAGGATGCCACCCAGATAGACAGGGATATTGCCATCACAGAACCTGACATCGACAACCTCATCCGGGCCAAGGGTGCCATGTATTCGGGCGCCCAGACTCTTTTGGAGGAGGTGGGGCTGACCATGGGGGACATTGAGCAGATTATCCTTGCAGGTGGATTCGGATCCTACGTTGACCTTGAAAAGGCCATGACCATAGGGCTGTTACCCGAGATCGATCCAAGCCGTGTCACCTATCTTGGCAACAGCTCCCTTTTGGGCGCCAAGATGAGTTCGTTTACCAACAGGCTGAGAAGGGATGTGGCTGACGTGGTGAGGATGATGACCAACTTTGAGCTTGCCGAGACCCCATCCTACATGGGTCATTACATGGGGGCGCTCTTTCTTCCCCACACGGATCTCGGGGCTTTCCCAAGGCTGAAGAAAAGGCTTGAGCTTCTCAGGAAGGTAAAGAGATGAACAAGGGACAGGGTTGTGTCAGGATTGTCACGGTGCCTCTACCCCGCCTTGGCAACAATATTGGGGATGTGGAGCGCCTGATCGGGGTGTCAAAAGAAGAGCTTGAAACAGACCGGGTTGCAATATCCCTTGAGGCTATGAAAGCCCTGCCCGCCCTTTTGAGGCGGTGTAATCACAGGATCAAGCTGATTTTGTCCAAGGAATCTTCCGGGTGGAATATTACAGGGGTTCAGGACCCAGATGCAGAAGAGGCTGTCTGGGGCATTGCCCTTGACATGGGCACCACCCGCCTTGTGGCAAGGTTGATGGATCTTGAAACCGGCCGGACCCTCGGGGAACAAGGATTTGACAACCCCCAGATCCGCATCGCCCCGGACGTTCTTGCCAGGATTCACCATGCGGGCAGGCCCGGGGGGCTTGAAGAGTTAAAATCTGTGCTCATCCATTCGATCAACCATAGTGTACGGACGCTCTGTGAAGGGGCAGGGTGCGGGGTTGAATCTGTTTACTCCATGGTCTGTGCGGGGAATACGGCCATCTCCCATTTTTTTATGGGCGTTGACCCCTCAAATATTATCCGGGAACCTTATATCCCGGCGGTAAACGTTCCCGGCACCCTTGACGCCCGGTATCTCGGCCTTTGCATCAACCCCGGGGCAAGGGTCTTTGTGTTTCCCAACATCGGCAGCTATTTCGGCGGTGATCTCGTTGCTGGGATTCTCTTTTCAGGCATTCATAAGAAGGAAAACCCCAGCATCCTGGTGGATGTGGGAACCAATGCCGAGGTGGTCCTTGGAACAAAGGAGTGGCTCATTGCCTGTGCAGGGGCCGCAGGTCCGGCCCTTGAGGGGGGAATGAGCAAGATGGGCATGATGGCAGCTCCTGGCGTGATAGACCGGGTTGCAATCGACCCTGTATCCTGTGGGATCAAGGTTCACACCATTGGTGATGAGCCTGCCGTCGGCATTTGCGGATCGGCCATGATCGATCTTGCGGCCGGGCTTTTCTCGTCCGGGATGATGGATATCCGGGGAAAATTCGCCCGGGAACGATGTGCAGACCGCCTCGTCCAGGAGGGGGGCATGGATACTTTTGTGCTGGTTCCGGCAGAAGAGTCGGGAACCGGGTCTCCCATAACCCTAAGCCAGGTGGATCTAAACTCTTTGACAAGTTCCAAGGCCGCCATGTACTCGATCCTCCAGATCATGGTTGAGCATACGGCTGGAATGAGCTTTGGAGATCTTGACCATTTTTACGTGGCAGGCACCTTTGGTTCCTTCATCGATCCAGGATCGGCCATCTCCATCGGCATGCTGCCGGATATTCCCATGGATCGCTTCAAGGTCCTTGGAAATTCGTCCCTTGAAGGGGCGGCTTTACTCATGAACAATCCCGATCTCCTGGACGAGATCGAGATCATACGGCAACGGCTGACCTATGTTGAGCTCAACGTGAACCAGGAGTTCATGAACATCTTCTCAGGCGCCAAGTTTTACCCCCACACCGACCGGTCAAGATTTCCCAGTGTCACTGGATATCTGCCATAACCCCCATGTCCTGGCGGACACAACGAAGAATGAAACACGATAGCCGTTAGCCGTTAGCTGTTAGCTAAAAGCTAATGGCTAACAGCTAAAAGCTGTTTCATATAAAAAAAACGGTGGAACTATTCGGCGCTTACACCCTTGCTGAAATCAACCGGAACCGCTGTGATGCGGGCGGCAAGCTCTCGGTCGAGCATCATGAGCCCCCTTGGGTCATCCTTTATGAGCTTTAGCTGGGCAATGATATCGTTGTCGTTTTCCTCTTCTTCTACCTGCTCGAGGACATACCACTGGAGGAATATCTGGGTGGCATGGTCCTTTTCTGCGATGGCAAGCTCCATGAGATCGTTGATGGAGCGGGTGATGAACTGCTCATGGGCCAGGGTCTTTGTGAACATATCAAGGGGGGATTCAAAAACGGCCGGTGGTTCGGCAATTGCCTTTAGAACCACCGGGGTGCCCTGGCTTGAGAGATATTCATAAATTTTCATGGCGTGGAACATCTCCTCGTGGTACTGGACCATGAACCAGTTGCCAAAGCCCTTGAG